>NZ_JBIVIR010000020.1:0-129437 GCF_044749825.1 Streptomyces sp. NPDC088915
GTCTCGTCCGACGCGTAGCCGAACATCAGGCCCTGGTCGCCGGCGCCCTGCTTGTCCAGCTCGTCCTCGTCGCCCTCGACACGCTTCTCGTACGCGGTGTCGACACCCTGGGCGATGTCCGGGGACTGCGACCCGATGGACACCGACACGCCGCAGGAGGCGCCGTCGAAGCCCTTCTTCGAGGAGTCGTAACCGATCTCCAGGATCTTGCTCCGGACGAGGGTGGGGATGTCCGCCCACGCCTTGGTGGTCACCTCACCGGCGACGTGCACCAGGCCGGTGGTGATCAGCGTCTCGACGGCGACGCGCGAGGTGGGGTCCTCGCGCAGCAGCGCGTCGAGGATGGTGTCGCTGATCTGGTCAGCGATCTTGTCGGGATGCCCCTCGGTGACGGACTCCGAGGTGAACAGACGACGAGGCACCGGGGATTCCTCCTGCGGGGAGACGACGGGGGTCCCGACCGTCCCCGACGGCGCTGGAGCCGCGCTCGAAGCACGGTGAGCCCCGCTCTTCGGCGGTTGACCTCAACTCCGGTCGAGGTCCTACCTTCGTCGGTGCGTTTCGGTCGCCCCGACGAACGCCGAGGGACACCGACAGACACCGACAGACACCGACAGACACCGAGGAGACCATGGCCGGCACCCCGTTATCCGCCGCGGACGCGGAGGCCGTCGCGCCCCGGCGCGGCACCCCCGAGCACCGGGCCCTCATGACCGTCATCGCCGGGCTGATGCTCGGACTCATGCTCTACGGCCTGGAGTTCGTCATCGTCTCGGCGTCGATGCGGACCATCGCCGACGAACTCCACGGACAGACCCTCCAGGCCTGGGTGACCACGTCCTACATGGTCACCACGACCATCGCGACCCCGCTGTTCGGCAAGCTCTCCGACCTCTACGGCCGCAAACGGCTCTACGTGACCGCCATCGTCGTGTTCCTGGCGGGCTCACTGCTGTGCGGCACCGCGGGCTCCGTGTACGAACTGGCCGCCTACCGCGCGGTGCAGGGCGTCGGCGGCGGTGGGATCGCCGCTCTGGCCTTCGCCATCATGGGAGACGTCCTCACGCCCGAACTGCGCGCCCGCTACCAGGTCTACTTCTCCGCTGTGTCCGTCGTGGCGGGCGTGGCCGGGCCGCCGGTCGGCGGGCTGTTCGCCTCGGCCGACACCCTGCTCGGCATCGACGGGTGGCGCTGGTCCTTCCTGATCAACCTGCCCATCGGGCTCGTGGCCCTCGCGATCGTGGTGCTGCGCTACCGGATGCCGGCCGAGCGGCGGGAGCAGCGCGTCGACTACGCGGGGGCCGGCTGGCTCGTGGTCTGTCTCGCCCCCCTGCTCGTGGTGGCCGAGCAGGGCAGGGTGTGGGGATGGGCCTCGCCGCTCTCCCTGGCCCTGTGCGCCGTGGGGGCGGTCGGGCTCGTGGCCTTCCTGGTGACCGAGCGGCGCATGGGGGCCTCGGCCGTCATCCCGCTGCGCCTCTTCCGCAGCCGCGTCTTCTCCCTCGTCAACGCGGTCAGCGTCCTCGTCGGCGTCGGCCTGTTCGGGTCGCTGATCTTCCTGCCCCTGTACCTGCAGCTCGTGAAGGGGCAGTCGCCCGAGCACGCGGGGCTGCTGCTGATCCCGCAGATGGCCGGGGTGCTGACCACCAGCCGTTCCTTCAGCGGGGTCATCAACCGCTCCGGCCGCTACCGCGCCTTCCTCGCCGGCGGCACGGGCCTGGTGACGGCGACGCTCCTGGGCTTCGCCTCGCTCGGCCCGGGCTCCCCTCTGTGGGCGGCGGGCGCGCTCGTCTACCTGCTCGGCGCGGGCATGGGCGTCTGCCTCCCGGTCACCCTGATCGCCCTTCAGAACAACTCGCCCAAGGAGGACATGGGCGTGTCGAGCGCCGCGTTCACCTTCTTCCGCGGCATCGGCGGAACGGCCGGGACCGCGGCCTTCCTGTCCCTCATGTTCGCCCTGGCCGAGGACCGGGTCGCGGGCGCGGTCGCCCGGGCCGGCCTGGACCCCGGCTTCCGCGCGGCCTCCGCCGACCCCGCCGTCGCCGCACTGCCCGCCAACCGGCGGGTGCTCGACGCGGTGGCCGGGAGGGGCGGCGTCGACCTGGACGACACGTCCTTCCTCCTCCACGCCGACCCGAGGATCGCGGCCCCCGTCGTCGACGGCCTCGCCTCCTCGATCAGCACCGTGTTCCTCGTCGGGGCCGCCGTGATGGCCCTCGGCGTGGTGCTGTCCCTGCTGCTCCCCGGTCCGGCGTCCGGGCCCCTCCCCCGCGCCCCGCGCTGACCTGCGACTCTCCCCGTCAAGCCGCGCTCAAGGGGTGCTGGATCGCCCGGCGTCAGGGTGGCCCCAGGCCCGGCGCGGGGTTGCCTCCCCGGCGGCTTCGCGCCGCTGCGGCGAACGAGGAGAGTGGTGCGATGCCCAGGGGGACACACGGCCCGGTCCTTCCCGTCGAGGGGCGGGAACTCGCGGTGGTGGCGGCGCGGCACGCCGCACGGGCCGACGCCGACCGCGGGCTGCCCGCCGAGCTGATGGAGTCGATCGTGTCGGCCGGCTTCGCCCGGCACTTCGTCCCCAGCCGCTGGGGCGGTGCGGCCGGTTCGCTCGACGCGCTGGTCCGGTCCGTCGCCGCGCTCGGCGAAGGCTGCACCTCGGCGGCCTGGAACGCCTCCGTGATCGCCGCCGCCGGGCGGATGGGGGCCTTCCTGCCCCGGGAGGGCCAGCAGGAGCTGTGGGCCAAGGGCGCCGACACGGTCGTCGTGGGCGCGCTGATGCCCCGGGGCCGGGCCGTCCCGGTCGACGGCGGTTGGAGGCTGGGCGGCGAGTGGGGCTACGCCAGCGCCGTCGGCTCCTCCGACTGGGCGCTGGTCTGCGCCATGGTGCAGGGTGAGGAGCGGCCCACCCCGTGGTTCTTCGCCGTGCCCCGTGCCGACTACTCGGTCGCCGACACCTGGAACTCCACCGGCATGCGGGCGACCGGCAGCAACACCCTCGTGGCGGACGGGGTCTTCGTACCCCGGCACCGCGGCTTCCCCCGCCAGGACATGATCACGGGTCGCAGCGTGGGCTCCGACGCGCCCTGCCACACGGCGCCCCTGCGGCTGGTGAGCGGTCTGTTCTTCGGCGCCCCCGCCCTGGGCGCGGCCCGTGCGGCGCTGCGGGCCTACGCGGAGCACACGGCCCCGGTCCCGGCGGACAACCCGGCACCACGGCTCGCCCTGGCCCGGGCGACGAGTGCCGTGGACGCGGCGGAGCTGCTCCTGCTGCGCGCGGCCCGGGTCGCCGACCGCACCGAGACCGCCGCGCTGGCACCCGTGCGCAACCCCGCCGACTGCGCGTTCGCCGTCGAACGGCTCGTGGACGCCGTCGAGTCGCTGGTGCGCGCGGCGGGCAGCTCCGCGCTCACGGGGGGCGGTCCGCTGGAACGGGTCTGGCGCGACGTCCACAGCCTGGCGAGCCACGTGGCCCTCCGCTTCGAGCCCGTGGGCACGCCGTACGGCGCACGTCTTCTGGAGGCGTCCGGCGGCCCGGACGCCCGCTGACCCGCCCCGTACCCCGTCCCCGTACCCCAGCCGGTCCGCCGGCGCCCCTCCAGGAAGGCAACTCGCATGACCGATCACGTGCCGGCCGAACTCTACGCCCGCATCCAGCAGTTCTACGCCCGCCAGATGGGCCTCCTCGACGACGGCAGGCCCGACGAGTGGGCCGACACGTTCACCGAGGACGCCGTGTTCCAGGAGGCGAGCCGGCTGAACGAGCCCCTGCGCGGCCGCGAGGCCATCCGGGAGTCCTCGCGGGCGCGCAAGAAGCGGCTCGACGCCGACAAGATCGACTTCCGGCACTGGCTCGGCATGCTGTCGGTGACGCCGGAGGACGACGGTTCGCTGCGGGCCCGGTCGTACGCGCTCGCCATGCGGGTCCCGCGCGGCGGCGAGCTCGACGTCTTCGCCAGCGTCGTCTGCCACGACCACCTGGTGCAGGTGGACGGCGACTGGCAGGTGCGCCGCCGCGACCTCCACCACGACGGCTCCGGCCGCCACTGACCCGACCCCAGGAGCGTCATGAAGTTCGGAATCGTCTTCTTCCCCACCGTGGGTCCGGCGGACAAACCCGCGGACCAGTACTTCGACGAGGCGCTGCGCCTCGTCGACCTCGCCGAGGAACTCGGCTTCGACCACGTGAAGATCGTCGAGCACTACTTCTTCTCGTACGGGGGTTACAGCCCCGACCCGGTGACGTTCCTCGCCGCGGCAGCGGGCCGGACCCGCCGGATCCGGCTGGGCACGAGCGCCACCATCCCCGCCTTCCAGCACCCCGTGAAGCTGGCGGGCAAGCTGGCCATGCTGGACAACATCTCGGGCGGACGCGTCGACGCCGCCTTCGGACGGGCCTTCCTGCCCGACGAGTTCAAGGCCTTCGGCATTCCCATCGACGAGTCCAAGGACCGGTTCGCGGAGGGCGTCGCCGCCATCAAGCGGCTGTGGACCGAGGAAGAGCTCGAGTTCGAGGGCTCCTTCCACCGCTTCGGCCCGGTCACCCTGCTGCCCCGGCCGGTGCAGCACCCGCACCCTCCGGTGTTCGTCACCACGGCGCGCAGCGCCGAGTCCTGCGCCGAGGCGGGCCGGGCGGGGCACCACCTGCAGACCGTGCCCAACGTCATGTCGACCGAGGAGTTGCAGAACCGGCTCGCGGTGTACCGGTCGGAGTGGGCGGCCTCGGGCCGCGAGCCGGGCACCGAGCGGATCCACTTCAGCTACCCCTGCGTGGTCGCCGAGGACGACGAGGAGGCCCGCCGCAAGGGCCGTCTCGACGACGACCGGAACTCGGCCGCCATCCGGGAGGCCGTCGCGGCCTGGGGCACCACGCGCTCCGAGGCCTATCCGGGCTACGAGAAGCTGGTGGAGGCCACCAGGTCCTCGCACTTCGAGTCCAAGATGGAGCAGGGCAAGCTGCTCATCGGCACCCCGGAGCAGGTGCGCGGGCAACTGGACCGGATCGCGGGCTGGTTCGGGGACGACATCACCATCAGCCTGGGGGTCCACTCCGGGCACCTGTCGTTCGAGGACGCCGCGACCACGATGCGCCTGATGGCGCAGGAGGTCCTGCCCAAGCTGACCGGAGCGGGCGCGTGAGCGGGGGCGCGGCGGCGGAGCCGCGTACGGTCACGGTCGTCGGCGCCGGCACGATCGGCCTGGGCTGGATCACCCTGTTCCTCGGTCACGGACTGCGCGTACGGGTCAACAGCCGGCGGGCCGAGGCGCCGCGGATCGTCGAGGAGGCCCTGGAACTGTTCGCGCCGTTCCTGGAGGACGGCACGGCGGACCCGGCGGGATTCGCGGAACGCCTCGAGTTCGAACCCGACCTGGCGAAGGCGGTCGCCGACGCGGACGTCGTCGTGGAGAACGCGCCGGAGAACCTGGAGCTGAAGCAGGAGCTGTTCGGGCGGATCGGCGCGGCGGCGCGCCCGGACGCGCTGCTGCTGTCCTCGACGTCCACGCTCGACCCGGACGCCATGGGCGCCCGGATGGAGGACTCCTCGCGCCTCGTCGTCGGCCACCCGTTCAACCCGCCGCACGTGGTGCCGCTGGTGGAGGTGGTGGCGGGGCGGAAGACCTCGCCGGAGGCGGTGGCCGAGGCGGTGGACTTCCTCCGGTCGGTGGGCCGGACCCCGGTGGTGCTGCGCCGGCCGATCCTGGCGTTCGCCGCCAACCGGCTGCAGTCCGCGCTGCTGCGGGAGTCGGTGCACCTGGTGCGCGAGGGAGTGGTGTCGCTGCCGGAGCTGGACCAGGTGGTCACCCACTCCATCGGGCTGCGCTGGGCGACGGTCGGACCGTTCCTCGCCTTCCACCTGGGCGGTGGGCAGGGCGGGCTGCGCAAATGGCTGGGCACGCTCGGCGCGGGCCTGGAGAAGGGCTGGGAGCAACTCGGCCGGCCGCCGATGGACGAGGAGACGATCCGGTCCCTGATCGAGCAGGCCGAGGAGGCGTACGGCGACCGGTCGTACGAGGAGCTGGTGCGCGAGCGGGACGCCCGGCAGACGGCGATCCTGCGGACGCTCGCCCGGCTCGACGCGTCCCCGGCCGGGGACGGCTGACCCGGGCGCACGACGCCGACGGGCCGGGCACCGCGTCGTACGGTGCCCGGCCCGTCGGCGCGCGGTGCGCGAGCCGCGCCGGGGGGTGCCCTCAGCGGCCGGCGTCCTGCCGGGCGAGGACGGGGCGCGGCTCGCGGACCACGGCGGACCGGGCGCGCGGCGCGCCGCCGAAGCGTCCGGTCCCGTCGGCGCCGTCGGGCCCGTCGAAGCCGTCGGCGCTCAGGATGCGGTGCTGCAGCCGCTGCATCTGCGGGGAGGGTTCGAGGCCCAGCTCGTCGGCGAGCAGACGGCGGACGTTCTGGTAGGCGTGCAGGGCCTCGGCCCGTCGGCCGGCCGTGCCCAGCGCGGCGATGAGCCGGCAGTGGAACCACTCGTTGAGCGGGTAGTCGTTGACCAGGCGGCGCAGTTCGGGGATGGACTCCCCGTGCCGGCCAAGCCGGTCCTCGGCCTCGATGCGGATCTCGAAGGCGCGGATGCGTAGTTCCTCCAGGTGGACGATGTGGCCGGTCAGCACGTCCCCGGCCGGGAAATTGGAGAGGGCGGGGCCGCGCCACAGGGCGAGGGCCTCCTGGACGCTCACGAGGGCGCCCGCGGGATCCCCGCCGACGAGCCGGTCCCGCCCTTCCGCCACGAGCCGTTCGAAGATCCGGATGTCGATCTCGCCGTCGTCGACGTGGATGGCGTAGCCGGGCGGGCTGGTGACGATGAGGGCCCGGTCGGACGGCACGAGGCGCTCGTTCACGAACATGCGGCGAGCGTGGTAGACGTACGTCTGCAGGGTGGTGACCGCGCTGCGCGGTGGGCGCTCCCCCCACAGCTCCTTGATCAGGGACTCGGCGGTGACGATCTCGTTCGGCCGGGTGAGCAGCAGGGCCAGGGTCTGGCAGACCTTCGGCGTCCCCGGCTGGTACACCCTGCCGTCATCGGTGACAACCTCGAAGGGACCGATGAGATTGAAGCGCAACGAACTCAACTCCTCGTGACCGGGTGGTGTTCCGGGTTGCGGCGTTCGGGCGACCCTTCGAGTGTCCAAGGCTCGTGACGGGGCACACAAGCGCGCTTGTGTCAGACGGAGGTCAATTCGTGTCAGGAACGCGTGACACCGCGCCGGGTGTCCCGGCCGGGTGTCGGCGGCGCCTCCGGCTCCCCGCCCGGGGGGTCCGCCGGCCGTCGGCGCAACCGGCCGTACGCGGCGGGGGCGGCGGCGGCCAAGGCGGCGAGGACGCAGCCGGTGCCGCCGAGGACCAGGGCGGACCGCACCCCGTACAGCTCGGCGACGGTGCCGGTGAGCAGTGCGGTCAGAGGGGTGGTGCCCTGGGAGACGAGGGTGTAGAGGGCCGTCACACGTCCCCGGAACGCGGGGTCGGTGCCGAGCTGGATGTGGTGGTTGGCGGCCTGGGCGAAGGCGGTGGAGGCGAGGCCGGTGCAGAACAGCAGGGGCACGACCGGTCCGCCCAGGGCGCCGAGCCCGGTCAGCACGACCGCGGTCCCGAGGACGAGGGCGGAGCCGAGGACGAGGGCGAAGGGGGGTCTGCCGCGCCGCGCGGTGGTGGCGAGGGCGGCGGTCAGCGAACCGGCCGCGAGGGCCGTGGTGAGCAGTCCGAAGCCCTCGGCGTCGGTGCGCAGGACCGTCTTGGCGAGCAGCGGCAGGGCGGCCTGGAAACTGAAGCCGGTCACCCCGACGGCGGCGACGAGGGCCATCGGCAGCAGCAGGTCGCGGCGGGCTCGGACGTGCCGGATGCCGTCGCCGACGGAGGCGCGGCCGGGCCGCCGGGCGGAACGGTGCAGTTCGCCCGGGCGGACGAGCCGCAGCCCGGCGACGGTGGCCAGGTAGCTCACGGCGTTGAGGAGCATGACCGGACCGGTGTCCCAACGGCTGATCAGCAGGCCCGCGAGGGCAGGACCCACGACCCGCGCCACGTTGAAGTAGGCGCCGCTGAGCGCCGAGGCGTTCGGCAGCAGCCGGGCGCCGACGAGTTCGCTCACGAACGACATGCGGGTGGGCGTCTCCACCGCGTTGACGGTGCCGAGGGCCAGGGCGAGGACGTACACGTGCCAGAGCCTGACCGCATCGGTCAGGACGAGGGCGGCGAGGACGAGGGACAGCGCGGCGGCGGCGAGGTTGGCCGCGACGAGCAGCCGCCGCTTGTCGTGCCGGTCGGCCAGCCCGCCCGCGTACAGGGTGAGGAGCAGCAACGGGGCGAACTGGCAGGCGGTCACCGTCCCGAGTGCCGTGCCCGAGTCGCCGGTGAGCCCGAGCACCAGCCAGTCCTGGGCGACGACCATCATCCAGGTGCCGACGACGGAACCGAGCTGGCCCAGGACGAACACCCGGAAGTTCCGCACGGCCAGCGACCGGAACATCGTGCCGAGGAGTCCGCCCCGCTCGTCGTCCTCCGTACCGCCGTCCGGGCCGCCGCCCTTTCTCGCGGCCACCGCCGCCACCTCCTCGTCGTCGTCGTCGCCGGTCCGGTGCGGTCGGGCGTCAGCCGGTGACCGGTGCCGGGGCGGACGGGTCCCGGCGCGGCCCGGACGGCGCGGCGTCGCGCGCGAGCAGGCACTCCTCCAGGAAGGCTAGGGCCCGCAGGTGGTACGTGCGCGCGGCCCAGCCGAGCGAGACGTTGTGTCCGGCGTCCGGCTGCCGCGCCACCTCGGCGCGCGGGGCGGCGGTGAGCGGCGCGAGCAGCGCGGCGACGGCCTCCTCGTCGTGCCGCCACCACTGCTCCTGTTCGGCGAAGGTGAAGCGGACCGGGATCCGGACGCGCGCCGCGATCCCCGGGTACATCGCGGGCCACCGCGCCTGCTCCCGGGCCTCCCGCTCGGGGACCGGCCGGACCAGGGCGCCGCTGGTCAGGAGGGCGTCGGGCGGGTAGTTGCGCAGCGCGCCCCAGTGGCGGCGCCAGGCGCCGCGGCCGTGCGGGCCCGGCAGGGCCTCGGGGCCGGTGGCGAACCGGCTGCCGAGGCCGGAGACGTCCGCGCCGATCAGAGGCACGCGCGGGTCGTCGTCACCGGCGAGGCGGAGCGCGAGCCGGCCGCCACTGGAGTGCGCGACGAGGAAGAACCCGGCGCCGCGCCCGGCACCGGGGGCGAACCCGGCGAGCGCGCGGCGGACCAGCGCGGCCTGCTCCTCCAGGCCGAGCCCCTCGGGGTGGCGGCGTGCCGAGGCACCGTAGCCGGGGCGGTCGAGGGCGAGCACCCGGTAGCCGAGCCGGGCGCCGAGCCGGAGGAGGGACAGGCCGGGCCGGACCCTGCTGTCGAAGTACCCGGCGCTCATCCCGCCGCCGTGCAGCGCCACCACCACGGCCCGCGGCGGTGCCGCCGTTCCGGTGGTGAGCAACCCGGACAACGGCGTGCCGCCGGCGTCCAGGATGACGGGCCGGACCTCCGTGCGGTCCGGGTCGGACGGTGTCATGGCCGCTCCTGCGGGGCCGTGGGAGAGGTCTCCCGGAGGCGGTGGGCGCGGGAGGGGTCTCCCGACGGCGGTGGTCCGGCCGGTTCCGTCAGACGGCTTCCGTACGGTCGGCCAGTTCGGCCAGTTCGGCCAGCAGGGCCGCCTGGGGCAACAGGGCCGGGTCGGTCGGGGCTCCGGTGCGCACGGCCCCGGCGAAGGCGCCGACCGCGTTGAGCACCTGGTCCTCGGCGGGCAGGACGATCCGTTCGGCGCCGCCCGGGCGGTCGAGGACGACCCGGGGCGGAAGACCGGCCGGAGGGGTGAAGGCGCGGTCGACGGTGAGGACGCCCCCGGTCCCCCAGATCTCGTAGCGCGAGCGGTAGCCGTGGTCGAGGCCGAAGGTGAGGTGTGCCCCCGCCCCGTCGGGGGCGCGCAGCAGCGCCGTCCCGGCGACGTCGACCCGGTCGCCGGGGCCGCCCCGCACCCGTATCGAGGCCATCGGCTCCAGGGCACCACCGAGGAGCAGCAGGGCGGCCCGCACCGGGTACACGCCGGTGTCCCAGAGCGCTCCGCCGCCCAGGGCGGGGTCGAAGCGGATGTCGCGGTCGGGCGGTCGGGGCACGGTGAAGACGGCGTGCAGGGCGCGGACCCTCCCGATCGCGCCGTCCGCGACGAGCTCGCGGACGGCACGGTGTTGCCCGTGGTGCACGAACATGACGTTCTCGCGCAGCACCAGGCCGCGCCGTTCGGCCAGCGCCAGGAGGTTGGCCGTACGGGCGGTGTCGGTGGTGAGCGGCTTCTCGGCGAGGACGTGCTTGCCGGCGAGGAGCGCCGCCTCGGTCCACGGCGCGTGCAGGGCGGCGGGCAGCGGCACGTACACGGCGTCGACGTCGGCGCGGGCGAGCAGCCGGTCGTAGCCGTGCACGGGTTCGCAGCCGTACTCGGCGGCCGTCCGGACCGTCCGGCCGACGTCCCGGCCGGCCACGGCGACGAGTTCGGTGTCGGGATGCGCCCGCAGGGCGGGCATGATCCGGCGACGTGCGATGTCCGCGCAGCCGAGCACCCCGACGCGCAGTGGTGCCATCAGAGCCGCACCGCCCCGGTGGTGAGGCAGGACAGCAGGGTCCTGGCCTGCACGTCGACGTAGTGGTTGTGCCGCAGCAGGCCGGCGAACTGCTCCGGGGCGACCCAGAGGTAACCGGGCGGCGGGTCCAGCGGGGCCAGCGTCTCGTCGGCCTCGACGAAGAGGTACCTGCTCTCCGCGCCGAGGAAGCGGCCGCCCTCCTCCGAGTGACGGGCCTCGTAGCGGATCGCGGCCGGGTCGGCGCCGAGGACGGCGTCGAGGAAGCGCGGCCGGCGTTCCCGGGGCAGGTGGGCGTGGTTGTCCGGGACGCACTGGACGGTGGGGGCGAGTTCGACGGTGTCGGCGAAGCCCGCCTCGACCTTGGCGTGGGCGAGCAGGTGCGGCACCCCGCCGATCCGGCGGAACAGGAAGGCGACGACCCCGGTCCCCACGGGTTCGAACAGCGGCTGGGACCACTGGGCGACCTCCCGGCTGCCCGCCCGCACGTGGACGCCGACCACACCGAAGTACCGTCCGTCCTCGTGCGTGACCGACCAGGGACCGCGGCTCCAGCCCGGAAGGTCCGCGAGGGGGACCCGGTGGGCGGTCAGCTCGTGCCGGGACCGCTCCTCGGTGAACCGGGACAGCAGCTCGGTGCCCGAGTGGAGCGGTGTCCCGCCCTCCTCGGTCTCCGGGAGGGGCAGGCAGGACAGCACGGTCCTGGCGTCCATGTTGATGACGTTGTCCAGCCGGAGCAGCCGTCCGATCTGTTCGAGGTCCAGCCAGCGGAAGTCCTCGTGCTCGGGCACGTCTCCCCGGACCCGGACGATCATGTTGCGGTTGCTCTTGCGGTGGAACCAGGAGCCGTGCTCGGACTGGAGGACGTCGGCCAGTACGTGCCCGCGGCCCGGCCCCCGGAAGTACTCCAGGTAGCGGACCGGGGCGCCGTGGTGCGCCGTGGTGTAGTTGCTGCGGGTGGCCTGGACCGTCGGGGAGATCTGGAGCAGGTTGGAGTTGCCCGGTTCCATCTTCGCCTGCATCAGGAAGCGCGGTACGCCGTCGAACTCCTTGACCAGGATGCCGAGGATGCCCACCTCGGGCTGGACGATGATCGGCTGGTGCCAGGCCGCCGCGCGTTCGCCGTCCGAGGTGGCGACGCGCAGGCCCTCGACGGTGAAGAACCTGCCGCTGCGGTGGACGAGGTTGCCCGTCGTCCGCTCGAAGGACCAGCCGTCGAGGTGGTCGAGCCGGGCCCGTTCGACCTCGAACGGGTGGGCGCGTGCGCGCTCCTCCAGCCAGCCGAGGAGTTCCTCGGTGTCCGGGACGCCCGCCGGGAGGGCGGTCACGTCCGGCCTCCCACGAACTCCTTGACGGAGGCGACGACGTAGTCGAGCATCTCGTCGGTCAGCGCGGGATAGACGCCGATCCAGAAGGTCTGCTCGGTGACGACGTCGCTGTTGGTCAGGTCGCCGACCACCCGGTGCTCCCGTCCGATGTAGGCCGGGTGGCGCGTGAGGTTGCCGGCGAACAGGCGCCGGGTGCCGATCCTGCGCCCTTCCAGGAAGTCCACGAGCGCGGCCCGGCTGAACGGGGCGTCGGGATCCACCGTGAGGGCGAAGCCGAACCAGCTCGGGTCGCTGCGCGGGGTGGCCCGGGGCAGGACGAGGTGGGGGACGCCGTCGAGGCCGTCCCGCAGCCGCTTCCAGTTCCGTCGCCGGGCCTCGCAGAAGACGTCGAGCTTGTCGAGCTGGGTGAGGCCGAGGGCGGCCTGGATGTCGGTGGCCTTCATGTTGTAGCCGACGTGGCTGAAGATGTACTTGTGGTCGTACCCCTCGGGGAGGGTGCCCATCTGGTACTGGAAGCGCTTCAGGCACTTGTTGGTCTCGCCCGGCTCGCACCAGCAGTCCCGGCCCCAGTCGCGCAGGGACTCCACGATCCGGGCGAGCGCGAGGTTGGAGGTCAGGACGCAGCCGCCCTCGCCCATGGTGAGGTGGTGCGCGGGGTAGAAGCTGACGGTGGTGAGGTCGCCGAACGTGCCGGTGAGGCGTCCGTCGTAGGTGGAACCGACGGCGTCGCAGTTGTCCTCGATCAGGAACAGGTCGTGGTCGGAGGCGAGTTGGGCGATCTCGGCGACCTCGAAGGGGTTGCCGAGCGCGTGGGCGATCATGATGGCGCGGGTCTTCGGCCCGATGGCCCGCGCGACCCGGTCCGCCGTGGTGTTGTAGGTGCCGAGGTCGACGTCCACGAAGACCGGGACGAGGCCGTTCTGGATGATCGGGTTGACGGTGGTGGGGAAACCGGCGGCGACCGTGATCACCTCGTCGCCGCGGCGCAGCGCGCGGTCCTCCAGGAGGTGCGAGGTGAAGGCCGTGAGGGCCAGCAGGTTCGCGGACGAACCGGAGTTGACGAGGTGCGCCTTGCGCAGCCCCAGCTTGCGGGCGAACCGGGACTCGAACCTGCGGGAGCTGGGCCCGGCCGCGATCCGCATCTCCAGGGCCGCCTCGACGAGGGCGGACCGGTCGCGCTCGTCGAGCACGGCGCCGGCGGGCCAGATCTCGGTCGTCCCGGGCACGAACGGTCCGTCCGTCCGGCGTTCCTGGTGGAACTTCACCACCTCGTCGAGGACGATGTCCTTGTGGACGCCCGCGGGGTCGTTCCCTGAGGCTTTCGCTGGGGCTGTCACGGGGTGTTCCCTTCCCGGCCCGGTCGGCCGAAGTCGTCGCTGCGGTGCTTCGCGGTCTTCCACCGGCCGGGGTTGTCGCGGTACCAGGCGACGGTGGCGGCCAGCCCCTCCTCAAAAGGAACGCGGGGGGCGTAGCCGAGCCGCTCGCGGATCTTGGTGTCGTCCAGCGCGTACCGCAGGTCGTGCCCCTTGCGGTCGGGCACGTGCCGGACCATCGACGCGTCCGCGCCGCACAGGGCCAGCAGCCTCCGGGTGATCTCGGCGTTCGTCCGCTCGTCGCCGCCGCCGACGTTGTAGACCTCCCCGGCGCCGCCCCGGTCGAGGACGAGGGCGAGCGCCCGGCAGTGGTCGTCGACGTGCAGCCACTCGCGGACGTTGCTCCCGTCGCCGTAGAGCGGGACGGGCCGGCCCTCCAGGAGGTTGGTGACGAACCGCGGGATGAGCTTCTCCGGGTGCTGGTGGGGCCCGTAGTTGTTGGAGCAGCGGGTGATCGACACGTGCAGGCCGTGGGTGCGCCAGTAGGAACGGGCGATCAGGTCCGAGGACGCCTTGGACGCGGCGTAGGGGGAGTTGGGGAGCAGGGGTCGCTCCTCGGTCCACGCTCCCTCCTCGATCGACCCGTACACCTCGTCCGTGGAGACGTGCACGATCCGCTCCACTCCGGTGGCGAGGCACGCGTCGAGCAGGGTCTGGGTGCCGGCCACGTTGGTGCGGACGAATTCGGTGGCGTCGTGCACCGAGCGGTCGACGTGCGACTCGGCGGCGAAGTGGAGGACCGCGTCGTGGCCGGGCAGCAGGTCCCGCAGCAGCGCCGGGTCGCACACGTCGCCGTGGACGAATTCCAGCCGGGGGTGCGCGGCGGGGAGGTTGTCGCGGTCCCCCGCATAGGTGAGCTTGTCGAGGACGGTGACGCGGGTGTCCTCGTGCCCCGGGTGGTCGCCGGCCAGCAGGGTGCGGACGAAGTGCGAACCGATGAAGCCGGCGCCTCCTGTGACCAGCAGTCTCGCGCCCACGCCTCCGGGCGTGGGCGGTCGCGGGCGGGGTGCGTTCATGGCGTTCCCTCCTGGTGCCGCCCCGCGCGGGGGCTCCCGTCATCCTCGGGCCCGCGGACAGGAAAGCCGGGGCGGATCGCAAACCGGTCGTGGCGCGCACGAGGCGCCGGGGCCGGGGCGTCACCACGCGGGGGGCAGTCGGCGGACGGCGACGACGGCCGGGGCGGGGCCGCGCAGGGCGACGGCGGCCGTGTGCCGGCCGCCACCGGGGGGCGCGAAGGCCGTGACGGTCCAGCCCCGGGGGCGCCGGAGCGGATCGTCGCCGAGGTAGTCGGCGGCGGGCGGGCGGCACAGACCGGTGCCGAGGCCCTTGAGGTAGGCCTCCTTGCGGGTCCAGATGCGGGCGAAGAGCGCCCGGTGCGTGCCCGTCACCCGGGCGGCGGCCAGTTCCCCGCGCTCGTCGGGATGGAGCGCCCGCGTGGCGTACTCCACGGTGGCCTCGCCGGGCAGCCTGGCGATGTCCACGCCGACGGGTACGGACGCGAGGCCGATCAGGGCGTGACCGGCGGCGTGCGACAGGGAGAAGTGCAGCGGCGGCCCGGACCGCGGACCGGCCAGGACCGGGCGGCCGTGCGGGCCGCCGCAGCGGGCGCAGGGTGCGCGGGTCAGCCGGACCTCGCCGGGCGGTGTGCCGGTGCGCCGGCCGAGCAGCCGGCGCAGCGCCACGTGCGCGGCGGTGTAGAGGAGCCGGTCGGCGGGCCGGACGAAGAGGTCGGCCCGGCGCCGTTCGGCGGCGTCGAGCAGACCTCGGGCGACCGCCTCGCCGCCCCGGAGGCCCGTGTCCCGGTCCGGCACACGGAGCAACCACAGCTCGACGTGCCCGGGGGGCCGGCCGGGAGCGGGCTCGGGGCCGGAAGCCGGGCCGGAGCCCAAGTCGATCCCGGAGCCGGAGCCCCGAGTGGGAACGGATCCGCCCCTGGCGGGACGGAGGCACGGGCCGGAAGCCGGAGCGGGGGCGGGGGTGGGCGGGGGCCCCGGTCGTGCCGGGTCGGGGCCCCCGCCGTTCGGTTCCCGCGGTCTCATCCGCCGGTGGTGACCGTCAGGGTCTCGTTGACGGCCTCGACCAGGGCGCGGGGCGTGCGGTTGTCGGTGAAGACCTCGTCCTCGAGGGTGACGCCGAACTCCCGCTCGATGCGGCCGCCTGTCTCCAGGAGGGCCAGCGAGTCGTATCCGAGCGCTTCGAAGTCGGTGTCGAGGATGTCCCCGTCGAGGGCCGTGGCGTCGTTGGCCCCCGCCCCCTCGCGGAGGATGCGGGTGAGGTCGTCGAGCGTGAATACCTGCTCAGACACAGGGGTTCCCTTCTTCGTGAGGACCGTGGCCCGGCGGATTCCGGGGCACGGAGACGGCGGGGTCGCGAGGTCAGCCGGCGGACCGCAGGACGAGCGCGGAGTTGAAGCCGCCGTGGCCCCGGGCGACCACGAGGGCGGTGCGCACGCGTGCGGCCCTCGGCGATCCCACGACCAGGTCGAGCCGGTACTCGGGGGCGGGACCGGTGTTCGTGGTGGGCGGGACGAGCCCCTCGGCCATGCACAGCAGGGCCGCCACGACGTCGACGGACGCGCCGCCCGCGCCGAGCCGGCCGAAGGCGGTCTTGGGAGCGGTGACCGGCACGCCCAGGGGGCCGAAGACGTCCGCGAGGGCGTCGGCCTCCACCCGGTCGAGGTGCCGGCTGCCGGCGGCGTCGGCGAAGACCACGTCGACTTCGGCGGGGCGGCACCGGGCTTCGGCCAGGGCGAGTTCGACGGCCCTGCGGAGTCCCGGTGCGCGCCCCGCTCCGGGCCGCGGGTCCAGGGTGGCCGCGTGCCCGGCGATCCGCCCGTAGAGGCGCGCGCCCCGGGCTCGGGCCGTGCCCTCGTCCTCGACCACGAGGAACGCGCCGCCCTCGCCCGGCACGTGTCCGCACGCCGCGCGGTCGAAGGGCAGGTAGGCCCGTTCCGGCCGGTGTTCGGCGGACACGAGGCCCGTGGTGTGCCGGGCGGCCCGACCGAGGGGGGTGAGCGAGGCGTCCACTCCCCCGGCGAGCACGAGGGCGCTGCCGCGCCGGACCAGGAGCCCGGCCCGGGCGAGCGCGTCCAGGCCCCCGGCCTGGCCGGTGCTCAGCGCGCCGACGGGCCCGCGCAGATCGTGTCCGACGGAGATGCGGCCACTGTCGACGGCGTAGAACCAGGCGGCCGAGGTGTACGCGCTCACGTGGGCGGGTCCGTCGGTCCACAAGGCGCGCAGTTGCCGCTCTCCGAACCCGGTGCCGCCCGCGCCCACCGCCGTGACGACGGCGCGCCGGTCCGCCGGAACGGCGTCGATGTCCGCCCGCGAGTCGGCGAGCGCCTGTGCGGCGGTGGCGAGGGCGATGCGGGTCGTGCGGTCCGTGTACGACGCCACCCCGCCGGGCAGCGGCGCCGCCGCCTCGAGGTCGTGGATCGCGCCCTCGACCACCGTGGCCGGCTCCCCCGCCCGTCCGGCCCCTGATCCGGCGGGGGAGCCGGGCCCGGCGGAGGGAACGAGCGCGTTCTTGCCGATCCTCGTGGCGGCCCAGAACCCTTGCGCGTCCGTCCCGTTGGGCGCGATCACCCCGATGCCGGTGACCACCGCGCCGGCGCTCACTTCCCGCTCCGGTCGGGGCGGACGAGGACCATGGCGCTCTGCAGTCCGCCGAAGCCGCTGCCGACCGTGAGGACGGCGTCGGTGCGGTGCTCGCGGGCGTGGCGCGGCACGTAGTCGAGGTCGCACCGCGGGTCCGGGACAGTCAGGTTGGCGGTGGGCGGCACCACGTGGTGCCGCATGGCGAGCAGACAGGAGGCCAGTTCGATGGCTCCCGCCGACCCCATGGCGTGCCCGACCATGGACTTGATCGAGCTGATCGGGACGCGGTGGGCGTGCGCGCCGAGGGCCTGCTTGTACGCCAGGGTCTCGTGGCGGTCGTTGAGGGGGGTCCCGGAGCCGTGGGCGCTGACGTAGTCCAGGTCCTCGGGGTTGAGGCGGGCCGCGTCGAGGGCGGCGGTGACGGCCCGGGCGAGTTCCCGTCCGTCGGGGCGCAGTCCGGTCATGTGGAAACCGTCGGCGCGGGCCGCGTGACCGGCGATCTCGGCGTACGGGCGGGCGCCCCGACGGCGGGCCCGGCCGAGCTCCTCGACGACGAACAGGGCGGCTCCCTCACCGAGGACGAACCCGTCGCGGGAGGCGTCGAAGGGGCGCGAGGCGGTCCCGGGTTCGTCGTTGCGCGTCGAGGCGGCCCGCACGGCGTCGAAGGCGGCCACGGCGACGGGGGTGATGGGCGCGTCCGTGGCTCCGGCGACCACGACGTCGGCGCGGTCCTCGGCGATCAGGTCGGCGGCGTGGGCGACGGCGTCGAGGCCGGAGGTGCAGCCGTCGGTGACGACGGTCGCGGGGCCCTCCGCGCCGACCGCCCGGGCGACCTCGACGGCGAGCGAGGCGGGGACGAAGTCCGCGTGGAGCCCGGGGCCGGCGAGCGCCGGATCCAGGCCGTCCGTCCCTCCCCCGCGGCTCATGGTCCGGTAGGCGAGGTCGAGTCCGGCCGCGGCACCGGCGGCGGTGCCGACGACGACGCCCGTGCGGTACGGATCGGGGACGGCGCCGCCGAACCCGCCGTCGGCGAGCGCGGCCCGGGCGGCGACGAGGGCGAACTGCGCGGCCCGGCCGGCGTGTTCCCGCTCCCGGGCGCTCAGGCCGTGGGCGGCCGGGTCGAAGTCGATCTCGGCGGCGATCCGGGAGCGGAAGGGCGAGGGGTCGAAGAGCGTGATCCGGCGGGTGGCGGTGCGGCCCTCGGTGATCCGGCGCCAGAAGCCGGCCGCGTCCGGACCTCCTGGCGCGAGCACGCCCATGCCGGTGATCACCGCCCGGCGGACCATGCGCCCCGCCCCTCGACGTCACGGATGGCGGCGCCGGCCGGGGCGGAGGGCCCGGTCCCGTCGACGGTGCCCCCGTCCCGGCTCGCGCGGACGGCCGTTTCGCCGCGGTCGGCGGCGAACGCCTTGCGAAGCGCCTTGCGCACGGTAGAGCCTCCTCGTCCTCCGGCGGGCGGCGTCCCACGCGCCGGCCTCCCGCTCTCAAGGGTCGCCGCCCCTCGCGTCGCCGGGCAACGGCGGTGTTCTCAGGCGACGGTCAAGGTTGCACAAGCCCGCGTGCGCTATCTCGGGGAACTGTCGGCCGAACGTCAAGAACCTGTGGGGCCGAAGCGGAAACCGACGCCGCGGACGGTGACGATCCACTGGGCGCCGATCTTGTTCCTGAGGGTGCTGATGTGGGTGTCGACGGTCCTGCGGGACCAGGAGTCGCCCCAGACCTCGCGCATGAGGACCCTCCGCGGAATCACCGTGTCCGGATGCGAGGCGAGCACCTGGAGCAGGTCGAACTCCTTGCGGGTGGTGTCGACCCGCTTTCCGTCCAGGAAGACCTCGCGCGATCCCGTGTCGATGCGCAGGCGTCCGTGGGTGATGACAGCGGGAGTGACGAGCGAAGCGGGCTGGGCCCGCCGCATGACGGCCTCGATCCGGGCCAGCAGTTCATGAAAACCGTAGGGCTTCGCGAGATAATCGTCGGCGCCGGCCTGAAGTCCGAGCACCCGGTCCAACTCCGTCGCACGGGCCGTGACCGCGATGATCGGGATTCCGCTTTCCTCTCGTATTCCGCGACAGACCTCAAGACCGTCCAGGTCGGGAAGATCGAGATCGAGCAGAACGAGGTGCGCGTCCGAATACGCTTTCATCGCGTCGCCGCCCGTGGTGACGATCTCGACCTCGTGTCCGTGTCGGCGAAGCCCTCCGGCCAGCGCCTCCGCCTCTCCCACGCTGCCGTCCACCAGGAGAAGTCGCCATGCCGCGGGTCGCACCTGTCCGTCACGCATGGTCGTCGGACGCTCCGTCCGCCACGGTTCATCGACTAAGGAAAAAGAGGAGTCAAGTACCGCCGAACTCTGGTTCATCCTGCCACCCCCGTTGTGACTTGACCAACACGATCGAACTTACAAACCAGGCCGTCGGTTTGTCAAAGACTCTCCGGAGCGCCGATTTCCACAGAGAACCGGGAATTTCAGGCATCTACTGTCCGTGCATGATCGGTTTACAAGGCGTTTACTTGCGAAAGGGAGGCGCAAACAAACCGGATGCCCTTCTTCTACTTCGATGCAATGGGCATGGAATTACGGATTCCCGCCTTCCGGTACGTCTCGGCGACTTCCATCACGTAACGTCCGTACCCCGACGTGGAGAGGGACTGCCCGAGCCGGTGGCAATGGTCGGCGTCGATGAACCCCATCCGCAGCGCCACCTCCTCCACGCACGCCACGCGCACGCCCTGCCGGTGTTCGATCGTCCGGATGTACTGGGACGCCTCCAGGAGCGACTCGTGGGTGCCCGTGTCCAACCAGGCGAACCCCTTGCCCAGGTCGACGAGCCGGGCCTCGCCCCGGCGCAGGTACTCCCGGTTCACGTCGGTGACCTCCAACTCGCCCCGGGGCGAGGGCTTCAACCCCCGGGCGATGGACACGACCTCGTTGTCATAGAGGTAGAGGCCGGTGATGGCGCGGTTGGAGCGGGGACGCGCCGGCTTCTCCTCCAGCGAGATCAGGCGTCCCCGCTCGTCCGCCTCACCCACGCCGTACCGCCGGGGGTCGCTCACCGGGTACCCGAAGAGGAGACAGCCGTCGGTGTGCGGCAGCCGGCTGCGCAGCACCTCCGCGAACCGGGGGCCGTGGAAGACGTTGTCGCCGAGGACCAGGGCCACCGGATCGTCGCCGATGTGCTCGGCGCCGATGAGGAACGCCTCCGCCAGACCGCGCGGTTCGGGCTGCTCGGCGTACGAGAAGCGCAGTCCGAGCCGCGTCCCGTCTCCGAGCAGCCGGCGGAACTGCGGCAGGTCCTCGGGGGTGGAGATCACCAGGATGTCGCGGATCCCGGCGAGCATCAGAACGGAGAGCGGGTAGTAGATCATCGGCTTGTCGTATACGGGGAGCAGTTGCTTCGAGACCCCGAGGGTGATGGGACGAAGCCGTGTGCCGTTGCCGCCGGCCAGGATGATTCCCTTCACGCCGACCCCTCCTGTCCCGCGGTGCGGCGCGCTCCGCCGACCGCGCGGTCGCTGTCGTCGTTGTCTTCACTGTCCCGCGCATGGTCGGTGCCGCTGGTCGAGCCCTCCTCAAGGCCGGGTGCAAGGCCTCCGGCGCATGCCGTCGACCGGGCGTCAAGCGTCGTTCAAGTCCGCTTCCGGAGGATGACCGCGCCGTGGACGAGGGCGCAGGGACTCGGCCGCGCCCGCCCGACCAACGACCCGAGATGGGGCCCCATGTACGAGAACGACAGTGCCGCCGAGATGTACGACCTGCTGTACCAGGACCGCAAGGACTACCCGGCCGAGGCCCGTCAGGTCGCCGATCTCGTCCGCGCCCGCAAGCCCGACGCGTCCAGCCTGCTCGACGTCGCCTGCGGCACCGGCATCCACCTCGCGGCGTTCGCCGAGCTGTTCGAGCGGGTCGAGGGGGCGGACCTCTCCGCGCCGATGCTGGAGGTCGCCGCCCGCCGGCTGGGGCCGCGGGTGCCCCTGCACCGGGTCGACATGCGCGACTTCCGGCTGGACGCGTCCTTCGACGCCGCCGCCGTGATGTTCAGCTCCATCGCCTACCTGCGGACCTCCGAGGACCTGGAAGCCGCGGTGGCCACGCTGGCCGGCCACCTGAACCCCGGCGGCGTCCTCGTGGTCGAACCCTGGTGGTTCCCCGAGGCGTTCATCGAGGGGCACGTCTCCGGGCACGCCCTCACCACCGACAACAACCGCACCATCACACGCGTCTCCCACTCGACCCGGGCCGGTCGGGTCACCCGCATGGAGCTGCACTACGTCATCGCCGACTCCCGTGGTGTGCACCACCGTTCGGAGACCGACGACCTGACCCTCTTCACACGTGACGAATACGAGACGGCCTTTCGCAAGGCGGGGCTGAAGGTCGAATACGTTGACTCGGAGCCCGGGCGCCCGGGCTACTTCGTCGCGACCGCGTAGACCGCGCGTCGCGCACACCGCGCGAGAAGAGGGAGCACGCATGCCGTTCACCGAACTCGAACTGGCCTACCTGGATGAACAGAACCTCGGACGGCTCGCCACCGTCAGCCCGAAGGGACAGCCCCAGGTCCGTCCCGTCGCCTTCACCGTCAATCGTGAACTGGGCACGATCGACATCGGCGGACACAGCATGGGCAAGACCCAGAAGTTCCGCAACGCCCGCGCCAACCCGCTGGTCAGCCTGGTGGTCGACGACATCCCGTCCACCGATCCCTGGCAGGTGCGGTGCGTCGAGGTCCGGGGGATCGCCGAGGCGATCGAGGGTCCTCCCACCACCGGGTACAGCAAGGACCTCATCCGGATCCGTCCCACCAGGATCCTGACGCTGGGACTCGACGAGAAGCACCCGACCACCCAGGCCCGGGACATCACCTGACGGGTGTCCCGCCGGCCCCTCGCGGGCCGGCGGGGCCCCCCGCCTGTCCGCCCCACCGGGTCGGCAGTGGAAAGGAGACGCGCATGCTGCTGTCCGTACTCGACCAGTCGCCGATCCCCGAGGGTTCCAGCCCGGCCACGGCGCTGCGCAACACCCTCGAACTCGCCGCCCTCGCCGACCGGCTCGGCTACCACTCCTACTGGGTGGCCGAGCACCACGCCTCGCCGTTCCAGGCGGGTGCCGCACCGGAGATCATGGTCGGTCAGATCCTCGCCCGGACCACGGGCATCCACGTCGGCTCCGGCGGCGTGCTCCTGCCGTACTACAGCCCCTTCAAGGTGGCCGAGGTGTTCCGGGTCCTGCACGCCCTCTACCCGGGCCGGGTCGAGCTGGGCGTGGGCAAGGCCCACCTGTCGAAGGACCCGGTGGTCCGGGCCCTGCGCCGGGACGCGGCCGACCCCGCCGGCGACGACTTCCCCGCCAAGGTGGCCGAGCTGCGGTCCTTCCTGGTCGAGGACGACTTCCCCGATGGCCACCCCTACGCCGGGCTGCGCCCCTCGCCCCGGGCGCCCGGCCACCCCGGGCTCTGGGTCCTGGGATCGAGCGTGAGCAGCGCCGAGGCGACCGCCCGCGCGGGCCTCTCGTACGCCTACGCGCACTTCCTCGGCCCCGACCACACGGTGGAGGCGATCAGGCGCTACCGCGAGTGCTTCGTCCCGCACCACGTCGGCGGACGTCCGATCGGCGGCCCCCGGGTCGTCCTCGGCGTCGGCGTCTACTGCGCGGACGCCGAGGAGGAGGCGAACGCCCTGCTCGCCGGCCACCGGCTGTTCCGGCGGCGCATGGAACGCGGGATCCACCTCCCGGTGCCCTCCACACGACAGGCGGTCGAGGAACTCGGCCCCGAGGTCGCGCTCGCCGGCGACCCGGGCCCCGGCCACCCCGGCCATGACCCGTACGTCCGCAACGCCGTCGGCACCCCGGAGCAGGTCAGGGACCACATCACGGCGCTGACCGAGGCCGCAGGCGTCGACGAGGTGATCCTCATCAACTCCATCCACGACCACAAGGCGCGCCTGCGCTGCTACGAGCTGGTCGCGGAGGCCTTCGGCCTGACGCCGCGCGCCTGAGCCGCCGGCGCGCGCGGCCGCCACGGCCCGCACCACCACCGCCCACCGCCGTTCCCCGGGCCGCGACACCCGTCGCGGCCCGGCTCCGGACCATTCCTGGAAGGGATCGATGTGACAACCCGACTCGCCCTGCGCGCGGCCACCCTGGCCGCCGCCGCGGCGCTGGCCCTGACCGCCGGCACCACGACCTCCTCGGCAGTTCCCCGGACGGACGGCCTGGCGCTGCTGCCGGGCGGCACCTCCGGTTTCGCGTTCGACGTCAACAACAAGGGCTCGGTGGTCGGTCACGCGAACGACGCCACCGGCGTGAACCGGGCCGTGCTGTGGGACGCGCGCGGCACCGTCACCGACCTCGGTACCCTGCCCGGCGACACCTCGGCGACGGCGTACACCATCAACGACCGGGGCACCGTCGTAGTGGGCCGCTCCCTCATACCCGGCGGCGCCCAGCGCCCGGTCCGATGGACCCCGGACGGCACCCCCACCGAGCTTCCCACCCCGGCCGGTACGACGGTCTCCCGTGCGTACTCGGTCAACGACAGCGGCGTCGCGGTCGGCTTCTCCACCGGCGCCGACGGCCTCTACAAGGCGCTGCGCTGGAGTCCGGGCTGCGCGCTGTCCCAGCTGCCCGCCCTCCCCGGCGACCCGGCGGCGGGCGCGGGCTGGATCAACAACCGTGGCACCGTGGCCGGTTACTCGAAGAACGCGGCGGGCGCGATGAGCGCGGTGCTGTGGAACGCCGACGGCGCCGTACGGAAGCTGGCCGGGCTGTCCGGCCACGACTCGTACCAGGCGAGCGCGGTCAGCGACACCGGGACAGCCGTGGGCAACTCGTACACGGGCACGACCTCGCACGCGGTCCGCTGGAGTCCGGCCGGGGCGCCCGTGGAGCTCGCGCCGCTGCCGGGTGACACCGGGGCCGCCGCCTACGGCGTCAATGACGCGGGCGTCGTCATCGGCTTCTCCGCCGACGCGGCGGGCGGGCACCGGGCCGTGAAGTGGGACGCGAACGGCACTCCGTCCGCCCTTCCGGGGCTCACCGCCGGCAGCGCCGAGGCGTTCGGCGTGAACGACTGGGGAACGGTCGTCGGCTTCTCCACCGGGACCGGGGGCGCCACCCTCCCGACGCAGTGGAAGGGCTGATCACGATGACGGCACTCGCCCCGATCCCCGCTCTCCGGCGACCGGCGGCCCTCCTGCGGGGCCTGGGCGCCCTGGCCGCGGCCGCCGCGCTGGCCGTGACCACCGCGCTGCCCGCCCACGCGGCGACCCCCGCGCCCCGGCCCCTCGCCCCGCTGCCGGGCGGCGGCTTCAGCGGAGCCTACGGCCTCGACGACCGAGGCGTGGTCGTCGGCTACTCCGGGACGGCGGGGGGCGAGCGGCACGCGGCCCGGTGGAGCCCGTCCGGCCGGGTCACCGACCTCGGCACGCTTCCCGGGGACACCCAGAGCGAGGCGTACACGGTCCGCGAGGACGGTACGGTCATCGGCATGTCCTCCCGGCCCGGCGAGCGCGACCGGGCCGTCCGGTGGACGCCGTCCGGCCGGGCGGTGGAACTGCCCGGGCTGCCGGGCGCCACCGTGACCCGCGGCTACGTGGTCAACGACGACGGTGTCGTGGTCGGCATCTCCAGCACCCCCGACGGCGTGCACCGCCCGGTCAAGTGGAGTCCCTCGGGACGGGTCACCGAGCTCGCGACCCGCCCGGGCGACACCGCCGGCGGCGTGGGCGCCGTCAACGACGCCGGGGTGGCGGTCGGTTACTCGGGCGTTCCCGGCGGCGTCCTCACCTCGATGCGCTGGGCTTCCGACGGTTCTTACACCACGCTCCGCCCGCTGCCGGGCGACGACTCCAGCCACGCGAGCTGGATCAACAACGCGGGGGTCGGCGTCGGCCATTCGTACGTGGCCGGGAGCGGGCTCATCCGGCCGCTGCGCTGGGAGGCGGACGGCACCCCGCGCGCCCTGGACCTGCCGGCCGGGGACACCGGGGGTTCGTCCTGGGGCGTCAACGACCTGGGTTACAGCACCGGTTACACCTACGCGCCGGGCGGGGCCGCGCACGCCGTGGTCTGGGCGCCGGACGGCTCGGTGCGCAAGCTCGGCACGATCGCGCCCGGCGACAGCGAGGGCTACCAGATCAACCTGTTCGGCGTGGTGGCGGGATACACGACCTCCGACGGCGCCTCCCGCGCCACTTCCTGGAAATCCTGACTCCGCACCCCGCGGCCGGGGGCGTCCGCGCCGTCCCGTGCGACGAGGGCCCGCTCCGATGTCCGGGGCGGGCCCTCGCCGCTCACCGGGGGCCACCCGGCGCGCCCCCTCCCTTCCCTTCCCTTCCTCCCCGTTGGAGCGCGATGTCCGTGAAGCACGGCTCCCCCACGTCCCCGCCACCCCTGGACCGCGGGCTGCTCGTCCTCGCCGGCGTCCAGATGGTCGGCTCGTTCGCCGCCCTCCTCGACGCGACCGTCGTCAACGTCGCCCTCGACGCCGTGGCCCGCGAGTTCGAGGTCGACGAGGGCGCGGTCGCCCGGGTCAGCACCGCGTACCTGCTCACCATGGCCCTGGTCACGCCGGTGGTCGGCTGGGCCGTCGACCGCTTCGGCGTCCGCCGCATGTGGTTCTTCGCTCTGGGGACGTTCCTGCTCGGCTCGGTGCTGTGCGGGATCGCGCCCTCGGCGGGGGCCCTGGTCGCCTCACGGGTGGTGCAGGGCCTGGGCGGTGGACTGGTGCTGCCCCTGAACCTGATCATCCTCGGGCGTGCGGCCGGACCCGAGCGCTTCGGACGCGTCATGAGCCTGGTCGGCGTTCCGGGCCAACTCGCCCCGATCCTCGGCCCCGTGGCCGGCGGCCTGGTCGTCACGCAGTTCGGCTGGCGCTGGGTCTTCCTCGTCAACGTCCCGCTGTGCCTGCTGGCCCTCGCCCTCTCCTCGCGCACGCTCCCCCGGGCCTCCGAGTGCGTCGACGCCCCCCTCGACCGGCGCGGTCTGCTGCTGCTGCCGCCGGGCCTGGTCCTGCTCGTGTACGGCTTCTCGCGGGTGGGCGAGCCGGGAACGGGGGCCGGCACGGTCACAGCGCTCTGCCTGGCGGCCGGCGCAGCGCTCGTGGCCGGGTTCGTCGTCCACGCCCAACACGCCGAGGCCCCCCTCGTCGACCTGCGGTTGTTCTCGGTGCGGACCTTCCGGGCCTCGGCGGTGATGACGTTCCTCCACGGAGTCGCCGTGTACGGCCCGCTGCTGCTCCTGCCCCTGTACTTCGCCCGGGTGCTCGGGATGGACGCCGACACCGTGGGCCGCTACCTCGCCCCGCAGGGCGTCGGCGCGCTCGTCGGCATCACGGTGGCGGGTTCGCTCGCCGATCGGTACGGAGCACGGCCGCTGGTCTTCGCGAGCACCGGCCTCACCCTGCTCGGCACGCTCCCCTTCACCCGGCTCGGTTCCGGTCCCGACCCGTTGCTCCTCGGCGGTTCCCTGGTGGTGCGCGGATTCGGGGTGGGCCTGCTCGGCGTGGCGATCGCCACCGCCGCGTACCGCGACGTTCCGCCGGACCGCATCGCGCGGGCGACCGGCACGATCAGCGTGGTGCAGCGCGTCGGCGCCTCCTTCGGTACGGCGGTCATGGCGCTGCTCCTGGCGATTCGGCTGCCCGGCGATCCGGACGCGCCGTCCGGCGGAGCGGCGGCCGCCGGGGCCGCGGCCGCGTACGGACACGCCTTCTGGTGGGCGACCGCGTTGACCCTGGTCGCGCTCGTGCCGGCGGCGATGCTGCCGAAGGGGACGCCCGCGGGCAGGAGGGGGAAGGAGGTGGGCGCGGAAACGGAGACGGGCGCGGCCGGCGGGACGGCCGCGCAGGACCGGAACGACTGAACGGCCGGCCCGGGTGGGCGGCCGGTTCCGGAGGCCCGGCCGGGCCTCCGGAACCGGACCTGCGCCGCCGCCGGCTCAGGCCTCGGGGCCCTCGCAGACGGCGAGGGTCCCGCCGCCGTCCGGGCAGAGGCAGAGCGCGAGCGGTTCGAGCGCGCGGAGCGGGACGCCCGAGGGATCCAGTCCGCGCAATGCCGGCGCGGCGACGAGGCAGGGCAGCGTGGTCTCCCAGAAGTCCGCCAGGGCCCGGTCGGAGATCCAGTCGGGATCGCCCTTGCCCAGCACCTCGAAACCGGTCATCGCGACCACGACCAGGGAGGTGGCGCGGCGCAGGCCGAGTCCCGGCAGCAGGGTCCCCTCACCGGCGGCTTCGGTGAGCAGCGCGCGCACCCGCCCGAGCCAGTCCCCGCGCACGTCCACCACGGCGGTGTAGCCGGGTTCGTCGCAGAGCTGGAAGGCGGCCCGTACGACGATGTCGGTCGCGAGGGCGCGGGCGAGCATGTGGGAGGTGTCGATCAGGGCCTGGACCGCGCTGCTCCGGGCCGCGTCGATCCGCCGCGAGAGGGAGCGCAGGGTGCCCGCGGCGGCCCGTTCGACGGCCTCGCCCACGGCGGCCTTGTTCTCGAAGTGGAAGTGCAGGGCGCCGGGGCTGACGCCCGCGCCGGAACTGATCATGCTCAGCGTCGCCTCGGCGTACCCGCTGCGGTCGAAGGCCGCGGCCGCGGACCGGATCAGCGCGTGGCGGGTGCGCACGGCCCGTGCCTGTCTGCCGGACGCGCGATCCCCTGCCCGGTCCTCCGGGCCGGTCGCGCAGTCTCGCCTTACTGCCATGTTCCCTCGATTCGCCGTCGTCCCCGCCGGTCGGAGCGGCGCGGGTCTGCTCGCGCCGCGCGCCCGTGCGTGCCCCCGGGAGTCCCGCCGGCCGGGCCGGAGCTCCCGGCGCGGGTGGTGGGACGGCCCCCGGGGCCCCGGCGGAAGTCGCCGGGGCCCCGGAGCACGGTCGGGCGGTGGTGTCAGGCCGCGGCGAGCCGCCGGGTGAGGAACTCCTCGAAGGTGAGCAGGCCCGGGTGCAGCCTGCGCAGTGCCGGGATGTCCGCCTGGTAGCCCTCCTCGGCGAACCACTCGAACATGCGCTCCTCGATGGGGGTGGGCTCGAAGCGCGTGGGAACGCCGGAGATCCGCTCGTAGATCTCGGCGACCTGGGGGAACGTGATCTCGTCGCCCGCGAGTTCGATCTCCTTGCCGATGTACTCGGCCGGGTTGTCGAAGGCGGTGGCGGCGAAGAAGCCGATGTCGTCCGAGGCGATGAACTGCATCGGCTTCTCGGGCTTCACGGGAAGCTGCATCAGGCGCTCGGGCCGGGCGTCCGCGAAGTGGAGGAGGTTGTTCATGAAGAAGACGGGCCGCAGCACGGTCGCCGGCAGGCCGATCTTCTTGATGTGCTCCTCGATCTCCCACTTGCTCTCGAAGTGGTCGATGCCGGTCTGCCGCTCGGCGCCGCCCACGGAGCTGTAGACGAAGTGGGCGACTCCGGCCTCCTTCGCGACGTCCGCGATCGCCTTGCCGTGGCGGACCTCGGCGGCGAGCGTCTCCGGCTCGTAGGCCAGCGCCTGCACGCTGAACACGCCGTACACGCCGTCGACGGCCGCGCGGAGCGAGTCGACGTCCTCCAAGTCGCCCTTGACGAGTTCGGCGCCCAGCTCCTTGAGGGCCGAGGCCTCGCTCTTGCCGGGGTCGCGCACGAGCGCGCGCACCTTCCAGCCGCGGGAAAGCAGCTCGCGGGCGGTGGCGCCGCCCTGGTTGCCGGTGCCGCCGAGGACTAAGACGATCCTGTCGTTGCTCAACGCATTCTCCTTCAGGGTTGTTCACGGGCGGGCGCGACCGGCGCCACGCCCGAGTCTCGAACCTCAAGCAGAGTTGAGGTCAAGAGGATGTGACGGTAATCACGTGCGGCGGGACGGCGGAGCGCGCGGGGCTACTTCACCAGGGCTGTGAGCCGCGCGACGATCTCGTCCGGACCGGGCTCCGCCGCGAGGGCCGCGCGGACCTCGTGGGTGCCGGACCTGAGGCCGGGATCGTGCAGCAGGGAGCGGACCAGGGCCGCGTCCACCCGCTCGGCGTCCCGGTTCAGACCGATCCGGTTCTCCTCGATCATCGCGGCGTTGATCCAGTTGTCGGCGCCGTGCGGGATCGCCAGCTGGGGGACGCCCGCGTGGGCGGAGGCGAGCGTGGTGCCCGCGCCGCCGTGGTGGATGATCGCGTCGCAGGTGGTCAGCAGGGTGGACAGGGGGGTCCAGCCGACCACCCGGACGTTCTCGGGCAGCGTGCCGAGCACGTCGAGGTCCGGCTCGTCCCCCAGCGCGAGGACGAACTCCGCGTCCACGTCCGCGGCCGCGGTCAGCACGGTCTCCAGGCTCCCCACTCCGGCCACGTACGGCACCGTGGTCCCGAGCGTCACGCAGACGCGGGGGCGTTCCTTCGGCTCGGCCATCCAGTCGGGCAGTGTCCCGCCTCCGTGGAAGGGGACCGAGCGCATGGTCCAGCCCTCGCCCTCACCGTGCATCATGCGGTCGGGCGCGAAGTGGAGCGAGGTCACCTCCGGCAGTTCGTGGGGGACGCCGACCCGTTCGTACAGCGGCTGCAGGTAGGGCAGGAAGCGCTGCGGCATGCTGCCCTCGCGCAGGAAGCTGAAGCCGTGCTCCACCGCCGGCACCCCGAGGGCCCTGGCGGTGACCAGTGCCGCTCCGTTGAGCCGCGAGTACACGACGAGGTCCGGCTCCCAGGCGCGGGCGAAGGCGAGCGTCCCGTCCAGCATCAGACCGCTGACGCCGGAGAACTTCTCCAGGATGACGTCCGGGGTCCGCAGGGTCCTGGCGATGGCGAGGCCGCGCTCCCGCATGGCCCGCGCGCGCTCCTCCGGAGACCCGACCCGCGGGAAGAACTGGGCGAAGTCCGCGCCCGGGGAGACCTCGCGCACCGCGAAGCCCGCGTGGGCGGCGGCCTCGGTCGAGACGCCCGAGGTCGCCACGGCCACGTCGTGCCCCGCCGTACGGAACGCCCAGGCCAGGCCCGACGAGGGATACAGATGATCGTATCCGGGGGATATGGCAAAGAGCACACGCATCGTGACGACCCTTCTCTCAGGATTCTCCGAACCGTCCGGCACACCGCGCGACGGGCGCGCCGTCCGGCGGGCCGATCCTCGGCGTCCGCCCTCGACACCGGCTCGAACGGTGCCGGATGCGGCACGCGTACGATCTCCGCCGCGTCTGCGACGGGATCAGGCCGACTCCGCCCGTTCCGGACGCACGGGCCGACTCCAGCCGTCCTCGAGCTGCTTCAATGACGCTCCTCCCCGACCCGCTCCGAGTCCCTTCGGACTCCCCTCCTCCCGATTGCACGGTGATGGTGATGAAGGCAGCCGCCCTCTCCTCCTACGGCTCCCCCGACGTCCTGCGGCTCACGGAGGTCCCGGAGCCCCAGGCGGGTCCGGGGACGGTCCGGATCCGCGTCCGCGCCGCCGGAGTCCAGCACTTCGACAGCCGCATCCGCCAGGGCTGGGCGCCTCCGTTCCTGAACCTGGACTTCCCCGTCGTGCCCGGCAACGAGTTCGCGGGGGTCGTCGACCAGGTGGGAGACGGCGTCACCGCGTTCGCGCCCGGCGACGAGGTGCTCGGCTACGGCACGCTGGGCTCCTACGCCCAGTACGTCGTCGCGCCCGCGGACCAGATCGCGCACAAGCCCGCTTCCATGCCCTGGGAGATCGCCGGCGGCTTTTCCGGCAACGGACAGGGCGCGCACATGTGTCTGGAGGCCATGGGCGTGAGGTCCGGTGACACCGTGCTGATCCACGGCGCGGCGGGCGCGCTCGGCACCTTCTCCGTCCAACTGGCCCGCGCCTGGGGCGCCACCACGGTCATCGGCACCGCCGGCGAGGCCAACCACGACTACCTGCGCTCGCTCGGGGCCGTGCCCGTCACGTACGGCGAGGGCCTGGTCGAACGCGTGCGCGCGGTGGCGCCCGACGGGGTCGACGCGGTGATGGACACCGTCGGCGGCGAGGCGCTGCGTGCCTCCGTCGAGGTGGTCAAGGACCGCGGTCGCGTCCGCACGATGGTCGACGACGAGACCGCGAAGGAGCTGGACCTACCGCTGCTCGGCGCGGCCCGCTCGGTCGAGCGCCTGATCGACCTGCTGGCGCTCTACGAGCGCGGCCTGCTGAACCTGCACGTCCGCGAGGCGTTCCCGCTCGACCGGGCGGCCGACGCGCACCGCGCCCTCGACACCGGCCACGGCCGCGGCAAGCTGGTGCTGGTCGTCGACTGACGTCCGGCGTGCGCGAGTCGGCGGCGGCCCTTCGGAGGGTGACCGCCGACTCGCGGACGCGTGGGTCAGCCGCGCGGGCCGGCGCCCTCGACGAGCTCCTTCACACGGTCGAGCACCAGGCGCACCTTGGCGCTCAGCTCCCTGCGGACGAAGGCGGTGACCGCGGCCACGTCCGACACCTCCGGCGCGAGCACCACGACCTGCTCGGAGCGGACGGCGACGCCGTCACCGTCGGGCTCCACCCGCCAGCGCACCGTGTGACTGCTCCCGATCGGCGGCAGGACGAGCTGTTTGTACGCGACGAGCTCCTCCCCCCGCCCGACCCGTGCCGTCCGCATGGCCAGGATCCCGCCGTCCGCCTCCCGTGTGTCGACCTCCACGAGTTGCGCTCCGTCCTCCTCCTGGAGCACCTCGGCCCGCACCACGTGGGCCAGCAACCCGGGCCAGGCAGCCACGTCGTACAGCGCCCGGTGCACGGCCGCGGCGCCACCCCGCACCGTCACCCGGTCGTCGACCACGATCCGCCGTTCGCCCGGAAGTTCGGCCGCCGCCCTCACCGCGGCGGTCTCGCCCTCCGCGACCGCGTCGATCACGGCCCCGGTCTCCGCCAGTGCCGTGTCGTCTCCGGCCACCTCGTAGCGGTGCTCGAGCCGCAACAGGCACGCGCCGTCCCCCGACGGCTCCACGACCCACGCCCGTTCCATGCGCGTCAGCGGCGGGGCGGGCCGCTCCGGGCGGAAGTCGATCCGCATCCGCCCGGCGTCGATCCTGCGCAGCGCGACCCAGGCCTCCACGCGCTCCCCGGAGGTGGTCCACATCCCGCACCGCTCGAAGTCACCGTCCCGCCCGAGCACCTCGGCGTGCACGAACGGACGGAACAGCCAGGGCCAGTTCGCCAGGTCAGCAAGGAGTCCGAACACCTCCCCGGCCCGCGCACGGATCTTCACCTCGTGCACCCGTGTTCCCAGCATCGACACCCTCCCGGCTCCGGACGACCAGTCCCCGGAGCCTCCCGGGCCCCCCTGGACCTTCGCTCGAAGCGTCGCCGAGGGGGCGGGGCCGGCCCCGCCGTCAGCGGGGACCCGTCCCGGCCGTCACCGCCCTCCCGCGAGGTCGAGATCGCCGCCGCGCGGCTCGGACGCGGGTCCGACGGGCCGGGAGCGGCGCCACGGGCGGGCGAGGGGCCGGGAGATCCCGCGCCACCACGGGTCCGAGGGCAGCTTCCCCGCCGGCTCGAACGGCTCGCCGGGGCGGGGGAAGGCCACCGCCTGGCCGGCCTCCTCCGCCGCGCCCCTCGTCCACTCCCCCGGCTCGGCCCACGGGTGCGGGGCGAGGTTGAAGGTGCCCCAGTGGATCGGCAGCAGCACGCCGTGCGGGCGCCCGCCCTGGAGGTCGAGGTGGGCGCGCAGGCCCTCGGCGGGGGTCATGTGGATGTCGGGCCAGAACTCCGAGTAGGCGCCGAGCTGGATCATGGTGGCGTCGAAGGGGCCGTGCTCCGCGCCGATGTCCCGGAAGCCGGGGAAGTAGCCGGTGTCGCCGCTGTGGAAGATCCGGTGCCCGGGCCCCTCGGCGACCCAGGAGGCCCAGAGGGTGTGCTGCTTGTTGCGCAGGCCGCGGCCGCAGAAGTGGCGGGCCGGGGTGGCCGTGAGGCGCAGGTCGCCGATCTCCGTGGACTCGTTCCAGTCCAGCTCCCGCAACCGGGAGGCCGGTACGCCCCAGTGCTCCAGGTGCGCGCCCACGCCGAGCGGCACCGCGAAGAGCGTGTCGGTGGTGGCGAGCTCCTTGATCGTCGGCAGGTCCAGGTGGTCGTAGTGGTCGTGCGAGATCACCACCGCGTCGACCGGACCGAGCGCGGCGAGCGGGGCGGGCACCGGGTGGAGCCGCTTGGGGCCCGCGAACGGGAACGGGGAGCAGCGGTTCCCCCAGACCGGGTCGAAGAGGACCCGGTGGCCGTCGATCTCCGCGAGGACGCTGGAGTGCCCCGTCCAGGTGAGGCGCAGACCGGTGGCCGGGGGACGGGCCAGGTCGGCCACGGTGGTGGGGTGGACGGGGATCGAACCGGCGGGAGCCCTGCTCGCGCGCCCCTCCTTCTCGAAGTAGACCCTGGCGAACTCGACGGCGGAGCCGGACGGGCTCCGTCGCGTCTCCTCGGGGTTCTGGAAGATCCCGTTCCTGAAGTTCGGAGAGCGGCGGATGCGGGCGAGGCGCTCGCCGGCGGGTTCCGCGCCGAAGGACTCGGGGCGCGGCACGCGCGGCCGGATCCGCGGTGAACGGTCTGGGCCTGTACCGGTCACAGGACCTCCTGATCTCTGGGGGTCGTTCCATTATGGGCGGCCCGTGAGCGGAGGGACGGGGCGGTACGGGGGCCCCCGGCCCCGGCGGGGGGCGGCGGCGGAGGTACGGTCGGCTGCGGTGGTCGCGGAAGGTGCGGGGCGCGTACGCACCGGAGCCGTCGTTGATCATGCTCTTGTCATGTGCTGTGTAGGCTGCCGGGCGTGACGAGAGTGCGGTTGAGCGTGGCCGAGCGGCGGGAGGAGCTGCTGCGGGCCGCGGTGGAGCAGATCGAGGCACGCGGGGTCGCGGCGGTGCGGATCGCCGACGTGGCCTCGGCGCTCGGCGTGAGCAACGCGCTCGTGCTCTACCACTTCGCTTCCAAGGAGCAGCTGGTCGCGGCCGCCTTCGCGCACGCCGCCGAGGCGGACCTCGCCCATCTGCGGCGGCTGCTGGGCCGGCGCACGACGGCGGCGCGGCGGCTGCGGGCGGCGGTCCGCTGGTACGCCCCGACCGGGCAGGCCAAGGGCTGGCGGCTGTGGATCGAGGGCTGGGCCGCGTCGCTGCGCGATCCGGAGCTGCGCCGGGTCGCCGCCTCCCTCGACCAGGAGTGGAAGGCGGCGCTGACCCGGGTGATCGCGGAGGGTGCCGCCGCCGGGGAGTTCTCCTGCCCGGACCCGGCCGAGGCGGCCTGGCGGCTCACCGCCCTCCTCGACGGCCTCGCCGTCCAGACCACCGCCTACGCCGGCTCCCTCTCCCGCACCGCGATGCTCCGCTGGGCCGACGCCGCCCTCGCCCGGGAACTGGGCCTCCCGGACGGGGAGCGGACCGGCGGGACCTGATCGGCCGGAACGCCCCGGCCCCGGCCCGTCAGAGCAGTTCGAAGACCGCCGAGACCGTGATCTGCTCCTCGATCTCGCCGGGGGCCAGCGGAACGCCCGATTCCTCGGCGGCGAAGGCGGGAGCGGCCCCGCCGGGGCCGGGGCGCACGGACTCGCCCTCGCTCAGCGAGACGAGGCGGCCGAGCCGGTGGCCGCTGAGCCGGGCGTGCTGCTCCGCCTTGTCGTACGCGTCCCGGAAGGCGGCCTCCCGCGCCTTGGCCCGCAGCGCCGACGGGTCGGCCACGTCGAACACGACGCCGTTGATCCGGCCCGCGTCCCGGGTGGACTCGTTGACGGCGCCGACGACCTGCCCGGTCCTGTCGATGTCACGGACCTTCACGGAGAAGGCCTGACCGGCCTGGTAGCCGGTCACCCGGCTCTCCCCCTCGGCGCTCTGGGTGTAGACCGGAGCCAGCGAGAGGCTGTCGGTACGGATGTCCCGCTCGGCGATCCCCTGCTGGTGGAGCACCACGAGGAGGGCCTCGGCCGCGGTCTTCTGCGCCGCCATCGCCTCCTTCGCCGTCGCCCGGCCGGCCTCGACCCCGATGGACAGGATCGCCAGGTCGGGCGCGGCGGACGCGCGTCCGTGCCCGGCGACGGTGACCGTGGCGGGCTCGGCCTCGCGGACGGCGGCGGGGAGGACCGCCCTGCCGGGCGCGGCGGCCAGGGCGGGGGCGGTGGTGCCGACGAGGAGGCCGCCGAGCACGGCGGTGGCGGCGAGGAGACGGGTGGTGCGGGCGGCGCGCGGCCGGCGGGTCGTCACAGGCGGTCCCTTCGGATGTGGGTGCCGGGGCTCCGGCGGGCACATCCCAGCACCCGGCACCGCCGCGCTCCGTGCGCCACTCCTGACCGGCGTCCCCCTTACCCCTGTCCGTACCAGCCGGGTACCGCCACCGGGGCACCCGGCTCAGGTCTGGACGAGCGGCTCGTACGCCTCCGGGCGGAGGCCGAAGGTCCAGGCGACGCCCTCCCACGCGGTCCGGGTGGCGGGCGGCACCCGCAGCCAGTAGGTGCGACGGGTGCCGTCCGGTTCGGGCGTGGAGTTGACGACCTCGACCATCACCACGTCCTCGTCGTCGGCCGACTCGATCCGCCACAGCACGCCCGTCTCGTCGTGGTGCTCGTGCCGGGCCCCGGAGGCGGTGAGGTAGCGGTCGTAGCCGTAGTGCTCCAGCATCACGCGCCGCAGTTCGGCGTTCCCCTCCTCGCGGATCCGCTCGGGGGTGAGGTCCGGGAGACCGGCCAGGAAGGCGGCGGAGACCGTCATGCCCCGCCAGGCGTGGAGGGCGAACCCGTCGGGGTAGGCGAGCGCGGGTCCGTCGCCCCGGTCGAGGCACCCCGCCTCGTCGCGGTGGAGTTCGACGGGCCGCTCGCAGACCACGGCGACGTTCTCGTACGGCCACCACCAGCCCGCGTGCGCGGCGACGGCGGCGAGTCCGGCGAGGCGCTCGCCGTGCCCGTCGAAGGCGGCGAGCCAGGCGGCGTCGTGCTGGCCGAGGACGGCGTCGAGCAGGACGAGGCGGACGCCGCCCGGCCTCCCGCCCTCCGCCCGCTCCTCGTGGGCCCGCGTCACCGCGGCCCGTATCCGGTCGGCGAGGGCCCGGTCGAGGTCCCAGAGCACCGCCCCCGTCGCCTGCCAGTGCGCCGCCCAGCCCGCCGGGCCGAGCGCGTCGTGGAGGCGGCGGCGCTCCTCGGCCCACGGCCGGGTGCGCACCTCCTCCCGTACCGACCGGCCCCGGCCCGCGAGGCCGTCCAGGAGCGCGACGGCGGCGAGCGGCGAGTCCGCCCAGAGGACGCGCTCCGGCTCGGCGAGGCCCGCCGTGCGGTAGGCGAGCCGGACGCCGGCCTCGGCGGCGGCGCGGTCGGCGGGCCCGGTGGCCGCGGCGACGGCCCGCCACTTGTCCTGTGCGGTGGTGCGGTTCATGTCCTTCTTCCCCCAGGTCCCTCGAATCCGTCAGTCCGTCAGTCCGTCAGTCCGTCAGTCCGTCAGTCCGTCAGTCCGTCAGCCGGTCAGTCGGTCAGTCGGTCAGTCGGTCAGTCCGCGACGATCCGGTACGCGCCGGGCACGTACTCCCGCTGGCGGACCACCCGGTACCAGCCCTTCGGCAGCGGTATCGGGGCGTGCTCCTCGTGCACCACCCGGCCGCCCTCGGGCAGTTCGAGCAGAAGGGGGCCGTAGGGCCCCGGCTCCCGCACGAGCCGGCCGGGACCGGGGATCGCGTGGGCGTGCCCGGTGACCTCGCCGAGGGCGAGGACGAGGCGGCCCCGGGCGTCCCTCGGCTCCCCCGCCGCCGTCCTGGCGCGCTCCGGAACGGCCGTCTCGTCGACGGACACGATCAGGACGTCTCCCTGCCGGTACATGGCTGTCCCCTCCCCGTTCGGCACGGTCGTCCGAACACGAGAACGACGCTAGAGGCCGGCACTGACAATCGCCCCCGGGCCGTTCGGCGCTCGCCCCGGGCCCGTGCGGCGCTCGCTCCCTGCCCCGGGTGACACCCGGTCCGGGCCGTCCGGCACCCGGCGCGAGCACTGTCGGTGCCGCTTGGTAGAACTCAGGGGTTCAGCGACCCACGCCGTCCGTCCTCTGGAGCACCGTCATGACCATCGGCCACCACCTGCAGGAGTTCCACGGCCTCCCCGTCTTCGAGTTCCCGGACGCGGCCGCGCCGGTCGAACTGCCCGACGCGGCCGGGGTCGCCTGGCGGATCTCCGCGCCGACGTACTCCGATCCCGGGGACGAGCACTGGGGCCCGCGCTTCGAGCGGTTCCTGAAGGCGGTCGACGCCCCGCGGGTGCGCGCGCTCGTCGTCGGCGGCTGGGACGAGCCGTACGAGACCTCGTCCGCCGACGTCGTCACCGCCCTGATGGGCGCCAACGACCGGCTCACCGGCCTGGAGGCGGTCTTCCTCGGCGACATGACCTTCGAGGACTGCGAGATCTCCTGGATCGTCCAGTCCGACGTGACGCCGCTGCTCGCCGCCTACCCGGCGCTGCGCGAGCTGGGGGTGCGCGGCGGCACGGACCTGGTCTTCCCGCCGGTCCGGCACACCGCCCTGGAGACCCTGGTGGTGGAGACCGGCGGTCTCGGCGCCGAGGTCGTGCGCGGGATCGTCGGCAGCGACCTGCCCGCCCTGGAGAACCTGGAACTCTGGCTCGGCACCGACGAGTACGGCGGCGACAGCACCCCCGAGGACCTGGCCCCGCTGCTCGCCGGCACGTCCTTCCCGGCCCTGCGCCACCTGGGCCTGCGCAACAGCGTGATCGAGGACGCGGTCGCCGCCGCCGTGGCGGGCGCGCCCGTCGTCGCCCGGATCGAGCGGCTCGACCTGTCCATGGGCGTGCTCACCGACGAGGGCGCGGCGGCCCTGCTCGACGGGCAGCCCCTGACCCACCTGTCGCGCCTCGACCTGTCGCACCACTACCTCTCGGAGCCGATGCGGGAGCGCGTGCGGGCCGCGCTCGTCCCGCACGGCGTGACCGTGGTCCTCGACGACGCGCAGGAGCCGGAGGACTACGGCGACGGCGAGGTCCACCGGTACGTCGCGGTCGCCGAATGACCTCCGGCCCGCGCCCCGTGGTCGTCGGCGTCCCGGCGGGCCGCCGCGTCGCGTTCTTCCAGGACGCGCTGCGGTCCGCCGGGCTGCCCGGGGCACGGGTCGTGTCCTGGCCGGACGTGCTGCGGGGCCGGGCCCGGTTCGCGGCGGGCGAGACCGTGCGCCTGGACTCGCCGGGCGAGGAGCCGGAGGCCGACCGGCTGCTGCGCGGGGTCGACGATCCGGCCCGGGTCGAGGGCACCGGCCGCTGGTACGGGCGGTTCACCGCCGCCGTGGCGGACCTCGCCCGGAGCGTCGAGGGGGCGGGCGCGGTCCTCGTCGACGACCCCGCCGAGCTCCCGGTCCTGTTCGACAAGCGGCTGACCCACGGCCGGCTGCGGGCGGCCGGCGTGCCCGTGCCCGGGTCGCCGACCTCCGGCGCCGCCGCGCCGGCCGTGCGCGGCTGGGCGGACGTGCGGGCGCTGACGGCCGGGGCGGGCATGCGCCGGGTGTTCGTGAAGCTCGCGCACGGCTCCTCCGCCTCGGGAGTCCTCGCGGTGGAGACGAACGGCGCGGGCCGGGTCCAGGCCACCACCTCGGTGGAGCGCGGGCCGGACGGACGGCTCTTCAACTCGCTGCGGGTGCGGCGCTACACGAGCGAGCGGGAGGTCGCCGCGATCGTGGACGCCCTGGCCCCCGACGGCCTGCACGTCGAGCGGTGGCTGCCGAAGGCGACCCAGGACGGACGGGCCGCCGACCTGCGGGTGGTGGTGGTCGACGGGCGGGCCACCCACGCGGTGCTCCGCACCAGCCGCTCCCCGATGACCAATCTGCACCTGGGCGGGGCCCGGGGCGACCTGGACGCGGCCCGGGCCGCGATCGCCGCCGCCGGCGGACGCTGGGCGGACGCGCTCGGGGTGTGCGAGCGGGCCGCCGCCGCGTTCCCCGGCACCCGGTGCGTGGGCGTCGACCTGCTGCCCGCGTCGGGTTGGCGGCGCTTCGCCGTGGGCGAGGTCAACGCCTTCGGCGACCTGCTGCCCCGGCTCACGGGCCTGCCCGGCGGCGGGGCCGAGGGCCTCGACACCTACGCGGCCCAGGTGGCCGCGCTGTTCCCCCGTACACCCCGCGACTCAAGCCCCACAAGCACCGTCCGCACCACCAGCACGGCCAGCACTACCCGCACCACCCGCACCACAGGAACGAGCACCGCGTGAACCAGCCCGACATGAACGCGATCGTCGGCAGCCACGACCTGCTCCTGGTCACCCTCGACACGCTCCGGTACGACGTGGCCGCCGAGCTGGCGGCCGCGGGCCGCATCCCGAACCTGGCCCGGCACCTGCCCGGCGGCGTCTGGGAGCGGCGGCACGCGCCGGGGAGCTTCACCTACGCCTCCCACCAGGCGATCTTCGCCGGCTTCCTGCCGACCCCCGCCGCGCAGGGGCCCCATCCCCGGCTGTTCGCGGCCCGGTTCGCGGGGAGCGAGTCGACCGCCGGCGGCACCTGGGTCCACGACACCCCCGACTTCGTCTCCGGCCTCGCGGCCGAGGGCTACCGGACGGTCTGCGTCGGCGGGGTGGGCTTCTTCAACGAGCAGCCGCCGCTCGGCTCCGTGCTCCCCGGGCTGTTCCGGGAGAGCCACTGGGAGCCCTCCTTCGGCGTCGCGTCCCCGACCTCGTTCGAGTCCCAGGTCGAGCGCGCCGAGGAGGTCGTGGCAGGACTCCCCCACGAGGAGCGGCTCTTCCTCTTCGTCAACGTGTCGGCGCTGCACCAGCCCAACTGGTTCCACCTGCCGGGGGCGACCCGCGAGGCGGGCGACTCCCGGGAGACGCACGCGGCGGCCCTGGAGTACGTCGACCGGCACATCGGGCGCCTCTTCGCCGCGATGGGCTCCCGGCGCCCCTGTTTCGCGATCGTCTGCTCCGACCACGGCACGGCGTACGGGGAGGACGGCTTCACGGGTCACCGGCTCGGCCACGAGGTCGTGTGGACGGTGCCGTACGCGCAGTTCGTCCTGCCGGGCCCCGACGGACCCGCCGGACCCGACGAGGAGGCCGCCGCGTGAACACCATCGACCGCGCCCCGGAAGGCCGCCGCGTGACAACCGCCGGAACCCCCGCCCCCCGCCCGTACCGCAGCTACGTCTACGCCTACCCGCACAAGACGGCGTACCGGGAGCTGCCCGATCCGCCAAAGCTCGCCGCGCTCTGGGCCGGGGAGCCGAAGGACGCCCTCTCGCTCTACGCGCACGTGCCGTTCTGCGAGGTCCGCTGCGGCTTCTGCAACCTCTTCACCCGGATCGGCGCCCCCGGCGAGCTGACCACCCGCTACCTGGACGCCCTCGACCGGCAGGCGACCGCCGTGCGCGAGGCGCTCGGGGACGGGGAGCCGGTGCGGTTCGCCACGGCCGCGTTCGGCGGCGGCACGCCCACCTTCCTGACCGCCGCCGAGCTGGAGCGGCTCTGCGACATCGCCGAGCAGCGCATGGGGGCGGACCTGCGGGCGGTGCCGCTGTCGGTGGAGACCTCGCCCGCGACCGCGACCGCCGACCGGCTCGCGCTGCTCGTCGAGCGGGGCGCGACCCGGCTCAGCATCGGGGTGCAGAGCTTCGTGGAGGCCGAGGCGCGGGCGGCGGTCCGGCCGCAGCGCCGCGCGGACGTCGAGGCGGCGCTCGGCCGGATCCGGGACACCGGCGTCCCCGTGCTCAACGTCGACCTGATCTACGGGATCGACGGGCAGACCGAGGAGTCCTGGCGCCGCTCGCTGGACGCGGCCCTGGCCTGGCGCCCGGAGGAGCTGTACCTCTACCCGCTGTACGTCCGGCCGCTGACCGGTCTGGGCCGGACGCCCCCGGAGGACGACCGGGAGTGGGACGAGCGGCGGCTGCGGCTCTACCGGCACGGCCGGGACCACCTCCTGGCCCACGGCTACGAGCAGGTGTCGATGCGGATGTTCCGGCGGCGGGACGCGGCGCCGCTCGGTCCGGACGACCACGCGTGCCAGACGGACGGGATGATCGGCCTGGGCTGCGGGGCCCGTTCGTACACCTCGGCCCTGCACTACTCCTTCGACTACGCCGTCGACATGCGGGAGATCCGCTCGATCATCGACGCCTACACGGAGACCGGCGACTTCTCGCGCGCCCGGGTGGGCCGGTGGGTCGACGCCGGGGAGGCCCGGCGCCGCCATCTGCTCCAGTCGCTGCTCCAGGCCGGGGGGATGCCGGTCGCCGGGTACGAGGAGCGGTTCGGGACCTCGCCGTTCGCGGACTTCCCCGAGGAGCTGGGCCGGTTCGAGGCGCTCGGCTGGCTGGACGGGGAGGCGCCGGCGGGGCTGCTGCGTCTCTCGCCGGAGGGGCTCGCGCACTCGGACGGGCTCGGCCCGGAGCTGTTCTCCCCCGGGGTGCGGGCCGCCATGGCCGCGTACGAGCCGAAGTAGGGGGCGGCCGTGGACCTGACGCTGCTCTACCGGGGGCCGCTCTCCTCCTGCGACTACGACTGCCCGTACTGCCCCTTCGCCAAGCGCCGGGACAGCCGGGAGCAGTTGCGCGCGGACCGGGCGGCGCTCGAACGGTTCACCGGATGGGCCGCCGCGCAGACCGGGGACCGGCTGCGGATCCTGTTCACGCCGTGGGGCGAGGGCCTGGTGCGCTCCTGGTACCGGCGGGCCCTGGTCGAGCTGTCGCGGCTGCCGCACGTCGAGCGGGTGGCGATCCAGACCAATCTGAGCTGCCGGACCGACTGGCTGGCGGAGGCGGACCGGGAGAGCGTGGCGCTGTGGTGCACGTACCACCCGGGGCAGACGCCGTACGGGCGCTTCCTCGGCAAGTGCCACGACCTGGCGGAGCGGGGCGTCCGGTTCAGCGTCGGGGTGGTGGGGCTCCCGGAGCACCGGGAGGACGCGCGGCGGCTGCGGGACGCGCTGCCGCCGCACGTGTACCTGTGGGTGAACGCGGCCGAGGGGCATACGTACACCGACGCGGAGGCCGACGGGTGGACGGAGCTGGACCCGCTCTTCCCGTACAGCCGGCGTCCGCACCGCTCGGCGGGGCTGCCCTGCCGGACCGGTGAGTCGGTGGTGTCGGTGGACGGCGGGGGGACGGTGCGGCGCTGCCACTTCGTCAAGGCCGAACTGGGAAACCTGTACGACGGTTCGTACCGCGCCGCCCTGCGTCCCCGCGCCTGTCCCCTCGGCGTCTGCGACTGCCACATCGGCTACGTCCACCTGGAGACGCTGCCGCTGTACGACGTGTTCGCGGGCGGGGTCCTGGAACGGATCCCCGCCGCCGTACCGCCCGCTAGACCCGCTGGAGGGGCATGAGGTCGGGGCGCTTGGCCTCGACGTGGTCCCCGGAGCTCTCGCCGCGCAGCCGGCGCCCGATCCAGGGCACGAGGTACTCCCGCGCCCACTGGATGTTGTCGCGGCGCACTTCGAGCGAGCCGCGCGGCGGGACCGGCGGCCACGCCTGGTCGGGGTCGGCGGGCACCGGCAGGCCGAGGACCTGGGCGGCGCGCAGGGCGACCCGGGTGTGTCCCTCGGGCGAGAGGTGCAGCCGGTCGCCGTCCCAGGCCCGCCGGTCCTGGACGGACCTGAGCGACCACAGGTCGAGGACCGGGCAGTCGTGGCGGTCCGCGATGGCGCGGACGTGCGCGGTGTAGGTGGCGATCTTGCCGCGCAGGTGCCGGAGCACGGGGACGTCACGGGTGTCGAAGCCGGTGGTCACCATGACGGTCCCGACGGCGGAGGTCAGGTCGGCGACGGCGCGCTCGAAGCGCTCGGCCACGTCGTCCGGATCGGTGCCGGGGCGGATGATGTCGTTGCCGCCCGCGCAGAAGGTCACCAGGTCGGGGGCGAGTTCCTTCGCCCTGGGGACCTGTTCCGCCACGATCTGGTCGAGGAGGCGCCCGCGTACGGCCAGGTTGGCGTAGCGGAAGGCGTCGTGCTCCGGCAGCTGGTCGGCGAGCAGGACCGCGAAGCGGTCCGCCCAGCCGACGTACGTCCCGTCGGGGCCGGGGTCTCCGACGCCCTCGGTGAAGCTGTCACCGATCGCCGCGTACGACCCGAATGCGTTCTTGTCTCTTGATCTCGAATCGTCTGCCACGGGGGCACATCCTTCCCTTTCGCGTGTGACCTACGCGACCGTAAGGAGGGGTTGACGACGGGTGACATATGCCACCGATAAAGATTCGCCCAAGTCGGAATAGGCCGACGGCCCGGCGCGTGTGCGCCGGGCCGTCGGAAAAGGGGACGTGCCCTTCGGGGTGTCAGAGGGAGACGCCGTGCTGGCGCAGGTAGGCCAGCGGGTCGATGTCCGAGCCGTAGCTCGGGGTGGTGCGGATCTCGAAGTGCAGGTGCGGGCCGGTGGAGTTGCCGGTGGAGCCGGAGAGGCCGATCTGCTGCCCGCCGCTGACGCTCTGTCCGGCCGAGACCGAGAGGGAGGAGAGGTGGGCGTACTGCGAGTAGTTGCCGTCCTCGTGCTTGATGACGACCTCGTTGCCGTACGAGCCGCTCCAGCCGGCGGAGACGACCGTGCCGGCGCCGACGGCGCGGACGGTGGTGCCGGAGGAGGCGATGAAGTCGACGCCGGTGTGGTAGCCGGAGGACCACATGGAGCCGGAGGCGTGGTACGGGGTGGAGAAGCCGGCGAGGGCGACGGGCGAGACCCAGCCGGTGGAGGAGGCGGTGGAGCTCTCCTCGGCCTTCGGGGCGGCGGCGGCCGGGGCGGCGCGGCCGCTGTCGCGGGAGGCGCGCGGGGCCTCGTCGCCGTTCTTGCCGGAGGTCTGGGCGCCGGTGGTGCTCTTGGGGGCGGCGGGGGCGGAGCCCTTGGCGCCGATGGTGAGCTTCATGCCGGGCATGATGAGGGAGGGGTCGGCGCCGATGGTCCGGCGGTTGTCCTCGTAGACCTTCTGCCAGCCGCCCTGGAGGTGGTGGTCGGCGGCGATCTTCGACAGGTAGTCGCCGGCGACGACGGAGTACGTCCGGGGGCCGGTCTCCGCGGCGGCCTTCGCGGGGGCGGCCTTCGCCGCGACGGCGTGCGCGGTGACGGCGTGCGCGGTGACGGCGGACTGGACGGAGGCGGCGGCCGGGGCGGTCTGCTCGGCGGCGTGGGCCCCCGTGGCGCCGAGGAGCGGGAGGGCGACGACGGCGCCTCCCGTACCGGCGGCGGCGAATCCGCGGGTGAGGGGGTTGCTCTTGGGACGGCGGTGCTTACCCTTCGCGGGCATGGCGAATCCTCTCCGGCGCCTGCGAGGTGAGCTGTCGGGTTCGGACTGGAGATGCCCGGCCGCGCTCTCGCGCGGCTTCACCCCGAGCCGTCCTGTGTCGCGGGACCGGCGTACTTCCTGGGTCCCCCGCTCCTGCCACGCATGGGATGGGTGGAATTCCGGGCGGTGGCAGGATTCGGCGGTCCGTCCGGATTGAGCGTGACGCTAGACGAGCGGGGTCGGCGCGAACAAGCCGCTGTTTTGTCCGGGGATTCCGCCCTAGATCGTTCCCCCGGAATTCCGGTCACCCTCCGTGGAGGACGTTCCTCCGATTCCCTTTCCCCGTACGGAAATTGCGCCGGGCTCCCGGCCACGATCCGTCACTTCTATGACCCTGCTCACGCGCCGAATCCCATCTCGCCTGCAAACAGGGCGCGTTATACCCAATGGGCTAATTCGGACAGATCACCCATTCCCGTCCGAGGGGGTGCGCCGCACCGCTCCCGTCTGGATGATTGCCCCAGGAACCGATCAGGAACCGATGTCGCGTCGGACATCCGCACGCCAACCTTCCAGGAGCATCCGTGACGCAGCAGTTGCCGCAGGTCCCGCCCGTCGAAGCCGCCGAGCCCGAGCTGGCGGAGGTCCGCAACTTCCGGGACGTGGGCGGTCTGCCGACGACGGACGGGCGCGCGGTCCGCCCCGGCCGCCTCTTCCGCAGCGGTCACCTGGCCCACGCGACCGAGAGCGACGCCGCCTTCCTCGCCGGTCTCGGGCTGCACACGGTCTTCGACTTCCGCAACGAGGCCGACCGGCGGATCGAGGGCCCCGACGTCGAGCTGCCCGGGGTGCGAAATGTGAACATACCGCTCAATGACCCGGCCGACGGCAAGGAGTTCTGGCGGCTGGTGCGCGACGGCGAGACCGCGCAGCTGCGGGAGGTCCTCGGCGACGGGCAGGCCGCGGCCCGGATGTCCGATTCGTACTGCCGGATGGTGATCGAGCGCACCGCCGAGCACAGCCGGATCCTGCACTCCATGGCCGAGGAGAGCGTCCCGGCCCTGATGCACTGCGCGGCGGGCAAGGACCGCGCCGGGCTCGCCGTCGCGATCACCCTGCTCGCCGTCGGGGTCGAGCGGGCGGCGATCGAGGCCGACTACGTGAAGTCGAACGAGCCGCACCGCCGCTACAAGGTGCGCCGCAGCTCCACCGCCCCGGACGCGATGGGGCCCGAGGTGATGGAGCTGCTGAGCCCGCTCTTCGACGCGCGGGCGGAGTACCTGCGGGCCGCCTTCGGGACGATCGAGACGACCTGGGGCTCGGTGGACGCCTACTTCTCCGAGGGCCTGGGGTTGCCCCCGGAAACTCGCGAGCGGCTGCGGGAGCGCCTGCTCACCGAGGCGTAGGGCCGGCCGGGATCCCTACTTCGCGCCCATCGCGAAGAGCAGGTAGAGGAAGCCGGCGAAGAGGTGACCGGCGATCAGGTAGGCGAAGAGGCGGAGCACCAGACCCTTGGGGAACTTGCCTTCCCCGCGCTCCTCGCCGGTGACGGACGCAGACTTCTCGGACATGTCGGCCCTTTCCTGAAAAATAGTTACGGCGGTCTTGTCGCGGTCAGCGCCGGTGCGGGGTCCCGTCGCCGAGGCACAGCTCGGCGACGGGGCTCTGCAGCAGGGTGTGGACGAAGAGCAGCTCGGCCCCGCCGGGGGTGGCGGCGCCGATCCGGTGCGGGGTGAGCGAGTCGAAGTGCGCGCCGTCCCCGGGGTCGAGGACGTGGACCGTCTCCCCGAGCGCGAGCCGCACCCGCCCCTCCAGGACGTGGATCCACTCCTCGCCGGGGTGGACGCGCACGATGTCGGCCCGGGTGGCGTACGGCACGTGGACCCGCAGGCACTGGAGGGCGCGTCCGGCGCCGCCCGCCTGGCGGTAGATCCAGCCGTCGGCCTCGACGGGCTCGGAGCGGCCGCCCCGGACGACGGGGTCGCGTTCGGGCGGGGTCTCCCCCAGGAGCTCGGAGACCGTCGTACCGTAGATGCGGGACAGGGCGAGCAGCATCGGCAGCGAGGGCTGCCGGTTCCCCGTCTCCAGGCGCGAGAGGTGGGCCGGCGAGAGGCCGGCCCGCCGGGCGGCGGCCTCCAGGGTGAGTCCCCGGCGGCGGCGCAGGGCCCGCAGCTGCGGGGCGACGTCCGGCAGGACGTCGGTGGCGGAGGCCGGGGAGGTGTCCCCGGGGACGTGGTCCATGCCCCCATTCCGCCAGGATCGTGCCTCTGGGGCAAGTTTCTTGCCCCAGAGGCAAAACCCGGACGGCCGCGCGGAGACCGGAAGGACCGCGCGGAGGCCCGGACGGCCCCGGTTCGGGTCAGCGCTGGGCGACCGCCTGCCTGACCAGGGTCTTCCCGAAGTCCCACATCAGGCCGCCCCCGCCGTGGGCCTCGTCCATGACCGCCGTGAAGGCGGTGACGAACCGGTCCACGTCCGCCTCGTCGACGACGAGCGGCGGGATCAGCTTGATCACCTCCAGGTGGTCCCCGGAGACCTGGGTGAGGATCCTGTGCCGCTGGAGCAGCGGGACGACGACCATCTGCGCGAAGAGGCCCTTGCGGGCCGCCTGGAGCATCGTCCAGCGCCCGCGCAGCCCGAGCGAGGACGGCCGGCCGAACTCGATGCCGATCATCAGACCGCGCCCGCGGATCTCGTGGAGCAGCTCGTAGCGGGGCACCAGCTCCTTCAGCCGGCCGGAGAGCAGGTCGCCGATCCGGCGCGCGCGGGCGACCGTGCCCTCCTCCTCCATCACGGAGAGGACGGCGAGCCCGGCGGCCATGGCCTGCGCGTTCGACCCGAAGCTCGCCGAGTGGACCAGGACCCGGTCCATGGACGAGTAGACCTTCTTGAAGATCCAGTCCTTGCCGAGGGTGGCGCCGACCGGCACGTAGCCGCCGGAGAGCGCCTTGGCGACGCAGACCAGGTCCGGCTCGACGCCCTCCTCGTGCTGGTACGCGTAGAAGTCGCCGGTCCGGCCCAGACCGGTCTGCACCTCGTCCGCGATCAGCAGGGCGCCGTGCCGGTGCAGCAGCTCCTGGGCCCCGCGCAGGAAGCCGGGCGGCGCCTCGTGGACGCCCTTGCCCTGGATCGGCTCCACGACGAAGCCGGCCACGTCCCCCTTGCGCAGCTCCCGCTCCAGGGCGTCGAGGTCGCCGAGGGCGATCGCGGTGTCCGGCAGGAGCGGGGCGAAGCCGTCCCGGAAGCCCCGCTCCCCGTTGACGGAGAGGGAGCCGGTGGTGAGCCCGTGGAAGGCGTGGTCGCAGTAGACGATCCTGGGCCGCCCGGTGGCGTACCGGGCGAACTTCAGGGCGGTCTCCACGGCCTCGGTGCCGCTGTTGCCGAAGAAGACCCGGTCGAGGTGGGGGCTGTGGGCGAGCAGCCGCTCGGCGAGGAGACCGGGCAGCGGCGGGCAGTCGAAGCGGGTGAGGTCGGCGAGCCCGGCGTCCAGGACGTCGTGGAGGGCCTTGCGGACGACGGGGTGGTGCCGTCCGAGGCCCATCACGCCGAACCCGGCGAGCATGTCCAGGTGATCGTTCCCGTCGGCGTCCCAGAAGTGGGCGCCCTCGGCCCGCTCGTACACCTTGTCGAAGCCGATGGTGCGGAGCATGCGCGGGAGCTGGGGGTTGAGATACCGGGAGTGCAGCTCGTACCGCTCGTCGCCGCGCTCGGCGAGCAGGGCCCGCAGGTCGAACCCGCCGCCGGTCACGCGCCGCTCACCTGCCGTTCCCGGAGGCGGTCTCCCGGACCGCGCGCAGGGACTCCTTGAGGGAGCCCATGGTGGCGAGGACGGCGGTGGGCTCGTAGCCGCAGTGCGCCATGCAGTTGGCGCAGCGCGGGTCCTTGCCCCGGCCGTACTTCTCCCAGTCGGTCTCCTCCACGAGTTCGCGGTACGTGGGGACGTAGCCGTCGCTCATCAGGTAGCAGGGCCGCTGCCAGCCGAAGAGGGAGTAGTTGGGGATGGCCCAGGCGGTGCAGGGGAAGTCCGCCTTGCCCTCCAGGAAGTCCAGGAAGAGCGGCGAGTGGTTCAGGCGCCAGCGGCGCCGGTTCCCGCCGGCGAACGCCTTCCTGAAGAGCTCCCGGGTCTGCTCGACGCCCAGGAAGTGCTCCTGGTCGGGGGCCTTCTCGTAGGCGTAGGCGGGCGAGATCATCATCTCGTCGACCTGGAGGTCGTCGTTGAGGAAGTTGAGCACCTCGATGATCGTCTGCGGGGTGTCGGTGTTGAAGAAGGTCGAGTTGGTGGTGACCCGGAAGCCGCGCCGCTTGGCCTCCTTGATCGCCGCCACCGCCTCGTCGAACACGCCCTCCTTGGCCACGGACTCGTCGTGCCGCTCGCGCAGTCCGTCGATGTGCACGGCGAAGGCGAAGTACGGCGAGGGGGTGAAGTCCGCCAGCTTCTTGCGGAGCAGCATCGCGTTGGTGCAGAGGAAGACGTACTTCCTCCTCGCCACCAACTGGCGCACGATCTCGTGGATCTGGGGGTGCATCAGGGGCTCGCCGCCCGCGATGGACACCATGGGGGCGCCGGACTCCAGGACCGCGCCGACCGCCTGGGCGACCGGCATGCGCTGCTTGAGGACACCCGCCGGGTGCTGGATCTTCCCGCAGCCCTCGCACTTGAGGTTGCAGGCGAAGAGCGGTTCGAGCTCGACGATCAGCGGGAACTTGTCGCGCTTGCGGAGCTTCTGTTCGAAGAGGTAGGTCCCGACCCGGATGGACTGACGGAGCGGCATGGCCATAACTCGCTCACCTCCTGGGGAGCAGCAAAGAACGGTGCCATTCGAAGAAAGCGGGAAGGACGGCACGAAGGACGCGAAAGGCTGATATTCCCCCGCGTACCGTGCCAATACGGACCAGCTCATGCTCTGGAGCGTCCACGACCACCCGGACGGCCGCAACCGGACGCGCTCCCGGCCCCTCCCCGAAGGCTCCGGCGGCCCGTGCGGTACGCAGGGTCGCGGCGGACTCCATGTCGACGGCGATCGCGCCGGTGCCCCGCAGCGCGGCCCGCTCGGGGCCCCGCACCACGTGGTCGGAGCCGCTCAGCGGACCGACGTGCACGGCCCGGCCCGGCACCGCCCTGACCAGGGCCTTCACCAGGAGGTCCGTGCCGGTGCACGCGGTCGTGCCGTCGGGTCCGCGGGTCTCGTCGGCGACCACCAGGTCCCCGGGGTGCATGCCCGGGGCGAGCCCCGCGCAGAACCCGGAGGCGATCACGGCCGCGTCCCGGCGGCGCCGCTCCCCCAGCGCCCGGGAGACCGCCTCCCGGGCCCGTTCGGGTCCCATGCCCGTCCGCAGCACGGTGACCGGGCCGGGGGCGCCGCCCCGGTCGCCGCTGCGCAGGGCGAGCTGCTCGATGCCGAGCGCGCAGGCGATCAGGAGCGGCGGCGCGGCGGCGCCGGGGGCCGGCGCGCGGCCCATCAGCCCTCCTTGCGGGGCGACGGCTCCCCGTACACGTAGCGGCCGAGCGCCGTGAGGGGGAAGACCTGGCGGTAGAGGTGGTAGTTGATCGAGAAGTCCCAGGGGAAGCCGGTCCCGGTGAAGTACGGCTCGTCCCACGAACCGTCCGGGAGCTGGGTCGCGACCAGCCAGGCGACGCCCCGCCGGACCGGCTCGGACTCGCGCTCGCCCGCGGCGAGCAGGGCCATCAGCGCCCACGCGGTCTGGGAGGCGGTGGAGGCGCCGCGCCCGACCCACTGCTCGTCCTGGTACGAGCGGAGGTCCTCGCCCCAGCCGCCGTCCTCGTTCTGCACGGAGCCGAGCCAGGCGACGGCCCGGCGGACCGCCGGGTGCGAGGCCGGGATCCCGGCGGCGGCGAGGGCGGGGAGCACCGACCCCGTCCCGTACACGTGGTTGACGCCCCAGCGGCCGAACCAGCCGCCGTGCGGCTCCTGTTCGGCGAGCAGCCACTCGATCCCCCGCTGGGTGCGGGGGTCCTGGGCGAGGCCCTCGTGGGCCAGCATCTCCACCACGTGGGCGGTGACGTCGGCGGAGGGCGGGTCGACGACCTCGCCGAAGTCGCAGAAGGGCAGCTTGTTGGGGAAGGGGCTGGTGTTGTCGGCGTCGAAGGCGCCCCAGGCGCCGTTGCGGGACTGCATGCCGAGGGTCCAGCGCGCGCCCCGGGCGGCGGCGGCCTCGACCCGGGCGGGATCGGGGTGCCGGACCCGGCGCAGGGCGAGCAGGACCTCGGCGGTGTCGTCGGTGTCGGGGTAGTTGTCGTTGTGGAACTCGAACGCCCAGCCACCGGGCGGGAGTCCGGGGCGGCGCACCGCCCAGTCCCCGGTGCGGGTGATCTCCTCGTCGAGCATCCAGTCGACGGCCTTGACCAGGGCCGGGTGGTCGGGCGGGAGCCCGGCGTCGGCGAGGGCGACGGTGGCGAGGCAGGTGTCCCAGACCGGGGACTGGCAGGCCTCGATCATCCGGGAGCCGTCCTCGCGCCGGACGGCGAACCGGTCGAGGGACTCCAGACCGGCCCGCATCACGGGGTGGCCGAGGTCGTAGCCGAGGAGGTGGAGGGCGATGATCGAGTAGACGGCGGGGGGCTGGATGCCGCCCCAGCAGCCGTCGTTCTCCTGGCGCTCGACGATCCACCGCGCGGCGAGGTTCATGGCCACCCTGCGCAGCGGGCGCGGCGCCACCCGGTGGTAGAGGTGCAGCGCCTGGTCGAGCCGCTGGAAGATCCCGTCCCAGCCGGTCGGCGGGGCGAGCGGACGGGGCGGGTTCGGGCGGGCCGGATCGGTGTGCAGCTCGTCGAGCGGGAAGGGGGCGGGCCGGACCGGGCGCTTGGCGGAGACCACGGTGAGCGGCACGATCGTCTGGCGGGCCCAGCAGCCGAAGTCGTAGATGTTGAGCGGGAACCACTTGGGCAGGAAGAGCAGCTCCGGGGGCAGCTCGGGCAGGTCCTCCCAGCGCCACCAGCCGAAGAGGGCGAGCCAGATCCGGGTGAAGACCCGGGCGGCCGCGATGCCGCCGCGGGCGCGGACCCACGCGGAGGCGCGGGCCATGTGCGGGGCCTCGGGCGGGTCCCCGGCGAGCCGCAGGGCCACGTAGGCCTCGACGGTGGCGGAGAGTTCGCCGGGCCCGCCGTAGAAGGTGGCCCAGGCGCCGTCCTCGCGCTGTTCGCGGCGGATGTGGAGGGCCGCGGCCCGGGTGGTGCCGGGGTCGAGGATGCCCAGGAACTGGCGGAGGAGCAGGTCCTCGGCGTCCATGGTGACGTTGGTCTCCAGGTCGCCCTTCCACCAGCCCGCCGGATCCTGGCGGGCGAGCAGGTGCTCGGCGGCCCGTGCCGCGGCCCGCGCGGCGGTCTCGTCGAGTCTTCCCGGAGCGGATGCGGTCCCCTCCGGGAGGGTTCTTCCCGGGGCGGGTGCGGTCCCCTCCGGGAGGATTCTTCCCGGGGCGGATGCGGTCCCCTCCGGGAGGGCGGTCTCGGTCGTCTTGCCGGCCACGGCCGTCCGGGGGCTCACGGCCCCGGCGTTTCCGTCGGTCGTCGCTGTCATGGCTTCCCCTTCGCGCAGTCTGTTTCCTTCTGCTCCTGCGGGTCTGCCGTCGGCCGGCGCCGGGTGGCACCGGCCGGCGACCGCGAACTCATATCAGGGTGATGGTGATCATCTCTTCCGTACGACCACGAAGTCGGCGAGGGCGACGAGCTGGTCCCGCACCCGGGCGGGCATGTCCACCTCGTCCAGGGCCGCGATCGCGACGGCGTGCTGGCGGCGGGCCTCCTGGGAGGTCCACTCCCGGCCCCCGGCCTCCTCGATGAGGGCGGCGCGGGCGGCGAACTCCTCCTCGGAGAAGGAGTCGAAGTCGCTGGACTTGGCGTCCGTGGCGAGCAGCTCGCCGAGCCGCTCGGAGGCCGGGCCGCCGGCGGCGAGGGCGGCGACGACGGGCAGGGACTTCTTGCGCTGGCGCAGGTCGCTCCAGGTCTGCTTGCCGGTGGACTCGGGGTCGCCCCAGATGCCGAGCAGGTCGTCCACGGCCTGGAAGGCGAGGCCGAGGTGGTAGCCGTACTCCTCCAGCTTGTCGGCGGTCCGGTCGTCGGCCCCGCCGAGGACGGCGCCGATGGAGACGGCGCAGGCCAGGAGGGCGCCGGTCTTGTTGCCCTCCATCTCCAGGCACTCCTCGACGGTGACCCGCTCGCGGTGCTCGTAGGAGATGTCCTGGGCCTGCCCGTCGATCAGCTTGCGGGTGGCGGTGGTGAGCCGGCGGGTGGCCCGGCCGGCCTCGACGGTGCCGAGTTCGAGGAGCAGTTCGTTGGCGAGGGCGAAGAGGGCGTCGCCGACGAGGATGGCCTGCGCGGGGCCGTGCACCTTCCACACCGTGTCGCGGTGGCGGCGCTGCTCGTCGCCGTCCATCAGGTCGTCGTGGAGCAGCGAGAAGTTGTGGACGAGCTCCACGGCGACGGCGCCGGGGACCCCGACCTCGGGCGCGGCGCCCGCGGCCTCGGCCGACAGCAGGGCGAGGGCGGGGCGGACGGCCTTGCCGCCGTCGCCGTCGGCGGGGTTGCCCTGCGCGTCGATCCAGCCGAAGTGGTAGGCGGCCACGGTGTCCATGGGCGGCGCGAGGCGGTCGACGGCCGCCCGCAGTACGGGGGTGGACAGGGTCCGTCCCCGCTCCAGCAGTGCGGACACGTCCGCGGTGTCGACGGCCGGGTGTCCCGGCGGCGCTGTCGGCACGGTCTCTCCTCTTGTTCCGGTACTCACACTCATACCGCCTCCTGCAGCGGATGGTCATGGCGGCGGCCGAGGGCGGAGAGCGCCGCGCCCGCGGCGCTGACACCACTGCGGACGGCTCCCTCCATGGTCGCGGGCCAGCCGGTGGCGGTCCAGGCTCCGGCCAGGTGGAGGCCCGGTGCCCGGGTGCGGGCGCCGGGGCGGAGCCGGCCGGTGCCCGGGGCGGGGTCGAACGTCGCCGTCCGCTCCCTGGTGACGAAGAAGTCGCGCACCCCGGCGCCGCGGGCGGCGGGCAGCAGCCGCTCCAGCTCCGGGAGGTAGCGCTCGCGCAGGACGGCGACGGGCGCGTCGATGTCGTCCTGGGCGGCGGACTGGGAGACGGCGAGGTACTGGCCGCCGCCCGTGAGGCCCGAGGCGTCGGTGCGGTCGAAGACCCACTGCACCGGGGAGCCGAGGGCGGTGAAGAAGGGCTGCTTCAGCACCTTGCGGTCGTAGACGACGTGCAGGTTGAGGATGGGGGCGGTGCCGATGTCGAGGAGCCGGTCGGGGTCGTCGAGGGCGCCGTCGGGCAGCAGGGCGTGGGTCTCGTGCTGCGGTACGGCGAGGACGACGGCGTCGGCCTCGATCGTCTCGCCCGGCACCTCGACGGCCCAGCGCCCGTCGGCGATGCGGGAGATCCGCTCGGCCTTGGTGCGCAGTTCGGTGCGCACCCCGAGGGCGGCGAGGGCCTTTCCGGCCAGGGTGTCGTGGAGTTCGCCGAGCGGGACGCGGGCCCAGCCGATGTCGGCGGCGCCGGGCTCGGAGAGGAGTCCGGTCTTGAAGACCATGGCGGCCAGGCCCATGGAGGCGTGCGGGGCGGTGGCGTTGAGGGTGGCGACGCCGACGAGGTCCCACAGGGCCTCGACGGCGCGCGGGGACTGTCCGTGGCGGCCGAGCCAGGTGGCGAAGTCGATGCCGTCCAGGGCCGGGTCGGCGGGGTCGAGCCGGCTCAGGGCGAGCGCGGCCCGGCCGACGCTCACGCGCTCGACGGCGCTGAGGTGGGGGTAGGTCGCCAGGCTGCGGGCGAGGTGGAACGGGACGGGCAGGTCGTCGCGGCGGATCCGGCCGAGCCGGGGGCCGCGGCGGTGGCCGACGTCGAGGACGGGCACGTCGAGGCGGTCCTGGACGGGGGCGAGGTGGGCGCCGTCGATCCGGTCGAGGAACCAGCGGTAGGCGGTGCAGCAGCGCAGGTAGACGTGCTGGCCGTTGTCGACGGTCAGCTCGCCGCGGCGGAAGGAGAAGGCGAGGCCGCCGAGCCGGGGCCGGCCCTCCAGGAGGGTGACGCGGACGCCCGCGTCGGCGAGCTGGAGCGCGGCGGTGGTCCCGGCGAGCCCGCCGCCGACGACGACGGCGTGGGCCTGCCGGGCGTCCCGCCCGCTTGCGTCCTCGGTCACGCGGCCTCCGATCGGTTCGTCGTGGTCGGACCCGTCGGGCCCGGGCCGCGCGCGACGGCCGTGGTCAGGGACGCCGGAACGGCGCCGGGGGTTGCGGCACGGCCGCCGGCCGCACGGAAGACGGTCGTACGGACGGTGGCCGCACGGACGGCGGTCCCCCGGGAAACGGTCGTGCCGGGGACGGCCGCGCGGACGGTGATCGTACGAGGGGCGGCGCCGGGACGGCGGTTCGCCGCGCGGGCGGGAACCGCGCCGAGGACGATCGGGAGCGCTGTGCCGGGCGCGGCCGGGAGCGCGGCTCCGGGCGCGGCCGGGAGGGTCGGCGCGTACGGGCTCATCGGGTGCGCCTCCCGGCGTCGCGGCGGGCGACGTGGCGGGTGTCGAGGCCGGAGAGGCCGCGCACCGCGACGTACGCCTTCTCGCGGCCCGGCAGGGAGACGCGGCCGCGCAGGACCGCCTCCGGGTCGCGCTCGATCCGGTCGAGCAGGCGCCGGTAGATGCCGGCCATGGCGGCGACGCAGGCGCCGCTGCGCCGGTCGAGCAGGGGAAGCAGCCGGTAGCCCTCGGCGAACAGGGCGCGGGCGCGCCGCACTTCGAAGTGGACGAGCCCGGCGAAGTCGGAGCCCTCGGGCAGGGGGCCGCCGAAGCCGTCCCCGCAGCCGAACTTGGCGAGGTCGTCGGCGGGCAGGTAGGTGCGCCCGTTCTCCGCGTCCTCGCGCACGTCCCTGAGGATGTTGGTGAGTTGGAGCGCAAGCCCCAGGGTGTCGGCGTACTCGGGGGCGCGGTCGGCGCCGTGGGCGCCCGGCTGGGTGCCGAAGACGCCGAGGGAGAGGCGGCCGATGGCGCCGGCGACGCAGCGGCAGTAGACCTTGAGGTCGTCCCAGGTCTCGTAAGTGGCGCCGCGGACGTCCATGAGGACGCCGTCGATGAGTTCGTCGAGGCCGTCGAGCGGGATCGGGAAGCGCCCGGCGGAGTCGGCGAGGGCGACGGCGACCGGGTCGGTGTCGTCCTCGTCGACCTTGCCGGAGCGGATCCGGTCGAGCAGGTCCCGGGTGGCCTCCAGGCGCTCCTTCTTCTCGCCGGGCGCGAGGGTGCCGTCGCCGATGTCGTCGACGCGCCGCGAGAAGGCGTAGAGCGCGGACATCGCCTGGCGCTTCTCGGCCGGCAGCAGCCGGATGCCGTAGGCGAAGTTGCGGGCCTGCTGCCCGGTGACCGCCTCGCAGTAGCTGTAGGCGGCCTGTACCGGTGCGGACGGCTGGTGCTGTCCCTCCACGGTCACGGTCACCCCTCTCTCCGCGCCCGGAGCAGGACCGCTCCCGCCCGGCGCAGCAGGCTCGGCTTGGTGGGCCCGGGCGGGCCGGTCAGTACGTCGTATCCGGCGTCGGTGATCGCGTCGAGGGCCGCGAGGCCCCCGGCGGTGAATCCGGCGAGGAGGAGGCGGAGGCGGCCGTGGACGCTGCCGACGAGGGGGGTGCCCGCGTGGAGCAGCGCGCGGGCCCGTTCGGCCTCGAAGGCGATCAGGGCGCGGACGGAGGCGCCGGCGGTGGGCCGGGCGAGGTCGTCCTCGGTGACGTGGAACCGCTTGAGGTCCTCGGCGGGCAGGTAGATCCGGTCGCGGCCGAGGTCCTCGGCGACGTCCTGGAGGTGCTCGACGATCTGGAGGGCGGTGCAGATCTCGTCGGAGCGCCGGATCCGCTCGGGGGTCTCGGTGCCGGTGATCCCGAGGACGAGGCGGCCGACGGGGTTGGCGGAGAGTTCGCAGTACGCGAGGAGGTCGTCGTACGTCTCGTAGCGGCCGACCAGCTGGTCCTGGCGGTTGGCGGCGATCAGGCCGAGGAAGGGTCCGGGGGCGAGTCCGCACCGCGCGACGGTCGGCTGGAGGGCGCGCAGCAGGGGGTGGCGCGGGGTGGAGTCGAAGACGCGGTGGAGGTCGGCCTCGAAGGCGTCGAGGAGGGCGAGCCGGTCCTCGGCGTGCTCGGGGGCGACGCCGAGGTGGCGGGCGTCGGCCCCGCCGGGGGCGAGGTCGCCGTCGCCGATGTCGTCGACGAGCCGGGCGTAGCCGTAGACGGCCATGAGGTCGTCGCGCCAGGCGCGGGGCAGGAAGAAGGGGGCGACGGGGAAGTTCTCGTCCGCAGCCTTGCCGAGGGTGGCACGCGAGGTGGCGCCGGGGCGCGCCTGCCGGGGGTCCGTCACCGGTCGCTGCCCGACGGAGGGACGGCGACACCCTCGTGGAGCTGGAGATTCTGCGTCATGGCCGTCACGTCTCCCGTTCTACACTGCTGACCCAATCCATCCTATTTCGGACACGCCGCCGACCCCTGCCCGTAGGGCCGCCACCCGGGGCCCGATGGCCGTGGGGTATCGCCCTACTTGCCGCGAAACAGACCGGTCCAGCTTACGTTGTACGACGACCGTCACCGTTCCGGGGTGGCGGGCGCCGGGAACCTCACCCGTACGGGCCGTCAATCCGCCCGTACCGCAAGGGAGTTCGGGTCGCCCGGAGGTTCAGGGGGCGCGTGTCCCGGTGACGACCATGGCGAGGGTGGACTCGACGACGGCGTTCCTGCGTTGCGCGGGAAGGCGCCGGAGGGGCCCTTCGAGCAGCAGGAGTGACAGTCCGTGGACGGCCGACCACGCCGCGGCACCGGCGGCGGGGCGGACGGTCCGCTGCGGGGCGTCGCTCCGGGCGAGGGCGTCGAGGGCCTCGCCGAGCAGGGCGAAGGCCCGCACCTCGGGCTCGTGCGGCTGCCGCTCCGGCGCCGCCGCTCCGCCCGTCCCGGCCGGACGGGGCAGGCAGAACGCGGCCCGGTAGAGCCCCGGCTGCTCCACGGCGAAGCCGACGTACCCCCGGCAGAGGGCGGCGAGCCGGCGCTCGGCCGCGAGGACGGGGTCGTCGGCGCCGGGTTCGCGGGCGGCGGCGCGCTCCATGGAGTCGGCGAGCATCCGCTGGGCGTGGGCCCTGACCGCACGGAGGAGCTCGCCCCGGCCGTCGAAGTGCCGGTAGGCGGCGGTGGGCGAGACGCCGACCCGGCGGGCCGCCTCGCGCAGCACGACCCGTTCGGGGCCGCCCTCGGTGGCGAGGCCGACGGCCGCGCAGATCAGCGCGTTCCGCAGATCGCCGTGGTGGTAGGTCTTTCCCCCCGAGATCGCTGCCATGGGCTCATCCTGCCCGATGTTGACCGCATGAACATTCCGGGCGGGCGTCCGGTGCGGGGAAACGGCGCCGCCCCCGGCGCGGGGGACGCGGCGGGGGCGGCGGGTCGGACGGGGGTGCTCAGCGGGCGGTCTCCCGCTCGTACGCCCTGAGGACCTCGTCCGTGGGGCCGTCCATGAGGAGCTGGCCCTTCTCCAACCAGAGCACCCGGTCGCAGGTGTCCCGGATGGACTTGTTGCTGTGGCTCACCAGGAAGACCGTGCCGGCCTCCTTGCGCAGCTCGCGGATGCGCGCCTCGGAGCGGATCTGGAACTTGCGGTCGCCGGTGGCGAGGGCCTCGTCGATGAGGAGGACGTCGTGGTTCTTGGCGGCCGCGATGGCGAAGCGGAGCCGGGCGCCCATGCCGGAGGAGTACGTCCGCATGGGCAGGCTGATGAAGTCGCCCTTCTCGTTGATGCCGGAGAAGTCGACGATGCCCTCGTAGCGGGAGCGGATCTCCTCGCGGCTCATGCCCATGGCGAGGCCGCCGAGGATCACGTTGCGCTCGCCGGTGAGGTCGTTCATCAGGGCCGCGTTGACGCCGAGGAGCGAGGGCTGGCCGTCGGTGTAGACCTTGCCGCTCTCGGTGGGGAGCAGGCCGGCGATGGCGCGCAGCAGCGTGGACTTGCCGGAGCCGTTGGAGCCGATGAGGCCGATGGCCTCGCCCCGGTAGGCGGTGAAGGTGACGCCGCGGACCGCGTGGACCTTGCGGACGCCCCGGGTGACCTCGGCCTTGCCGCGGCCGAGGATCCGGCTGAGCGCCGCCGTGGCGCTGCCCTTGCCCCCGGCGCCGGCGTTGACCCGGTAGACGATGTGGACGTCGTCGCAGATGACGGTGGGGATGCTGGACTGGTTCGGGTCAGCCACGGCCGTACCTCTCCTCGGCCTTCCAGAAGTAGACGAAGCCGCCGATGCCGAAGGCCAGGGCCCAGCCGAGGGCGGTCAGCCAGACGTGCGACGGCAGGTTCTCCGCACCGTAGCCCTCGATGAGCGCGAAGCGGATCAGGTCCATGTAGACCGCCGCCGGGTTGTACATGAGGATGTCGGCGATCCAGGCCGGCTTGTCGGCCAGCATCGCGGGGATCGAGAACATCACGCCGGACGCGTACATCCAGGTCCGCATGACGAACGGCATCAGCTGGGCCAGGTCGGGCGTCTTGGAGCCCATCCTGGCCATGATCATGGCCAGGCCGATGTTGAACACGAACTGCAGGAACAGCGCCGGGACCACGAGCAGCCAGCGGGGCGAGGGGTAGCTGCCGAAGGCGATGGCCACCGCCACGAGGACGATCATCGAGAACAGCAGCTGCTGGAGCTGCTGGAGCGAGAAGGAGATGGGCAGCGAGGCGCGCGGGAAGTGCAGGGCCCGGACGAGGCCCAGGTTGCCCGAGATCGCCCGGACGCCGGCCATGACCGAGCTCTGGGTGAAGGTGAACACGAAGATGCCGGTGACCAGGAAGGGGATGTAGACGTCCTTGGTCATGCCGCGGCCCGCGCCCAGGATGAGGCCGAAGATCAGGTAGTAGACCAGGGCGTTCAGGAGCGGGGTCGCCACCTGCCACACCTGGCCCAGCTTCGCCTGGCTGTACTGGGCGGTCAGCTTGGCCGAGGAGAACGCCGCGATGAAGTGGCGACGGCTCCACAGGTCGCGGACGTACTCGAACAGCCCCGGCCGGGCCCCGCTGACCGCGAGGCCGTACTTCGCGGCGAGCGCGGCGGGGGCCAGGCCCTCGTCGACGGACGGGGGCGCGCTCGTCGCGACCGCCCCGCCCTGCTGTGTGTCACTCACAAGTCGAAACTTTCGTGTTCATATGCGCGGCACGTCGGGTACCACGATGTCAGACCACCGGGGGGCGACCCAGCCGGGTCAGCCGCCACACCGTACGCCACCTCATGGGACGACGCGGTCCGCAGGGGGTCGTCCAGCCTTCGCGGAAGCCGCCGAGCCACGCCTTGAGGGCGGCGGACGAGGGCCGCCGGGCCAGGGTGAGCAGCAGCCAGACGCCGAGGTAGACCGGCACCAGGGGTGCGGGCAGATTGCGACGGGCCAGCCACACGCGGTTGCGAGCCACGTTGAAGTGGTAGGAGGCGTGCCGGGAAGGTGCTGTCGTGGGGTGCAGCAGCACCATGTCCGAACGGTAGTCGATCATCCAGTCGGCGTCGAGCGCGCGCCAGGCGAGGTCGGTCTCCTCGTGCGCGTAGAAGAACTCGTCCGGCAGGCCGCCCACTTCGGCGAAGACCTTGGTGCGCACGGCGTTGGCGCCGCCGAGGAAGGTGGTCACCCGCGAGGAGCGCATCGGGTCGGCGGCGCGCAGCCTCGGCACGTGCCGGCGCTGGGTGGCGCCGGTCTCCGGATCGGCGATGCGGAAGCTGATGATGCCGAGGTGCGGGTCGGCGGTGAAGGCCTGGCGGACCAGCTCGGCGGTGTCGGCGTGTGCGAGCAGGCCGTCGTCGTCGAGGAAGAGGAGGACGTCGACGTCGGTGCCACCGGGGCCGAAGGCCTCGATGCCGACGTTCCGGCCGGCGGGGATGCCGACGTTCTCGGGCAGGTCGACGGTGCGGACCCAGTCGGGCACCCCGGTGACCGGGGTGCCCTGGCCGACGACGACGACCTCGACCGGGTCGCCCTCCTGGGCGGCGACCGAGTCGATCAGCGCCCGCAGGTCGTCGGGGCGGTCGCCCATCGTGATGACGACGGCCCCCACCCTGAGCGGCGTGCTCACGGCCGTCCTCACTTCAGCCTGCTGGAGACCAGGATCGACACCAGGTGCAGCAGGGTCTGGAGCAGGGCGATGCCGGCGAGGACGGCGACGCCGAGCCGCGAGAAGAAGAGGTCGCCCCTGACCTGGTCCGCGATCGCGAGGACCAGGATGAGCAGGGAGGCCTCGATCCCGAGGATCAGCCGGTGGAACTTGAGCGCGGCGGCGGCCCGGCGGGCCAGCGCCATGCCGGAGGAGCGCGGCTCGGAGGCCGCCTCCTTGACCGGCGGGAGGCCGCCCTGGTGGCGGGCGACGCCGACGAGGTCGGTCTCGGCCTTGATCAGGATGGCCCCGAGGGCGGCGAGGGTGCCGAGGAAGGCCCACAGCCAGTCGATCCGGCCGGTGCCCCACAGGTCGGCGGCGCGCAGGCCGAAGCCGACGAGGACCGCCGCGTCGCACAGGTAGGCGCCGACCCGGTCCAGGTAGACGCCGCCGAGCGAGAACTGCTTCTTCCAGCGGGCCAGCTCGCCGTCGACGCAGTCGAGCAGCAGGTAAAGCTGGACCATGAGCACGCCGAGGACGGCGCCCGGGATGCCCGGCACCAGCAGCGCCGGGGCGGCGAGCACGCCGAAGACGGTCATCAGGTAGGTCAGCTGGTTGGGCGTGACCCGGGTGTTCGCCAGCTGCCGGGTGATCCGCAGGGAGATCTCCCGCATGTACAGCCGGCCGCCCCAGTGCTCGCCGCTCCGCCGGTCCTTCACGCCCGGGGGGTGGACGACCGGACGGAGCTCAGCTACCGATGGCTTTTGCATAGTCTGCGTACGCGTCCCTGATGTCGTCGTCGGTCGGTTCGAGGTGTTCGAGGATGGTGAAGCGGCCGGGCCGGGTCTGCGGGGCGAAGGACACCGCGCGGACGAACTCGTCCACGGTGAAGCCCATCTCCTCCGGCAGGACGGGCAGTCCGTGCCGGCGCAGGGTCTCGACCATCAGCCCGGACTCGGCGCGGGCGCCGCGCAGGTGCATGGCGAAGGCCGCTCCGAGGCCGCACTGCTCGCCGTGGCTGGCGGCGCGGGTCGGGTAGAGCAGGTCGAAGGCGTGGCTGATCTCGTGGCAGGCGCCCGAGGAGGGGCGGCTGTCGCCGCTGATCGACATGGCGATGCCGGACATCACCAGGCCCTCGGAGAGGGTGACGAGGAAGTCGTCGTCGCCGACGCCGCCGGGGTGGCGGAGCACGGCCTCTCCGGCGCTGCGGGCCATGGCGGCGGCGAGGCCGTCGACCTTCTCGCCGGTCTCGCGGTGGGAGAGCTCCCAGTCCGCGAGGGCGGAGAGGTTGGAGATCGCGTCGCCGATGCCGGAGCGGACGTAGCGCACCGGGGCGTCCCTGATCACGTCCAGGTCGATGACGAGGGCGATCGGGGTGGGGACGCCGTAGGAGCCGCGCCCGTTGTCGTTGTCCAGGGTGGAGATCGGGGAGCAGATCCCGTCGTGCGACAGGTTGGTGGCGATGGCCACCAGCGGCAGCCCGACCCGGGCCGCCGCGTACTTGGTCACGTCGATGATCTTGCCGCCGCCGAGGGCGACCACGGCGTCGTACCGCTGACCCCGTATGGCGTCCGCCAGCCTGACGGCCTCGTCGATGGTGCCGCCGGAGACCGGGTACCAGTCGGCGCCCGGGAGCTGCGGGGCGAAGTGGTCGCGGAGCCTGAGGCCCGATCCCCCGCTGATGGCGACGGCGATCCTGCCGTTGCTAGAGATCCGCTGGTCCGCGAGGAGCGTGGACAGGTCCTCCAGCGCTCCCCTGCGGATGTCGACGACGACCGGCGACGGGATCAGCCGGGTCAGTACTGGCACGCGATCTCACGGCCCTTCGCGAGGTCGTCGTGGTTGTCGATCTCCACCCACTTCACGTCACCGATAGGGGCGACGTCGACGGTGAAACCGCGGTTGACGAGCTCCTGGTAGCCGTCCTCGTAGTAGAGGTCCGGGTCGCGCTCGAAGGTGGCCCGGAGGGCGTCGGCGAGCTCCTCGGCGGCCTCGGGCTCGATCAGGGTGACGCCGATGTACTCGCCGGTGGCGGTCGCCGGGTCCATGAGCTTGGTGATGCGCCGGACGCCCTCGCCCTCGGCGGTGACGACCTTCATCTCCTCGTCGGCGAGGTCCTTCACCGTGTCGAGGGCGAGGATGATCCTCCGGCCGTCGCCGCGGGCGGCGAGCAGGGTCCTCTCGACGGAGACCGGGTGGACGGTGTCGCCGTTGGCGAGGATCACGCCGCGCTTGAGGACCTCGCGGGCGCACCACAGGGAGTAGGCGTTGTTCCACTCCTCGGCCTTGTCGTTGTCGACGAGGGTGAGCTTCAGCCCGTACCTGGCCTCCAGCTCCTCCTTGCGGTCGTAGACGGCCTCCTTGCGGTAGCCGACGACGATCGCGGCCTCGGTGAGGCCGATCTCGGCGAAGTTCTTGAGGGTGAGGTCGAGGACGGTGGTGTCGCCGTCCACAGGCACGAGGGCCTTCGGAAGGGTGTCGGTGTAGGGGCGCAGACGCCGTCCGGCACCGGCTGCCAGTACGAGGCCGATCATGCGGCTTCTCCTTCGTCGTGAACGGCGGGTGCTCCGGCGGAGACCCAGAAGCGGACGGACTCCACGAGCACCATGAGGGCGACGGCGGCCGCGAGGGCGGTCAGTGCCAGGGTGAAGTCGTCGCCGCGGCCCGCGAGGAGGGCGGCGAGAGCGGTCACCAGGAGCGTGCGCCCCTCGTGTCCGCCGGTGACGCGCACCAGCCAGGCGGGCGGCGCGCCGGTGCCGCCGCGGATGCGGTACACGGTGTCGTAGTGATGGTAGGCGACCGCCGCGACCAGCCCGAACGCCGCCGGGAGGGCTCCCGGGGAGTCGGAGCGGGCGGCCAGGACGAGGACGGTGGTGTACTCGGCGGCGCGGAAGAGCGGGGGGACGAGCCAGTCGAGGGCGCCCTTGAGGGGGCGGGCGACGGCGACGCCGGCGAGCACCGCGTACGCGGCGGCCGCGGCGACGACGGTGACGTCGCCCGGTTCCGCGCCGAGCGCGACGCCGACGACGAGCGCGGCGCCCAGGAACGCGACGACCGGGGCGGGGCCCGGGAACGACAGGCGGCGGGCCGCCCCGGCAACGACCTCGGCGAGCGGGCCGGAGTCGGTGAGGTCGAAGAGCGCCCGGGCGGCCCGGTCGGTCCTCTTCGCCTTGCGGGTCAGGGAGCGCAGGACGCGGCCGGCGGTGGTGTAGCAGGCGCCGAAGGCGCAGCCGGCGATCAGGGCCCAGAAGACGATCCGGGGGCTGGTCACGGCGGTGAGGACGGCGATCATCGCCCAGCGCTCGCCGATCGGCAGGATGATCATGCGGCGGGCCCAGACGGTCCAGCCGACGCCGTCCAGTCTGCTGGAGAGGGCCAGGCTGGTCTTGGCCGCGGCGCCGGTGCTCTCGGCGTTCGCCTCGTTGAAGGAGAAGTCCACGACGTGGCGGCAGGTCATCAGGACCATGGCGCCGAGGGCGAGGGCCCAGACGTCGTCGCCGTTGCGGGCGGCGCCGAGGGCGAGGCCCGCGTAGAAGGCGTACTCCTTGGCGCGGTCGAAGGTGGCGTCGAGCCAGGCGCCCATCGTCGAGTACTTCAGCGCGTAGCGGGCGAGCTGCCCGTCGGTGCAGTCCAGGACGAAGGAGACGAGGAGGAGGACGCCGGCGGCGACGTAGCCGCCGCGCTCGCCGGTCGCCGCGCAGCCGGCCGCTATCAGGGCGGTGAGCAGCGAGGCGGTGGTGACCTGGTTGGGGGTCAGTCCGCGGCGCGCGCACCAGCGGGCGATGTGACGCGAGTACGGGCTGATGAAGAAGGTGGTGAAGAAGCCGTCGTGCGCCTTCACGGCCGAGCGGAGGCGTACGGCCTCGTCGTCGACGGCCTCGACGGCGGCGCGCGCCGCGTGGCGGGCCTCGGCGTCGGTGGGCACGGTGGCGACGAGGGTGCCGAGCTGGGGGCGGTGCACGGCGACGCCGTCGGCGTCGAGGGCGTCGGCGAGGGTGGCGGGGAGGTCGTCGGCGGGAGCGCCGGGGGCCCCGGACGTCACGGAGACCTCGCTCAGGGCCCGGGCCAGGGCGGGGCGGGCCTCGCCCCGCGCGGTGAGCGCGCCGGGGACTCCGGCGGCCGGGAACCGGGGGTCGGTGAGGGCGAGGCGCAGCGCGTGCAGGTGGCCGACGAACCGGGGGTCGACGAGCGCGACGCGCTCGCCCGCCGGGACGGTGGTCAGCAGGGCGGCGGCCTCCTCGGCGCCGGAGGCGATCCGGACGTCGAAGCCGAGCGACCGCAGATCACCGTCGAGCGAGGATCCGGGTGCCGGCGGGCCGGTGAGGATGGCGGTCGACAGACGAACTCACTCCTTGGAGCTGACGGAGGGGCCGGCGGGGCCCATGGCGGCCCCGGGCGCGGCGGTGCGGCCCGGCACCGGGCGGCGACACGTCGGCTGAGGCTATCCGATGAACAGAAGGACGAGTTCACCGAGGCTTCGCGGGCAGGACTCCCCCGGGCCCGCTCGCGTCCGCCTCGGTGCGCCCCGTCCGTCGGGGATCATGATGGGCGATCGTCCGCCCGGCCCACAAACCCCGGTCGGACGGCTGCGCGGAGGGTGCCTCCGAGCCCCTCTCGGCACGCCTTGTCCGGAATGCATCACCGCAGGTCAGAGCATATGACAACGGTGTTCAGTACCGTGTTGCGCATACCCCCCACCCGTAGTTGACTTGCGCACCGGGGCATACGGACGACACGACCGGGAGGCCACGTCATGGGGGCTGGACACGATCACGGGCACGGCCACGGACACGGAGGCCCGCCGCCCACGGGCACCGCGGGGGCCGCGTACCGGAGCCGGTTGCGGATCGCGCTCGGCATCACGCTCTCCGTGATGGTGGTCGAGATCATCGGCGGCGTGGTCGCGGACTCGCTCGCGCTGATCGCGGACGCGGCCCACATGGCGACCGACGCGGTCGGCCTCGCGATGGCGCTCCTGGCGATCCACTTCGCCAACCGGCCGCCCTCGGGCAACCGCACCTTCGGGTACGCGCGGGCCGAGATCCTGGCGGCACTCGCGAACTGCCTGCTGCTGCTCGGCGTGGGCGGCTACGTGCTGTTCGAGGCGGTCCAGCGGTTCCTCGAACCGGCCGAAACCAGGGGCGGCCTCGCCATCGCGTTCGCGACGGTCGGCCTGGTGGCGAACGTGGTCTCGCTGTCGCTGCTGACGCGGGGCCGGCGGGAGAGCCTCAACGTGCGCGGGGCGTACCTGGAGGTGCTCGCGGACGCCCTCGGCTCGGTCACCGTGATCGTCGCGTCCGGGATCGTCCTGGCCACGGGCTGGACGTACGCGGACCCGATCGCCTCACTGGTGATCGGCCTGATGATCGTCCCGCGCACGGTCAAGCTGCTGCGCGAGACCCTGGACGTGCTCCTGGAGGCGGCCCCCAAGGGCGTCGACATGGCGGAGGTGCGGGCCCACATACTGGCCCTGCCGGGGATCGAGGACGTGCACGACCTGCACGCCTGGACGATCACCTCGGGCATGCCGGTCCTCTCCGCGCACGTGGTCGTCGACCAGGGGGCCCTCGACTCGGTGGGACACGAGAAGATGCTGCACGCGCTCCAGGACTGCCTGGGCTCGCACTTCGACGTCGAGCACTGCACCTTCCAGCTGGAGCCGGTCGGCCACGCGGAGCACGAGGCGAAGCTGTGCCTGTAGCGCACCGGGCCGCCTGTTAGTCTTTTCGTACGAACGTGTGGTGAGAGGAGCTGAGGTCGATGACCGTCGCGATGGAGGCTGCCCCGTGCGGCAGCGCCCGGTCGTCCCTCAGCCTCCGGGTCTCCGGCTGACCTGATCCCGGTCCTCGCACCGGTACGTCACGTCGTCGGCCGGGGCCCTCTCACCCAAGGGTTTCCCACGTTGTCCGACAACGCTCTTCGCGATGCCTTCTTCGCCCTGCACCACGGCCTGCGGCGCCAGGGTCCGGGCTCCGACACCACCACCCGCCGGCTCCTCTCCCTGGCGGGGCCGCTCCCCGCGCGCCCGCGCGTGCTCGACCTGGGCTGCGGTCCGGGCCGCTCCGCGCTGCTCCTGGCCGCCGAGGCGGGCGCCGAGGTGACCGCCGTCGACACCCACGAGCCGTTCCTCGCCGAGCTGCGGGAGTCCGCCGCCGCGCGCGGACTCGACGGCCCGGACCCCGACGGCGGCTCCGTCCGCGCCCTCCGCGCCGACATGGGCGCCCTGCCGTTCCCCGACGGCTCCTTCGACCTGGTCTGGGCCGAGAGCTCGGTCTTCGTGCTCGGCTTCGACCGGGCGCTCGCCGAGTGGCGCCGTCTCCTCGCGCCCGGCGGCACGCTCGTGCTCACCGAGTGCGTGTGGACCACCGGGGAGCCGGGCCCGGCGGCCCGCGCCTTCTGGGAGGAGCACTACCCGCTCCGCACCGTCGCCGGGAACGCGGCGGCAGCGGTCGCGGCCGGCTACCACGTCCTGGGCGCCTTCCTCCAGCCGGAGGGCGACTGGGACGAGTACTACGGCCCGCTGGCCGCGCGCGCCGAGGCGGCGGACACCTCCGTGCCCGGCATGGCCGAGGCGGTCGCCGGGGCCCGCGCCGAGATCGCGCTGCGGCGCGAGTACGGCTCCGACTACGGCTACGCCGGTTTCGTCCTGCGCCCCGCCGACCCGCGCCGGCGCACCCGGCCGGAGGCGTCCGGCGAGGAGGCGGAGGTCCGGCGGGTCGAGGCGGCGGCCTTCGGATCGGAGGCGGTGGCGCCGGAACACCGGCGGACGGGGGCCGGGCAGGCCGTCGTCCGGGCGGTCCTCGACGCGGCCCGGCCGCGGAGCGAGACCCTCGTCCTCGCCCTGGGACACCCGGAGTACTACCCCCGGTTCGGGTTCGAACGGGCATCCGCGTATGGAATCAGGCCAGGTTTCGAGGTCCCGGACGAGGCCATGAGGGCGCTCGTCCCGGACGACTCCGCGCCCGTTCCCACGGGTGCGCTCGCCTGTCCCGCCGCTTTCGGGGTGTAGTGCCGCCCCGGACCCCTCCCGCTCCCGCCGCCCCGTTTGTACTCCGGTGCGGCGGGAGCGGCCGCGTCCGGACGTCGAAGTACGGACAAGCCGCTTTTGTACGGCAGACTGAGGGGGCCCCACCGGGCCGAGGACCGAAGCGAAGGATGGGTATGCCGACCACACCAGCCACCGCGGCTCAGATCTCGCCGGAGATCGTGTCGAACGGCGTCCAGCCGTCCGGAGACCCGGCCCCGATCATGCTCGAACTGGTCGACGAGGACGGAAGGACCATCGGCACGGCGGAGAAGCTCACCGCCCACCAGGCGCCGGGGCAGCTCCACCGGGCCTTCTCCGTCTTCCTCTTCGACGAGTCGGGCCGGCTGCTCCTCCAGCGGCGGGCGCTCGGCAAGTACCACTCCCCCGGCGTCTGGTCGAACACCTGCTGCGGCCACCCCTACCCGGGCGAGGCCCCGTTCGCGGCGGCGGCCCGGCGCACCTTCGAGGAGCTGGGCGTCTCGCCCTCGCTGCTCGCGGAGGCCGGCACGGTCCGCTACAACCACCCGGACCCGGCCTCGGGCCTGGTGGAGCAGGAGTTCAACCACCTCTTCGTCGGCCTGGTGCAGGCCGCGCCGCGCCCGGACCCGGAGGAGATCGAGGACACCGTCTTCGTGACCCCCGCCGAGCTGGCCGAGCGGCACGCCGCCGCGCCGTTCTCCGCCTGGTTCATGACGGTGCTCGACGCGGCGCGTCCGGCCGTCAGGGAGCTGACGGGTCCGTCCGGGGGCTGGTGACCACCGGCTCCTGCGGTGCCGCTCCCGGCTCCGGTGCCATCGGGGCCAGGGGCAGCGCCGCCCAGATGATCTTGCCGCCGCTCGCGGTGTGCTCGACGTCGCAGGTGCCGCCGGCCTCCTGGGCGATCTCGCGGACCAGGAGCAGGCCCCGGCCGCCGGTCTGCCCCCAGTCGGCCTCCAGGGCCTTGGGACGGTAGGGGTGGTTGTCCTCGACGGACACCCGGATCCACTCGGGGCCGATCGCCACCTCGACCGCTATCTCCGGGGACAGCAGCGCCGCGTGCCGCACGGCGTTGGTGACCAGCTCGGAGACGATCAGCAGCAGGCCGTCCATGATCTCGTCGTGGAGGGGGACGCCCTGGCGGACCAGCAGGTCGCGCACGGCGTGCCGGGCCTGCGGGACGGAGACGTCGACCGCGGCAGCGGTGAAGCGCCAGACTCCTTCGTAGGACGGGTGTCGGGCAGGGCCGCCTTCGCGGGGCTCCACCGTCCGGTTCCCACCCTCGTGCTCGATTCTCGCCACGGATCGAGTCTTGGCAATCTGCGGGGGCGGACTCACCTACTGACCAGAAGTCGACACGTATCGGCCGCCTTCTGATCGGGTGAGTATGCCGATGTCAGTTGTTCGACTGATCGCGCACGCTTTCCGAGGACTCCGGAGAGGGCCTCGGAGAGGGCTCCGGCGAGGGGTCCAGCGGGTTCTTCGAGGAGGGGGCCGGAACCGGTTCCGGCGGGGTCACCATGCTGACGATCCGTCGGCCCCCCACCCCGATCGCGATCAGGCCGAGGCCGTCGAAGAGCAGCGCGAGCGAGAAGAAGACCCCGAGGACGTACCGGCTGCTGTGCGGCCAGTCGAAGAGGACGAGCAGACCGAGCAGCAGGCCGAAGGCCCCCTGGAAGAGGGTCCAGCCGAACTGCGGGCCGCGCACCACCACGCTGCCGACGAGCCGGAACAGCCCGCCGGTCAGGAAGAGCAGGGCCGCGAACATCGTCAGCGCCTCCGCCGAGCCCTCGGGGTGCCGGATCACCACGACGCCGGCCGCGATGTTCAGGGCGGCCACCACCGCGGCGAGCCAGAAGTAGCCGGTGCCCCGCGACTGGACGGCCTGGAGCAGTCCGACGGCGCCGCCGATCAGCAGCAGCCAGCCGAAGAGCAGCATCGAGGTCAGGGTGGCGGCGCCCGTGTAGACGAGGCCGACGGTCCCGCCGAGCACGAGCAGGGCGCCGAGCACGGCGAGCCGGCCGAAGCTGCGGTCGAGCTTCCTCCCCCGGCGCCGCACGTCCCCGACCGGGTCGGGGGCGTCCTTCGCCTCGCGGCGGTCCTCGGTCATCCGGTGCCTCCTCGGCAGGGCGGCCCCTTCCTGATCGTACGTTCGGGCGTGCCGGATAGCATCCGGCCCATGGAGCCGCAGCTGAAGGACAGCGTCACGGACGGGATCGCCACCGTCGTCATCGCCAACCCGGCCAAGCGCAACGCGATGAGCGCCGGCATGTGGCGCGCCCTGCCGGGCGTCCTGGAGCGGCTCGCCGCCGACCCGGCGGTCCGGGTCCTGGTCCTGACCGGCGAGGGCGACACCTTCTGCGCCGGGGCGGACATCTCGGCGCTGCGGGAGCCCGGGGACGAGCAGCAGCGCCTGGCGGTACGGGCGGAGGAGGCGCTCGCCGCCTTCCCCAAGCCGACCCTGGCGGCCGTCCGGGGCTTCTGCGTCGGGGGCGGCAGCCAGCTCGCCGCCGCCTGCGACCTGCGGTTCGCCGAGGAGGGCGCCCGCTTCGGGGTCACCCCCGCGAAGCTCGGCATCGTCTACCCGTCCTCGTCGACCCGCCGCCTCGCCGCCCTCGTGGGCCCGTCGGCCGCCAAGTACCTGCTGTTCTCCGGCGAACTGGTCGACGCGGAACGGGCGCTGCGGACGGGGCTCGTGGACGAGCTCCACCCGGTGGGCGAACTGGACAAGCGGGTGGCGGAGTTCTGCCGGGTGCTCGCCTCCCGTTCCCTGCTCACCCAGGCGGCGGCCAAGGAGTTCGCCGACGGGCGCGCGGACCGGGACGACCACTGGGCGGAGCAGGCGCTCGGCAGCGGCGACACCGCGGAGGGCGTCGCCGCCTTCCTGGAGCGCCGCCCGCCCCGCTTCACGTACGGGCTCTGAGGCCCGTACGGGCTACGCGGCCCCCGGCCGGCCGGTCTCCGCGCGCCACTTCGCGACGAGTTCGGCCGGGGCCTTCTCCGGCGACCCGGCGTCGTAGGGCGGCTGGGGGTCGTACTCGGTGAGGAGCTGAACCGTCTGCGCGGTCTCGTCCCCGGCGATCCGGCCGAGGAGGTGGAGGGCCATGTCGATGCCGGAGGAGACTCCGGCGGAGGTGACGTACTTGCCGTCGAAGACGACCCGCTCCCCGGTGGGCTCGACGCCGAGGGCCCGCAGCTCGTCGAGGGCGAGCCAGTGGGTGGTCGCCCGGCGCCCCTCCAGGAGTCCCGCCGCGGCGAGGACCAGCGAGCCGGTGCAGACGGAGGTGGTCCAGGTGCTGGTGGCGTCGGCGGAGCGGAGCCAGTCGAGGATCTCCGGATCCCCCATGGCCGCCCGGGCGTCGGGGCCGCCGGGCACGAGGACGACGTCCGGGCGCGGGACCTCGGCGAGGCTCCGGTCGGCGACGAGGGCGAGGCTGTCCTGGTCGTTGCGGACCGGGCCCCTCTCCTTGGCCACGAAGACGGTCTCGGCGCCGGGGAGCCGGGCGAGCAGCTCGTACGGCCCGACGGCGTCGAGGGCGGTGAAGCGGTCGTAGAGCAGGACGGCGATCTGCACGGGGGTTCCTCTCGGTGGGCGGAGACATCGGTGGCGGGCCCGGTCGGTCACGGGTGCACGGGTGAGGGGAAGGCCCGCGGAGGGATCCCTTCCGGACGGCGCTCGACCGGCCACGAGGTCGACCGGCGGCGGCGGAGGCCGACGACGGCATGGGCGGACGGTCAGGACAGGACCACGTGGAAGCGGCGGCGGTACTCCGCCGGGGCGGTGTCCAGGGCCTTGAGGAAGGCGCGGCGCATCGCCTCCGGCGTCCCGTAGCCCGAGGCGCGGGCGACCTCCTCGACGCCGTACGAGGTGTCCTCCAGGAGGCGGCGGGCGTGTTCGAGCCGGACCCGGTCGACGTAGCGGCCGGGCGGCGTGCCGGTCTCCGCGTGGAAGGCGCGGGCGAAGTGGCGGGGCGAGAGCCGGACGCGGGCGGCGAGCGCCTCCACGGAGAGGTCCGCGTCCGGGTGCTCGGTGATCCAGTGCTGGAGGTCGCGCAGCGGCTCCCGGCGGGCGGTCTGGGCGGACAGCTGGACGCTGAACTGGGCCTGGTTGCCGGGGCGGCGCAGGAAGACGACCAGGTGCCGTGCGACGGTGAGGGCGACGTCCCGGCCGAGGTCCTCCTCGACCAGGGCGAGCGCCAGGTCGATCCCGGCGGTGACCCCGGCCGAGGTGGAGAGGCGCCCGTCCCGTACGAAGATCGGGTCGGGGTCCACGTCGACCGCGGGGTGGCACCGGGCGAGGTGCTCGCAGGCGTTCCAGTGGGTGGTCGCCCGGTGGCCGTCGAGGAGCCCTGCCTCCGCGAGGAGCAGCGCCCCGGTGCAGACGGAGACCAGGCGCTCGGCGCGCGGGGCGTGCTCCCGCAGCCAGTCGATCAGCGCCGGGTCGGGCGTCCGGGTGCCCTCCCCGCCGGGGACGACCAGGGTGTGCGGGGCGCCGTCGGCGACGGCGTCGGCGAGCGTGGCGTCGGGGAGCAGGCGCAGCCCGCTGTGCGTGCGGACCGGGCCGCCGTCCGGGGAGGCGGTGCGGATCGGGTAGGCGGACGGGTCCCCGGCGGCCCGGCCGGCACCGGCGAACACCTCGACGGGTCCGGTGACGTCGAGGCTCTGGACGTCGTCGAAGAGGACGACGAGGACGGGTCGCTGGGGCATGCCCCCATCCTCGGCCGGGGCGGGACGCGTCCACAACGACGAGGACCCCACCTTTCCTGCCATCGCCTCTGGCCGACAGGGGGGGGTGGCGCACCTGCTCCGGCAGCGGAGGGAACGTGGCGCTCCCGCCGGCGGAAGGGGGCGCCCGCCCCCGCCGGCCGAGGGGACGCGTCGACTTCCGCCGACCGAGGGAACGCACCCTCTCCCGCCGATGGCGGGGCGCGCCTGCTTCCCGCGGCGGCAGGGTGCGCCCGCCCCCGCCGGCCGAGGAGGGCGGCCGCCCTCGCCGGCCGAGGGAACACACCCGCTCCCATCGACGGCGGGAACGCGCCTGCTCCCCGCAGCGGTAGGCTGTGCCCGCCCCGACGACCGAGGGGAAGTGTCGACTCCCGCCGGCCGAGGGAACGCCCCCCTCTCGCCGACGGAGGATGCGCCTGCTCCCCGCGGCGGTGGGGTGTGCTCGCCCCCCGCCGCCGGAAGAGGACGCCTGCCCCCACCGGCCGAGGGGACGCGTCTGCCCCGCCGTCGGAGGCGGCACGTCGGCTCCCGCCGCCCGAGGGGACGTGCCCGCTCCCGCCGGAGGCCCCGCGCCTGTTCCCGTCGTACCGACCAGTCGGTAACGTTCGGGGCATGACGAACGCCCTTCCGCCGCGTGCCGGACGACGCTGCCACAACGCCCTGAACCCGCTGCACTCCTCGCTGTACTTCTCGCCGGACCTGGACCGCGAGTTCTCCGCCCTCGGTTTCGAGGACCAGAGCGCGACGCGGCTCGCCGCCCGGAGCGCCCCGCTCGGCGCGGTGGGTGCGGGTACGGTCGCCGCGACCTTCTACAACTACAACCACGAGCTGCTCGCCCGGCACCTGCCCGCCGTGTGGGAGACCGCCTCCCCCGCCGAGGTCCTGGCCGCGCGGCTGCGCGCCGTCGACACCACCCTGCGCCGGCTGCTCGGCGAGGACGCCGTCGCCTCCCCGGAGATGGCCGAGGCGGCGGAGCTCGCGCTGCGGGCCGCCGAGGCCTGCACCCGGCACGCCCGGCCCCTGTACTCGGCCAACGCCGACCTGCCGGTCCCCGAGGAGCCCCACCTCGCCTACTGGCACGCCACCACCCTGCTGCGCGAGCACCGGGGCGACGGGCACCTCGCGGCCCTGCTCTCCGCCGGGCTCGACCCCGTCGAGGCCCTCGCCTCCCACACCGCCACCGGCAGGGGCATGGCCCCGCGCTGGGTCCTCGGCTCCCGGGGCTGGCGGCGCGTCGACTGGGAGGGGGCGGTGCAGCGGCTGCGCGACCGGGGCCTGATCGACGCCGAGGGCGAGCTGACCGAGGCCGGGGCGGCCCTGCGCGCCGAGCTCGAGGAGCACACCGACCGGCTGGACTCCGCCCCGTACGAGCACCTCGGCGCGCCCGGCGTCGAGCGCCTCACCGAGCTGGGCCGCGGCTTCCTCTTCGCGGCGGCGGCCGCGGGCGCCTTCCCGGAGGACCTCGTCGGCAAGGGCTGAGGGACGCGCGGGACGGGTCGGTTGCCGCATCCGGGTGACCGACCCGGCACAATGCAGTCGCAAGCTTGAGGCACGAGAAGGCGAGTCGGGACACCGTGACGACGTCCATCGAAGCAAGGATCGCCGAGGAGCTCGGCGTACGCGAGCGACAGGTGAGGGCAGCCGTCGAGCTCCTCGACGGCGGTTCGACCGTGCCGTTCATCGCGCGCTACCGCAAGGAAGCGACCGAGATGCTCGACGACGCGCAGCTGCGCACCCTGGAGGAGCGGCTGCGCTACCTGCGCGAACTGGAGGACCGCCGGTCGGCCGTCCTCGACTCGGTCCGTGAGCAGGGGAAGCTGACGGAGGACCTGGAGGCCCGGATCCTGGCCGCCGACACCAAGGCGCGCCTGGAGGACATCTACCTGCCCTTCAAGCCGAAGCGCCGGACCAAGGCGCAGATCGCCCGCGAGGCCGGTCTGGAGCCGCTGGCGGAGGGGCTGCTGTCCGACCCGTCCGTGGAGCCGTCGGCCGCCGCGGCGGCCTTCGTGGACGCGGACAGGGGCGTCGCGGACGCGGCGGCGGCCCTGGAGGGCGCGCGGGCGATCCTCGCGGAGAAGTTCTCCGAGGACGCCGACCTCATCGGCGAGCTGCGCGAGCGCATGTGGGGCCGGGGCCGGCTGGTGGCGAAGGTGCGGGACGGCAAGGAGGAAGCGGGGGCGAAGTTCGCCGACTACTTCGACTTCGCCGAGCCGTTCACGGCGCTGCCCTCGCACCGGGTGCTCGCCATGCTGCGCGGCGAGAAGGAGGACGTGCTCGCCCTGGACCTGGAGCCGGAGGAGCCCGTCGAGGGCCCCTCCTCGTACGAGGGGATCGTGGCGCACCGCTTCGGCGTGGCCGACCGGGGGCGCCCCGGGGACAAGTGGCTCCAGGACACGGTCCGCTGGGCCTGGCGGACCCGGATCCTGGTCCACCTCGGGATCGACCTGCGGCTGCGGCTGCGGACGGCCGCCGAGGACGAGGCCGTACGGGTCTTCGCGGCGAACCTGCGGGACCTGCTGCTCGCCGCGCCGGCCGGCACCCGGGCGACCCTGGGCCTCGATCCCGGCTTCCGCACGGGCGTGAAGGTCGCCGTCGTCGACGCGACCGGCAAGGTCGTCGCCACCGACACGATCCACCCCCACGTCCCGGCGAACAAGTGGGACAAGGCCCTGGCGACCCTCGCGCGGCTCGCGAAGGAGCACGCGGTCGAGCTGGTCGCGATCGGCAACGGCACCGCCTCCCGCGAGACCGACCGGCTGGCGACCGAACTCATCGACAAGCACCCCGAGTTGAACCTGACCAAGGTGATGGTCTCGGAGGCCGGCGCCTCGGTCTACTCGGCCTCCGCGTTCGCCTCGCAGGAACTCCCGGGCCTGGACGTGTCGTTGCGCGGCGCCGTCTCCATCGCCCGGCGGCTCCAGGACCCGCTGGCGGAGCTGGTGAAGATCGACCCGAAGTCGATCGGCGTCGGCCAGTACCAGCACGACCTGGCCGAGGTGAAGCTCTCGCGCTCGCTCGACGCGGTGGTCGAGGACTGTGTGAACGGCGTCGGCGTGGACGTGAACACCGCCTCCGCGCCGCTCCTCTCGCGCGTCTCGGGCATCAGCTCCGGTCTCGCGGAGAACATCGTCGCGCACCGGGACGCCAACGGACCCTTCCGCTCCCGCCGGGCGCTCAAGGACGTGGCGCGGCTCGGCCCGAAGGCGTACGAGCAGTGCGCGGGCTTCCTGCGCATCCGGGGCGGCGACGACCCGCTGGACGCCTCCTCCGTGCACCCGGAGGCGTACCCGGTGGTGCGCAGGATGGCGAAGACGACCGGCGGCGAGGTCGCGTCGCTGATCGGCGACACGGGCACGCTGCGCTCGCTGCGCGCGGACGACTTCGTCGACGAGACCTTCGGCCTGCCGACGGTGACGGACATCCTGCGCGAGCTGGAGAAGCCGGGCCGCGACCCGCGTCCGGCGTTCCGGACGGCCACCTTCAAGGAGGGCGTCGAGAAGATCGGCGACCTGGCGTCCGGGATGGTCCTGGAGGGCGTCGTCACCAACGTGGCGGCGTTCGGGGCGTTCGTGGACGTCGGCGTGCACCAGGACGGTCTGGTGCACGTGTCCGCGATGTCGAAGACCTTCGTGAAGGACCCGCGCGACGTGGTGAAGCCCGGCGACGTGGTCAAGGTGAAGGTCCTGGACGTGGACGTCCCCCGCAAGCGGATCTCGCTGACGCTGCGGCTCGACGACGAGCCGGGCGCGGACGCGGCGGGCGGCGCGGGCGGGCGCGGCCGGGGCGAGCGCGGTGACCGGGGCGAGCGCTCCGGCCGGCCGCCGCAGCAGCGGCAGGGCGGCGGCGGCGGTGGTGGCGGTGGCCGCCGGGCCGAGCGCGGCGACCAGGGCGGCCGGGGCGGCGGCGGCCGGGACCGCGGCGCGGCCCCCGCTCCCGCGAACAGCGCGATGGCCGACGCCCTGCGCAAGGCGGGCCTGCTGGGCGAGGGCGGCGGCAAGCGGCGATAGGGCCGGTGCACGGGAAGGGGCCGTGGTCCCTTCCCGTACCGGCGTCGCTACGGCAGGAAGCGCAGGGCCCAGTCGGCGCGGTGGGCGACGGCGAGGTCGTCGTCCTCCGTCAGGGGCCGCAGGAGGCCCTCGGCCCGCTTCGGGTCCGCCTGGACGAGGTCGACGATCTCGGCGGCCAGGCCGTCCTGGTCGTCGCCGAGGTCGACGGCGGAGGCCCGCACCAGGACCGGGAGGCTGCCGGTGCCGCCGACGCCCGCGACGACGCCGCCGAGCAGCTCGCGGGCGTACCCGTTGCGCTCCTCGACCGCCCGGCCGAGCTCGGCCTCCAGGCGCGGCAGCAGTTCCGGGCCGCCCGTCGCCGTGATCTCGTCGGCGAGGTCGATGGTCGCGTCGACGTCCGCGTCGAGGTCGTCCAGCATCGCGAGGAGCCGGGTGATGCCGTCGTCGGTCATGTGGTGCCTCCTGAAGAGTGCCGTCCGCGGGGACGGGGCCGGCCGCGCCCCGCGGAGAGCCGTCGTGCGTACAGTTCACGGCCCGGGTCGCGCCCGTGCAAGACGGGCGGCCCGGGCCGGGGGTGTCTCAGAGTTCGGTGACCCTGCCGTCCGCGACCTGGACGCGGCGGGTGGTGCGGACGGCGTCGAGCATGCGCCGGTCGTGGGTGACGAGCAGCAGCGTGCCGGTGTACGAGTCGAGGGCGGACTCCAGCTGTTCGATCGCCGGGAGGTCCAGGTGGTTGGTCGGCTCGTCGAGGACCAGCAGGTTCACGCCCCGGCCCTGGAGCAGCGCGAGCGCGGCCCGGGTCCGCTCGCCCGGCGAGAGGGTGGTGGCGGGCCGCAGCACGTGGACGGCCTTCAGGCCGAACTTGGCGAGCAGGGTCCTGACCTCGGCGGGCTCGGTGTCGGGCACGGCCGCGCAGAACGCCTCCAGGAGGGTCTCCGTGCCGTGGAAGAGCTTGCGGGCCTGGTCGACCTCGCCGACGACGACGCCCGGGCCGAGCGACGCGTCGCCCGAGTCCAGCGGGAGGCGGCCGAGGAGGGCGGCGAGCAGGGTCGACTTCCCGGCGCCGTTGGCACCGGTGACGGCGACCCGGTCGGCCCAGTCGATCTGGAGGGTGACGGGGCCGAAGGAGAAGTCGCCGCGGCGCACCTCGGCCTCGCGCAGGGTCGCCACGACCGAGCCGGAGCGCGGGGCGGCGGCGATCTCCATGCGCAGCTCCCACTCCTTGCGGGGCTCCTCGACGACGTCGAGGCGCTCGATCATGCGCTGGGTCTGCCGGGCCTTCGCGGCCTGCTTCTCGCTGGCCTCGCTGCGGGCGTTGCGGCCGAGCTTGTCGCCGTCGGTGGCCTTGCGGCGGGCGTTCCGGACGCCCTTGTCCATCCAGGACCGCTGCATGTGGCCGCGCGCTTCGAGGGCCGCCTTCCTCCCGGCGTACTCCTGGAACTCCTCGCGCGCGTGGCGCCGGGCGGTCTCCCGCTCCTCCAGGTAGGCCTCGTAGCCGCCGCCGTACAGGGTGATCTGCTGCTGGGCGAGGTCGAGTTCGAGGACCTTGGTGACGGTGCGGGCGAGGAACTCGCGGTCGTGGCTGACGACGACCGTCCCGGCGCGCAGTCCCTTCACGAAGGCCTCCAGGCGCTCCAGGCCTTCGAGGTCCAGGTCGTTGGTGGGCTCGTCGAGCAGGAAGACGTCGTAGCGGGAGAGGAGGAGGGAGGCGAGGCCGGCGCGGGCGGCCTGGCCGCCGGAGAGGGAGGTCATCGGCTGGTCGAGGCCGACGGTGAGCCCGAGGGAGCCCGCGACCTCCTCGGCGCGCTCGTCGAGGTCGGCGCCGCCGAGGTCCAGCCAGCGCTCCAGGCTGACGGCGTACGCGTCGTCGGCGCCGGGGGTGCCGTCGACGAGGCCCTGGGTGGCCTCGTCCATCGCGCTCTGGGCTGCGGCGACGCCGGTGCGGCGGGCGAGGAACGCGCGCACGGTCTCGCCCGCGCGCCGCTCGGGCTCCTGCGGGAGGTGGCCGACGGAGGCGGTGGGCGGGGAGAGCTTCAGCTCGCCCTCCTCCGGTGCGTCGAGCCCGGCGAGCAGCCGCAGCAGGGTCGACTTGCCGGCGCCGTTGACGCCGACGAGGCCGATGACGTCGCCGGGGGCGACGACGAGGTCGAGCTGGGCGAAGAGGGTGCGCTCGCCGTGGCCGGCGGCGAGGTCCTTGGCGACGAGGGTTGCAGTCATCAGGGGACGAATCCTAGGCGACGGGAGGACCCGCCGGGGGGCCCGGGGCCCGGGGTCCGGCGGGGGGCCCGGGGCCCGGGGTCCGGCGGGGGGCCCGGGGCCCGGGGTCCGGCGGGGGGCCCGGGGCGCGGGGTCCGGCGGGGGCCGGGGTCAGCCGCGGGAGGCGCCCGCCGGGACGGGGGCGGTCCCCCGCCGGGTTCCGTCGAGGAGCCGGAGGAGCACGGCCCGGTGGGTGGGGCCGTGGAAGCGGTAGGGGCCGGTGCCGGGGTAGCCGTCGCGCGCGGGGTCCACGGCGGGGCCGGTCCACCAGGCGAAGTCGCGCCAGACGACGTCGTCGCCGTCGCGCTCCACGACGGCGGTGACGGCTCCGCAGCCGGGGTCGTCGCAGTCGGGGCAGGAGTGGATCACGTACCGGCCGCCCGGGAGGCCGTGGTCGCCGGCGTCGAGGAGGCGGCGGACGTGCTCGGCCCGGAGGACGGGCGGGAGGTCCGACGCCAGGGGGGAGACCGTGTCCGCGCCGTCGGCCCCGTCGAGCCGGTGGAGCAGCGGCCTGCCCCCGACCAGGAGGTCGGTGGGGGCGTGGTCGGTCGCGGGGGTGAGGTCGAGGCTGGTGTACGCGGACGGCATGCTTCGAGTATTTCCCCGCGGAGCGGCCCGTTCCATGGCTGATCCGTCCTGGAAATGTCCCGGTCCGGGTACGGACACCGGTCCTGGTACGGACACCGGTCCTGGTCCGTGAACCGCCGGATCGAACGGCCGCGGGGCGGCCGTCGTCCTTCCGGACGGCGGCCGCCCCGCGCGGGGTGTTACTTGCCGAACGGCGGGCGGCTGCCGTTGTCCGCGTCGGCGCACTGCTTGGCGCGCTTCTCCAGGGCCGCGGCGTGGGCGAGGGCCTTCTTGGCCTCCGCCGTGGCGCCGAGGCGCTTGAGCTTGGCGGCGCGGTCACGCTCCTTGCGGGCGTCGGCCTTCAGCTTGCTGACGTTGCAGGTCATGGCGGCCGCCGCGGGCCCGGCGGTCACCGTCTGGCCGGCCAGCACGCCGCCGGCCAGCAGCATGGTGGCGAGCAGGGCCGGCAGGACGCGGCGCGCGGTCTGGGTGGGACGCATGGCGTTTCTCCAACTCCCGGGTCGGGACGACCCGTTCGAGGCATGGTCAGTACCGGCAGGTAACTTTACCTCGGCGAACATCGGGATCTCGCCATGGGGCCCGGGGCCCACGAGGTCGTCAACACTCCTCCACAGGGCTCCCGCTGACGAGGTGGTAGGCGGCCCGTCCGTCGAGCAGCAGGGGGACGAGCGCGCGCTGCGACTGCCGCAGCGGTACGAACGCCCCCGCCCCCTCCCGCCGTACGGCGACGCCGTGCAGGGCGAGTTCGTCGCCGGCCTCGGCGTACTGCGCGGCGTCCAGGCGGTAGCCGCAGGGCGGGTCGGTCAGGATCTCCTCCGGTTCCGGCGGGTCGTTGTCGGCGCCGCCGAGGTGGACCGGGCCCCGGTCGGCGAGGCCGGCGAGCCGGGCGCGGGCGGTGGCCGCCGCCAGCGGGCCGCGCCGCTCGTCGAGGTAGGTGAACATCCCCTCCAGGGCGGCGTGTTGACTGGCGACTCGGCGCCGGTGGTTGCGGGCCGGGTCGTCCTTCTCGGCCGGGTCGAGGGCGTCCACCCGGGTCTCCACGAGCAGGCCGGCCGCGTGCTTGATGCCGGCCGTGTTCCGCAGGATCCGCTCCTGGCCGTCGCCCGCGACCTGCCGGACCGGTTCGCCGGTGAGCGGGTCGGTCCAGATGCCGTAGATCCCGGTGCTGTACCCGGCGAGTCCGGCGGCCGGGCGGACGTACGTCTCGGAGAGCGTCCGGGACTCGTCGTGGACGTGCGGGTCGGCGTCGAGGCTGCGGGGCCAGAGCGCGAGCAGGTCCTTCTCGTAGTACCGGGGAGTGGCGCCGTACTCGTGCAGGTCGTACACGAGGTGGGGGCGCCGGTCGCGGACGACGGCGGCGATCGCCCGCGCCTCGGCGGTCCGCAGGGCGATGTGGTCGCGGTTGACGTCGACGCCGTCGGCGTTGCCCCGGGTGTCGGCCTCCCGGCCGTCGGGGTTCGCGGTCGGGACGACCAGGACGGTGGTGCGGTCGAGGAAGCGGCGGGTCTCCGGGTCCCGGGCGAACGCGAGGTCGCGGATCGTGCTCAGACAGGCCTCCCGGCCGGCGGGCTCGTCGCCGTGCTGGCTGCACACGAGGAGCACGGTCGTGGCGGCCCGGGCCGCGCCGAGGGCGGCGAGGCGGAGCGGGCGGCCCTGGGCGGTGGTGCCGATCTCGCGCAGCGACACCCGGTCGCCCGCCCGGTCGACGGCCGCGAGGAAGTCCCGCTCCTCGGCCTCGGTGGTCCACCGGGCGCCCCGGCTCGTCTCGAAGCCGGTGCGCGGCGGCGGTTGCGCGGGGGCGCTGCCGGCGGTCTCGGCGGGGACGGCGACGAGCGGCAGGGCGAGGGCGGCGGCGCCCGCCACGAGGGCGAGCGCGCGCCGTGAACCCCGCCGCGCGGTACGGGTCGTCATCGGGCGGCCCCCGCTCCGGGCAGGCGCGGCCCGGCGACGGCGGCCGCCGGGGCGGATCCGCCCGGCGGCAGGAGGAGGGACGGCGGCGCGGTGAGGGCCGGGGCCGGTCCCCTCGTGGCCCGGACGAAGGCGCCCGCGCCGCCGACCAGGGGCAGCCGCGCCCGGGTGCGGGCGAGGTCCAGGGTGAGGGTGGGGGTGGTCGACGGGGGGTCGAGGAGGTCCCGGTCGGTGCCGCCGACGATCAGGGCGAGCCGGTGGCCGGCCGGGACGACGTGGTCGGTGGCGGCGAGGTCGAGGGTGAGGGTGTACGCCCTGCCGGGGGTCAGCGGGCGTCCCTTCCGGGGGTCGGCCCAGGTGCCGAGGTCGGCCCAGCCCCGGCTGACGACCGTGTGCCCGACGTCGGCGGTGCGGGCCGCGGTCTCCTGGTAGCAGGCGCTGTCGCCGGGGGTGCTCGCGCCCCAGCAGGTGCGCCCGTCGAGGGTGGTGATGCCCTCCCCCGCCGCCGCGTAGTCGCGGATGGTGGCGGGGCCGAGGTCGACGAGGACGGCGGAGAGGTGGGCGGTGGCGGTGGTCGGGGTGGCGGTGACCGTCACCCGGGAGGAGCCGGCGATCCGCAGGTCGCGGGAGAGCGGCCGGGTGACGAACCCGGCCTTCTCGGGGGTCGCGGTGTCGATCCGGGCCGCCCAGTCCAGTTCGCCGAGGGCCGGGTCGTCGGTGAGGGTCGCGGTGGAACCGGGGGCGGCGGGGGCGCGACCGAGGACGCCGGGGCCGTCGGCGGTGCCGGGCGCGGGGCGCAGGGTGGTGGTCGCGGTGCCGCTCGGCGGCCAGTGCCGGTCGGTGGTCCAGTGGTCCGGGGCGCGTTCGACGTCGGCGACGGGCTCGCGGTCGATGCCGTTGTCGTAGCCGAGGAGGTAGTGGTCGAACCAGCGGTGCAGGGTGCGGACCCAGTCGGCGCGCCGGAAGTCGAAGGGGTCGACGTGACCGGTCTGCGAGAGCCAGACCTTCCGTTCGACGCCGTGGGCGGCGAGCGCGTCCCACCACCGGCCGAACTGCCCGGCCCGCACGTTGAGGTCCTGGAGTCCGTGCACGGCGAAGACGCTGGCCTTCACCTTCCCGGCGTCCTTGACGTGGTCGCGCTCGCTCCAGGCGGCGGTCCAGTCGCCGCTGTAGGGGGTGGCGGCGGTGATGCGGTCCTGGACGGCGCCGCAGCGGGCCCGTGCCTCCGGGCTGCCGACGTAGTCGGAGAGCCAGCTCGGGTTGGCGTCGTAGAGGGGGGCGCCCTGGGAGTGGAAGTAGTCGTACCAGGAGGAGATGGCGCCGATGGGGACGATCGTTTTCAGCCCTTCGACGCCGGTGGCCGCCACGCCGTTGGCGATGGTGCCGTCCCAGCTCTTGCCGATCATGCCGACGTCGCCGGTGCTCCAGCCGGTGGCGCGGGCCGGGGCCGTGCCGGTGCGGGTGGTGTAGCCGCGGGCGCGGCCGTTCAGCCAGTCGACGACGGCCTTGGCGGACCGCACGTCGGAGCGTCCGCCGACGTCGTCGCAGCCGTCGGAGCGGTTGGTCCCGGCGAGGTCGACGGCGACGAAGGCGTAGCCGCGCGGGACGAAGAAGTTGTCGTAGTACAGCGGGAATTGAACGGGCTTCCCGTCCGCGTCGTACGTCTTCCTCTGGCTCTCGTTGCCGCGTCCGCAGCAGGCGTAGTACGGGCTGGCGTCCATGACGACCGGGATCCTGCGGCCGGCCGCGGCGGGCTCCCGGGGGCGGACGATGTCGACGGCGACCCGGTCGGCGCGTCCGTCGGCGTCGCCGTCGAGTCCGGTGTCGACCCAGACGGACTCGCGGACGGCGTCGGCGTACGAGTGGACGGGGCGCGACTCGCGCACGGACCCGGCCGCGGGTGCGGCGGGGCCGGTCCGGGCGCCGGCCGGGGTGACGAGGGTCGCGAGCAGCGCGGCCGTGGCCGCCGCCACGAGGGTTCCGTACGGCGCTCGGGCTCCGCGGGTGATCCGCTTTCGCATCGGCATGGGCGGGAACGTACCCCGGTCAACTCCCGTGCAAAAGAGCGCCGGAGGGAATCAGGGTCCATTCGGGGGGATCCCGTGGGTGGAGGGGTTCGTGTCGGCCGAATGGCGATCGTGTGACAGGAGGTCCTCTGGACGTGACGGTCCGTCGGGGCGCTGAATAGGGTCCTTGCTAAGGACCGACGACCACCCGCGCGTCTTACGTTTCTTATGACTTGGGGAGCACCTGTGCACCGCAGAATCATCGTTCCGAGCGCCCTCGCGGCCTCCCTGCTGCTGGCGATCCCGGCATCGGCGGCCGACTTCGTCCCCGGGGCCCCGGGCATCGGCGACTCCTACTACCCGGCCAGCGGCAACGGCGGCTACGACGTCTCGCACTACGACCTGCGCCTGAAGTACCAGCCCGCCACGGACCTCCTGGAGGGCACGGCGACGATACTCGCCACCACCAAGCAGAACCTGTCCCGGTTCAACCTCGACCTCGGTCTGAAGGTCAGCGAGGTCCGGGTGAACGGCCGCGTCGCGAAGTTCACCGCTTCGGGCGACCACGAGCTGGAGGTCACCCCGGCCGTCCCGCTGGAGAAGAACAGGGAGATCTCGGTGGTCGTCCGCTACGCGGGCAAGCCCTCCGAGTTCAAGGTGGACGGCTGGTCGGCCTGGGCCCGCACCCCGGACGGCGGCGTCGCCGCGCAGGAGCCGGACTCGGCCGTGTGGTGGTTCCCGTCCAACGACCACCCGCTGGACAAGGCCACCTTCGACGTCTCGGTCTCGGTGCCGGCCGGCCACCAGGCCATCAGCAACGGCGTGCTGCAGTCGCAGTCCACGTCGCTGGGCTGGACCCGCTTCAACTGGCGCTCCGACAAGCCGCAGGCGACGTACCTGGCCACGCTCGCCGTCGGCAGGTTCGACATCACGACGGACCGGACGGCGAACGGTCTGCCGGTCCTCAACGCGTACAGCAAGGACCTGGGCGCCAACGCTGGCGCGGCGCGCGCCTCGATCGAGCGCACGACCGAGGTGGCGGAGTGGCTGGAGTCGGTCTTCGGGCCGTACCCCTTCAACGCGCTCGGCGGTTACGTGCCCAACGTGACCAGCGGTTTCGCCCTGGAGACGCAGACCCGGCCGTTCTACAGCCCGCGGCAGTTCGCCAACGGCGCGAACGTGTCGGTGGTCGTCCACGAGCTGGCGCACCAGTGGTACGGCGACAGCGTGTCCGTCCGGGACTGGAAGGACATCTGGATCAACGAGGGCTTCGCCCGCTACAGCCAGTGGCTGTGGTCGGAGAAGGAGGGCGAGGGCACGGCGCAGGAGCTGGCGGACTACGTGTACGCGCTGCGGGGTGCCGACGACCCGTTCTGGACGGTGAAGCCGGGTGACCCGGGTGCGGAGAACCAGTTCCACGGCGCCGTCTACGACCGGGGCGCGCTGGCGCTCCAGGCGCTGCGCAACGAGGTCGGGGACGAGGACTTCTTCGCGATCCTGAAGGGCTGGCCGAAGCAGTTCGCGTACGGCAACGCGCGGGTGGCCGACTTCGTGCGGTACGCGGAGCGGGTCTCCGGCGAGCCGCTGGCCGAGCTGTTCGACACCTGGCTGTACGAGCCGTCGAAGCCGGCCGCTCCGACGGCGGCCGACGCCGGCCCGTCCGCCCGGACGGCCGCGGAGGCGTGGGCGAAGGCCAAGGCGAAGCTCGGGGCGAAGGCCGGGGCGGCGGCGGAGACCGGGGCGGGCACGAAGGCCGCCGCGAAGCCGGCGCAGCCGAAGTCGTGGAAGAAGATCGCGGCGACGAACACGATCCACGACCACGAGCGCGGTCACGAGGGCCACGGCGGTCACTGAGCCGTACCGATCCCCGGAGTGGTCCCGGAGGGCCGTCCGTCAGCGCTGGGCGCGGCGGCCGGCCCTCCGGGCTTCCCTGGCCAGGGGGAGGTAGCGCAGCCGCTCGGGCAGGACGGGGACGACGGCCCGCAGGACCCGGCAGAGCCGGCGCAGGGAGCGCTCCTGCGCGTCCGTCCACTCCACGCCGATGGCCTCGCGGGCGTCCGGGGGCATGAAGCCCGCGGTGAGGAAGGCGCGCAGCCGCAGGAAGGGGCGGCGCAGGAGGGGCCAGAGGAGGCGGAGGGCGAGCCGGACCGGCAGCGGGCCCCGGTCGGGGGCGGGGACGGGCAGGTCGGTGTCGAGGAGCTCCCGCACGACGACGGTGGCCTCCAGCTCCTCGGCGAGGACCTTCCGGTAGTACGGCCAGAACTCCTCGATCGTCTGCGGCATGTCCCGGTCGTGGATGCCGAGGACGCGGCCGACCCGGAGCCACTCGGCGTAGAGCTGCCGTTCCTGGGCGCCGGTGAGGGGGCGGGCGAGCAGGCGGAGGCCGTGCCGGTAGACGGGGAACCCGGTGGCGTGCACCCAGGAGTAGTAGGCGGGGGTGAGGGCGTGGTAGCGGCGTCCGTGGGCGTCGGTGCCCCGGATCGTGCGGTGCAGCTCGCGGAGCCGGCGGCCCTCGTGGGCGGCCTCCTCGCCGCCGTAGATCCAGAGCTGGGCCGAGCGCAGGGAGCGTTCGCCGCGGCCCCAGGGGTCGGTGCGGAAGACGGAGTGCTCGTCGACGCCGGCGCCGATCGCGGGGTGGGCGACCTGCATGGCGAGGGCGGCGGGCAGCATCAGGAGCGCCCGGACGTCGCCGGCGACGCTCCACAGCACCCCGCCGACGGGCGGCGGTACGGGGTCGGCCTGCTGCACGCGTTCCACGGTCGTTCTCCTCTGCGGTCGTCTCCAGGGTGCACCCGCGACGGCGGGCATGACGAAGGGGCCGTCGCCCGGGCGACGGCCCCTTCCGGGTGTACGGGTCAGGCGCGGTCGGCGCCGACCGGCTCGCCGACGATGCGGGCGGCGAGGGCGTGGGCCCAGGCGTCGACGTCGGCGTTGAGCTCGCGCTCGGCGGTGGCGCGCTCCTCGGCGATCTTCGCGGTGCCGGCGGCGAGGATGGCGTCGCGCTCGGCGGAGCCCTCGGCGCGGGCGGCGGCGATGGCGGCGGAGCCCTCCTCGACGGCCTTGGAGCGGATGCGCGCGGCCTCGTGGCGGGCCTCGGCGAGCTCGGCCTCGTACTGCTCGCGGACCTGGGTGGCCTCGGCGCGCAGGTCGTCGGCGCGGTCGGTGCCGCCCTCGATGGCGTCCTCGCGCTGGTCGAGCGTGCGCTTGATCTTCGGCAGGATGCCCTTCGCCAGGATGAGGAAGGTGATGCCGAACAACACCACGCCGAGGATGAGCTCGGCCCAGACGGGGTTGAGCGGACCGAGGTCCGTCTTGAAGATCTGCGAGTTCGCGAGGGTCATGCGCGCATTCTACCTGGAGCAAATGGGTGCAAATACGGCGCCGGAGTGAGAGTTGGCACGCTCGTGCGGGTCCGGCCAGATTCCCGGCACCCAGAGGCTACCGGAAGGTAACCACGGCTGATTGTATGTGCGGCGCCAGGCCAATCCCCCACGCCTCCACGGGAGTTCACGTGTCGTTCGCCGCGCTCCGCCGCGCCCCCGGCGCCGCTCTTTCCCTCGCCCTCGCCGCCGCCACCCTGACGGCGACGGCCCCGGCCGCGTCCGCCACGGCCACCGAGGCCCCCCGGCTGAAGGTCCTCACCTACAACGCGTTCCTGTTCTCGAAGTCCCTCTACCCGAACTGGGGGCAGGACCACCGGGCGGAGGCGATCCCCGCCGCCCCCTTCTTCCGGGGGCAGGACGTCGTCGTCCTCCAGGAGGCCTTCGACAACGCCGCCTCCGACGCCCTCAAGGCGAACGCCGCCGGGCAGTACCCGCACCAGACCCCGGTCGTGGGCCGGAGCAAGAGCGGGTGGGACGCCACCGGCGGGTCCTACTCCGCGACCACGCCCGAGGACGGCGGCGTGACGATCCTCAGCAAGTGGCCGATCGTCCGCAAGGAGCAGTACGTCTACAAGGACGCCTGCGGCTCCGACTGGTGGTCGAACAAGGGCTTCGCCTACGCAGTGCTCGACGTGAACGGCAGCCGGGTGCACGTCCTCGGCACCCACGCCCAGTCCACCGACCCGGGCTGTTCGGCGGGCGAGGCGGCGCAGACGCGCAGCCGGCAGTTCCAGGCGATCGACGCCTTCCTCGACGCCAAGAAGATCCCGGCGGGCGAGCAGGTGGTCGTCGCGGGCGACATGAACGTCGACTCGCGCACGCCCGAGTACGACACCATGCTCGCCGACGCGGGGCTGGTGGGGGCCGACGCCCGCACCGGCCACCCGTACTCCTTCGACACCGAGCTGAACTCGATCGCCTCCGAGCGCTACCCGGACGACCCGCGCGAGGACCTCGACCACGTCCTCTACCGCGCCGGGAACGCCCGGCCCGCCAACTGGACCAACCACGTGGTCCTGGAGAAGAGCGCCCCGTGGACGGTCAGCAGCTGGGGCGCCGGCTACACGTACACGAACCTCTCGGACCACTACCCGGTCACCGGCTTCTGACGGCCGGGCCGGGGGCCGCGGCTCAGTAGCCGGGGCCCCCGAAGAGGAAGAGGCTGTAGAGCCAGGCGCCGAGCACCGCGGCGACGCAGAGCATGACGAAACAGGAGGCGGCACTGGTGTGCCGCTCCTTCCGGGGACGGCCGGGACGGGGGGCGCGAGCCTTCCGCCCCGGCTTCTCGCGCTTCCCGGCCCCCTCCCCGCGGCCCGGCGCGGGCGCCGGGCCGTCCGTCGCGGCGACGTCGGCGAGCAGACCGCGGCAGACCGCCGCCAGCTCCGCCGTCCCGGCCGTCAGGTCGACGACGACCTCCGTGCGCGCCGGCGCCGTCGTCCCCCCGTCCAGGATCCGCCCGGCCCGCAGCAGCGCCCGGTCCTTGCCCCCGGTCGGGGCCAGGCTGATCCAGCGGCGCACGTGCTCGCCCCGGATCACCACCCCGCCGCCCCGCTCACGGTAGACGGTGTGCTCCCGCCACAGGATCCCGGCCAATTCCCCGGCCGTGTCCCTGAGTTCCGCGTACATCGCTCTCCCCCTGCTTCTGTGTCCCCCACCGCGTCGGCGGCCGACTCTAGCCCCCGCACCCGGAGCCCCTCACCACACCCCGACCCAGCGTCCCTTACGCGCCGAAGTCGTACACCGTGACCGATATCCCCCGGTCCGCGAGCCGTCGGCCGTGGGCGGACTCCCGTTGATGACGATCACGCTACGGGTCACCACCGACAATCGCGCCGGGCTTTTACACGGATGGTGAGACAGCAATACTGTTCAAGCGGTCCGGACACGCGGGCCGACGGCTGGGGAAACGAGGCGGCTCGGATGGACGTCGGGAGTGACGTGGAGCGCGGACCGAGCTACACCGTCGACGAGCTGGCCGCGCGGGCCGGGGTGACGGTGCGGACCGTGCGGTTCTACGGGACCCGGGGGCTCCTTCCGCCGCCCGTCATCGGGGCCCGGCGGGTCGGGCACTACGGGCCGGAGCACCTCTCCCGGCTCGCCCTCATCGAGGAGCTCCAGCGGCAGGGCATGACGCTCGCCGCGATCGAACGGTACCTGGAGCAGCTCCCGCCCGACCTCAGCGCGCGGGACCTCGCGGTCCACCGGGCGCTGGTGGCCTCGTGGGCGCCCGAGTCCGCCGAGTCGATCACCCTGCGGGACTTGGAGCGGCGGGCCGGGCGGGCGCTGGCCGGGCGGGACGTCGACCGGCTCGCCGCGATGGGGGTCCTGGAGCGGACCGAGGACGCCGACACGTACCGGCTCGACGGCTCGCTGCTGCGGCTCGGCGTGGAGATGCTGGACGTGCCCATCGAGCACGAGACGATCCTGGCCTCCCGGACCGTGCTCCTGGAGCACGCGCGGGCCGCCGCCCAGGAGCTCGCCCGGCTCTTCCGGGAGGAGGTGTGGAACCCGTACCGGGAGAGCGGCGAGGACCCGGACCACCTGACAGCGATGAGGTCGCTCTCGGCCCACATGCAGCCGATGGTGATCCAGGCCCTCGTCACGGCCTTCCAGCGTTCGCTGAGCGAGGAGCTGCGGACGGCGTTCCGCGGTCCGTGACCGGTCAGGCGTCGGTGAAGACCTCGCCCCGCTCCGCCTTCTCCACCAGGAGGGCCGGCGGGGCGAAGCGCTCGCCGTACGTCTCCGCCAGTTCCCGGGCGCGGGCGACGAAGCCGGCGACGCCACCCTCGTAGCCGTTGATGTACTGGAGGATGCCACCGCTCCAGGCCGGGAAGCCGATGCCCATGATGGAGCCGATGTTGGCGTCGGCGACCGAGGTCAGGACGCCCTCCTCCAGGAGGCGGACGGTGTCGATGGCCTCGGAGAACAGCATCCGCTCCTGCATGTCGCGGAAGGGGATCTCGTACCCCGGCTCGGTGAAGTGCTCCCGCAGGCCGGTCCAGAGCTTGCCGCGCTTGCCGTTCTCGTCGTACTCGTAGAAGCCGGCGCCGCCGCTGCGGCCGGGGCGGCCGAACTCGTCGACCATGCGGTCGATCACGGCCTCGCCCGGGTGGGTCGCCCAGACGCCGCCGGCCTCCTCGATCGCCCGCTTGGTCTCGTTGCGGATCTTGCGGGGCAGGGTCAGGGTCAGCTCGTCCATCAGGGAGAGGATCTTGGCCGGGTAGCCGGCCTGCGCCGCCGCCTGCTCGATGGAGGCGGGCTCGATGCCCTCGCCGACCATGGCGACGCCCTCGTTGAGGAACTGGCCGATCACCCGCGAGGTGAAGAAGCCGCGCGAGTCGTTGACCACGATCGGCGTCTTGTTGATCTGCCGGACCAGGTCGAAGGCGCGGGCCAGGGCCTCGTCGCTGGTCCGCTCGCCCTTGATGATCTCCACGAGCGGCATCTTGTCGACGGGCGAGAAGAAGTGCAGGCCGATGAAGTCGGCCTGGCGCTCCACGCCCTCGGCGAGGACGGTGATGGGCAGGGTGGAGGTGTTGGAGCAGAGCAGCGCGTCGGGCTCCACGACGGACTGGATCTCCTGGAACACCTTGTGCTTGAGGGCGGTGTCCTCGAAGACGGCCTCGACGACCGCGTCGCAGCCCGCGAGGTCGGCGGCCTCGGCGGTGGGGGTGATGCGGGCGAGGAGGGCGTCGGCCTTCTCCTGGGTGGTGCGGCCGCGCGAGACGGCCTTGGCGCACAGCTTCTCGGAGTACTCCTTGCCCTTGGCGGCGGACTCGGCGGAGACGTCCTTGAGGACGACCTCGATGCCGGCGCGGGCGCAGGAGTACGCGATGCCGGCGCCCATCATGCCGGCGCCGAGGACGGCGACCTTGCGGACCTTGCGGGGCTCGATCCCCTTGGGGCGGCTGGCGCCGGAGTTGACGGCCTGGAGGTCGAAGAAGAACGCCTGGATCATGTTCTTCGCCGTCTGGCCGGTGACCAGTTCGGTGAAGTAGCGGGACTCGATGACGGACGCGGTCTCGAAGTCGACCTGGGAGCCCTCGACGGCGGCGGCCATGATGGCGGCGGGCGCCGGGTAGGGGGCGCCGTTCAGCTGCTTGCGCAGGTTGGCCGGGAAGGCCGGCAGGTTGGCGGCGAACTTCGGGTGCGAGGGGGTGCCGCCGGGAATCTTGTGGCCGGGCACGTCCCAGGGCTGGTGCGACTCGGGGTGGGTGTCGATGAAGGCGACGGCCTTCGCGAACATCTCCTCGGGGGTGGTGGCCAGCTCGTGCACCAGGCCGTTGTCCAGGGCCCGCCTGGGGTTGTACTGGGTGCCCTGGAGCAGCACCTTGAGGAGGGCGTCGGTGATGCCCATCAGGCGCACGGTGCGGGTGACGCCGCCGCCGCCCGGCAGCAGGCCGAGGGTGACCTCGGGCAGGCCGATCTTGGAGCCGGAGGCGTCGAGGGCGATCCGGTGGTGGGAGGCGAGGGCGATCTCGTAGCCGCCGCCGAGCGCGGCGCCGTTGATCGCGGCCACGACCGGCTTGCCGATCGTCTCGATGCGGCGCAGGGCCCTCTTCATCTCCAGGGCGCCCTCGAAGATGTCCCGGGCGTGCTCGGGACCCGCCTGGATCATGTCCTTGAGGTCGCCGCCGGCGAAGAAGGTCTTCTTCGCGGAGGTGTAGACGATGCCCCGGATGGAGTCCTTCTCGGCCTCCACGCGGTCGGCGATCGCGATGATCGAGGCCCGGAAGGCCTGGTTCATGGTGTTGGCGGACTGGTTCGGGTCGTCCAGGACGAGGGTGACGATCCCGGTCTCGTCCTGCTCCCAGCGGATGGTGGTGCTCTCGCTCATGACTGATGCTTCTCCGTAAGAAGGGGTTCGGACGGGACGGTCAGACGCGCTCGACGACGGTGGCGATGCCCATGCCGCCGCCCACGCACAGGGTGGCCATGCCGTAGCGCTTGTCCTGCCGCTCCAGCTCGTCCACGAGGGTGCCCAGGATCATCGCGCCGGTGGCGCCGAGCGGGTGGCCGAGCGCGATGGCGCCGCCGTTGACGTTGACCTTGTCCAGCGGGATGCCCATGTCCTTGACGAAGCGCAGGACGACGGCGGCGAAGGCCTCGTTGATCTCGACCAGGTCGATGTCGTCCATGGTCAGACCGGCCTTGGCCAGGGCCTTGCGGGCGGCCGGGGCCGGGCCGGTGAGCATGATGGTCGGCTCGGAGCCGGAGACGGCCACCGAGACGATCCGGGCGCGCGGCGTCAGGCCGTACCGCTCGCCGACCTCCTTCGAGCCGACGGCGACGAGGGCGGCGCCGTCGACGATGCCGGAGGAGTTGCCCGCGTGGTGGACGTGGTCGATCTCCTCGATCCAGTGGTACTTCTGCAGCGCGACCGCGTCGAAGCCGCCCAGCTCGCCGATGTCCGCGAAGGACGGCTTGAGCTTCGCCAGGGAGTCGGCGGTGGTGCCGGGGCGCAGGAACTCGTCGTGGTCGAGGACGGTGAGGCCCGCGCGGTCCTTGACGGGAACGACGGAGCGGGCGAACCGGCCGTCCTTCCAGGCCTCGGCGGCGCGCTCCTGCGAGAGGGCCGCGTACTCGTCGACGTCGCGGCGCGAGAAGCCCTCGATGGTGGCGATGAGGTCGGCGCCGATGCCTTGCGGGACGAAGTTCGTCTCCAGGTTGGTCATCGGGTCGGCGAACCAGGCGCCGCCGTCGGAGCCCATCGGGACGCGGGACATGGACTCCACGCCGCCGGCCAGGACGAGGTCCTCCCAGCCGGAGCGGACCTTCATGGCGGCCATGTTGACCGCTTCGAGGCCGGAGGCGCAGAAGCGGTTCTCCTGGACGCCGGCGACGGTGTCGGGGAGTCCGGCGGCGATGGCGGAGACGCGGGCGATGTCGGAGCCCTGGTCGCCGACCGGGCCGACGACGCCGAGGACGATGTCGTCGATCGCGGCCGGGTCGAGGCCGGGGTTGCGGCTCTGGATCTCCTTGATCAGGCCGACGACCAGGTCGATCGGCTTGGTGCCGTGCAGGGAGCCGGTGGCCTTGCCACGACCGCGCGGGGTGCGGATCGCGTCGTACACGTACGCTTCGGTGCTCACGGGAGGCCTTTCGCGATGAGGGTGGGAGGGGTTGCGCCGGGGGTGTCGCGGAGGGGGAGGTCAGCCGAGGAGGGAACGGCCGATGATCTCCTTCATGATCTCGGTGGTGCCGCCGTAGATGGTCTGGATGCGGCCGTCGGTGTAGGCCCTGGCGACCGGGAATTCCGTCATGTAGCCGTATCCGCCGTGCAGTTGCAGGCAGCGGTCGGCGACCTTCTTCTGGAGTTCGGTCGCCCACCACTTGGCCATCGAGGCGTCCACGGCGTCGAGCGCGCCGTTCGCGTGCTCCTCGATGCAGCGGTCCAGGAAGGCCCGGGTGACGGCGCACTCGGTGGCCATCTCCGCGATCTCGAAGCGGATGTGCTGGAGCCGGGAGAGCGGGCGGCCGAAGGCCTCGCGCTCCTTGACGTAGGTGGTGGTGATCTCCAGGAGGTGTTCGGCGGCGGCGATGCCGGCGACGGCGATGGCCATCCGCTCCTGGGCGAGGTTGGTCATCAGGTGGATGAAGGCGCCGTTGAGCTCGCCGAGCAGGTTCTCCTTGGGGACGCGGACGTCGTGGAAGAACAGCTCGGCGGTGTCCTGGGACTTCTGGCCGATCTTGTCGAGGTTGCGGCCGCGCTCGAAGCCCTCGGCGCCGCGCTCCACGACGAGGAGGGAGAGGCCGTGGGCGCCGCCCTCGGGGGTGGTGCGGGCGACGACGACCACGAGGTCGGCCAGGATGCCGTTGGAGATGAAGGTCTTGGAGCCGTTGAGCACCCAGTGGTCGCCGCGGTCCTCGGCGGTGGTGCGGATGCCCTGGAGGTCGGAGCCCGCACCCGGCTCGGTCATGGCGATGGCGGTGATGGTCTCGCCGGAGCAGAAGCCGGGCAGCCAGCGCCGCTTCTGCTCGTCGGTGGCGAGGGAGGTGAGGTACGGGCCGATGATGTCGTTGTGCAGGCCGAGGGCGAGGCCGGGGGTGCCGGCCCGGGTGAACTCCTCGGCCAGGACGGCGCCGTAGCGGAAGTCGGGGTTGCCGCCGCCGCCGTACTCCTCGTCGACGGCGATGCCGAGCAGGCCCTGCCGTCCGGCGGCGAGCCAGGCCTCGCGGGAGACGATGCCGTCCTTCTCCCACTGCTCGTAGTGGGGCAGCACCTCCTTCTCCAGGAAGGTGCGCACGACCGCCCGGAAGGCTTCGTGGTCCTCGGTGTAGATGCGGCGCTTCATGCGGAAGTCTCCTGGGGGTGCAGGGAGGGTACGGCCCAGTCGCGGGCGACCTCGGCGGTGTCGGCACCGGGCAGGGCGGGGCCCGTGCGCAGGGTGCCGGGGGTGGCGGAGAAGCGGGGTGCGGGGGCCGGCTGGACCTGCCCGCCGTGCTCGGTGAAGGTGCCGCGGGCGGCCAGGTGCGGGTGGGACGGGGCCTCGTCCAGGGAGAGGACGGGGGCGACGCAGGCGTCGGAGCCGTCGAAGACGTCGGTCCACTCCTGCCGGGTCCGGCCCAGGAACGCCTTGGCGACGGCCTCGCGCAGCTCGGGCCAGCGGGCGAGGTCGTAGCGGCCGGCGGCGGCCTCCTCGCCGATCCCGAGGAGGCGGACGAACTCGGCGTAGAACCGCTCCTCCAGGGCGCCGACCGCCATGTGGCCGCCGTCGGAGGTGGCGTAGACGCCGTAGAAGGGGCAGCCGCCGTCGAGCAGGTTGGTGCCGCGCCGGTCCTGCCAGCTCCCGGCGGCCAGCATGCCCCGGATCATGGTGGTGAGGTGGGCGGTGCCGTCGACGATCGCGGCGTCCACGACCTGGCCCTCGCCGCGGGCGCGGGCGTGCTGGAGCGCGGCGAGGACGCCGATGACCAGGTAGAGCGAGCCGCCGGCGTAGTCCCCGAGCAGGTTGGCGGGGATGGCCGGCGGGCCCTCCGGGTCCGGGCCGATCATGCCGAGGGCGCCGGTGATCGCGATGTAGCCGATGTCGTGGCCGGCGGTCGGGGCGAGCGGCCCGTCCTGGCCCCAGCCGGTCATCCGGCCGTAGACCAGGCGCGGGTTGCGGGCCAGGCAGGCGTCCGGGCCGACGCCGAGGCGCTCGGCCACGCCGGGCCGGTAGCCCTCGATCAGGACGTCCGCGCGCTCCACCAGGTCGAGGACGGTCGCGGGGCCGTCCCCGGCCTTGAGGTCGACCAGGACCGAGCGCTTGTTGCGGTTGGTGAGGTCGCGGGCGGGCTCGATGCCGAGGCCGGGGCCGCCGGGGCGGTCGACCCGGACGACGTCCGCGCCGAGGTCGGCGAGCAGCATCGCGGCGAAGGGGCCGGGGCCGATGCCGGCCAGTTCCACCACGCGCACCCCGGCGAGGGGGCCCGTGCGGGTGGTGTGCGTCGTGCTCATCGAACCCCCGGGAGTGTGTGACACCAATGATGTAACACCAGAGATGCTAGGAACGTGTTCCACTCGGCACAAGCCCCCCGGCCGAGCAAGCGCTTGGAAATTCCGGAGAGGCCCCTTCGCCCGGGGGCTCGGGAGGCCCGGAGGGGTCTTCCGCTATCCTCCGCCGACGACGACCGCGCACGGCGGCGCGGTCCGGCCGAAGCGAGGGGCTGCATGGACACAGGGGCGGGCGTGGGGAGCGGGGCGGGGACGGGCCCGGAGCGCGGGGGGAGGCCGTACGACGTGGTCCTCTTCGGGGCCACCGGGTTCGTGGGCGAGCTGACCGCGGAGTATCTGGCCGAGCACGCCCCCGCCGGGTGCCGCTGGGCACTCGCGGGACGCAGCGTCGGCAAGCTGGAGGCGCTGCGGGACCGGCTGGCCTCGGACCGGCCGCACCTGGCCGGCCTCCCGCTGGTCGTGGCGGACTCCGCCGACCCGGCCTCGCTGCGCGAACTGGCCGAATCCGCACGGGTGGTGGCGACGACGGTCGGCCCCTACGTCTGGTACGGCGAGGAGCTCGTCGCCGCCTGCGCGGAGGCCGGCACGGACTATCTGGACCTGACGGGCGAGGCCGAGTTCGTGGACCTCGTGTACGTGCGGCACGACGCGCGCGCCCGGGAGACCGGCGCCCGGATCGTGCACGCCTGCGGCTTCGACTCGGTCCCGCACGACCTGGGCGTGCACTTCACGGTGGGGCAGCTCCCCGAGGGCGTACCGCTGCGGGTGGACGGTTTCGTACGGGCCGGGGCCGCGTTCTCCGGCGGCACGTTCGCCTCCGCGCTGACCGCGCTCGGCCGGGGCCGGGAGGTCCTGCGGGCCGCGCGCGAACGGCGCCTGCACGAGCCCCGGTCGGTGGGCCGGCGGTCGCGCGCCCCGCTCGGCGGTCCCCGGTTCAGCCGGGAGACGGGCACGTGGGCGCTGCCGCTGCCGACGCTCGACCCGCAGGTCGTGGCGCGCTCGGCGGCGGCCCTGGACCGGTACGGGCCGGACTTCCGCTACCGGCACTACGCCTCCGTGAAGACGCTCCCGATGGCGCTCGGCGGCGCCGCCGCCGTCGGCGCGGGCGTGGCGGCGGCCCAACTCCCGCCCGTGCGGAGCTGGCTGATGGAGCGTTACAGCGCCGGGGAGGGACCGTCGGCCGAGCGGCGCGCCCGCAGCTGGTTCTCCGTGCGGTTCGTGGGCGAGGGCGGCGGACGGCGGGTCTTCACCGAGGTGTCGGGCGGCGACCCGGGGTACGACGAGACGGCCAAGATGCTCGCCGAGTCGGCCCTCTGCCTCGCCTTCGACCCGCTGCCGAGGACCGCGGGCCAGGTGACGACGGCGGTCGCGATGGGCGACGCCCTCACCGCCCGGCTGCGGGAGGCGGGCATCCGCTTCCGGGTGGCGCACCGGGGCTAGGCACGGCGAATCGGGCCCTGATCCACCGGGGTCGAGGCCCGGTCCGGCGGATCAGGGCCGTACGAGGCGGAAGGGGTGGCCCGCCGGGTCCGCGTAGACGCGCCGGGCCGGGTCGCCTCCCCCGTCGTCCAGCGGTACGGCTCCGAGCGCGAGGACGGCCTCGTCTGCGGCGGCCAGGTCGTCGACCCGCACGTCGAAGTGGAACTGCTGCTCGGGCGCGCCCCAGACGGGCGACCGGTGGCCCGGGACGCTCTGGAAGGCGAGGACCGGGCCGCCGTCGCCGCGCAGGACCACACTGCCCTCGCCGACGGCCCACCGGGGGTCGGGCACGTCGACCACACCGCCGACCAACCGCTGGTAGAACAGGGCGAGTTCGTACGCGTCGGGGCAGTCGAGGACGACGCACCGCAGCCGCCCGATCATGCGCGGCCCCCGGTGACGGCGGGGATCGGGCGCGGGCCGCGCGGGACGCGACGCGGCGGAACGGGGAGGGGGCTTGTCATGGCCTCCACCCTGCCGGGCGGTCCGGGGATCCGGTATCCGTACGCGTACTCAGACGGAAGGACTCCGGTGCTCCCCGAGCGCCTCCCTGAGCGCGCGGCGGCAGAGGGCGTCGGCGTGGCGGGTGGTCTCCGGGACGCGGTAGCGCGGGGTGAGGTGGAGGGCGTGGGCGCAGGCGCCGGCCAGGGAGATCCGGTGGCCGGCGGAGACGAAGACCGGCTTGACACCGGCCCGGGTGCGCACGGCCCGCCCCACCTCCTCCCCGTCGGCGAGCAGCGGGGACGCGTCGCCGCGCGCGGGGCCCGGCTGCTCGTACGCGAAGGTGAAGGGGTTCTTGGCGACGCCGACGGACGGCCGCCCGGTGAGCACGCCGAGGTGGCTGGCGAGGCCGAAGCGGCGGGGGTGCGCGAGGCCGTAGCCGTCGCAGACCAGGAGGCCGGGGTCGGCGGTCAGGGCGTCGAGCGCGGCGAGCACGGTCGGGATCTCCCGGAAGGCGAGGAGGCCGGGGACGTACGGGAAGGAGACCCGGCCGACCGCCGTCGCCTCCTCCACGACCTCCAGGGTCCGCGCGTCGAGCACGACGGCCGCGGCGGCGACGAGGTCGCGCTCGTCGTCGTAGGCCACGTCGAGCCCCGTGACGTGCCCCTCGCCGACCGCCGGCCCCTCCTCGTCCCGCACCAGCCGGCTCCTCAGCTCCCGCTGGACGGCGAGGGCGGCGGTCTCGTCGGCGGGCCAGCCCGCCGGAATCTCGATGATCGTCATGATGCGGGCCACCCTACGGCCGGCCGGGCCTCCGTTCCGAGGGGCGGGACGGGGGCCCGGGGCCGGGGGGCGGCCGGTAGCCTGGCGATCATGTTCGTACTGGAATTGACCTACACCGCCCCCGTCGAGCGGGTGGACGCGCTGCTCGACGCGCACGTCGAGTGGCTCGACGCGCAGTACGCCGCCGGCGTCTTCCTCGCGTCCGGCCGGAAGAACCCCCGGGACGGCGGGGTGATCCTGGCCGCCGGGGTCGACCGCGCGGAGATCGAGAGGATCGCGGCGGCCGACCCGTTCAGCGCCGAGGGCGTGTGCGCGTACCGGATCACGGAGTTCTACGCGACCAAGACGGTCGAGGGGATCGCCGCGTACCGGGAGCAGCTGCCTGCCTAGCTTCGGACCAGGCGGGCGACGCGGCCCTGTTCGCCCGAGGCCCAGCAGGAGCCGTCCGGGGTGCAGTCGACCGTGTCGTACGAGCCGGTGTCGACCGTGCGCCAGGTGCGGCCGCCGTCGGTGGTGAGGTCCGTGCCGGTGGGGCCGACGGCGAGCGCGGACGTCCTGGCATGCGGGAGCCAGGCGACGCCCGAGCGGTAGGCGGGCGGCTGCGCGGCCGAGGGGCGCCAGGTGCGGCCCGCGTCGGCGGTGACGGCGGCGGCCTCGGGGGACGGCTGGTCCTTGCGGTAGTCGCCGCCGACGGCGATGCCGTGCGCGCGGTCGCGGAAGGCGAGCCCGAAGACGCCCCGGGCCGGGTCCCCGGCCGGGATCGGCGAGGCGGTGGCGGTCCAGGTCAGGCCCCGGTCGGCGGAGTGCAGCACGCGCGCCGCGGCCGCGCCGCCCGTCGCGAGCCACACGTCCCGGGGTCCGGCCGACACCAGGCACTGGCCGCTCGCCGCGAAGCCCGCCTCGCCGGGGAGCGCGTCCGGCATCCCGCGGTCCGGCAGGACCCGCCAGGACCGGCCGCCGTCGCGGGTCGAGAGGATGCGGTACTTCCCGTCGACCGGGTCGCTCACGGCGAGGCCGTTGCGGCGGTCGAAGAAGGTCATGCAGTCGTAGAAGGCGCGCGGGTCGGCGTTGCGGAAGGACTCGGTCCAGGTGGCGCCGCCGTCCTCGGTGCGCAGCACCCGCGAGGCCTCCCCCTCCCCGATGGCGAGGACGACGGCCCGGCGGGCGTCGAAGGCCTCCACGTCGCGGAACTCCAGCTCGCCCGCGCCGGGCGGCGAGACGTTCCGCCAGCTCCGGCCCCCGTCGGTGGTGCGCAGCACCGTGCCCCGGGAGCCCGCGGCCCAGGCGGTGCGGCGGTCGACCGCCGCGAGCCCCCGGAAGCGGGCGTCGGTCCCGGTGGGCGTGAGCCGCCAGCCGAGCGCGGGCCGCCGGTCGGACGTGGTCGCCGGGTGCCGGTCGGGCGTGGGCTGCCGGTCGCTCACCGGTGCGGGTCGTCCGTCGGTCGCGGCCGTGGGGGTCTCCCCGGCCCGCGCCGGGGCGGCCAGGGTCAGCGCGAGCGCCGCCCCGACCAGTCCCGCCGACATCGTTCGTCTCGTCTTCCCCATGGACGTCATGCCGCCGGAAGCTAGTGCCCCCGCCCTCCCCCCGTCCAGGGTGCGTCCCCGGTCTGCCCGAGGTGTTCGGCACCTCCCGGCGCCGCCGCGCCCGACCCGGTCGCGGAGGCCGTCCGCCGCGGCCCGTACGGCGACCGGTACGGGACGCGGGTCGTCCTGTGCGGCTGCGGGGCCTCCGGATTCCAGCCGTACCGCGACCTTTCGGGCCCTTGCGCCGAATCGCCCGGAGAGCTTTCCGGACAGAGTTGAGCCGGTGGCGGAAAGGGTCCGACCTGGGCGGACGCCCCTCCCGGTAGGGTCGGTGACGCAGCTCACGTGGATCCGGAGTGCACGTTCCGGCCTCCTCTCCCGTCTTGCCGGGTGTCAGGAGCCCCGGTGTCGGGGAGACGCACAGGATCCGAAACCCGCGCGAGAGGAGCCGGTCTTGTCCGCCGTCATCGAGCAGGCCGTCCAGGCCCGTCTGGTCGCATCCGCTCCCCGGATGGAGACCGTCCCCGCCACCCTGCGCTACGACCGCGAGGATCCGTACGCCGTCAGCATGGCCTTCCCCCCTCCCGCGACCCTGGAGGGCGTCGAGGTCTCCTGGGCCTTCGCGCGCGAGCTGCTCGTCCAGGGGGTCGAGCGCCCGGCCGGGGTCGGGGACGTGCGGCTGCGCCCGTACGGGTACGACCGGACCGTGGTCGAGTTCCACGCCCCGGAGGGGGTGGCCATGGTCCACGTCCGGACCTCGGAGCTGCGCCGCTTCCTGGAGCGCTCGCAGCACCTGGTGCCGGAGGGGCGCGAGCACCAGTACCTGGACTGGGACCAGCACCTGACGGAACTGCTCCGCGAGCGCCCGTAGCCGTAGCCCGCAGAGCCCCCTCGGCCCCGTAAGGACCCGCCTTTAAATCGTTTGCCGCCCTCCCGGTCGGGCTCGTATCGTCGACATCGACCTTGTCGTCACCCGATCGGAGAAGGACGTTGCTCGTCTGAGGTTGCGAGACACCGAGCCGCGCGTGCCCCCGTGCCGCGTGTGCCGTTCTCGACCTCGGCGTACGAGCCGTCTTCCCACAGCCCGCGCCCCGGTGTCTCCACGCGTTGCATCCCGTCACGCCCGCGCTCGCGCAACCGGAGGCCTTCATGGCGCATCACCCCACCTTCCTCACCTGTTCCTCGCTCTCCTTCTCCTGGCCGGACGGCACCGAGGTCTTCGACGACTTCCGGCTCGTGGTCGGCCCCGGCCGCACCGGGCTCGTCGGGCTCAACGGCTCCGGCAAGTCCACGCTCCTCAAGCTGCTCGCGGGCGAACTGACCCCCTCCTCCGGCACGGTCCGGGTCACGGGCGAACTCGGCCACCTGCCGCAGAACCTGGTCCTGGACACCTCGCGCCGGGTCGACGAGATCCTCGGCATCGACGCGAAGCGGGCCGCCCTGCACGCCATCGAGGCGGGCGACCCGGCCGAGGAACACTTCGCCGCCCTCGCCGACGACTGGGACGTCGAGGAGCGGGCCCGGGCCACCCTCGACCAGCTCGGGCTCGGCGGCATCGGCCTGGACCGGACCGTCGGCGAGATCTCGGGCGGCGAGTCCGTGCTGCTGCGCCTCGCCGCGCTGCTGCTCGCCCGGCCCGACGTCCTGCTGCTCGACGAGCCGACCAACAACCTGGACCTGCACGCCCGCGCGCGTCTCTACGAGGCGGTGGAGAAGTGGTCCGGGGTCCTGGTCGTGGTCAGCCACGACCGCGAACTCCTGGAGCGGGTCGACCAGATCGCCGACCTGCGCGACGGCGAGGTCGCCTGGTACGGCGGCTCCTGGTCGGACTACGAGGCGGCGCTCGCCGCCGAACAGGAGGCGGCGGAGCGGATGGTGCGGGTCGCCGAGGCCGACGTGCAGCGACAGAAGCGGGAACTGGCCGACACGCAAGTGAAGTTGGCACGCCGGAAGCGGTACGGGCAGAAGAGCTTCGAGAACAAGGTCGCCTCCAAGCTGGTGGCGAACAGCCAGAAGCGCAGCGCCCAGGTCACGGCCGGCAAGCAGCGCACGCTGCACGGCGAGCGCCTCTCGGAGGCCCGGGAGCGGCTCGACGCGGCGGTGGAGGCGGTGCGGGACGACGACGAGATCCGGGTCGAGCTGCCGCGCACCTCGGTGCCGCCGGGCCGCGAGGTGCTGCACCTGCGGGACCTGGAGCTGCGGTACGGGGCCCGCGTCGAGGGCGCGTTCGAGCTGCGCGGTCCGGAGCGGATCGCCCTCGTGGGGCGGAACGGCTCCGGGAAGACGACGCTGCTCCGGACGATCGCCGGGGAGCTCGAACCGTCGGCCGGCGAGGTGGACGCGCGGGTGCCGCTGCGCTTCCTGCCGCAGCGGCTCGACGTCCTCGACGACGGGCTGAGCGTGGTGGAGAACGTGGCCCGCTTCGCGCCCGCCGCGACGGCGAACGCGATCAGGGCCCGGCTCGCCCGCTTCCTGTTCCGGGGGGCGCGGGCCGACCAGGCCGTGGGCACCCTCTCGGGCGGGGAGCGCTTCCGGGCGACGCTCGCGGCGCTGCTCCTCGCGGAGCCGGCGCCGCAGCTGCTGATGCTGGACGAGCCGACGAACAACCTGGACATGGCGTCGGTGCGGAAGCTGACGGCGGCCCTCGACGCCTACGAGGGGGCGCTGGTCGTGGCGAGCCACGACGTGGCGTTCCTGGAGTCGCTCGGGATCACCCGCTGGCTGCTGCTCGACGGCGCGCTGCGGCCGACGACCGCCGAGGAGGTCCGGGAGGTGGCCGGGGACAGGGCCTGACGGTCACGCGCCCGTCGCCGCCGAACACCCCGGGGGAGGTGTGCACCCAGCGCCGCCGGATGCTCGCGCCACGTAGTCGGCCGGGTGTCCGGCGGACGCCGCACCGGACGTGACCTGTGTCTCCGCCACCCGGGCCGAGCAGGGAGCATAACGGAACGTAACCGGACAACGTCCGGGGCGGGGTTGGTGGACGCCTTACGGAGCCTTAACCTACGGTTTCGTAACCTACGAATCCGTAGGTACGCACGTATGCGTTCTTCCGTCCCCTTCCGTCCCCCTCCGTCCCCAGGAGTTCCCTTGACGCTCACCTCTCCCCACCTCGGCAGCTCGGCAGAGTGGACCGACGCGCGGCTCCTCCACGCCCTGGAAGAGGTCGTGGAGAAGGAGCTCAACCGGCACCTGAAGGTCACCAAGGACTGGATGCCGCACGAGTACGTGCCGTGGTCCGACGGCCGGAACTTCCCGGGCTTCTTCGAGGACGGCGAGGCCTGGGACCCGCGGCAGTCGAAGGTGACCGAGATCGGCCGGATCGCCCTCGTGGTCAACCTGCTCACCGAGGACAACCTGCCGAGCTACCACCACGAGATCGCCACCCTCTTCGGCCGCGACGGCGCCTGGGGCACCTGGGTGCACCGCTGGACTGCCGAGGAGGGCCGGCACGGCATCGTGATGCGCGACTACCTGCTCGCCTCGCGCGCCGTCGACCCGGACAAGCTGGAGCAGTTCCGGATGGCGCACATGAGCGAGGGCTTCGAGTCCGACAACCGGCACTCGATGCTGCACTCCGTGGCGTACGTCGCCTTCCAGGAGCTCGCCACCCGCATCTCGCACCGCAACACCGGCCACCAGTCCGGCGACCCGGTCTGCGACCGGATGCTCGCCCGCATCGCCACCGACGAGAACCTGCACATGGTCTTCTACCGCAACCTGCTGGGCGCGGCCTTCGAGATCGCCCCGGACCTGACCATGCAGGCCGTGCGGGACGTCGTGGTCAACTTCCGGATGCCCGGACACGGCATGCCCGGCTTCGAGCGGGCGGCGGCGCAGATGGCGATCGGCGAGATCTACAACATGCGCATCCACCACGACGACGTGCTCCAGCCCGTGCTGCGCTTCCTCAAGGTGCTCCAGATCGACGGCCTGGGGCCGGAGGGCCTGCGCGCCCAGGAGGAGCTGGGCCTGTACATGAACGGTCTGGACGGCGAGGCGAGCAAGTTCGACGAGAAGCTCGCGGCCCGCAAGGCCCGGATCGCGGCCCGCGCGGCGGGCTGACGCCCGACGGCCGGCCGGCCGGGTCACCGCGCGGCGGGCGGACGGCCCGCCGCGCGGGCTCAGCCCCGGCTGCGCTTCAGCCGGAACCGCTCCTTCTCCGAGAGCCCGCCCCACACGCCGAACCGCTCGTCGTGCGCGAGGGCGTACTCCAGACAGGCCACCCGCCCCTCACAGGCCCCGCAGAGCTGCTTCGCCTCGCGGGTGGAGGAGCCGGGCGCCGGGAAGAAGAACTCCGGGCCGGCCTGGGCGCACAGCGCGTTCTCCTGCCAGGTCATGTCGGGCTCCGGTGCGGTCAGTACGCTCGTGTCGGTCTGCATGCCGTACACGCTGCCGGGGCGTCGTAAACGAGCCATCAACGTTCGATCAATGCGGCGCGCCGAAAGGGTTTGTCAGGTGATCCCGCATGGGCGAGGATCACCGCATGACGACCAGAAAGGGCCATGCCGCGTAGGCGCCCCGCTCCGCTCTCCCGCGCTCGCGCGCCACCGGGCCCTGCTCCCCCGCAGCCGCCCGACCGCACCCCGCGACCGCCCACCGAGGAGAGCCCCCGTGCACGAGATCGCCCTCGTCCCCCACGCCCGTCTGCCCCGCGCGCACCACGACCGCCGTGTCCTGGGCAGTACCGTCGACGCCTTCGGCGCCGCGCACTGGCTGCTCGCCGAGCGCGCCCCGGAGCCGGGTGGTGACGTCCACCCCTTCGACGCGCTGGTCGTCTCCGTCCACGACGGCGGTGCCGTCGAGACCACCGAACTGAGCGCCGTACGGACCCGGTGGCCCAAGTTGGACCGGCTGCCGGACGGCGGCTTCGTCGTCGCCTCGTCCCGCGACCGCCGGGGCGACGAGAGGAGCCAGGTCCAGGTCTTCGACGCGCTCGGCCGCGAGACCTGGAGCTTCCCCGTCGGGGACGCGATCGAGCACCTGCTCGTGGACGGGGCCGGCGACCTGTGGGTCGGGCACTTCGACGAGAACCCGCTGGGCATCCGCCGCTGGAGCGCGACGGGACAGATCAGGTGGGCGTCCGGGGACGTTCCCGGAGCCGGGTGGATCATGGACTGCTACGCCCTGAACGTGTCCGGCACCGGCGCCTGGGCCTGCCCGTACACCGACTTCCCGCTCCTGGAGATCAGGCCCGACGAGCCCGTGAGGGTACGGGCCAACACCGTGCGGGGCGCGAACGCGGTGGTGGTGCACGGGGAGCGGGTCGCCTTCTTCGGCGGCTACCGCGGGGAACGGGACCGGATCGCCCACGGCGAGCTCACCGAGACCTCGGTCGAGCCGACGGACGTCGCCCGGCTCACCCGGCCCGACGGCGGCGCTCTCGGCCGCCGTCGGGCCGTCGCCCGGGGGAGCAGGGTCTACGTCCAGGAGGAACCCCTCGTCGAGTGGGGCGTCTTCGACCTCGGTGCGTGAAGCGGGTGGCGCGGTCGGCGGCGGTGCCGGTGGCGAGGGAGACGGGCACGCCCCGGGCGGAGACGGCTCGGACGGAGACGGCCGGACGGAGACGGCTCGGGCGGGACGGCTCGGGCAGAGACGGCCGGACGGAGACGGCTCGGGCAGAGACGGCTCGGACGGAGACGGCCGGGACCGGCTGTCGTTCGCGTCGGCGACGGGCGAAGTCAGCGACGAGTGCGGCGCGTTGGCCGGAACCTTGCCACGGAAGTCCGGTCGCCCACCACACGTCTCCCACCATGCGGGATTGCTTGTGAACGGAGTGTTTCCGACCTCGCCGGACCGCTGATTCGGCTCCCGCCATGTGGGAGCGTGGGGGCCCGATCACCCACGGGGAGCGAACCCTATGACGACCGAGGCCGGCATCGCCCGACCCCCGGCGGGCGCCCAGGCGGTCCGCCGCGCGCTGGACGTGCTGCACTGTTTCCACGACAACGGGCCCGATCTGAGCGCCTCCGACCTCGCGCGGCGGCTCGGGCTCTCCACCTCCACGGCGCACCGGCTCGCCCGGACGCTGCTCGGCGCGGGCTTCCTCGAACAGGACGCCAGGACGGCCCGCTACCGGCTCGGTCCGGCGATGACGGAGCTGGGCCGCCTCTCGTACCACCAGCGGGGACTGCACCTGGCCGCGCCCGAGCTGTCCGACCTCGCCGAACGGACGGGCGCGACGGCCGACCTGGCGCTGCGCAGCGACCCGCACGTGGTGATCGTGGCGGGCGGTTCGGTGACCCCGAAGGTGGGTCTGCGCAGACCGCTGCACTCGACGGCGCTCGGGAAGGTGCTCCTCGCGTGGCCGAGGGCGGGCGAGGGCGGACCGCGCTCGCTGCCGCCGCTGTACGCGTTCACCGAGCGGACCATCGTCGAACCGCCCCTGCTGGCGGCCGAGTTGGAGCGCGTACGGGAGGCGGGGTACGCGCTCGACGACGGCGAGTCGGCCCACGGGGTCCGGACCGTGGCCGTGCCGGTCCTGGAGCGGGCGGGTCACGCGCGGTTCGCGCTCGCGCTCCGGGCGACCCCGGAGCTGATCACCGACGAGCGGCTCGACCGGTACCTCGCGCAGGCGCGGACGACGGCGCGCGCCCTGGAGGTGCTGCTGCTCGCCCCGGCGGAGCGGCGCGGCTTCGACGAAGGGGCGTGAGGGAGCGGGACCCCCGGGCGGACGGGGCCGTGACGAGAATTCCGCACGGTCGTGCGTTCAGTACGATGGAGGCATGAGCGGCAGCACCGGCGGTGCCGGCACGAAGACGGACGGGCGCGTCGAGCGCGGCAACCAGACCCGGCGCCTCGTGCTCGGCCGGACGATGGACATCGCCTCGGTCGAGGGCCTCGAAGGCCTGTCCCTGGGCCGGATCGCGACCGAGCTGAACCTGAGCAAGAGCGGTGTCTTCGCCCTCTTCGGCTCCAAGGAGGAGCTCCAGCTCGCCACCGTCAGGGCCGCCGTCTCCGTCTTCTCGCACCGGGTCGTCGCCCCCCTGCGGGACGTGCCGCCGGGGGTCGTGCGGGTGCGCGCGCTGTGCGGGAACTGGCTCGCGTACTCCTCGGAGCGGGTCTTCGCGGGCGGCTGCTTCTTCTACGCGGTCTCCGCCGAGTTCGACGCCCGTACGGGTCCGGTCCACGACGCCGTCGCCCGGGCCCGCCGGGAGTGGGCCGCGTACGTGGAGCGGACCCTGTCGGAGGCGCGTGCCGCCGGGGAGCTCGCGGCGGACCTGGACGTGGAGCAGACGGCCTTCGAGGTGATCGCCCTGATGGAGGCGGCCAACGCGCACTCGGTGCTGTTCGACGACCCCCGGGCGTACGACCGCGCCGAGCGGGGCATCGCGGCGCGGCTGCGCGGCGCGGCGACGGACCGGGGCCGGGAGGCCCTGGAGGCCGCGTAGCTCCTCCGCCCCTCCCCGGGCCACGGCCACCGGTTCAGCCGGTCGCCACCCGCTCCCCCGGCGCCTCGACCGCCGGTGCCGTCACGAACTCCACGGCCTCGGCGACGACGGCCGGGTCCTTCAGGATGCGCCGGTGGCCGAGGCCCCGGGTGGCGACGAGCCGGGCGCGGTCGCCGTGGGCGCGCAGGAGCAGGCGCGACTGGGAGGGGGAGACCATGCCGTCCTCCTCGTCGTGGAGGAGCAGGACGGGCGCCCCGAGCGGTTCGGGGTCGCGGTCGGCCTCCAGGCGGTGCCAGAGGTCGGGCTCGCCCGGTGCGAGCCGGCGTTCGACGTGGCCGCGCAGGGCCCGGACCACCCGCTCGTCCACGCCGAGGAGGCCCTGGAAGCCCGTCGTGAGGTACGTGAAGGAGCCGACCGCGCCGATGCCGACGAAGCGGGCCGTGCGCACGCCGTCCCGCAGCGCGAAGAGGGAGGCGAGGGCGCCGAAGGAGTGTGCGACGACGGCGTCGAAGTCGCCGTGCCGGGCGTGCAGCCGCCGGATGACCTCCCGGTACTCGATGATGTTCGACGCCCGGCCCGGGGACTCGCCGTGGCCGGGCGCGTCGAAGGCGACCGGGCTGTAGCCGCGCGCGAGCAGCGCTTCGGCGAAGGCGCCGAGGCGGGAGGCGCGCGAGGACCAGCCGTGGACGAGCAGGACGGGCCGCCGGCCGTCGCCCCAGGCGTAGGTGACGACCTCCTTGCCCCGGACGCGGAGGCGCTCGACGCGGGCGGCGGCCATGACCGCCTGCTCGTCGGGCTTGGGCCGGGCCCGGCCGAGCGGGCGGACGAAGAGGTGGAAGGCCAGGCGGCCGGCCGGGCCGGGGGCGACGCGGGCGGTGGCGTTCAGGAAGGCGCGGACGAGCGGAGTCATCGGGTGCATGCCGGATCTCCTCGGTGACCAGGGTGTGAAAAAATGCTAGCACGACCGTTCGTGTTGTTTCATGGCGAAGAGGCGCGAAGGGAAAGTGGGCGGGAGGGTGCGAGCACATACCCCTCTCACTCCGAAAGACTCCGGACCGACGAGTGAGATCCTTCACATTGCGCCGGAATTGGATCATCCCCACCACCCCCTCCCCGGGCCGCACGGTCGCCGAACGCGCGGCCGATACGCAGAGAAGATGCGCAAACCGCCGTCGGCCACGGACCCCCGCACCTGCGGGAACGTCCAGCGGAAGATCGTCCTCCACACCCGGTCCGCTCCCCCGCCGCCCCCTCGGCCCGCCGGCGGTGCCCGGGACCGTTGCCGTCCCGCGACGTCTCCGTGCCCGAACCCGCCACCCCATCCGGTACGTATGAGGGGAGAGACTCTTCCGTACGCTTCCCGGACCCACTAGGACTGACCCGTGATCACCTCGCCCTCGCGCCTCGTCCCCGTCCCGATCCCCGACCGCGTGGCCGCGATGATCGGCGCCTGTCTGCCGCTGCACGTCCTCCAGGCCGAGGTCGACGCGGACTGCGCGGCGCGCGAGGTGTACCGGTTCCGGGGGCCGCTCTGCGCCGAGGACCGGGCGGACCGCGAGCACGCCCTCGCGGCGCTCGCGCGGGCCAACAAGATCCTCGCCAAGCACCACCCCGAGCTGCCCGTCACCCCCTGACGGGGCGCCACCTGTCCGGCCGTCCCCCGCATGCGTGGGGGCGGGGCCGGTGTGACGCTGCGAGGGTGACCACGACCAGCGACGCAGCGCCCGCGCCCCCGGCCGCCACCGAACCGCCCGTGCTCGACAGACGCCGCCGCAACATCGTCTTCGGCACGATCATGCTGGGCGTCCTCCTCGCCGCCCTCGACCAGACGATCGTCGGCACCGCCCTGCCCACGATCGTCGCGGACCTGGGCGGCGCCGCCCACATGTCCTGGGTGGTCACCTCGTACCTGCTCGCCGAGACCGTCGCGACCGTCCTCGTCGGCAAGTTCGGCGACCTCTTCGGCCGCAAGGTGATCTTCCAGATCTCCGCGGTCGTCTTCATCACCGGCTCGTTCCTCTGCGGACTCGCCACCAACATGACGCTGCTCATCGTCTGGCGCGGCCTCCAGGGCATCGGCGCCGGCGGTCTGATGGTCACCTCGATGGCGCTCATCGCGGACGTGATCCCGCTGCGCGAACGCGGCAAGTACCAGGGCGCGATCGGGGCCGTGTTCGGCGTCTCCACCGTCATCGGACCGCTCCTCGGCGGTCTGTTCACGGACCACCTGAGCTGGCGCTGGGCCTTCTACGTCAACGTGCCCATCGCGATCCTGGTCGTGATCGCCGCCGCCCGCACGATCCCCTCCGTCCGCTCGGCGAGCAGGCCGGTCATCGACTACGCGGGCATCGCGCTCGTCGCCGTCGGGTCCAGCGCCCTGATCCTGGCGACGAGCTGGGGCGGGAACGAGTACGCCTGGGGCTCCGGCGTCATCATCGGGCTCTTCGTGGGCGGGATCGTCGCCCTGGCCCTGTTCTGCCTGGTGGAGACCCGGGCGGCCGAACCGATGCTGCCCATGCGCCTCTTCGGGAACCCGGTCTTCACGGTCTGCTCCGTGCTCAGCTTCGTGGTCGGCTTCGCCATGCTCGGCGCGATGACCTTCCTGCCGACCTACCTCCAGTACGTCGACGGGGACTCCGCGACCGTCTCCGGCATCCGCACCCTGCCCATGGTCGTCGGCCTGCTCATCGCGTCGATCTTCAGCGGCAACGTGGTCGGCAAGACCGGCCACTACCGGATCTTCCCCGTCGCCGGCTGCCTGGTGATGGGCGTCGGGCTCTATCTGCTCTCGCTGATGGAGCCGGGGACGAGCACCTGGCTCGCCTCCCTGTACATGTTCGTCCTCGGCACCGGCATCGGCCTGTGCATGCAGGTCCTGACCATCGCCGTGCAGAACACCGTCGACTACGCCGACCTGGGCACCGCCACCTCCGGCGTCACCTTCTTCCGTACGCTCGGCAGCTCCTTCGGCACGGCCGTCTTCGGCACGATCTACGCCAACTCCCTGGGGCCCCGCCTCACGACCGGGGTCGGGGAGGCCTCCGCCGTCGCCGGGGGCCTCGGGCTCGACCCGGCCACGGTCGGGCGGGCCGCGCAGAGCCCGGCCGGGGTGCACGGCCTGCCGGACGCGGTCGCGGAGCCGATCGTGGACGCCTACGCCGACACCCTCCACACCGTCTTCCTGTGGACCGTGCCCGTCGCCGCCGTCGGCTTCCTCGTGGCGCTCTTCCTCAAGCAGGTGAAGCTGCGGGACTCGGCGCGCGCCGCCGCCCCCGACATGGGCGAGGGCTTCGCGTCGCCCACCACGTCCGGGGACTCGGCGAAGCTCCTCGAACTGTCCGTCGGGCGGGTCCTGCGCCGCACCGACCCGGACACGGCCCGGCGGATCGTCGACGCGTCCGACACCCGGCTCGACGCGGCGGGCGCGTGGGCGGTGATGCAGGTCGAGCTGTACACCCGGACCGTCGGGCACGCGAGCCTCGGCCTGATCGCGGCCGGGCGGCGGGTGCCGCCGGAGGTGCTCCTGCCGGTCTTCGACCGGATGGTCGACGAGGGCTTCCTCACCCGCGACGGCAGCCTGCTCTCCCACACCCGGGCGGGCGAGCGGGAGGCGGAGGTCATCACGCACGCCTGGGGGTCCTGGCTCGCCGACCGCGTCGAGCGGGAGCGCGGCCGGCCCAGCGGCCCCGAGCTGCGGGTGGCGACGGACGCCATCGCGAAGAAGATCGTCGCGGAGGACCTGGCGAGCGGCATCCCGCGCTCGGGGTCGCGCGCGGTGGCGGGGGCCCGCTGAGGCCCGCCGGGCCCGGCCGTGATCCGCCGGGTCCGGGGCTACTCGTCGGCGACGTCCCCGTCCACGTACACCCACGCCCCTTCGTGGCGGGCGAAGCGGCTCCGCTCGCGCAGCGCGCCCGGGGCGCCGCCGTGGACGTAGCGGGCCGTGAAGGTGACGGTGCCGCGCCGGTGGAAGGCGGTGCCCTCGGTGGTCGCCTCGATCTCCAGGCCGGCCCAGCGCAGCCCCGGGTCGAAGTCGACCTCGGCCGGCCGCGTCTCCGGCGCCCAGGTGCGCAGCAGATAGGGCTCGTCGCGGACGACGAAGGCGCTGTAGCGGGAGCGCATCAGGAGCTCGGCGGTGGGCGCCGTGCCGCCCGTGCCCGAGTGGAAGCGGCCGCAGCACGCCTCGTACGCGGCGTCGAGACCGCAGGGGCAGGGCGATTCCGGGGTGACGGAGGGGGCGGCGGGGGCCGGGGCGGTGCGGGGTGCGGTACGGGGCGCGGTGCGGGGGCGGGTCTTGCGTCGGGACATGGCGTCATTGTCCCCCGGCCGCCGCCCCACTCGGCCCCGGCCGCCGCCCCGCCCGGTCCCGGCCCGTGTGCGCGGGGTCCCGGCGGGGGCGTCCGAGTAGCGTACGGGCATGGAACTGACGATTCTCGGAGGCGGCGGATTCCGGGTGCCGCTGGTGTACGGCGCCCTGCTCGGCGACCACGCCGAGGGGCGGGTCACCCGGGTCACCCTGTACGACCTCGACGAGGGACGGCTCTCCGCCGTCGCGCGGGTCCTCGCGGACCAGGCCGAGGGGGTGCCGGACGCGCCGGCGGTGACGGTGACGACGGATCTGGACGAGGCGCTGCGCGGGGCGGACTTCGTGTTCTCGGCGATCCGGGTCGGCGGCCTGGAGGGCAGGGCGGCGGACGAGCGGATCGCGCTCGCCGAAGGGGTGCTCGGGCAGGAGACGGTCGGGGCGGGCGGGATCGCGTACGGCCTGCGGACCGTGCCCGTCGCGACGCACATCGCCCGGCGGGTCGCGGAACTCGCCCCGGACGCCTGGGTCATCAACTTCACCAACCCGGCGGGCCTGGTCACGGAGGCGATGTCCCGGGTCCTCGGCGACCGGGTCGTCGGCATCTGCGACTCCCCCGTGGGCCTGGGCCGCCGGGTCGCCCGGATCCTGGGCGCGGACCCGGACGAGGCCTGGATCGACTACGTGGGCCTCAACCACCTGGGCTGGCTGCGGGGGCTGCGGGTCGGCGGCCGGGACGAGCTGCCGCGGCTGCTCGCCGACGAGGAGGCGCTCGGCTCCTTCGAGGAGGGCCGGCTCTTCGGCCCGGAGTGGCTGCGCTCGCTCGGCGCGGTCCCCAACGAGTACCTGCACTACTACTACTTCAACCGGGAGGCGGTGCACGCCTACCGGACCGCCGAGCGGACGCGCGGCGCGTACCTGCGCGACCAGCAGGGCGCCTTCTACGAGGAGATGGGCAGGCCGGACACCCCCGCCCTGGCCGCCTGGCACCGCACGCTCGCGGACCGGGAGGCCACCTACATGGCCGCCAACCGGGAGGCCGCCGGGGTCGGGGAGCGCGACGAGGAGGACCTGGAGTCGGGCGGCTACGAGAAGGTGGCGCTCGCCCTCATGCGGGCCATCGCGCGCGACGAGCGGACGACGCTGATCCTCAACGTGCGCAACGGCACGACGCTCTCCGTGCTCGACGCGGACGCGGTGATCGAGGTGCCCTGCCTGGTCGACGCGAACGGCGCCCGGCCGGTGGCGGTGGCCCCGCTGCCGTACCACGCCGTCGGTCTGGTGACGTCCGTGAAGGCGGTGGAGCGGGAGGTGCTCGCGGCGGCGGAGGGCGGTTCGCGGGAGACGGCGGTCAAGGCCTTCGCGCTGCACCCGCTGGTGGACTCGGTCGCGGTGGCCCGCCGGCTCGTGGAGGGGTACGCGGCGGCGCACCCGGGGCTCGCGTACCTGCGGCGCTGAGCCACCGGAGCCCCCGTACGGCCGTCCGACACGGCCGACGGACGTCTTCCGCGGGGGCGGGGGCGCGGCCTAGGCTCGCGCCCCATGACCTTAACGAACAAGGGAGTTCGGCGGGGCGCGGCCCGGCTCGTCGCGGCCTGTCTGCTGGCCGCCGGGCTCGTGGGAACGGTGCCGGCGGTGGCAAAGACGCGAGCGGCCGACGGACGGCCGGCCTCCGCCGGGGAGCCGGTCGTCGTCCCGGTGCAGACCTCCGGGCCCGCGGAGCGGCGGTTCAACCTGGTGTTCATGGGCGACGGCTACACCGCCGGGGAGATGCCGGAGTTCCGGGCGGACCTCGAACGGCACCTGAACACCCTGTGGAGCGTCGAGCCGTTCGCCTCCTACCGCTCGTACGTCAACGTGTGGGCGGTGGAGGCCCCTTCGGCGGAGTCCGGGGTGGACTGCGACCCGGGGCTCGACGCGCCCGCCCGTGACACCGTCCTCGACATGGGCTTCTGGGGCGGCTGCGACCCGGGCAGCGTGCAGCGGCTGCTGACCGTCGACGGCCGCAAGGCCGCCGCGCTCGCCGACCTCGTCCCCGGCACGAGCGCCGCCAACCGGCAGGTCGTCGCCCTCGCCCACAGCTCCACCTACGGCGGCGCGGGCGGCGGTTACGCGACCGCGTCCGGCGGCAACGCGCTCTCCGCCCTTATCACCCCGCACGAGCTCGGGCACTCGCTCGGCGGCCTCCAGGACGAGTACGACTACTACGCGCGCGGGGTGCCGGGCGGGACGTACTCCGGCCCGGAGCCGGCCTCCGCCCACCACACGCTCCTGACCGGGCGGCAGATGCGGGAGCAGCGGGCCAAGTGGTGGCGCTGGCTGGGCGAGGAGAGCGAGTCCGGCGGGGTGATCGGCCGGTACGAGGGCGGTCTGTACAGCACGGCGGGGGTCTGGCGGCCGAGCCGCCACTCCCTGATGAAGACGCTCGGCTACGCCTTCGACCAGGTGGAGCGCGAGGTGATGGTCCGGGCGATCGCGGCGAAGGTGAACCTGGTCCAGGACCACACGCCGAACGCGGCGCCGATCGGGGCGGACCGGTCGGTGTGGGTGGACGTCCTGCACCCGGTGGGCGGTGAACTCGCCGTGACCTGGCGGCTGGACGGGCGGGTCCTGGACACGCGCGGCGCCCGCGCCGTCGACCTGCGGGGGTTCCGCCTCTCCCCCGGCCCGCACGCGCTGACGGCGACGGTCACCGATCCGACGCCGTTCGTCCGCGATCCGGCGGTCCGGGCCTCCGAGGCGCTCACCCGGACCGTCCGCTGGACGGTGGACCCCTCGCTCGTCACCGTGCGGGGGCCGGCCGGGGCGGCATTCACCGGGCACACCCCGACCGGCTCCCCCGTCGGCGCCCGGGGCGTCGTGCACGCGGACACCACCCACGCGGTGGACGGCACCCCGGCCGTGCGCTGGCGCCTCGACGGGCGTCCCGTGGCGACGGGCGACCGCAACGACCGCGACCTGGACCTGGGCGCGCTGCGGGTCGCCCCGGGGACCCATGTGCTCACGGCCCGGCTCGCGGGCACGGGCGAGGAGTTGCGGTGGGAGGTCGACGCCCGTCCGGCCACGGCCGCGTACGAGCTGTCGGAGCCGCTGCGGACGGTGCGGCGGCCGGGGCGGCCGGTGGAGTACGTCTACGACGGGGCGTTCACGATGCGGCTGACCGCGCGGGACGACCGGGAGGGCGCGGTGGTGAGCCGGTTCCGGGTCGACGGCGACGGCTGGTACACGTACTACGGCTGGCCGACGGACGCGGACGCGCCCTTCCGCTTCTCGCCGGGCGGCACGGTGATCGACGACCTGGTGTACGGGAAGCTGGGCCGGAGCCGTGCGGTGCCGTGGGACGACGCCGCTCCCGACTACGGCACCCACACGGTCGAGTACCGCGCGGTCGACGCGGCCGGGAACGAGGGCCCGGTGCGGAGCTTCCTGGTGACGCTGGTGCCGCCGAGGGGCTGACGCGGGTCGGCCCCGTGGACCGGTGGGGTCCACGGGGCCGGTGGCGCCGTTCGCGAAGGTACGGGGCCGCCGTTCGCGCCGTTCGTACGGGGTGGGGTCAGGGCTTGCGGGCCACGCCGGCCCAGCCCGGGATGGGCTCGTCGCCCGGGACCGGGACGGGCTCGCCCAGCTCCGGGTGCCACTCGGCGGTGAGCGAGACGCCCGGCTCGACGAACTCCAGGCCGTCGAAGAACGCGGCCAGTTCGTCGCGCGAGCGGGGCCGCAGGGTCAGCCCGCGCGCCTTGTACAGGGCGGCCGCCTGCGCCGCTCCCTCGGGGTTGAAGTCCCCGGTGACGTGGGAGAGGACGAGGTAGCTGCCCGGCGCGAGCTGGTCGACGAGCTTGGAGACCAGCTCGTACGCGCCGTCCTCGTCCCCGACGAAGTGCAGCAGGGCGAGCATCGACAGCGCGATGGGCCGGTCGAAGTCGAGGACCTTCCCGGCCCTTTCGAGGATGACCTCGGGCTCGCGGGCGTCCGCCTGGATGTACTCGGTGGCCCCCTCGGGGGTCGAGCGCAGCAGGGCGGCCGCGTGCGCGAGCACGATCGGGTCGTTGTCGCAGTAGACGATGCGGGCCTCCGGCGCGGCCTCCTGCGCGATCTGGTGCAGGTTGGGCTCGGTGGGGATGCCGGTGCCGATGTCCAGGAACTGGCGGACTCCGTGGGCGCTGAGCCAGCGGATGGCGCGGTGCATGAAGGCCCGGTTGACCCGGGCCATGTCCCGGCCCCGGGCGTCGACGGTGAGGAGCTGACGGGCCATCGCCTCGTCGACCGGGTAGTTGTCCTTGCCGCCCAGGAACCAGTCGTACATGCGTGCCGGATGCGGCTTGCTGGTGTCGATGCGTATCTCGGTCCGCGGGACAGCGGGGTCCTGGGTCATCGGCTCTCCTGGTCGGGATGAACGGGTGGCGCTACGGCAAGAGTTACGTGACGGTGGGGGTGGGACGGAAGGGCTAGGTGAGCAGAAAGTCGGCCTGACCGGATTTCGCCCCCCGGATGAAGGCTTCGATCTCCCCGTGGGTGTAGATGAGCGCGGGTCCTTCAGGGTCTGCGGACTGTCGCACGGCGACCCTGCCGTCGGCCAGTTTCATGGCCTCCACGCAGTTGCCCCCGTTCCCGCCGCTCCAGGGCTTGTGCCATCCCTCGGCACCGAGCTCCGCGGCGGGCATGCCGTTGTATATGCGATCCATTCACAGCTCCTTGCGGAGATTCCGGAGAATCTCCTTCGTGCGTTGTGCAGTCGCGGCCTGAGCCGCCATGCGGTCCATGACCTCCAGGTGGGACGCCACCTCGGGACGCGCGTCGAGATAGACGGCGCCGGTCAGGTACTCGCTGTAGACCATGTCCGGGAGTTCGGGCATGGCGAAGCGGAAGAGGACGAACGGTCCGTAGGTGCCGGGGTGGTGGCCGGACGCGAACTCCGCGATCTGCAGGGTGACGTTCGGCAGCTCGGACGCTTCGAGCAGCCGGTCGAGCTGGTCGCGCATCACTTCGGGCCCGTCACCGACCGGCCGGCGGAACACCGTCTCGTCCATGATCACCCAGAACTTGGGGGCGTCGTCCCTCAGCAGCAGGGACTGGCGCTCCATCCGCAGGGCTACATGCCGCTCGGCGTCCTCTTCCCTGGCGGCGTCACTGCCGCCTCCGACCGCCCCGCTGCGCAGAATGGCGCGGGCGTACTCCTCGGTCTGGAGCAGACCGGGGACGAACTGGGGCTCGTACGCCCGGATGAGGCTCGCGGCCCCCTCCAGGCTGACGTACATGGAGAACCAGCCGGGCAGCACGTCGTGGAACCGCTGCCACCAGCCGGGGAGGTTGGCCTCCTCCGCGAGGGCGACGAAGCCCTCGGCCTCGGAGTCCGTGATCCCGTACTCCTTGAGCAGGAGCTGGACGTAGGGGATCTTCAGCGCGACTTCGGCGGTCTCCATCCGCCGGACGGTGGCCGGGGCCACCCGGAGGATCTTCGCGGCCTCTTCCCTCTTCATGCCGGCCCGCTCGCGCAGGTCCTGCAACCGCTTTCCGAGGACGACCTGTCCCACCGTGGGGGCGGACCGCGGCTCGCTCACTCCCAGACCTCCCCGACGCGCTGTTTTCGACGAGTGTGCCACGAAGCCGGGCCGGAGAGAACACGGCACTCTGCAATTTTCAGAGTGCCACTTGCCAAGTGTCCGGCTCAGGAGGACAGTGTTCCGGTGAACCAGTACACGCTGCCGTCGTGCGCCTCCGCGCCCCGGCGCGGCGCCGTACGGCAAGTCCTGCCCACTGTTGTGAGGAACCGGTCGTGGCTTCTGGTAACGCGCAGCCTTCAGGTCTCATGAGTCCCCGCGTCATGGCCCAGCGCCCACAGCCCCAGACCGATACCGGCGCCGTGCGGCGCTTCGCCTTCGAGCTTCCGGCCCTCACGGCGTCGGTCGCGCGGGCCCGGCGCCTCGCGGAGGAACGGCTCATCATCTGGGGCTGCGGTCCCGAGATACGCGACACCGTGTCCCTGATCGTCTCGGAGCTGGTCACCAACGCCGTCGTGCACACCGCCAGCGGCCGGTTCGTCTGCGAGCTCCGCGAGGGCGAGGAGAAGCTGCGGATAGCGGTGCGGGACGAGGGCGGCCCGGCGGGGCCGCGGATCCGCGACTGCGGCGAGGACGAGCGCGGCCGCGGGCTGATCATCGTCGACGCGCTGTGCAGCGCGTGGGGCGCCGAGCGCACCGGCCACGGCACGTCGCAGACCGTCTGGGCCGAGCTGGCCCACGGCACGGGGGAAGCGTGCTGAGGTCGATGGCGGACCGCATGCTGCCGCGGGCCCGCCGCCACTCCGGTCTCGGCCTGGTCCCGGCCGCCGGCCGCCCCCTGGAACTCCGTCTCGAACGGGACGACCGCCGCGCCGCGGACGTCCCCTCCCGCGAGAACCCGGGGCCGGCGGGCCCCGTACGCTCCCGACGGCCGGACGCCACCACCCGGCTCGCCGTCCCCGCCGACCTGCACCCCGGCCTCGGCCGCGACGCCGTCGGGGTCCCGGCCCGCTTCGGCTTCAAGATCCTCTCCCGGCTGCCCGTCAACGGCTGCGTCTACGCCGACGCCGACTGGTGGTGGTGGCTCGTCCCGGCCGGCTCCGACCTGGACCTGACCTGGCCGCTGCCCGCCTGCTACGCGTCCGGCGCGGTGATCCCGGACCGCCGGCCCCGGCTGATCCACCACCCCGACGGCACCTCGCCCTACACGCCGCCGATCCCCCTGTACCTGCTGACCTGCCAGCTGACGGGCGTCGCCCCGGCCTGGTCGGCGTCCTCGGTACGCAGCGCGCTCTGACGCGCACGGGCCGGCACGGCATAGGGTCGGGGGTCATGTTCACTCCGCAGGGTCCGACGCTCCGCGAACTGACCGTCCAGGCCCTCTCCTCGGTGGAGCACGGCTACGACCTGCTCGCGCACAAGTTCGACGCGACTCCCTTCCGCACCTCCGACCGGCTCCTGGACGCGGTGACCCGCACCCTGGAGGCCCTCGGCCCGTTCGACTCGGGCCTCGACGTCTGCTGCGGCACCGGCGCGGGGCTCGGCGTCCTCCGCGCGGTCTGCACGGGCCGGGTCACGGGGGTCGACTTCAGTACGGGCATGCTGGCCGAGGCCCGCCGCGCCCACCCCGACGCCGACCTGGTCCGCGCCGACGCCCTGGACCTGCCCTTCGGCCCCGTCTTCGACCTGGCGGTCAGCTTCGGCGCCTTCGGCCACTTCCTGCCGGAGGAGCAGCGCGTCCTTTTCGGCCAGGTCCACGCCGCCCTCCGCCCGGGCGGCACCTTCGCCTTCCCCCTGCCGGCCCCGCCGCGCGTCGGCTCGCGCCCCTACTGGATCCTGTGGGGCTTCGACACGGCGATGCGGGCCAGGAACGCGCTCCGGCGCCCGCCCTTCGTCATGTACTACCGCACCTTCCGCCTCGCGGACGTCCGCGCCCGCCTGGAGGCGGCCGGCTTCGACGTCAGCCACGTCCCGGTCGAGTCCCTGGGCCGCCGGGGGGACGGCAGCCCGGTGTGCCGGCTGGTGGTGGCACGGAAAGGCTGAGGGGGCGGGGCGCGGCCGCATACGAGAAGTGCCGGTCGATGCGAGATCGACCGGCACTTCTTCTCTGTGTCCGAGGGGGGACTTGAACCCCCACGCCCGATAAAGGGCACTAGCACCTCAAGCTAGCGCGTCTGCCATTCCGCCACCCGGACCGGGTGTTTGTCGTCTCGGGGTTTCCCCCGCGGCGACAGAGATAACTCTACCAGGGGTTTCAGGCGCCTTTCACCAGCGTTTTCCGTGGTCAGTGGGGTGGGGCGGCCCCGGCGACCTCGATCCGGTCCGGAATGTCCGGACGTACGCACGAGGGGCGCTTTCGCCCGTACGGAGCGTGATGCGGGGCTGTGGGAGCCCGACGCCCCCCGACGCCGGCTCCGTGGGAGTCACCTTGACGACCGTCCTGCGGTCCAGGCCAATGTTTCGGAGGGAGTCCGTCAGGTCGGCCCGGGCCCCTTGGCGAGGGTGACGGCGAGCGGGGTCAGCGGACTCCGGTCAGCCGGGCCGAGACCACCACGTTGCCCTCGTAGCCGCTCTCCTCCGTGAACGTGCCGCCGCAGGTGATCAGGCGCAGTTCCGGCCGGCCGGAGTCGGCGTAGACCCGCCGGGCGGGGAAGCCCTCCTTGGGGACGACCTCGACCCCGTACACGGTGAAGACGGCGGTCCTGCCGTCGCGGCGGAGGACCTCGACGCGGCTGCCCCCGCGGACGGCGCCGAGGTCGTAGAAGACGGCCGGTCCGCCCGGGGTGTCGACGTGTCCGACGACGACGGCGGTGCCGCGCTCGCCGGGGGTGACCGCGCCGGTGAACCAGCCCGCGAGCCGGTCGTCCTCTGGCGGCGGGGCCTCGATCCAGCCGTCGGCGTCGAGCCCGACCCCCGTGACGGGCGCGTCGACGCGGACGGCCGGGACGCGGACCCGGGTCGGGGGCGAGGCGGGCAGCGGGCCGGGTACGGACACGGGGGCGAGGACGGCGGCGTCGGCGCGGGTGCCGTCGGGGGTGGCCGCGGCCAGGGGCTGCGGCGGGTCCGCCGCCCGCAGTTCCTCCGCACCGCCGCGTACGAGGTGCACCCCCACGAGGAGGACGACCGCGACGAGGCCCCAGGCGCCGTGCCGGCCCGTACCGTCCGTTCGCTCCACTCCCGTTCTCCTCCACGACGACACGATGTCCGCGACGGCACGATGTCCGCGACGACCACACGACCGCGGTGATCGCGCGGTCGTGTGGTCGCGCATGGCGCCCCTCCGTCCCGGACCTCGTCACACCGGGGCGGAGGGGCCGTCAGGGCCCCCCGGTCCCGGCCGTCAGAGGCGGCCGTCGGCGGTGCGGCGGCGGGTCAGGGCGACGGCGGAGCCGAGCGCGCCGGCGATGAGCAGGACGCCCGTCACCACCTCGGCGGTGCCGAGCCCGTCGGTCCCGTACCCGGCCTTCACGCCCTTCTGGGCGCCGGTGTGGGTGTCGGGGCGGCTGCCGGTGTCGTGCCCGCCGGTGCCTCCGGCCTCGGTGGGGTCGAGGGGTGCGACGGGTTCGGCGGGTCCGACGGGAACGACCGGGTCGGCGGGGTCAGTGATGCCGGCGTCCTGTTCCCAGGTGCCGCCCCCGGTGACGGTCAGGGTGGTGGTGCCGCGTTCGCCCTTGCAGTCGAAGGTGATCTCGTACTGGGCGCCGGCCTTCGCCTCGGCGTCCACGGTCGCGGTGCCCGGGCGGCCCTCTTCGAGGGTCACGGTGTCGAACACTCCGGAGGTGACCGTCACGGACGGCTCCTCGCAGCCCTCGGACGTGAGGGTGACGGTGCCGCCGGGGGCGACCGTCGCCGGGGTGACGGAGAAGCCGAACGACGTGATGGTGCCGTCGTCCTCGACCGCCAGGGCCGCCGGGCCCGCCGTCATCACGGCGGCGGCACCGAGCAGGGCGGCGGAAGCGGCACCCCGTATCGCGCGCATGGCGTTCCTCCAGTCGCGGGAGGGCCCGGACGCGGAGCGGTTCCGCTTCCGGAAACACGACCCTCACCGCGTTCGAAGCTAGGTCCGCCTCCGGCGCGCCGCCACCGGTCTCCGCCGAACGGGGCACGGGCGCCTCCCCCGCCCCGGCCGCGCGGGATCCGTCACGGGACCCGGACCACCTGGCCCGCGTACGAGAGGTTGCCGCCGAAGCCGAAGAGCAGGACCGGGGCGCCGGAGGGCAGTTCGCCGCGCTCGACCAGCTTGGACAGGGCCAGCGGGATCGAGGCGGCGGAGGTGTTGCCGGAGTCGACGACGTCGCGGGCCACGACCGCGTTGGCGGCGCCGATCTTCGCGGCGAGCGGCTCGATGATGCGCAGGTTGGCCTGGTGGAGGACCACGCCCGCGAGCTTGTCGGGGGTGATGCCGGAGCGCTCGCAGGCCTGACGGGCGAGGGCGGGGAGCTGCTGGGTCGCCCAGCGGTAGACGCTCTGGCCCTCCTGGGCGAAGCGGGGCGGGGTGCCCTCGATGCGGACGGCGTGGCCCATCTCCGGGACCGAGCCCCACAGGACGGGGCCGATGCCCGGGGCGGGCCCGTCCCCGCCCCCGTCGCCGGTGGGCTCGACGGCCTCGACGATCGCGGCGCCCGCGCCGTCGCCGACGAGGACGCAGGTGGTGCGGTCCGTCCAGTCGGTCACCTCGGTCATCTTGTCGGCGCCGATCACCAGGACGCGGCGGGCCCCGCCGGCCCGTACGGCGTGGTCGGCGGTGGCCAGGGCGTGGGTGAAGCCGGCGCAGACCACGTTGAGGTCGAGGGTGGCGGGCCCGGTCATGCCGAGGCGGGCGGCGACGCGGGCGGCCGTGTTCGGCGAGCGGTCGATCGCGGTGGAGGTGGCGACGAGGACCATGTCGACGTCGTCGGGGACGAGGCCGGCGGCGGCCAGGGCCTTGCCGGCGGCGTGCGCGGCGAGTTCGTCCACGGGCTCGTCGGGGCCCGCGACGTGCCGGGTGCGGATGCCGACCCGGCTGGTGATCCACGCGTCGTCGGTGTCGACGAGTGCGGCGAGGTCGTGGTTGGTCAGCACCTTGGCGGGCTGGTAGTGCCCGAGCGCGGCAATGCGAGTGCCCGTCATGCTCAGGGTCCCCCTAGGTGATCGGTCGTCCGGCAGGACCACCCAGTCTTGCCAGCGACTGATGGGTAACCGGTGACGTAAACCACCAACATTCGCCCGTACCGCTTGGCCGACCGTGACAAGGGCCCGTGGGGGGCACGGGCGCCGCCCGGGTCCGTGCTCCACGGGTTCCGTACGGACCCGGACGCGGCTCAGTTCTTCGGCGGGTCGACCAGGTGGAGGGCCAGGGTCGCCGGGGGCGGGGCGATGCCGGGGCCGCCGGCCTCCGCCCAGGCGAGGATGTCGTCGAGGCAGTCGTCGTCCAGGGTGAACCCGACCCACGCGGCCCGTCCGCCGCGCCGCCGGCCCTCGGTGGAGGGCTGCACCACGACGATGTTGGCCTGGGCGCAGGGCCCGAGGCAGTCGCTGGTGCGGACGGCCAGCCGGCCGCCGGAGGCCGCGGCGGCCGCGCGGAGCCGGGCGAGCTGGGCCTCGTGGTCGGTGCCGGGGTTCTTGCGGGCGTCGCCGCAGCAGCAGCCGCGGCAGACGACGAGGGAGCAGGGGCGGGCCCCGTACCGTATCGGCACCGGGGTCACTCCGGGCCGTCCAGGGTGATCGCGGCGACGGGGGCGACCGTGCCGAGGCGGGGGAAGTCGAGGGCGACGGAGGCGCGGTGCTCGTCGGCGGTGAGGGCGGACATGGCGTCCTCGGCGAAGACGAGGTCGTAGCCGAGGTCGCAGGCGGCGCGGGCGGTGGACTCGACGCCGAGGTTGGTGGCGACGCCGCCGAGGACGAGGGTGGTGGCGCCGAGGCCGGAGAGCAGCTCGTGGAGGCCGGTGTCCTGGAAGCCGCCGATGGTGCGCTTGACGACGACCGGGTCGCCGTCCCGCACGAGGTCGGGGACGAGCTCGCTGCCGGGCGGCTGGGCGGCGGTGTTCGGGCGCTCGACGCGGAGGTGGACGACGGGCGCGCCGGCGTCCCGGAAGGTGTCGGCGAGCCGGGCGGAGGCGGCGAGGACGTCGGTGCCGGGGCGGGGGGCGAGGGGCAGCGCGACGATGCGTTCCATGAGGTCGACGAGGACGAGCGCGGTGCGGCCGGGATCGAGTGCGGGCATGGGAGCACCGTAGCGGCCCCGATGATCATCCAGGGCTGCCCGGGGTGTGATCCGGCCTACGCCACCTTCTCTTCGGGGAGGGCGTGCGCGTGGGGTTCCGGGGCGGTCGGTTCCCCGTCGTGGGCGCGGCGCTTGGCGATGACCGCGCAGACCATCAGCTGCATCTGGTGGAAGAGCATCAGCGGGAGGACGGCCAGGGAGGCCTGGGGGCCGAAGAGGACGCTGGCCATCGGGAGTCCGGCCGCCAGGCTCTTCTTCGAGCCGGCGAACTGGATGGCGATCCGGTCGGCCCGGTCGAAGCCGAGGCGCCCGGCCCCGTACCAGGTCACCGCCAGCATCACCGCGAGCAGGACGGCCTCGACGGCGAGGAGCAGGCCGAGCCGGGCGGGGGTGACCAGGTGCCAGATGCCGGCGACCATGCCCTGGCTGAAAGCGGTGTAGACGACGAGCAGGATCGAGCCCCGGTCCACGTGTCCGAGGACCTTCTTGCGGCGGACCAGGAAGCCGCCGACCCAGCGGCGCAGGAACTGGCCGGCGAGGAACGGCACGAGGAGCTGGAGGACGATCCTCAGGATCCCGTCGGCGGAGAGGCCGCCCGTACTGCCGCCGAGGAGCGCCGCCGCGAGCAGCGGGGTCAGGACGATGCCGGCGAGCGAGGAGAACGAACCGGCGCAGATCGCGGCGGGCACGTTGCCGCGGGCGATCGAGGTGAAGGCGATGGAGGACTGGATGGTGGACGGCACCAGGCAGAGGAAGAGCAGCCCGTCGTGGAGCTGGGGCGTGAGCACGGCGGGGACGAGTCCGCGCGCGGCCAGGCCGAGGAGCGGGAAGAGCAGGAAGGTGCAGCCGAGGACGGTGAGGTGGAGCCGCCAGTGCCGGAGGCCGTCGAGGGCCTCGCGGGTGGAGAGCCGGGCCCCGTAGAGGAAGAAGAGGAGGGCCACGGCCGCGGTCGACGCCCCCTCCACGACGGTCGCGGCGGTCCCGGAGGCGGGCAGGAGCGCGGCGAGGACGACCGTGCCGAGCAGCGCCAGGACGTACCCGTCGACGGGCAGCCGGGAGAGGGGGCGGAGGGCGCGGCCGGTGGTGCGGGGGGTCATGGGCTCCACTGTCTGTGTGCTGCGGCGGACGGGGCGCGGGTACGAGTACAAGCACGGGTGAGGGGCGGGTACGGGCACGGGTACGAGTACAAGCACGGGTACGGGCGCGGGTACGAGCGCGTCCATCCTGCTCCACGGCCCGGTGATCGGGAATCCCGTACAGCCCTCTGACTGTCATCACGCACCGCGATAACCTCGGCCCGTGTACGAGCCCACCCAGCTGCGCACCTTCCTCGCCGTGGCCCAGACGCTGAGCTTCACGCGGGCCGCGGACCGGCTCGGGCTGCGCCAGTCGACCGTCAGCCAGCACGTGCGGCGTCTGGAGGAGGCGACCGGGCGGCCGCTCTTCAATCGGGACACGCACCGCGTGGAGCTGACCGAGGACGGCGAGGCGATGCTCGGCTTCGCGCGGACGATCCTCCAGGCGCACGAGCGGGCGGCGGCGTTCTTCGGCGGGACGCGGCTGCGCGGGCGGCTGCGGTTCGGCGCGTCGGAGGACTTCGTGACGACCCGGCTGCCGGAGATCCTGGAGTCCTTCCGGCGCGAGCACCCCGAGGTCGACCTGGAGCTGACGGTCGGGCTCTCGGGGGTGCTCCAGGCGCGGCTCGCGGCCGGCCGGCTCGATCTGATCCTGGCCAAGCGGCGGGGCACGGAGAGCGGGGGCCGGCTCGTCTGGGAGGACTCCCTCATCTGGATCGGGTCGCCGGGGCTGCGGCTCGAACCGGACCGGCCGGTGCCGCTCATCCTGTACCCGCCGCCGGGGATCACCCGGGCGCGGGCCCTGGAGGCCCTGGAGGCGCAGGGCCGGGCGTGGCGGATCGCCTGCACGAGCTCCAGCCTGAGCGCGAACGTGGCGGCGGCCCGCGCGGGGCTCGGGGTGATGGCGCACACCCGGGGCCTGGTGCCGCCGGGGCTCGTCCCGGTGCCGGCCCGCGCGGGCCTGCCGGACCTCGGCGAGGTGGGCTTCGTGCTGCGGAAGGGGCGCCGGGGCGGGGAGACGCAGGAGGCGGCCGACGCGCTCGCGGAGGCGATCCTGGCGGGCGGCGACCGCCTGCACCGCCCCCGCTGACGGAGCCGCCGGTTCCGCGCGGGCGCGCCGCGCGAGGGGTCCGCCGTGAGCGGTCCGTACAGATTCCGTGGAGATTCGCGCCCGGCGGGCGTACCGCCCGGTACGCAATCCCCCGGCCGCGCCCCCGACTTGGCTCCTCCACCCATTCTGACCTGTGGGAACGGCGAATGTCCCGGCTTGGTGAAGGTCCTCCCGCCGGGCAGGCGGGTGGGGTACCGTCGCCCGCGCCGTACGGAGAGCGACCAACGGGCTTTTTCAGCCATCGAGCCGTCGAGGAGCAGGTCAGTGCGCGAGTTCACCGTGCCGCCCGTCGAGGCGGCGCCTCAGGTCGGCGGTCTGGCGGACGCCGTGTTCGCACACGCCCTGGCCGACCCGGACCGGATCGCTTTCGGCCGCAAGGGCCCGGACGGGGAGTGGCGGGACGTGACGGCCGCCCGGTTCCGGGACGAGGTCCTGGGCCTCGCGAAGGGGCTGGTCGCGGAGGGGGTGCGGTTCGGCGACCGGGTCGCGATCATGGCCCGCACCCGGTACGAGTGGACGCTCTTCGACTTCGCCCTGTGGACGCTGGGCGCGCAGCCCGTGCCGGTCTACCCGACCTCCTCGGCCGACCAGGTCCTCTGGATGCTGCACGACGCCGAGGTCACGGCGTGCGTGGTGGAGCACGAGGACCACGCCATGACGATCGGCTCGGTGGTCGACCGGCTGCCCCGGCTCCGGCGGCTGTGGCAGCTGGACGCGGGCGCGGTGGAGGAGGTGACGGCGGCGGGGGCCGGCATCGACGAGGAGGTCGTGCACCGGCACCGGCGGGCGGTGACCCCCGAGACGGTGGCGACGGTCATCTACACGTCGGGCACGACCGGACGGCCCAAGGGCTGTGTGATCACCCACTCCCACCTCATGTTCGAGACGGACATGGTGACGGGCCGCTGGGAGCCGGTGTTCCGCTCCCGGTCGGGGGAACAGGCCTCGACGCTGCTCTTCCTGCCGCTGGCGCACGTCTTCGGGCGGATGGTGGAGGTCGCGGCGGTCCGGGGCGGGGTGAAGCTGGGGCACCAGCCCGTGATGGCGGCGGCCGAACTGCTCCCCGATCTGGCGGCCTTCCGGCCGAGCTTCGTCCTGGCCGTGCCGTACGTCTTCGAGAAGGTCTTCCGCGCGGCCCGGCGCAGGGCGGAGGGCGAGGGGAGGGCGGGCCCCTTCGACAAGGCGGTGGAGGTGGCGGTGGCGTACGCGGAGGCGCTGGAGCAGAAGGCGTTCGGGCGCGGGCCCGGGCCGTCGGCGGCGCTGCGCGTCCAGCACCAGTTCTTCGAGAAGACGGTGTACGGGAAGGTGCGCGGGGCCCTGGGCGGGCGGGTCCGGCACGCGATGTCGGGCGGTTCGGCCATGGACCGCGGGCTGGGCCTCTTCTTCGCGGGGGCGGGGGTCACGGTCTTCGAGGGGTACGGGCTCACGGAGTCCTCGGCGGCCGCCACGGCCAATCCGCCGGAGCGGATCAAGTACGGCACGGTCGGGCAGCCGGTGCCGGGGACGACGGTGCACATCGCGGAGGACGGGGAGGTGTGGCTGCACGGCGGCCAGGTCTTCTCCGGCTACCTCAACGACCCGGAGGCGACCGCCGCCGTCCTCAACGACGGCTGGCTGGCCACCGGGGACATCGGCAGCCTCGACGAGGACGGCTATCTGACGATCACCGGGCGGAAGAAGGAGATCCTGGTGACGTCGGGCGGCAAGAGCGTCGCCCCGGGCGCCCTGGAGGAGCGGGTGCGGGCGCATCCGCTGATCGCCCAGTGCATCGTCGTCGGCAACGACCGGCCGTACGTCGCCGCCCTGGTGACGATCGACCAGGAGGCGGTGGAGCACTGGCTCGCGATGCAGGGGCGGCCACCGCTCGCCCCGGCGGAGCTGGTGCGCGACCCGGCCCTGGAGACGGAGATCCGGCGGGGCGTGGTCGCGGCGAACACGCTGGTCTCGCAGGCCGAGTCGATCCGGACCTTCCGCATCCTGGCGCACCCCTTCAGCGAGGAGCACGGGCTGCTCACCCCTTCCCTGAAGCTGAAGCGGAGGGCGATCGAGCGGGCGTACGCGACGGAGGTCGCGGCGCTGTACGGCTGAGACGGGGGCCGGCCGGTGCGGGGCGGGGCGGGGCCGGTGCGGGATCCCGGACAACCGTAACGCCCGTCGCGGAATGCGCGGCGGCCCGTGATCGTTGACGCTGGGAGTACCCCCGTACGACCACACGACGTAAGGATCTCCCTCACGTGAGCACGGACAGCAAGGTTCCCCAGGTCACCCTGAACAACGGCGTGCAGATGCCGCAGCTCGGCTTCGGCGTCTGGCAGGTGCCGGACGACGAGGCGGAGAAGGTCGTGGCGACCGCCCTGGAGGCCGGCTACCGCTCGATCGACACCGCCGCGATCTACGAGAACGAGAAGGGCACCGGCCGCGCCGTCGCCACGGCCGGGATCGCGCGCGAGGACCTGTTCGTCACCACCAAGCTGTGGAACGGCGAGCAGGGCTACGACACGACGCTGCGCGCCTTCGACGCCTCCCTCGACAAGCTGGGCCTCGACTACGTCGACCTGTACCTGATCCACTGGCCGGTGCCGGCGAAGGACGCGTACGTCGACACGTACCGGGCGTTCGAGAAGATCCTCGCGGACGGGCGCGCGAAGGCGATCGGCGTGTCGAACTTCCTCCCGGAGCACCTGGAGCGGCTGATCGGCGAGACGTCGGTCGTGCCCGCCGTCAACCAGATCGAGCTGCACCCGCAGCTCCCCCAGCAGGCCTCGCGCGAGGCGCACGCCCGGCACGGCATCGTGACCGAGGCGTGGTCGCCGCTCGGCCAGGGCAAGGGGCTCCTGGAGGTCCCGGCGATCGTCGCGATCGCGCAGAAGCACGGCCGGACCCCGGCCCAGGTGGTGCTGCGCTGGCACCTCCAGCTCGGGAACGTGGTGATCCCGAAGTCGGTCACCCCCTCGCGCATCCGCGAGAACATCGACGTCTTCGGCTTCGAGCTGGACGACGAGGACCTGGCCGGGATCGCCGCCCTCGACGAGAACCGGCGCCTCGGCCCGGACCCGGCGGAGTTCCACGTCGGCGCCTGACCGTCCGCACGGAGGACACCGGGGGCGCCGGGGCCGTTTCGACGGTCCCGGCGCCCCCGGCGCGTACGGCCGGGCGGGGGTCAGCTCCGCTTGACGAAGGAGGCCAGCCGGTAGCGGGGGTCGAGGCGGCGCCGGTCCTGGTCCGGCAGGATGGCCAGGGCGGCGGCGAGCGCGTCGACGGCGGCCGGGTCGCCGCGGAACCAGGAGGCGAAGTGACCCGTGCGCAGCTTCCGTGCGGTGTCGCGCGGGGTGCCGCCCTGACCGTGGCCGGAGAAGTGGGTGCCGGGAGCGGGGTCGAGGCCGTGGGCGGCGGCGGCCCGGGTGATCCGGCCGGAGCCGTCGGAGGCCGCTCCGGTCGAGCGGTGGGGGCGCAGGACCGCGTCGACGTCGCTGCCGACGTCGTGGGCCGCGTCCTTGTCGACGGTGGTGATCAGGACCCCGCCGGGCCGCAGGACGCGGGCGGCCTCCGCGACGACGTCCGCCGCGAAGGGGACGAGGTGGAGCAGCCAGACCGCGCAGACCGCGTCGAGGGAGGCGTCGGGCAGCGGGAGGCGCCGGGCGTCGGCGCGCACGGTCCGGCCCGGCACCCGCCCGGCGGCGACCCGCAGCATCGCGTGCGCGGCGTCGGCCCCGTACACGCGCAGGCCGGGGCGGACGAGCCGTTCGGTGACGAGGCCGGTGCCGCAGGCCAGGTCGAGCAGGGTGCGGGCGCCGGGCGGCACGAGCCGCAGGACGGCCGCGGCCGCCGCCTCGGCCCGGGGCACGCCGCCCCGGGTCCGGTCGTAGTGCGCTGCCTCGGTCTCGTAGTCGAGCACGGTCTCCGCCATGGCGGTGATCCTACGGAGGCCCGTGGGGCCGGGGCGGGCCGGGAACGGGTCAGCGGGCGCCGTGGCCGGGGGCGATCCGTTCGACGCGTTCGGCGAGTTCGAAGTCCTTCTCCGTGAGGGCGCCGCCGGCCGAGTGGGTGTGGACGGAGAGGGCGACCGAGTCGTAGCCGAGCGTCAGGTCGGAGTGGTGGTCCAGCTCCTGCTGGATCTGGGCCACGTGGACGACGAGGGCGGTCGCCGCGAAGTGGTCGCCGAGCCGGTAGGCGCGGGTGAGGCGGTCGCCCTCGACGGACCAGCCGGGGAGTTCCCTCAGACGGTCCTCGATCTCCTTCTGGGACAGCGGTTCTGTGGGCACGGCGGTGCTCCCTCCGGTGGGGTGGCGGGCGGGCGGCGGTGAAGGTGCGCGGGGGTTCCCGGGAAAGGTACCCGGCCCGCCCCTCTGGGATACCGTCTGGCCATGACGACCGTCGTGAACGACACGGGAGTGGGGCCGCTGCTGCGCGGTTGGCGGGAGCGGCGCCGGTTGAGCCAGTTGGAGCTGGCGCTGCGGGCGGGTTCGTCGGCGCGGCACATCTCGTTCGTGGAGACGGGCCGCTCCCGGCCGAGCGAGGAGATGGTCCTGCGGCTCGCCGAGCACCTGGAGGTGCCGGTGCGGGAGCGGAACGCGCTGCTGCTCTCCGCCGGTTACGCCCCCCGGTACACGGAGTCGCCGCTCGACGCCCCGCGCCTGGAGGCGCTCCGGGAGGGCGTCGAGCGGCTGCTGCGGGGGTACGAGCCGTACCCGGCGCTCGTGGTGGACGGCTCGTACACGGTGGTGGCGGCCAACCGGGGGGTGCACCTGCTGCTCGACGGGCTGCCCGAGCACCTGCTGGCCCCGCCGCTGAACGCGATGCGGATCGCCCTGCACCCGGAGGGCCTGGCGTCCCGGATCCGGAACCTGCGGGAGTGGCGGGCCCATCTGCTGTCCCAGATGGAGCGTCAGATCGGCCTGGTCCGCTCGGAGTCGCTGCGCGCGCTGTACGAGGAGGTGGCGGCGTATCCGCCGCCTCCCGGCGCGGAGGACGGACCGGAGGGGGCGGAGGCGGAGCCGTATCCGTACTTCGCGCTGCCGATGCGGATCGAGCACGACGGGCGGGTGCTGTCGTTCGTGTCGTCGATCTCGACGTTCAACACCCCGATGGACGTGACGGTCGCCGAGCTGGCCATCGAGACGCTGATCCCGGCCGATCCGGAGACGGCCGCGTACCTGCGGTCGCTCGCGGAGGCCGAGGAGGCGTCTTCTAGCGGCTGACGGTCCGCAGGGCGGTCCACTGAGCCTCCGCCAACTTGAAGACGCAGGTCAAAGGGCTGGTGTGACCGCTCCCCGGGGTACTCGTGCTGGCCGTGGGCGGAAGTCCGCTGAGAAGA
>NZ_JBIVIR010000021.1:0-127490 GCF_044749825.1 Streptomyces sp. NPDC088915
GGGCCGGGAAGTCGGTCCCCTCTGCACGGTCGTTCTCGGGGGTGGTCTCGTTGTCCTCGCGCAGGGAGTCGAGGTCGGCGCGGACCTTCTCCGGGTCGAGCGTGCTCGTTGCTCCGTCGCCGCTGTCCGAAGCGTCGTCGACGACCTCCTCGTTGCTCTCGGCCGGGGCCTGCTCGTCCTCGTTGGCCGGAGCCGGGGGGACGATCTCCTCCGGGTCGGTGACCTCTTCCAGTCGGTCCTCCTCGCGCAGGGAGTCGAGGTCGGCGCGGACCTTCTCCGGGGTGAGGGGCGTGGCGTCGTCGGAGTCGTCCGGGAGCGGGGTGCCGTTGCGCTCGGCCTTCTCGCGGGCGCGGCGCTTCTTCCGCTTCTCCGCGTCAGGCCACACGATCCGGGTGGTGCCCTTGGAGTCGGTGTTGATGGACGGCGGGGCCGGGGTGCGGGGCAGGAGGTCGGTGTCCTGGGCCTGGGCGGGATCGTCCGCGTCGGCCGGGTCTTCGCCGGCAGCTATTCGGGCCTCGCGGAGGTTGTGCTCGATCTGCTCCAGGCGGGACCGCTTCGCGGCCATGTCGTCGGGGCTGGAGACGTCGCGGCTCTGCTCGCGGATGGCGGCCGCGACGAGCCTGCTGCGGCGCTCGGCGGCGTCCAGTTCGTCGGCCTGTTCGAAGGGGCGGTCGACGCGCAGCTTGGCGTCGTCGGCGTTGCGCTCTTCGACGCGGAGGCGGGACTGGGCACGGGCGATGTCGGCCTCGACGTTGGCGAGGGAGTCTTCGAGCCGGGTGATCGGGGTGATCCCGTTGATGTCGAGGTCGCCCTCGCCGTACGTGCGGCTGCTGTAGGGCACGTCGGGGAAGGAGATCGTCGCGGTGCCCTGCTCGCCGTACGGCCGGCTCCAGTCCCGCTTGTACTGGGCGGTGACCTCGATGTTGCCGATCTTGCCGATGATGTGCTGCTTGTGGGTGCCGTACGGCTGCTTGTCGCCGTCGCGTATGACGGCCTTCGCGGCGGTGGCGAGGGCCTGCATCGCCTCCTGGCGCTTGGTGAACGTCTTCGTGCCGATGGTCGCCTCGAAGTTGTCGCCGCGGGTGTCCTTCTTCCGCTCGGCGACGTCCAAGAGCTGCCTGACGAGCTTGTCGGTGTGCTCGCGCAGCAGTTCGGCGCCGCGGATCGTGGACTTGAAGCCCTCCTGGGCGCGCAGGTAGCCCTTAAACTTCCGCTGGAGGACGGCGAGGGAGGCCCGGACGTTCGCCTGCTCCAGGAGGTAGGCGTTGCCGGTCGCCATGGCGGTGACCTGCTCGGGGTTGAAGACGCCGTCCGGGATGTCCTCGACGGTGCGGTCGGTGAGGTTGCCCTTCATGAGCTGCCGGATGAATTTGGCCTTGCGGGCGACGGTCTGCCAGGAGAAGCCGTCGAAGGACTGCTCGGTGACGTACTGGAAAATGGCGACTTCGGGGTTGGCGTTGCCCTGCCGGATGATCCGGCCGTTGCGCTGTTCGAGGTCGGCCGGCCGCCACGGGCAGTCGAGGTGGTGCAGCGCCGTGGCCCGGAGCTGGACGTTCGTGCCCGTGCCCATCTTGGTGGTGGAGCCGAGCAGGACGGCGATCTTGCCGGTGCGGGCGTCCTCGAAGAGCCGGGCCTTCTCGGCGTCGTTCTTCGCCTCGTGGATGAAGCGGATCTTCTCGGCGGGGACACCGCGGTCGACCAGGAGGGTCTTGAGCTCGTCGTAGGCCGCGAAGTCGGACTGCGACATCTCGTCCACGTCGGTCGGGGCGCTGTCCTTCTTCCCCTTCTTCTTGCGCCCCGGGTCCTTCGGGGTGCCCATGTCGAGGAACACGATCTGCAGGCCGCCGGGGGTGTCGTGCGGCGTGTCGTCGTTCTTCGAGGTCGGGTAGACCGCATCCTTGGTCTGCTCGTAGATCCGGTGGATGTTGTCGGCGGCCGCCGGGAGCTTGTTGCCCATCTCGTCAAGGCCGACCATCCGCGGGTCGAGCGAAACCTTCCGCCCGTCCGACGAGATCTTGAGCATGTTGTCTTCGGTCGGCTCGACGCGGCCTTCCTTCACCGCGCGGGCACGGGCCGCGAGTTCCTGCTGGTAGGCCATCTGTCCGTCGGTGGGGTCGACGGTGATGGTGACGGCCTTGCCACCGGCGACGTCCGGGACGTCGAGGTGCAGGTCATCGGCGGTCTTCACGTCGGCGACGGTTCGCCAGATCCTCAGCAGCTCCGGCATGTTCCGGAACGCGGCAAAACGGGAGACTTCGCGGAAACCTGATCCGTCCGCAGCCAGCTCGACGCCGGAGACGATCTTTCCGTAGGTGGAGGCGAAGTCGTCAAAATCACGGATCTTCGCCTTTTCGAGAAGGTCGGGCCGCAGGTAGCGCAGCATCGTGTGCGCTTCGGTGACGCTGTTGGAGATCGGGGTGGCCGTGGCGAAGGTGACCACGCGGCCCGTCTTCGTCTTGGACCGCAGGTACTCCAGCTTCATGTCGAGGTCGGAGGCCCGGTTGGAACCCTCGATCGCGGCGCCCTGGATGGACGAGCTGGTGGCGAGGTTCTTGTAGTGGTGCGCCTCGTCCACGACCACGTAGTCGATGCCCGTGTCCTCGAAGTACAGGCCGGCGAGGTCCTTGGACGCCACGATCTTGGACTCGATCTTGGCTTCGAGGTTCTTGAGCTTCTTCTGGAGCTCCTTGACCATCCGGGACTCGGAGCGTCCGCCGCGGCCTTCCTCCTCCTCGTTCTGCTTCTGGCGCCTGAGGGCCCTCTCCAGGGCCTCCTTCTCCCGCTTGATGTAGGCGATCTGGGCCTCGGGCCGCATCTGGATCGACTCGAACGCGTTCTGAGTCAAAATCACGGCGTCCCAGTCGCCGGTCGCGGCGCGGGCGATGAACTCGCGGCGCTTGCGGCCCTGGAGGTCATCGCTGGAGGCGGTGAGAATCCGGCCGGCGGACTGCGGGTACAGCTCCACGAACTCGTCGTGGAACTGCTGGAGCATGTGGCCGGGCACGACCATCGCGGCCTTGTTGATGAGGCCGAGGCGGCGCAGCTCCATCACGCCCATGGTCATTTCGGCGGTCTTGCCGGCGCCGACCTCGTGCGCGAGGAGCACGGCGGGCTCGTTGACCATGCGGGCGACGGCGGAGTGCTGGTGCGCGTGCGGCTTGAACCAGGAGGCCAGGCCCGGCATGGTTCGGCGCTGTCCGTCGTACGAGCGGAGGGCCAGGTTGTTGTGGGTGTCGTTGTACGCCTTCTTGATGGCGTCGGCGCGCTTCGGGTCCTCCCACAGCCAGTCCTGGAAGCGTTCGCGCATCTCCTCGGCCTTGGCCTGCGCGGCGGCGGTCGCCTCCTCGTCGATGTACGAGGGGCCGTTCTCGGGCTTCACCCGGACCTGGATGCGACCGTTGGTGAGGATCGCCTCGGCCAGCTTGATCGCGTTCCACTGCTGGGTGCCCCAGATGGAGCGGGCAGCGCTGCCCTTCTTGGTCCCGTCGGGCGCTTCGACCTTCCACATCGAGCCGCCGTGGTAGTACACGCGGACGTTCCGGTCGCGCAGGATCTCGCGGAGGAACTGCTCGACGGGCTCGGAGCCGATCCAGGCCGCGCCCATCGGGGCGTCGATCTCGCCCGGGGAGATCTCGGGCGGGAGGACTTCTTCGAGGTGCCGGACGTTGACCTCGAAGCGCCGGTCCTCACCGGCCTTCTGCTGGGCTTCGTTGAGCTTGCCGCGGACGTTGCCGGACAGGTAGTCGGCGGCCGGGATCAGGTCGCCGCCGTCGTGCGGCTCGAAGACGAGTGGCCACTCCTTGCCGCTGTCCGGGTCCTTGGATCGGGCTTCGAGCAGCCGGGTCCGCGCGTCCTCGGGCGTCAGACCGAGGATCTTGCCCAGGGCCTCGCCGTCGAGGCGGCCGTGCTCCTCCAGGACGAGCGCCATCGCGTCCTCGGGCGAGTCCGCGCGGCCCGCGATGGTGCGGTGGACGGCTTGCCGCTTACTGAAGATGGACGCCTTGCTCGACTGGCCGGTGCTGATGTCGAAGGCGTCGAGGGACAGGACGACCGCCATCGTCGGGTCCTTGGCCATGAGGCCGCCCATCTGCGGGCGCTTCTTCGTGGCCTTCTCGACGGTCTCCCCGGTGATCGGGTCGGTGGCCTTGCGCTTGCCCCAGGTGTAGCGGTTCAGGGCCCCGTGCTTGCCGTGGTACTTGTCGTACCGGGCGTTGAGGTCGGCCCGGAGCATGGTGATGATCTGTTCGTCGGCGTCCGGGCGGGACTCCTCGGCGATGAGGGCCTTCATCGCGTCGCGCAGGCCCAGGAGCTGGCGGACTTCGTCTTCCTGGGTGGCCGGGACGTGGAAGGGGTGGATCTGGCCGTCACGGACCTGGGTGAAGGTGCCGTCGTCCTCGGCCTGGACGTGTCCGTCGATGCGGTCGGAGCCGGGCGGGAGCAGCTTCGCCTTCGTCCGGTTGCCGTTGTCCTTCTTGTACCCCAGGCCGTCGGCCTTGGCGTCGGCGACGAGCTTCTTGAGCGCCTTGTCGAGCGCCGGCTCCAGGTGGCCGTCGCCGTCGACGCGGAGTTCGCCGTCGCGGTACATGCCGGAGCCGACGGCCATCTCGCCGAGGACCCGCTCGCGGTTGTGCAGGAAGTACGGGTTGACGAAGACCGACTCGCCGAGCGGGAGGTCTTCGTTCTGGCCGGGCGGGGTCTGGCCGGGCAGCCCCTCGGCCTTCATCGAGTGCACCCAGGTCGGCGGGTCGTCCTTGCCGCGGGCCAGCTTCACCGCGCCCTTGCGGTCGCGGCCGGTGGTGAACTCCTTGTCCTTGTCGCGGCGCCGGAAGACGAGCAGGTCGGTGACGACCTCGGTGCCGGCCGTGCGACGGTGTGCGCCGGACGGGAGGCGGATCGCGCCGACGAGTTCGCCCTTGCGGGCCATCTCCATGCGGGCGTCCTCGGCCCGCGCGGTGGCGCCGTCCATGGTGTAGCGGGACGTCACCACGGCGACGAGGCCGCCGGGGCGCGTCAGGTCGAGGCTCTTGAGGATGAAGTGGTTGTGGATGTTGTGCCCGCCCTTGTTGTGGCGGAGGTCCACGACCTTGTAGTCGCCGAAGGGGACGTTGCCGACGGCCATGTCGAAGGTGCCGTCGGGCACCCGGGTCTTCTCGAAGCCCTCGTTGCGGATGTCGGCGTGGGGGTACAGCGCCTTGGAGATGCCCGCGGTGATCGGGTCCAGCTCGACGCCGGTCATCTGGGCGCCGTCGGGCGCGTAGCCGATGAAGTTGCCGCTGCCGGAGCCGGGCTCCAGCACGTCGCCGCCGTCGAAGCCGAGGTCGCGCAGCGCCTGCCAGACGCCCTGCACGATGGAGGGGTCGGTGTAGTGGGCGTTGAGGGTGTTCGCCTCGGCCGCGGCGTACTCGTCCTCGCTCAGCAGCTCCTTGAGCCGGGCCTGGAGCGGGACGAACTCCTCCTTCGGGTCCTCCACGAACACCTGGGGCGTGGCGCCCCAACCGCTCCAGCGCGAGAGGGTGTCCTGCTCGGCGGGGGTCGCGGGGCGCTTCTCGTCCTCCAGGCGGCGCAGCACCTCGATGGCTGCGATGTTCGCGCGGACGCGGGCCCGCACGGAGGACGGGACGAGCGAGCGCCCGTCCGCCGGCGGGGTGAAGGAGGGGGCGGTCTCCTCCTGTGCGGAGGAGCCGAAGGCTACGCGGTGATCGTCGGCAGGGACCTCGTCATCGGCATGTCCTTGTCCTCCGTCCCGGCCTCCTTCTCCACGTACACCAGCTCGCTCATCGCGGCCTCCCGCGCCCTCAGCTTCGCCATCTGAATCTGGCCGTTCCGCGCCATCGCGTCCAGCTCCGCGCCCGGCTCCGGCTCCGGCACGAGGTCCATGAACGTCTCCCCGATCTCCGTCTCGACCGCCTCGCCGATCCGGGTGAAGAACGCCTCCCTCTCGTTCTCCGGGATCTCCGACAGCGCCGTCGGCCGGTACGTCGTCCAGTACGCCTGAGCCCGCTCGCCGTACGGATTCACTCTGCTGCTCCTCCTGCTGCTGGTTGTCCGGCCGGTCGTCGGCCTTCGGCTTGGTGTCGTCATCATCGCCGGTCACGGCGTCGGACGGGATGGCGGGGCGGTCCGGGGCCGGCTTCTCGTCTCCGTCGGGCCGCTCGTTCTCGGGCTTCTCCTGCGTGCGGGCGCCCGCCCGGTCGGTGTCCTGGGTCGGGCCGACGTGTCCGACGGCAACGTTGCCCTCGGGGACGCCGGAGCGATCGGCGATCTCGCGGGCGGCGGCGCTCTCGGGATTCGGCTGCTGGCGGATGCCGCCGCGCTTGTTGCGGGCCTTCGCGTCGTACGCCTTCTCCGTCTCGGCGAGGAGCCGGCCGAACTCCGCCCTCGCGCCCTCCTCCTGGAGGCGGTCGTTGAGGCCGGGGCTGTCCCAGTCGAACGGGCGGCCGTCGACCTGCGCCTGCTCCAGTCGGTTGGCGAAGTCCGTCGCCTCGGCCTTCCGGCCGAAGGAGGTGAGCTGACCGCCGGTGGCGATGTGGTCGATGACGTACCGGGTCTCGGGGGTGCCGTCTCCGCGCTTGAGCGTGGCCTTGGCGACGACGAAGGTGCCGCCCTTGGACATCTGGGGGTTCTGGAGCTTGGCGTAGATCTGCCGGACGGCGCGGGTGTGCCGCTCCTGGCGGTCCTGCTCCTCGGTGAACGGGGTCAGCTCCCCGCTGGCCCAGTGCTGCTGGACGTCGGCGAGGGTCTTGAACCGGCGGTTGTCGGCGGGCGCCGGCTTCTTCGCGGCCGCACGCCGGGGGGTCGTCTTCTTGGGCTGCGGGACCGGCTCGTCCTGCCAGGCCCGAGGGGCGGGCTTGCCGTTCTTCCTCGGCTTCGGGATCTTCTTCCCGTGGTGGGCCTCGAACCGCTGGACGGTGAGGTTCAGGGCGTCGGCGAGGTTCTGGGCGTAGCGGGCGACGTCTTCGTGGCCGTCTCCCTCGGCGATCTCGGCGAGCCGTTCGGCTTCCTCGGCGAGGTCCCGGACGGTGTCGAGATCCTGGGGGGCGTTGCGGTCCTGGGGGTCGGCGCCGTCGTACGGGATGTGGCCGTCAATCATCTCGTCGAGGAAGTCGGTGCCGTCCCCGGAGAGTTCGTACAGCTCGCCGAAGGCTTCGTCCGCCTCGGAGTTGTTCCAGTCCCGGGGCATGACGGCTTCGAGGTCGGCGAAGTAGTCCGTGCTCAGCTCGGCGACCGCGCGGCGGGCATGGTCGGTGTCGTGGAACTGGCCCTCGCGGTCGGGGTCCTTCTCCGTCTTCTTCGGGCCGCGGGCGCGCAGGGCGTCACCGCGGCCGGCGATGTGTCCGGAGCGCCCGTCCCCGCCGTCGATGCGCAGCAGGTTCGGGTAGTGGCGGGTGGGCCGGTTGGTCTTGGCGGCGTCCGGGAGGAGTCCGCCTTCGTCGTCCTTGTCGTTGGGCATGACGCGGCCCTGGGGGACGAACGGATCGTCGTCCTCCGGCTCGGGGCCCTCGCCCAGGTCCTCGCCTTCGGCGTCCGCGCCGACGTCGTTGCCCTCGTCGTCCTTGTCGTGCGGGTCGTCGGGGGTCTGGCCGTCGTCGCCGGCGTCGTCCTGGTCCTGAGTGCCCGTACCGCGCTTGGGGTCCTTGGTGCGGCGCTCGTCCTCGTCGCGGACCTTGCGCTTGCTGCGGGTGGGGGCGGTGCCGTCAGGCCGGGCGACCATGGTCAGCCGCGAGGCGTGGACGGTGGAGCGCTTTCGGGTGGTCAGGTCTTCTACGAGGACGTTGCGGCCGCCGAGGGCCCGGACGACGCGGGCCATGCCGCCGCCCCACATCCTCGCCACGCCGCCCGTCTCGATGAACCTGCCCTTGCTGTCGCGGGGGTGCAGATCGGGATTCCACGGGCGGCGGAGCCTCTTCGTTTCGAGGCTGGCGAGGCGGCGGTCAGCGGCGGTGTCGATCTGCATGTGGCGGACCATGCACACCGCGGGTGGTTAACGTCGCGTGCTCGATCGGACGCCGCACCGCAAAGGAGGTCCTTTGAAGTATTGGGTAGGCGGGCCGCGCCGCTAGAATCGCCACCGAGCAGGGCTCCCCTGCCGTGGCGGCCCTTCGCGGGCCGAGGATCGCAACGAAGACCGGCTGCGCTCGGCGCACCGGTTCCCAGCGCTGCCTTCATGACCGCCCGCCACGGAAGGACTGACCGATGAGCCTCGACATCGCCCACCTGCACGCTCCGCCCACCGAAGAGGACTGGGAGGAGCTGAGCAGCTACACGCCCGCCGACGACGGCTTCGAGTGGCGCGACATGCTGACCGAGGCCAACATCGCCGCCTCCTACAGGTACAGCGACGACGTCCGCAGGATGCTGCACACCATCCCCGGCGCCTCGGCCCGCTTGCAGGAAATCGGCGAACTCCTTCTGATCGAGACCGTCCAGGAGGCGATGAGCCTGGCCGTGTGCGTGCTGCGGCTGGAAGAGGACGGAGAGCTGTGCCGTACCGACGGCGGCCAGGCCTTCACCACCAGCCGGTCGTAGTTCCCTGATCGGATCTCCTGGAGGGCCAGGAGTCGTTTCGCGGGGCCGTCGCCGGGATCTTCCCTACCCGGCGACGGCCCCGGGCGCCGGCTCAGCCTCCCGCTGGCGCAACGATGACGAACCCGGCGTTGATCGCCGCTTCGAGGTAGTTGCGGGCGTCGGGTAGCCCGTCGGCCTGCTCGTCCTCGGTCAGCTCCTCCCATGTCGGGAGGTGGGAGCAGTCGTGGGCGAACTGCTGGCGGGCCTTGGCCAGGGCCAGGACGCGGGGATCGTCGAGCGGGATCTGGGGCAGCACGGCGTCTTCCTCGGGGAGTTCGGGGCTGTTCCGGGGATCGTGGCGGCCGCGAAGCCCTCGTGCCGCCTGGAACCAGGCTACCGAGCCGGCGTGTTCTCAGGGCTGAGAAGCAGGTGCTCACATCGTCTCGGTGAGGATGTGGAGGCCGAACCACCCCGCGAAGCCGAACCAGGCGACGGCGAAGACCGCGCGGCCCGCCTTGGAGGTGCGGGTGCGGAAGAGGGCCCGCACGTTCTCGGAGAGGGTGTCGTCGTCACGGCGGCTGATGAGCGCGATCGTCTCGAAGACGGCGAAGACGCAGGTCCAGGCGATCCAGATGGCGGGCCACATCAGGGGGATTTCTCCTCGGTGTTGGTGCTGCGGTAGTACAGGCGGCAGCGGCAGTTGGCGGTCAGGGCGATGGGGGCGATCGGGTCGCCCGGGTAGCGCATGGGGTAGCCGGCCACGTCGTACGGCTCGGTGACGGGCAGGGTGACGCCGTCCTGCGCCTCGTGGGCGGGGCGCACGCGGTCGTCGCGGCGGGTGATCCAGGTGCGCTCGACCCCCGGGCCGAGCGCGGCCGCCGTGGCTTCGGCGGCACCGTTGACCGTGGCGGTGGCGGCGGCTTCGGCGACGTGCCGGGCAACGTCGGCGGCGCGGTCGGCGAAGACGGTGCGGATCAGGGAGGCCAGGTCTTCCAGGTCGTCGGTGACGCCCTGAGCCTGGTCGAGGAGTCCGGCGAGCCCTTCGAGGAAGTCGTGGAGGGTGGAGGTGGCGGCGGCGACGGCGGCGAGCACCGCGGTGGCGATCCCGCCCTGGGCAGCGGCCGGCGGGAGGTCGGCGCCGAACGCGGCCGCGATGTCGCGGGCGACAGCGGCGGCGGCCTGGGTGAGGATCGGGGTGAAGGTGTCCGCGGCCTCGTCGGTCCAGCGCTCGGCGTCCACGATCCGGGCGGTGTCGAGCGGTGTCGTGCCTCCCCTGGTGTCGTGAGGACCGTCCGCCGCCCAGAACCTCGTCTTCTTCCGGGCCTTGGGCGATCGGAGACGGGCGAGGATGACGCCCTGCTGCCGGGCGAAGAGCGCGTCGAGCGCGGCCGCCGTGGCGAGACGTGCCCGGTCGAAGTCGTCGTCGGTGACCACGTGCTCGCGCGGGCCGCTGGTCGGCAGGCCCTTGGTCTGGATGCCGCGGGCCTCATCGACGGCGGCCGCGGCCAGGCCCGGCTCGGGTTCGTCGTGCTCTCGTGCTTCCGCAACGGCGGCTGCGGCGGCTCCCGAGCCGGGGGGAGCGTCCTGGACGCGGGCCTGCTCCACGGCAGCCGCGGCCGGCCCGGGTCCGGCCGGGGCAGCTCCCTCGGCGCGAGCCTGCGCCACGGCCTGGGCGGCGGCGCCGTCCGGTTCGGCCCCGGGGTCGAGCGCCGGGGGCTCGCCGGTCGGGGCGGGGTGTCCGGCGAGGGGGTCCTCGGCGCCGGGCTGCTGACCGGGCCCGGCGATGCCGAGCGCGGCCGCGTCGGCGGGGTGCTGCGGCACGGGGGCCTTCTGCGGGGAGATCCACAGGGCGCGGCTGTGTGCGTTGTCGTACGCGGGGAAGCCCGAGCGCTTGCGGTACTCGTCGATCGAGATCAGCCCGGCTTCCCACTCCTCGCGGGCCTCGGCGCGGCGTTTGCGGCGCGGCAGCTCCAAGGCCTCGACGGTGGAGGTGTCGTACCGGATGGAGAGGTCGTCTCCGAGGTCGCTGGCGAAGGCGTTGGCGATCAGCTCCAGGTGCGGCAGCTCGGTGTGAACCCAGAAGCCGTACTCTTCCTGCTCGGCGTTGTCGAAGGTGCGGCCGGACGCGTTGCCGGTGACGGACTCCGGCACTCCGAAGGCGGCCAGGATCTCGACCTTGGCGTTCTGCGAGGCGTGCTCGTACGCCATTTCCCGGGGGCGGGCGGCCAGGTCGACGTAGTTCATGCCGCCGGGGCCCGAGCCGATCACGGACAGGTGCCCGGCGTACTCGGCGCCCGGGAGGAAGCGGTGTTCGAGCCGGTCCATGTCGCGGGCGGACATGGTCGAGGTGTCGACGGCGAGGACACCGCCGGGCCGGGCGTCGTTGCGGATGAAGGCCACGTTGTACAGCCGGCTGAGGTGGTCGAGGTCGACCGATATGCCCGCGGCCTCCAGGGGCGTGATGCCGGAGAAGGGGTCGGTGGGGTGTGGGTCGCGAATCCAGCGGACGCGTTCGGGGTCGAGTTCTCGGACATCGCCGTAGAGCGTGGTGAACTCGTAGTGCTTGATGTACTCGCCCTTGGGGTCGGGTACGGGGATGACCCGGTCCGGGGGCAGGAGGTCGAGCCGGGTGATCGTGCCGCGGTTGGACCGGGTGACCTCGATGAACGCGCCCCTCTTGGAGAGGAGGATCTGCCCGGAGGCCCTTTTCCGCAGGACCGGCCCGGTCTCTAGCGGGTTGGCCTGTCCGTTCAGGACCCGCAGGAGGGGGTGGTCGGGGAAGGTCTCCTCGAACTCTCCGTCTTCGGTGAGGCCGCGGCCGATCTCCAGGGGCAGCCGGGAGGCGTGCTTGCCCATGGTGTCGATCGCCTTGAACGTCCAGATGCTCTGTTCGAAGCCCTCGGTGACGACCTTGTTGAGGTCCCAGCCGTCTGCGCGTCCCTCGGTGCCCCAGGAGGTCGTCGCGGTGGCGTGGGTGGTGGAGGTGTAGCCGCCGGTCCAGGTGACGGTCTTCGACTCGGCCGGCTTGGGGCCGGGGGTGACGAGCGAGCGGAGGGCGGGGAGCCAGCGTCGCCCCATGTCACGCCTCCTTGCTGCTCAGCCATACGCCGCCGCCGGTGACGAGGGCGCAGGCGAGAGTCCACGGGGAGACGAGCCAGGCGGCGAAGGTGATCAGCGACAGGCCGATGCCGAGCGGGAGGTAGCCGAGGAGGGCTCGGGCGGTTCTGCCGAGGGAAGGACTGCCGAAGAGGGTGCCGAGGGCCCCGGTGCATAGCCCGGCGCCGATGAGGAAGAGGGTGAGGAGCGGGGTGACCGTGGAGGTGACCCACAGCAGGCCGACCGTCCCGGCTCCGATCAGGAAGAGCCCGACGAGCTCGCGGGCCACATGATGGCGGGGCGCACTGTGGTTCGGGAGGGGTGGGAGGTTCGGCGATGTCTTCACGCGGCGGACCGTAGGAAGATGGTGTGCCTTGCGTCGCGCGCTGCGTGGTCAGCGGGGCGGTCGGGAGACGCCGGCGACGTAGGCGTTGATGCCGCGGCGCTGGATTCGACCGCCTGGGATGATCATGGCGCTCGGCGGGGGCGGGGCGGGCATCTTCCGCTTCGCCCGTACGCTCTGGTCGCCGCCGATCAAGTGCCTGTTGTCGATCTGGGCCTCGCAATCGGCGTCGGCCACGTCCTCGTACGGGCGGCGGCAGTTGCCGCAGTAGACCTCTAGGGCGTCGACCCGGGTGTTGTCGCCCATCGTGAAGGAGCCCCGGAAGTCGGCGATCTTGGCGATGCGGTCCTGTACCGCGATCTCGGCGGCGACCACCCAGGAGTGTGAGAGGTCCTTGGGCTCCTCGGGCTCCGGGGCCAAGGCCGGCTCGGTGGTGCCGAAGAGATCGAATTCGAGTTGGTCGAGTACAGGCGTCGGCACGTGCGGTTCCTCCAGGCTCGGGACGCCTTAATGGACGGAGTGGCCTGGGTTTCCGTTACACCGGACGGTGACCTGTTGTCGCGCGCTGCCGCTTCGGAGGCGCGTTGGAGCCGCCGGAATGGCCGGATGGCCGTTGCTGGCGGCGCGGGCCGACAAGGCGGTCACGGGACTCCGAGCGACGTGAGCCGACGCCGAAGGGCCCGGTGCGCCGTGCACCGGGCCCCTCGGCTTGCGGGACGAAGACGGCTTCACGCCTGGCGGCCTCTGTGCTTGCACCGTATGCCCGCCTCCACCTCGGAAACGGTGGGACGCCGTATCTGGCCGCAGTCCTTACACCGGCTGGTCCAGGACGAGGACCGGTTGCCGGGATACTGCACCTCGGGCGTGTATCCGCCCGCCTCCATGATCTCCCACGCCTCCTCGTCGTCTTCGGGTTCCTCCGGGATCGGCGGCGGGGTGTAGTAGCTGGGAAGCGGGTGCTGGTCCTCGTCGGCGTGCCCCCCGAGGAGCATCCCGAGGCTGATCCACTGGCCCCGTTTCGGTGACGCGGTCATGAGGTGTGTACTCCTTTCGAGTTCGGCTTCGGGAGGCCGGGAGGGCGGATTCGGATCGTTGAGTCTTCTCGTTGCGGGGGAAGGTCTCTTCGCCGGTGGTGGTCGCCCGGAGACCGATCAGCTCCTGGCCAGCCTCGGACGCGTGTTCTTCTCAGCCTCCGCGAGAGCAGCCGCCGCGTGCTGCGCCAACCGGCGCAGGTGCGGCTCCAGCTCCGGGTAGTCGCCGCGCGCGGTGGACTGCAACAGCGACGCGCACGCGATCAGGATCGCCACCTGCCCGGACTCGTGGGCGAGCCACGTCGACAGCTCCCGGTACACGACGGCTGCGGTGGCCGGAGCCGTCTGCGAGTACGCGTAGAAGAGCGCCGCGTCCCAGCCGTACGGCGCCATGCCCCAGCCCTCCCAGTCCAGGATCGTCGCCTCCGCGGTGACGTTCGCCGGGTGGAAGTCGCCGTGCGCGCACGTCCAGTGCGTCACGTACGGGGCCGGGTAGCCGGTCATCTCCGGCACGACCCGCTCGATCCATGATGCGCGCACCGCGGTCCGGTCGGTGTGCTCCTGGCTCACGTGGTAGAGGTTCGCCCTCGTCCGCGCCCACCACAGCCGCGACAACTCCAGCTCTTCGGTGAGCTGCGGCGTCTGCGACAGCATCGGCTCGTCCACGAAGGTCATCAGCTCCGCGCGGTAGGACCAATGCCTTTCGTGGATGTCGTGGATCGCGATGACGCCGGGGCGGAGTACTTCGCGGAAGCGTCGCACGGTCAGCTCCGTGCCGGACCACTGCGGGGTGGCGCCCGCCCGCTCGGGGATCTCCTCCACGATCCGCAGCCAGCACGGGCCGTGCCCGGGGTGCTCGACGCGGTTGGACAGGCTGCGGCCGTGCCACCCCCACTTCCCCCGGTCGGCCAGTCGTACCCCGAGGGCGTTCCTGGCGCGCTGGTGCGCCGCCATCATGCGGACGGTCTTCGCCGGGTCAGTGGGTGGTGAGTACATCGCGCCCTCTCCGTTCGTTCAGCAGGCGCTCTGCCATCATCAGCGCCAGAGCGCTTGTCGGCAGCACAAAGTCACCGGACATCACCGACTTGATCGCGTCCGGCAGCGGCATGAGGTCTATGTCGAACTTGTCGAACGTCACCTCCTCCGCGTCCCCGTACCGCAGGCCCTCCCCGAGACACAGCGTCGTCCGGTCCGGGCAGTCCGTCGCGTGCAGGAACGATCCGAGGCGCGTCCACTTCGAGGCCTCGATCCCGGTCTTGCTGCGCAACACCCGCTCGGCGGTCGTCACATCCGCCTCGCCCACGTTCGACGCGCCGCCGGGCAGCGTCAGGTATGCGCCAAGGCCCATGGCGTACTGTCGCCGCAGCACCGTCACATGCTCACGATCGTCCAGGGCCACCACGACCACCCCGTTCATGCCTTCCCCAGCTCTACGGGCTGGTCCGGCCACCGCGTTCCTCTGCTCACCGTCTTCCCTTCCTCCACGCCGGGAGACGGGCCGTCTCCCGGCTCTGTCGAGGCTCCGCTAGTGCAGAAGCCCCGTGACCTCCTGACCGGCGAGGCCTTGGGCGACCTGCCAGAGCATCCCGCCGCGCGACGCCTTCACCAGCACCTTGTCGCCGGGCTTGAGCCGCGATTCAACGAGCGTTGTGGCGGTCGCGTTGTCAGCGACGATCGCCACCTCCGGCACTCCGGCGTCTGCGGCCGCCAGGGCGAGCTGCTTCGCCATGGCGCCGCCGACCGCGACGAGGATGTCGACACCGGCTTCGGCCGCCATCTTGCCCACGTCTCTGTGGGCCTGTGCCTCCTGGTCGCCGAGTTCGAGCATTTCTCCGAGCACCACGATCAGGCGGCCTTCGGGCTGCTCCTGCTGCTGCTCAGCCACCGAGGACCACCCCCCGGCCCGCGTAGAAGCGGTCCAGGCGCTCCCAGGTGACGGGCGCGAACTCCTGGTTGACGCCGGGTAGCCCCGACGGGTTGTGGAGCATCACGCCCTCCTTCGTGATCCCGACCGCGAGGACTAGGTGGCCACCCTTCACCGGCGGCGCCTCGGCGTTCGTACGGATCGTCTTGTGCACGGATAGCAAGGCGAGCTGACCGCCGCCGACCGCTGTCCTGATCTCGGCGGCGGTCAGCTCCGGGGCCGACCTGGCTTCCAGTCCCCACCGGCTCGTGAAGTAGTCGGCGAACGGCTGATAGATCAGCCCCCGTACGTGGTTCCCGTCCCGGACGTACGCGCCGGCGTCGACGAGCTCGCGGACGAGCGTCACCGACGGCGGCACGGGCCTCTTCCAGTGGTCGAGCGCCATCCGGGCGCACGCGACACCGCACATCCGCGGTGCCCAGAACGCGTACTCCTCCGGGGTGTCGGCTCCGGATTTCAGCCACAGCGGGTCGTCGGCGGCGTCGCGGGCACCAGCGATGAACTCGGGTACCAGCTCTGGCGATTCCCACTGCGAGTAGTACGGGACGGGGTGTTTGGTCGTGGACTCGTTCATGGGTCCACGGTCTCACCTACGGCAGGTAGGCCGGCTTCGTGAAGGCCGTCTTCACGACGTGTTGCACGAGCGTCGGGTACGGGATGCCGGCCGCCTTCGCCATGGTGGCGAGGTTCCCGCGCTCGGACAGGCCCGGCAGGGTGTTGCACTCCAGCATCGTGATCCTGCTGTTCGCGGCGGCGAGGAAGTCGACCCGCAGCACGCCGTGCGCGCCGATCGTGCGGAACACCCGCTTCGCCATGTACTTCATGGCGTCCGTGACGTGGTCGGGCAGCAGGGCCGGGCAGTTCTCGGTCCGCAGCGACGCGTCGTGCTTGGCCTCGTAGTCGTAGAACTCGCGGTCCGTCACCGCCGAGTGCACCGGCAGGACCTGGACGTGCCCCTCGACCTCGATCAGACCGACGCTGCAGGAGATGCCCTTGACGTACTCCTCGACGAGGTAGTCCGTGTACGGATCGGCCTCCAGCGCCTTCTCGATCATCTCGGTGAGCTGGGCCTCGTCGTGCGCGATGCCGGCCGCGAGACTTCCGCCGCCCGAGCTGGGCTTCACGAACACCGGGAAGCCGAGGGTGTACCGCACGGAGGAGAGGATCGAGGAGACCGTGTTCTGCTTCTCGACCGGCACCCACTTCGGCGTGTCCATGCGTTCCTGGGCGACGAGCGTCTTGAACGTCGGCTTGTACATGCCGAGCGCGGACGCCATGACACCCGAGCCGGTGTACGGCATGCCGATGGTCTCCAGCGCGCCCTGCATCTTGCCGTCCTCGCCGCCGAGCCCGTGCAGACCGAGGAGGGCGACGTCGATGCGGTCGGGCAGCGCCGACAGCGGGACGTCTCGGCAGTCGATCAGGTCCGCGTGGAGGCCTTCCTCCACAAGAGCCTTCGCGGCCGCTTCGCCGGAGGCCAGTGAACCGGGCCGCTCGGGGGAGTCGCCTCCGCACAGGACACCGATCCGTAAGGTCTTGATGTCCGGCACCGTGTGTGTGGGCATGGTGCTCTCCTTCCGCTTCAGAGGGATCAGGGGGTTCAGGGGGTCCGGCCGGACGCGGGTGCCATGCCGCGCGGTGGGAGAACCATCGTCGGTGTCGAAGGTGTACGCGGCCGCTTGATCGCGTCCGGCCGGAGGTGGGGACCCGCCCCTCGACCTACGCCCCGGATGGGCGTGATGAGACCCGGCAATAGGCCGGGGACGGGGGTCTGGTGGGCCGTCCGGCACGGCCCCCTCGGGTCGACGGGACCGGGGGCCGTGCCGGGGCGCGCCGCGCTCAACGCCCGCGCAGTACGGGGGGTCTGCGGGCGGGGCGCGGCGTCTGGGGGCGGGAAGGCAGGTGTCTTCCCGCGGACCGCATCCGGCCGATGCCCGATCTCGGGCCTCGGAGCCGGAACGGAGTTCTACGCGGCGGCGTGCTCGACGGGCTTCCTGGCCGCGGCGTGCTCGCGGTCGAAGATCTCGATGAACTCCTGGGTGCGCTCGTCCCCGGACTCCTTGGACCGGAAGTCGCGGGTCTCGCTCCAGAAGTCGCGGACGGCCGGCCGCTCCATGAGGCTGCGGGCCTGCACGCGCAGCTCCTCCGGAGTGACGACGCCCAGCTCGTAGTTCAGGTGGTTGAGGCTGATCTGGGAGTTGACCCGCACCATCTGGGCGAGCTGTTCCGGGGTGAGGTCTCCCTTGTTCCAGATGCCCCAGTGCTCGGGGTCGGTCGCGATGGCCCCGAGCAGCCGCTGGTGGAGAGCGGCCGTGTCGAGCCGGAGCCGCTGCTGGTGCTGCTCCCTGGAGAGCTCGATCGTCTCCCGGTGCCGCTTCTCGGCGAGCTCGGCCCTCTCCCGGTGCAGGCGTCCCGCGTTCAGGATGCCGACGGCGACCGTGGCGGTGGCGATGAGGATGGCCCTGGAGGTCTTCATGAACTTGCCCTTCGTGGAAGTGGAACCGGTCCCCGGAAGCTCCGGCAATGAGAGGTAGCACCCGGTAAGGGGGTGGGGCTCCCGGCACGGACTTCTCGGCACTCCGCCGTATGCCGCCCGAGGAGGAAAACGGCTGGCGTAGTAGTCCATGCCGGGAGGTGGTACCGCTCCCGGCCCGTAGCCCCGTCACGGGCGTCGGACCCGACACGAGGCCGGGAGCGAGTTCGGATCAGCCGTACGGTCCGCGCAGAACCACGGCCGTGACGGCGCCGGCCGGGTCCAGGTCGTAGCGGCGGGAGGAGGCCCAGCCCCGAGCGAGTTCCTTCACCGCGGCTTCGGACAAGGCGTGCACCTTCGAGCCGTTGGGCCGCTTCTCGCTGACGGACGTCGTCACGTGCAGTACGCCGTTGTCTCTGCGCAGCCACCTGCGGATGTCGGTGATCAGCCGGGTCGCGTCCAGGAACGGGAGCACGTGGCGGCAGACGACGAAGTCGACGCTGCCGGGCACGAGGTGGGGAGGGGCCGCGCCGACGTCGAAGTTGTGGGTCTCGAACCGCTCGTTGGCGTGTCCGGTGTGGAAGTGGCGGGCGCGCTCGATCGCGGTCGGGGAGGAGTCGTAGCCGGTGACGTGCAGGCCGATCTTGGCCATCCGGCAGGCGAAGGAGCCCAGGCCCGTGCCGATGTCGAGAGCGACCTGGCCCGGGGCGGCGCCGGTGTAGTACCGGAACCGGTCCACTTCGCCGACGCTGATCGGCTGGGGGAGCCCGCCCTGCTGGTAGAGGAGGTCCCAGTCGGGCAGGGGGTGGGCCATGGAAGGGCTGATGATCATATCTACTTCCCCTGCCTCTGGGCGTTCTCGACGGTGCCGTTCGCACCCCAGGTCACTCGGTCACCACCAGGGCGTCGCGAAGGCGCTCCAGACGCTCGGCGGAGAACCGGTCGTTCGGGGCGCTGTCCTTCGCGAAGGCGTCGAACTCGGACGGCTCCGGCTCACGAGGAGCCATCGCCTTCCAGGCCGCCAACGGCTCGCGGCGGGGCAGGGGGGCGGTCATCTGAAAGTCCTCACATCTCGTGCTCGGTGAGCAGCAGCATCCACAGGACGAACGCGATGACGGTGATCACGAAGAGGATCTGTACGGCGACCTGTCGCCATCCCCACCCGCGCTCGTCCATCCACCGCATGGCCTTCTTCAAGACCCGGTTTCGGGGGTGATCAGCCCGGTGACGCCCAACCGTTCGTGGACGAATCTCAACTCGGCGACGTACTCGCCGTCATCACGGCTGATGTGGAACCGGTTGACCGCGATCACGCCGTCCGCGAAGCCCTCGTGGATCAGCTTCCGCACACGGAGCCAGCCGGCCGACTGCTGCGGCGCCTGAGGGCCGCCGCTGTCGTGGATCTCCTGTCCGGCCTGCCAGCCCAGGCGGGCGGCCTCGACGCGGAGCGGCGCGAAGAACGGCTCGGGGTCGGCTTTCGGGAGGGTTCGGACGTACAGGCAGACGCGGCGGCCACGCGTCGGCTTGTGGTCGAAGTTCTGCTCGTTGAGCGAGATCCGTAACCGTTGCAGGTGCTCGGCGGGGTTTACGGACTGGAACGGGGTGCCGGGGGGTCTGATGGCGCGCCGTGACGCGTTCGACCTGTCCATCCAGTCGGTGTTCGGTACGCGGGTGGTGCTCTGGCGCATGACGGCCTCGGCTCAGCTTGGGGGCGTGGCGGGCGACACGGCCGCCGGCTGGGGAACCGAGGGAACCCCAGGCCGGCGAGCCATGCCAGGCGGCGGGGAGGCCGCCTGACCCTCTTCCTTCGTCCAGAAGACGCAGTGACTGAGCGCAGCCGACTGCCTGTGATTTGACGTTCAGTCACATCGCCTTCCGAGAACAGCTTGCTCCTTTTGACGGTGCGAGCGCAAGATGGACGCACGAATTAGTAAAAGGATCGAACACACGGACTGCTGCTTCGAGTTGGTGACCTGCGAGGCGAGTCCATGACTCACGAATCTGCGTCTACGACGTACCGGTCTGCGTCGTGGACGTGCCAGACTGCGTCTATGACGCAGACACGAACGAGGCCGGCACCGGCGGCCAAGAACAAGCGGCCGCCGACCACTCGGGCCACGCCGACGGTCATGCGGCGCCGGGTGGGCTCTCAGATGCGGCGCTGGCGCGGCCCGATGCCCTCGGGCGTCGCCGCGAAGCTCATGGGCTGGGACAGCGTCAAGTTGGGCAGGATTGAGCGCGGTCTCTACAAGATCAGCGCCGACGAGGTCCGCGAGTACGCTGGTCTGCTCGGCATCACGGACACGCGGGCGATCGAGGCCGTCGCCGAAGCCGCCGAGGAGCCGTTGGCCGCGTCCAACGGCGCCTGGTGGAAGGCGTACGACGGCCGTGTCAGCTCGTCCCTGCTCGACTTCGTTCAGCTCGAAGCCCGCGCCAAGGAGGTCAAGACCCACCACCCCGTGGTGATTCCCGGCGCCTTGCAGTCCCCTGGGTATGCCCGCGAGATCATCGCTGCCAGCCCGAGGACGGAAGAACTCGCCAAGACGGTCGAACTGCGCATCAACATGCGTCTCGCGCGCCAGGAGATCCTGACGCGCACCGACGATCCCGTGGACTTTCACGCTCTCGTCCCCGAATCAGCGTTTCACGCCCGATTCCGGGACCCTACGATCATGCGCGATCAGCTCCGCAAGCTGATCGACGTCTCGAAGCAGCCGAACGTCACCCTCCAGATCGTGCCGCTCACGGCGCATCCGTTCTACGGATCGGACGGTCCGGCCACGATCCTGGGCTTCGACTACCCGTGGGTGAAGGTCGGCAGCATCGACAACAGCTTCGGTGGCTCGCACACCGAGGACCCGGATGAAGTCGCGTTTCTGGAGACCGGCTTCGAGCAGATTGCCTCCATCGCACTCCCGGTGGACCGCTCACGGGATCTACTCATCCAGCACCTGGAAGGAAGCAACAAGTGACCACCAAGACGACTCCGATGGCGACCGATTTTCCTGACGCCACCTGGGTCAAGTCCTCGTACAGCGGCGAGAACGGCCAGTGCATCGAGGCCGCTGACGTCCGCCCTTCGCACACCGGCATCGCGGTCCGCGACTCGAAGAATCCTGCTGGCCCGGCGCTGCTCGTGCACGGTGGCGCGTTCTCCACGTTCGTGACGGCCGTCGCCGCCGGCACGCTCTGATCTAGCACATGGCGGAGGCCCGCTTCCCCCACGGCCTGTGAGGGGGAAGCGGGCCTCCGTCGTACAGCAGTGCGCACTACACGGTCACCTTAACCACCTGGTCCGACATCGGATACGGCCCTGCATCTGCGTTCAAGAAGAAGGCTCTTCCGATCATCAGCCGAGCGCCGTCCCCAGCCAGGCAACGAGCACGAGCACGAGGATCGCGGTGCCGGCGTACGCGGCAATGGTCAGCAGCGGTGTCTTCCGTCCGCGAGCTCGCGCTTCGGCGGCCTCGCGGTACTCGTCCATGTCGGCCACGGCCCCTTCTCTCCGGTCCTCCCGAGGGAAGTGTCGCAGGCAACGCCCTCCTCCTTTTGACGGTTTCCAGTCAAAACTGCGCACTCTGCTGACAGCGTTCCTCCGTGGGCGTACCGTCTTCTCATGGCAGACTTCCACGAGCTGAGGAACCCTACGGCCTGGAACTGGATCGGCGGTTCCCCGCACCTCGGTGACAGCTTCGACAACGTCAACCCCTTCCGGCCCCAGCCCCCTCTGTTCCGCGTCATGTCGCCGCAGCGGCCGGACAATCAGGGGAACAACAACCCGTTCAACGGGAACCAGGGCCAGAACAACCATCCGGACCGGCAGGTCATCAAGAAGACGGACAAGCCCCGGCCGAACGGTTCGGGCAACAAGGACAAGCGGGCCTGAACCGTCCGGCGGGTATCCGAAGACGACGAGGCCCCGCCTCCTTGGGAGGTGGGGCCTCGTCGTCTTCGGATCAGGTGTCAGCTTCTTCGGCACGCGCCTGTGCCACGGCTGCGTGGGCGGGGCCGCCGTGGAGCGGGACCTTGGCGAGGGGGTCGTCGGTGCCGAGGCCGTGGGGCCGGTCGTAGACGAGGTCGGCGGTGCGCGAGCCATCGGCCCAGCGGCCGGCCTTGTTGCGCGCGGCCAGAGAGACGCCGACCGCGGCCATGTCGGTGTTGGCGCCCGCGCGCCAGGAGTGTGAGGTGACCTTCTTGCCGTCGATGTAGGGCACGCCGGCGCGTTCGGCCAGGAGCTGGAGCCGTTCGTTGAGAGAGCCCTCCGCCAGCCGGTTGCCGCGCTCGCGGCCTTCGGGGTACTTCCGCAGCCTGCCCTTCGTGGTCAGGGCGCGGAAGACCGGGTCGGTGGGTCCGTCGGCGCCGAGCTCGCGCAGGACGGCGTACCAGGCGCGGGCGCGGCGGACGAGCTGGAGGTCGGCCCGGTCCGTGATGTAGCGGCCGCTGCCCGCGCCGGTCTGGTCGGTCTTGGACGTGGCGGTGACGACGTGTACGCCGGTGTCGTAGATCCTGAGCCGGGGCACGAGCAGGTCGGCGAGCTCCATCTCGCGGTGCAAGTTGGCGTAGGCGAGCGCGCAGAGGAACGCGTCGCGTTTGCCGATGGGGGTGGACTCGTCGATCTTGTCGATGATCCGCAGGTTGTAGGGGAGGGTGACGGCGGCCGACCGCTGCACCTCGCCACCGTTCGCGGCCCACTCCTTGCGCCAGAGCTTGAGCCGGCCCTTGAACGCGCTCGGGTCCGGCCGGTAGTCGACCGGTTGCGAGTTCCAGATCCGCGACATGATCACGCCGACGCTGTCGGGGACGTACTGGCCCTTCTTGCCGAGCCGGATCAGGTGCAGGCCGTAGGAGGTGTACGTGGATGTCGTGCAGGGGTGGGCGATCCGCACCGGCCGCTGGGCGGCGCACCACCGCTCGAAGGCGCCGACCGAGGAGGTGCGGTTGGTCAGGGTGCTGGCGGCGAGGGCAGGCTCTTCGAGCTCGTCCATCTCCTCGTCGGTCAGCCGGAAGTCGGCGTCGGTCCAGGGCGGCACGTCGTCGTCGGACGGCGGGAGCTGGCCGGGCCGGAGCATGGTGTGCTGGGTGACGCGGAAGCGGCGAGGGCGGACACGGGTGGTGTCGGGGAGGGCTTCGTCGTCGACGAGCTCCGCGTCGACGACCTCGACGTCCACGGCCTCCGGCTCGGCACTCACGGCTCCTCCGGGTAGTCGGGGTGGTCGTGGAAGGGGGCGGCGAACTTCTTCACGACGGCGAGCAGCCGCTCCGCGAGGGGACCGTCGGGGACCTGGTCCAGGAGGTCGAGCAGGTCGTCCTTGGCGTCCAGGTCATCCAGCGTCCGGCCCGGCTGGTTGCGCAGCACGTGGAAGGTGACCTCCTCGTCGGCGTCGAGGCCGCGGCCGGTGAGGACCGGCGCGAACACCCGGCCGCCGGCCGTCACCCCGTAGCGGGCCGCGCCCGGCGCGGACGGCTCCCACCAGCCGTCACCGGACGCCGCGAGCGCACCGCGCCGCTCCTCCTCGACCCGGGCCCGCAGGAAGCCGGTCCACATGCCCGTTCGGGCATGTCCGTCCCCCGGTCGCTCCGGTCGCTCCCCGGGCATGGTGCCGTCGTTCACGCCGTCCGGCCCGGCCAGTCGGGGTGGTCCCGCCACCGCTGCGCCTCGGTGCGCATCCACTCCAGCTTGCGCACGAAGCCGACGATGTCGCCCTTCTCCATGCACGCGTCGGCGTATCCCCGGGCGTAGCCCAGGGCCTCGTAGGAGAAGAGGGTCACGGCCGGGTTCTCCGCTGCTCGCGCCTTCAAGAAGGCGTGGAAGGCGTCGAGTTGGGCGCTCATGTCCGCGTACGCGTCGATGTCGGGGCGCTCGGGCGGAGAGAGGGGGGAGCCGGTGGCGGGGGCCTTCGTCGGCTCGGGCCGGTGGCCCTGCGGGCTGTACCCGCCGCGGCGGTTCACGAGCGGACCCATGTCTCGGTCGTGGCCGGGTCCTGCACGGCGAACGCCTCCTCGTAGTCGGGGTGTTGGTGCCAGGCGCCGGCGATGTAGCGCAGCGCCTGGCCGAGGCCGTCGGCCACCCCGATGGCGTAGTCGGGGCCCTTGTCGGTCAGGTGGGGCAGGATCTCGGTGAAGGAGACGAGCAGCGCCATGGTGCCGACCGCGAGGTTGTGGGCGGCGCCGTAGTCCGGTCCGAGCTCCTGGACGCGGGCGCTGACGAAGAGGGCGAGCCGCTGGTCGACGCTCGGCCGGAAGCCGGTCGCCGTCAGCGCGTCGACCATGTCGGCCGTGGTGGAGCGGGTCTTGCCGGTGCCGCCGCGGAGGCTGCGCCCGGCGGGGTCGAGTTCGGCAGGGCCGGAGCCCTCCCGTCCGCCTTCTTCGCTGTTCTGTTCGATCCGCTCGTCCACGAAGTCCCCCTCCGGGGCGCCGGCCCGAGCGCTCGTCGCTACGGTGCCATGCCATCCCCTATTCCAGGCAGAATACCGGATAAGGCTTACCTAACCCGGTCCGGCGCGCCCGCGCGGAGGCCGCCGCGAAGAAGTGCGGCGGAACTGGAGGCGAACTGGGGGTCGGACTCGATATCGTCTCCACTGAACCCCCAGTCATCTCCAGTTCTCTGGAAGGGCCCGAGTGAACGACTCTTACACCCTGCATATCAGCGGCGCGCCCCCCGACTTCTTCGACAAGGTGCACGCGCTCCTCGCCCGGCTCCCGGCCGGCGCACTCACCACCGGCGACACCCCCACTGTCGAGACCGCCGCCGAGCTGTTCGACCGGGTCACCCCGGACGCCAGGCACCTCATCCGGCTCGCCGTCGAGGGCGACGGCCGCGCGCTCGGCGCCGACTTCCGCGCCCAGCGTGGCGAGGGCCGCCTCAACGGCGCCACCACCAGCCTCACCCGAGCGGTCAAGTCGCTTACGGAGAAGGGTCGTTGGCCCGCGTCCGTGCCGGGGGTGCTCACCTCCACGAAGGCCGGCCCCGAGGGATACCGCAAGACCCACGCCTTCACCATGCCCCCCGCCCTGGTGCCGGTCTTCCGCACCGCCCTCCAGCGGCACAACAAGCCCCCGGCCGGTGACCCCCAGGCCATCGTCGGCCACCTCGCCGAGCTGTTGGAGGATCTGGTGGGGATGACGCACGAGGGTGCCCGCGAGTTCGCGCAGGACTTCCTGGAGCGGCATGCCGGCGACCTCGCCGTCTGGGTCGTGCACCGGATGGCCCAGAGCCCGCCGGACCCGCTGCTCGATCCGCCCCCGGCCACCGAAGGATGACCCCGCCGGGCACCTCGGCCAGCGGGCTACTCGCCCCCTCGGGCGAGTAGCCCGCGAGCACATCAGCAACCCCGACGGCGGAAGAGCGACCACCGATCTGGGATCGACACCACCAGAAAGGGGAGCTACATGCCCAGTCCACTCGACGCGACCGAAGCCGGTCCTGGGGGCCAACCTGAGCGCCCTGTACATACCGGCTTGGAGGCGTGACCTGTGGTTTTTCGTGTGAGCGGGCGCGAGTTCGCCGCCCTTCGGGCCCGGCTGGAGACGTCTCGGACAACAGCACTCCGGCGTACGCGACCGCGGAAGGACGGTACGACGATGCCCGCTGGCCTCGTCCCGGGGCGAACGTGGGAGATCCCGGTGCCCGACGGGTTGAAGCTGCTGAACAGCAACGACCGGCATCCGCACTGGAGCGAGAAGGCTCGCCGTACGGCGGCGATCCGCGGCGACGTGGCCACCCTCGCCCGCTCGCTGCGGATTCCGCCCTTGCTGTGGGCGCACGTCGTCTACTTCGTGCACCCCGGGCCGCGCACCACCCACTTCGACCCGGGAAACTGGTCCCCGACCGTGAAGGCCGCGGTCGACGGCCTGGTCGACGCCGGCGTACTGCCCGACGACAACGCCACCCGCCTACGTGGGCCCGACCCGCGGCCTGGCGAGCGCTGCGGCCAGGCTGGCGGCCGCGTTGTCCTGGTGCTCACCGAGCTGCGCGCCGCCACTGGCTTCGAGGAGAGCAACACCGCATGATGCATCGCTGGGACGAAGAGCGGATGGAGCGGCAGCGCCGGACCTCCGACTTGGAGCACATCCGCTCGTACTACGGCTTGGAGGAGCGCTGCGGCGTCAAGGTCGACATCGGCGGCCGCGTCCGTTCCCATGGGGACGAGGGGACGATCGTGGACACCGCGGGCCAGTACCTCGTGGTGCTGCTCGACGGGGAACTGCGGCCGGTGAAGCGCCACGTCACCTCGGGGATGGAGTACGAGACGGCGGGAGGCTGGGTGTCGGCCACGCCGCGCTCGACGCCCGCTTCCCCCCGGGGCCGTGGTGTGATTCTCGCCGCTCGGGTGTAGCGAAATCGGCTCCCACTCCGTCTTGTTCAGTATCGGCCCCCCCGCGCGAGGCGGGGGGCCTTGTGCGGCTTGTGGAGCAACGGTGAGCGCAAGTACCCCGTCCGGCACGGACGCCCGTCTGCTGGAGGCGGCTCTGACGATTTGTGGGCGCCGTTCCGGCAAGGCGACGGCCTGCCAGAGCTGTACGCGGAAAGCCGGGGCGGCTCTTCGCCTGACGGACGGCCCCGAGCTGGGCACGGCCCTGCTGCCCGAGTTGGCCAGGGCAGTCTGCGGCTCCGAAGACCGGCCGTGTACGAGCTGCTGGGACCGTGCGACCACACTCCTGCTGGAGCTGCGCCCGTGAGTATGTCGAAGTGGTCGACCGTCACCGTCAAGGTCTCGGGCGTGCACGATGGCCAGGTCTTCGCCTACCAGCTCACGATCGCCGCCGCGCTGGTCGCCGAGGGCTCCGGCGTCCCCCGCTCGTACGTGGAGGATCAGGCGCGTGGCCGGCTGCTCGCTGCTGTGCCGACGCTGGGAAGGCGGTACGGCGAGGACCACCTGCGAGTCGAGTGGTCGGACCGAGCCGAGGTCAGCTCGGCTGGATGACCGGAGGCGCGAGGCGGTGCGCGAGGCGGTGGACCCGGCCGGTGAAGTCCCAGGTCTCCGCAGAGACACCGTCCGGTGCCGGGAGGTCGAGCCGCTGGCACGCTGGGCACGAGGGGACCGCCGGCGCCTCGGCCCCATGCGCCTCGATCTGGTGTTCCGCCCAGTCCTCGATGGCCTCCGTCGCCCTGGCCGGCTCCCCCCGGCCGAGGGCACGCTCGTACGAGGAGCGGAAGACGGCTGCCAGGAGACAGCACGGCTTCTCGCACGGTTCGGGGGTCAGCACGGTCATGTGCCGAGCGTAGTCACGTACTCCCGCTGATTCCCGACAGTTGGGGAAGATCGAACGGAATGAGGCCTGGTCAGGGCCAGGGCCAACCCAGTGCGGCCGGATCTCGCTCATGGTGGCGCTCGGGTCGGTGATCTTGTGGGATCGTGGGGACGCATCACACTTGAAAGGACCTCCTTACATGAGATCGAAATCGGAATCGCACGAGGAAGACGGTCGAGAGAAATACACCGTCTGGATTCTCGTGAAGCACGCCGACGCATTTCGAATCCTCATCAGGAAGAACTCTTTTCGCGAGTCGGATTACGTGGGCAAGCTGATCGGCCGGGGCATGCCGGTTCGTGAGGCTCGTCTTCGCGGTATGCGTCGACGGGCTCGGTGGTGGCCGCCGGTGACCACGATTGTCGCGAACGCGATCAGCCGGCGCCTGGAGGAGGAGGACCTGCAAGGCCCCTGGGACCCTCTGACCGACGAGGAGGAGGAGCTGATGATGCTGTCCGGCCGATGGCCGGGGCACAACGTCGGGGACCTGCGGCAGCGAAACTACGAACTCCCGTCCTCGCTGCTCAAGCAGTTGCGTACGGCTTCATGGAGGGTGAGCCAAGGCCCCTTGGCCGACTTGGAGGAGGAGGGACTGACCTACCACAGCATGGACATGCCTCCGGAGGACGTCGAGCGGAGGAACGAGCTGATCGAGAAGGTGTACGCACCGCCGCGGATCGTCCGGGAGGCACTGGACCGGTACGGTCCGCAGCCGACCGAGGAGGAGGACCAGGGCGCCGAGTAGCCGCAGAAACCTTGACGGTCACCCTCTTCTAAGGACCTCCTTTGCGGTATTCGGCTCCCAATTCCCTTCTCAATCACCCCGCCAATTTCCCTCGCATGGCCTGTTGGAACGCATTGCGCAGCACCTACGGAATGCGCTAGAAATCTCCGCAGACGTAATTGCAAAGCCAGGGAGGACTACGGTGGCCAAGACCAAGTCGGACGCCTCTGTACTGCGGTACGTGGGGGAGAGGAAGGTGCCGGTGTACCGGGCCGACCGCGCTCCCGAGGGTCTGCTGACCCGCGGGCAGCTCCGGGAGGAGGGCCTGAGCCACGCCGGGCTGGAGCCGGCGGGTTACCTGCACTACAACTCCCATCATGGGGTCTGCCCCCTGTTCGAGCGCCGGGCCGCGCGTCCGGTGCGACCGCTGACGGATCGGCAGCGCGCGAACCTGGCCGCGGGACGGCTTCTCGCCGGCACTCAGCCGTGCTGGGTGTGCGGTACGCGGACGAAGTGGTCGACGCGCGACCGAGAGGAGCGCGACAAGCCCGTCTGCGGCTCGTGCCTGCCCGCCGTACAGGCGGCGGCCGAGAAGGCGGCGGCCGACCGGCGGGAGGCGCAGCACCAGGCGTTCCTGGAGACGCTGGCGGCCGATCGGCGCGCCGCCGGGCAGTGGGCAAGGGGCGTCCTGAGCGATCCCGAGTGCGTGATCATCGACTCGGAGACCACGGGCCTCCTCCCCGAGCACCCCTTCACCGTTCAGATCGCAGTGGTCACCGTGGGCGGGGAAGTCCTCCTGGACACGCTCGTGAACCCGCTGGTGCCGATTCCGGAGTCGAGCACGCAGATTCACGGCATCACCGACGACATGGTGGCGACGGCGCCGACGTTCAGCGCCGTCCTGGACCTCCTGACGGACGCGCTCCGCGGGCGCCGCACGGTCATCTGGAACGCGTCGTTCGACCGCGAGGTGTTCCGCAACGAGCTGGAGCGGCACTTCGGGGCGCAGCTCCCGCCGGCCCCGGTGGACGAGGAGCGGCCGTGGTTGGCCGGTCGTGCCCCCGCCGCGGCGGTGAGGCAGGCGTCGGAGTGGCTGGACACCTTCCTGCGGGCCGACTGCGCGATGCAGTCGTACGCCGAGTGGTTTGGGGAGTGGAGCCCCTTCCATCAGGAATACACCTGGCAGCGGCTCAACGGCCCGCACAACGCCCGTGGGGACTGTGATGTGGTCGTACGGCGCCTGCGGACCATGTCCGACCTGTCGGAGGGCCAGGAGGCCCTTCCTCTCTTCAGCTCGAAGGACGTGTGATGTCGCAGCTCAGGATCATGGACTCCGACCCCGACAGGGCGAAGCGGACGGCCGAGGCCGTCATGCGGGCGCTGGAGGCGTCACCGGAGCTGGTGGCGACGAACATGTCGGGGCCGGTGCCGAATCACCGAGATCCGGGCGCCCGCGTCTTCATGGAGGTGATCCTCCTGGAGGCCCGCGGCAAGACGGCGAACGGCGCCGGGGACACGGAGGTGACGGTGGAACGGGTCGACGTACGGCCGCGCAGGCGGGGCCGGCGCGCGCTGCCCCCCGGGCGCCGTGAGCTGGAGCACTGATCCCTCCCGGCCGTCGACGGTTCAGCCGCGGGCGTCGCGGAGCCAGCGGTTGAACGCCGCCCGGTACACGCGGCCGGCGGCCGGGTCGAAGGGCCGGGTGGAGTTCCTGTTCGGGACCGGCTCGGGGATGGGGTCCCCGGGGCGCCACAGCGGCCCGACGGGCTCGTAGGCCGGGGTGGTGGCGGTGTGGCCGTCCCACTCCGCGACCGTCAGCCCGATGGCGCCCAGGGCGGGATCGTGGGTGGCGTCGACGAGCACCCATCGCCCGTCGACCTGTGCCTCGACGGCGGTGTGGACGTCCTCGCGCGAGATGAGCAGGTTCACCTCCGCAGGCTCGGGCGGGAGGTGGTAGAGCCAGCGGACACGTCGCGCCGGTACGCCGATGTTCGGGAGGTGCGTGACGAGGTAGTCGGCCTTCGCGACGCAGTCGCCCCGGCCTTCCGTGAGCAGCGAGGCGGCGTCGTGGGCGCCGTCCGTGGCGTAGGGGATGGCCCGGACCCGTTCGAAGAGCCGGATGCGGTCCTCGATGGCCATGGGGTACTCGCTCTCTCGCCGTCGGGGCCGCCGTGCACCGGGCCCCGAACAAGGCTGTGCCCCGGGAGGCTTCACGTTGAGAGGCGATCCCGGGGCGTTCGAGAACACCTTATCGCGCAGGTCGGGCCGGTCTCAACGTCTTTTCTCCTGAGGCCTGGAGTAGGGGTGCGACCCGGTAGGCTGCCCTCGGGCGGACACGACCGTCCATCGCTGATGAAGGACTTCCCACGCGGGTCCTTCGCCAGAGGCCAGGCCGTCCTCCGACGCATCGTGTGCATGTCCTGAACTCGTCCGCTTCACAGCGGCGTGTGCGTGGGGCGCGCTGCTGCACGGAGTGAGACATGCCTACGAGCAAGCCGCGAAAGCCCCGGAAGCGAACCCGGGAGATCAAAGAGCGCAGCCGGGCGATGGGCGCGAAGCACACCGAAGCGATGCGGGCCATGGACGCCGAGCGCGCCGACCGGCAGTGGCCCCCGCCCGGTACCCCTGAGTCCCCGTACGCGTACGGCGGCGACTTCCAGCGGCACACGATCCCCCTCATCCTCATCGCCGAAGCCCCGGCGGACGTATCCGACGCCGCGGTCGCCCAGGTAGTGGCCGACGCCTGCGACGTCCTCGTGCGGCCGAGTGAAGGCTGGTACAGAGCGATGGCGGACGTGTGGACGATCCCGGTGCGCCGGCCGTCGGAGGAGCTGCCGGCGCACTCGGTGGTGACGATGCTCTTCGCTCCCTCGGCGCGTCGGCCGTGGTCCCTGGAGAACGACGAAGAGAGCCAGGCCGAGCTCAGCGCCTTCGTGGACGACGCGCTCACCGCGGTCCAGGCCGCACTGCACCACCGGTACCCGACGACGAGCAGGGTGAATCCTGAGGTGCTGCCGGTAGGACCTGACAAGGCCCGCGACATCATGGAGAAGGCCGGCGAGGACGCGCGCGCTGTGACCACCGACCTGCACCCGTCGGTTCTGGAGAACGACGGTCCCGAGCCCGAGCCCGAGGAACTGCCGTACCGGGTGGTGGACCGGGAGAACCGCGGCTGGCACACCGTCGGCGAGGACCAGTACATGGTCGACTACGGCGGGCTGCGTCCGGGCCGGCCAGGAGACCCGGTGACCTTCGGTGTGCTGAAGGCCGAGCACGGCCCACTGCGCCGCGTGGTGGCGCCGGACCCCGGCGACGTCCTGATGTTGAAGGGGGCGCTGATCGACGCGGGCAAGAAGGCAGCGGCCTCGACGCTGGTCGCCTTGTACCGCGTGGCGGCCGTGTACGCGCACGACTCCTCGCCGGGGACCAACGACGCCGGCTCGCTGATCGCGGGGCGCGAGGGCTCGTGGGAGTCGGGCCTGATGATGAATCTGGCGTGGACGATCGGCGGTGACCTCCACGAGAAGCCGAAGCGGTACGACGAAAAACACGTCGGGCAGATCATCAACGTCCTGGAGCAGTGGACGAGGCACCCCACCCGCTACGTCGAGGTCGCCGAGAACCTGGCCGACATCTTCGGCCAGGTCGTGGACGCGCAGGGCGGGTGGGCGGAGGTCGCCGACCGCTACTTTCAGCCCGGCGTCCGGGTCGGGCACCCCGAGGACACGATCGAGGCGGTCCGGAACTTCCTGTTCACGAAGTCCGAGGCCTTCTGGGACGAGCAACGCGCCCCGCGGGAAGACGTCCTCGGCGAGAATGAGACGGACGAAGAGGGGGAGGCCGAGTGAGCAACGCCGAAGATCTGTACCTCGGGTGGACCGAGCTGCGGCACGCCGAGGGATGCCGGAAGCCGGCCTGGGCCGCCGAGACCCGCGACGAGTGGGACTTCTTCCGCGGCGGCAAGCACCAGTGCCCGGACGAGGACTGCGGACACAGCAGCCGCTACACGAAGACGACGCTGCGGCTGGTGTGCCGCTCCTGCGGCACGGTGCGGCTTCTCAGCGGGGAGTTGGACTCCCAGGGCGGCTCGACCGTCGAGCGGTACGGGTACGGCCAGCAGCCGCGGAAGGTCGGCGGGCTGTACCTGTACCCGGGCGGGACCGACGAGTGGATCGGCTCGCCGTGGGACTACCTGGTGACCACGGAGAAGGTGGACCGGGTCACGAAGGACAACCTCGTCGGCAGCATGGGGCAGGGCCGCACGCCCCGCGGTCGGACGATCTGGAGCGCCGGCGTTCAGCCGAAGTTCGAGATCGGGCTGTTCGGCACGCCGATGGTCACGTACACCGTGGTGAGCGGTGACGCGAAGTTCAGCTCCCCGACCGCCGCAGCACGCTGGATCGAACAGCAGATCACCGGCTGAGGCCGAGGTCCCGCCCAGGAAGGGGGTCCGGGCGGGACCTCGGCCCCTGTCTCCAGGGACGAGGAGCTGGTGCTCCTCTTCGCCGATCAGCTCGCGCGACCGCGTAGGACGACGAGCTGAGGCACGCCGCCTTGGTGCTCCTCGTGCTGTTCGAGCTCCAGGGCGACGGCGCGGCGCAGGGGTTCGAGGCGGGTCGGCATCGGCTGCCAGTCGGGCGGCAGGCCGGCGCCGCGCTCTCGGTGCAGCTCCTCCATCTCCTCGTTCAGGACCTCGGCCGCCTTCGCGAAGACCCGCTGGATGCCGCCCTTGAGCAGCGGGACGCCGGGCGGCTCCTGCACGGTGGTGCCGTCCTCGCGCTGGCCGGTGTGGTTGTGCTCCAGGCTGACCCACAGGTGCTTCACGGGGTGCTGCAGGGGTGCGACGAGGCTGGCGCGCACTGGGAGGTAGTCGCGCAGGGCCTGCCGGGTCGCGGGGGACAGTGGCCACTCCTCCGGGGGAGGCGGGGTGGCGGCGCGGCCGCTGCGGGGGCGGTGGACGCGCATGCTGGACAGGTCGGCGGCCAAGTGCGCCTCGTGCTGGGCGGCGAGGGTGCCGGAGCTGGAGGCGGTGTCGAGCACGATCCCGTACATGGCGAGGAACCGCAGCCGGAACGGCTCGGTGACCTTCCGGTCGACCCTGTCGACCAGGGTCTCGAAGCGCCGCATCAGGAGTGCACGGATCGGGGCGGCGACGACGGGCGCGAGGTTCGGCGCGGGCGGCATCTCGGGCAGCTCGAAGGGGATGCCGGCCTTCTGCGCGATGAGTTCGAGGCAGCGTCCCCGGACACGCAGCGCGGAGTCGGACTCGCGCTCGCCCTTCTTGCCGTCGCCGCGTACGAGGCCTCGTACGGCCAGCTCGAAGAAGGAGCGGGTCACGTCGAAGGCGAGCAGGGAAGGTAGGTCGTCGTACGCGTCGGGCGGCAGGCCGCCCTCGGTGAAGGCCCGCTCGTAGGCGCCGACCAGGGCGCGGAGCTGCTTGGCCCGGGACGCTCCGGTGCCCGGGTCGCTGCACAGCTCGTCCACGGTGCGCTCCATGGCGTGCAGGGACGGCACGAGAGGAATCTGCAGGGTGGGGGTGGCCATGGGTACATGATGGCGTGTCCGGCTGGATGGTGGAGCCGCCTTTCACCGGGTGGAGTGAATCCGGACGGCCCGGTCCGGGCCGGGGGAAGGTCTCCGCTCCGGCTTCCGGGCCGGTCAGGCGATCAGCCCCCGGTTGTTGCGGATCGGCTCGGGCTCGTAGATCGCCAGGAGGATGCCCTCCGCCCGGTCGGGGCTTTTCATCCCGCGGGCCCTCATCTTCTTCTTGGACTCGACCACGACGTGGCCGCCGCTGTTGTGCCCCAGCTTGGGGGTGGAGAGCTGGATGGCCGCGTCGTCGTCGACGCGGAGCCGGAGCCGGCCGGAGCCGGTCTCGGGGTCGGGCTGGAGCAGGAAGCGGGTGGCGAGCCACATCTCGTCCCGCTTCGTGAAGGGGCGCATGACGGCTCCGGGATCATCACGCAGGGGGGACTCGGAGACCATGACACCGACGATCGCGGAGGCGTGCTTGCCGTTCTCGCCCCAGGTCTTGAGCATCGACACGGCGCCGTGCCCGAGGCCGTTCTTGTCCACCTTGACGCGGACCTGGTGGGGGCTGCCGAGGGCCTGCGCGAGGCGTTCGGCGGCGTGGATCTCCTCCAGGATGCGCTTGGCGACGGTGACCTGGTTGTCGTTGGCCGCGCCACTGGAGTAGTGCCGGGCCTCGACCACGTCGCCGACGATGCGGTAAATGGTGAATTCGTCGCCCCCGTCCGCGGCCACGTCCACGCCGAGGCGTACCCAGGCGCCGCGGCGGACGGTGTGCTTGGCGGTCTCGTCAGCGAGTTCGAGGTCGCACAGCCTCACCCAGCCGGGGCCCGTCGGGTCCTCGTTCTGCTTGGCGTCCTCGATCCACGTGATCGGGATGACCTTGCCGCCGCCGCCCTTGGGGAACCGGGCGTGGACCTTGGCGATGACGTAGGGGTGGTCCTCGCCGTACGCGCGGATCGTGGCGTCGATCCAGTCCTGGGCGGGCAGGTGGTCGGCGAGGGAGTGCCGGGCGCGGCCCGGGGGGCAGTCGTTGCACAGAGGGACGCGTTCGCGGGTGATGGCGGGCGAGTCGAAGGTGGCGATGGGGATCGTGACGGTGGTGGCCTCCTCGGGCTTGTCGCCGTCCTCGCACAGGACCTCGAACCAGGATCGGGGGTCGTCCGCGGGCGGGTTGCCGATGGCGAGCATCCTGGCGTCGCCCGTCAGGAGGTTGTTGGTGCCGTTGCCGATGCTGCGGGCGATGCCGCCGGCCTCGTCCACCACGATGAGCAACTTGGGTGTGCCGTGGATGCCCTGCATGGCCGCCTCGTCACCCTCCGGCGCGGTGAAGCCGTAGGCGATCAGGACGTCGTTGCCGTAGGCGTCGGGCATCTTCCACTGGGTGGTGTCGCACGACCCGGGGAGCTGGGCGCGGGCGATCGTCCGCCTGATGTGGGGCCAGAGCTGATTGCGGACCTGCCGGAAGCGGGTCGCGGTGGTGACGATGATCATCGTGCCGGGCGGGTTCACGGCGCCGGCCCAGGCGACCAACCTCGCCGCGATCCAGGTTTTGCCGACCCCGAATCCGGCCGGGACCGCGATGCGTTTGTAGTGGGGGACGGCGTCGACGATGGCGCGCTGCTTCGACCAGATGCTTTCGCCGAGGACATCTTCGATGAAGCCGCTGGGGGTGTCGTGCCACAGGCCGTAGAGGGTGCCGGTCTCGCGCTCGACCTCGGTCAGGATCTGGGCCTGGTCGGCGTGGCTGAACTGGCGGAACGCCTCGCGGCGGACGGGGATGGGGACGCGGAGGAGTTGGTCGGCGAGGCTCCCGGCTTCCTTGGACCGTACGCCGGAGCGCTTCTCCTTGGAGGCGATGGCCGCGGCTGCGGCGGCGGTACGAGGCGGGGGAGCGGTGGACATGGCGGGCACCGTGCCGTCCGCGAAGAGCTAGTGTCGCGGCCTGCGGGTGCGGGACGGCCCCCGTCCGGTCTCGTGCCTCCGCCTCCGCAGGGGGTGGGCGCGGGGGCGGCGCGTGATCGGGGACGGGGGCCGGTGTGGAGCTGTTCGGTGGTCGGCTCCGGACAGGTACGGAGACGGAGCCGACCACCGTGGGGCTGGGCATCGGGCCCAGGGGTGAGGCGGGGGAGGTGCCTCACCGACTACAGACGGAGTGGGACGCGGAAGTGTTACAGGTGCCTCCGAAAGTTTTTTCGGGACGGGTTCAGGCGTTGACGGTCCGGGTGACGTACGAGGCCGGGACGCCGATCTCGTCGGCGATCCGCTGGTGCGCCCACTCGTACGGGGCGGCCGCCATGACGGGGATCGCGGCGTTGCGGATCGGCATGGCGGCGTCGCGCAGCGCCCGGTGGGTCTCGTACTCGCGGGCGATCCGGGGCAGGGCCTCGTGCGCGTCCTTGACCATCGGCACGCCGGCGTCCTTGCCCGCGGCCGCGAGCTGTTCGCGGGCGGGGAGCGCGGCGTCGCGGCCGAGCTTGAGGGCCTTCTGCATGACGCGCAGGACGCCGGTGCGGCTCAGGCCTGCCGAGAGGTTGATGCCGCGGGCGGTGGTGTAGCAGGTCAGGGAGGCGATGGCCTTGTCGCGGTCCTCGATGAGACGGTCGAGCTCGTCCTGGGCCTCGTTGACGATCTCGGCGGCGCGCTCCAGCCGTTCGTCGGGCCGGCTGATGGTGGCGAACTCCTTGTTGACCTGCTCCTCGGCCTGCTTGCGGATGGAGGCGAAGTCGGGCCGGTCCAGCTTGGGCACGACGCGGCGGCCGCTGGCGGCGATGGCCTCGGCGTCCGCGAGGCCGATCTGGTCGAGGGCTTCCTTCCAGCGGGCGCTGCTGTCCTGGAAGCGCGTGGCGAGGTCGACGGCCTTGGGGCCGGTCTCGTCCGTGCAGTTCAGCCCGGCGTCCTCGGCGGCGCGGGGGCGATCGGCCTTGGCGGGGAGCTTGGCGCCGGCCTCGCCCCAGGTCTGCCCGAGGGCTTCGAGCTGGATGCGGCGGAGGGTGGAGCGGACGATGCCGAACGCCTGCGCCAGGGCGTCGCGATCCTCGGGGTGGTGCAGGGCGTAGGCGGCGATCAGCTCGTCGCGTTCGGGCCTGATGGTGGCCATGCTGAGGAACGCGGTCTCGCGGATCTCGTCGGCGGCGGCGCGGCGGGCCTTCGGGTCGGCGATCTGCTGGAGCGTTTCGCGGACGTCCGCGACGGCTCCGGCTCGGACGTCCGCGTAGTCGATCGTGGGAAGGGTGGTGGTCATGGCGATCCCGTACGGGAGCGCGCCCGGGTGGGCGCTGTCGGCAGGGGAAACCCCTAGCCCCGAGTCCTTCGCCGAAAACTGTACCCCAAGTGATGTCCGGATGGCTCAATCAGGTGTTGCTCGGCTCTTCGGCCGGATCGGCATCATGCTCCAGGTCCTCGTCCTGCTCGGGCTCGGGCAGCCGGTAGAGGACCGGACGCCGGAGGCCTTTATCGCCGCTCCGGCGACATGGTCAGTGAAACGCTGACGCGGGCCCGGGTTCCGTCGGGGTAGAGGACGAACTGCGCGCCGCCCGGGTAGGTGACGGCCATCTCGCTGGGGAGCATCGGCCGGCGGACCTTCCAGCCGTCGCTGTAGCTCTCGCGGGGGTGGTCCTCGAACCAGGAGTTGCAGATCCGGCACACGAGCAGGAGGTTGTGGGGCTGGTTGATCCACAGTTCGCGGGCGCCGCCCATACCCCTGTTGACCCGGTGGTGGATGGTCAGGTCCCGGATGGTGCCGCAGCGGACGCAGCGGCCGCCGTCCCGGTGGAAGACGAGCTGGCGGACTGTGTCGGTGGGCCCGGTGCGCCGTCGGGTTGGCATGAGAGGGTGCTCCGTCCTGCCCCGGCGCCGGGCCGCGGGGCGCGGCCGCCGGTGTGCGCGCGGGGCGAGGACGGGAACATGCACGCCGGCCGGGCCTTACGTCGCGGCACCGACGAGCTCGGCGGACTCCTCCTCGTCCGGCTCGGCGGCCCGGGTGAGGGCGTCGAGGATGGTGGCGGCGTCGGGGACCCGGACGTAGGACAGCATCAGCTTCCCCTTGTCGTCCTCGCCGAGGGTCACCTCGAACTCGGCGCCGGTGGTCTCCTCGTCGTAGTAGTAGGTGCCGGGGCCGCACTCGTCGAGCGGGCCGTCGGCGTTGGTGAGCCAGGCGATGCCGAAGACCTCGTCTATGGCCTCGGCGATCACGTCGTTCGGGATGTCCTCGAACTCGACGGTCCCGCGTCCCTCGTTGTCGATGCAGAGGCGGCCGGAGCCGAGGCCGTCCTTCTCGTAGCTGAGCATCACGTCGCAGCAGTACCGGGGCGTCTTGGTGTGGTCGAGCGGGGGGAAGGCGGCCGTCATGGCGGCGACGGCGGCCTCCTCGACGTCGTTCCAGGCCCGTTCCCAGTCCTCGATGGCTTCGGTGACGGCAGGTCGCATGGTGGTTCTCTCCGTTCTTCCCGGCCCGGCGTCCCGCAGGGAGCGGCCGCCGACCAGGGGGCGGGTTGGTCGAAGAGAGCACCGTGCCGGCCTCGGGTGCTTGTGTCGCGCGAGGCCGCTCGTCGGCCTCGAACTGCCCGGGGGCGGGACGGCCCGCAGGGGCCGGAGGGGGTGACCACGACAAGGCTTCGTCTGGCTTGGGTTCGTCGTGGTTGAGGTTCTTCTTGTTTCCGTGCGCTCTCGCGCATGAGGCCGCATACGCCAGAGCGCACGTGGCCACATGCGCTGTGCCGCATGAAGGTGGTGACCACGTGCGCTGTACCGCATGAGGACCCCCACATGCGCTCTGGCGCATGTGGGTAAGAAGACGCAGGTCAGGCGGCTGCCTGCGAGGCCCGGGTGAAGAAGGAGCGGAACCGTGCCCACCGGCCGGCCGCCGGACGCTCGTCGGCGACGACCGGCTCGTCCGGGATGGCGGTGGACTGCTCCACGGCCGGGCGCTCGTCCTCGACGGCGAGCACCGTCTCCTCCGCCGTGCCCACCTTCGCCGCGCGCCGGACGGCGTCGGCCTTCACGATCCGCCGGTACAGGTTGCCGTACGGGTGCTCGGCCTCGTCCACGAGAATGCCGCTGTCGAAGAGGTTCTGGGCGGCGCGGCCGCGGGTCATCCACCGGGCGAACGAGCCGGCCGAGATCCCGGCGACCTCCGCCGCCTCGGGGCGGGTCATGCCCGCTTCCACGGCCTGGCCCAGCTTCTCGATGACGACGGGGGTCAGGAGCGTCGGGCGGCCACGGTGAGCAGTGCTGCGAGTAGTCATGGGCCGGACAGTAAGGACGGCTCCGGCTTGTGTCGCGCCCTCGAAAATCAGGCCGCGACGCAAGGCGGGAGGCGACTGCACAGTGCGCGGCAACCAGGGAGTGCACCGGCGCTCCCTCGAACCGCAGGAGCGCCTGTGTCCCCCTCGTCCCCCCTTCCGTCCTCCCTTCGCAGTTTCGTAGGCGGTTGCTGCCGGGCCGTCTACTACAGCCTGCTCTACCTCGCTTCCACCGCATTGGCGTGGGCGATCGGGCCGATGTCCCACGGCTGGAGCTGGTACTTCACGGCGAGCGTCATCGCCGGCGCGGCCGCCGGCGTGGCGGGCGAGAAGCCGCGCGACGTCTTCGCGTTCATCGCGGCCGTCTTGCTGAGCGTCTTCTCGCTCTGGGCCGGCCTGACGGTCGTCGTCGCCATCGTCCTGTTCCGGACCGTACGGCGCGCGGTGATGCTCTCCCACCGCGACCCGACGAAGCCCCGGCGCTCCCTCTGGGAGGTCATCGACAACGCGCTGGACCTGGCGGAATGACCGAGGACCCGCGCCTGCACCTGGTGCCGGTCCGGCAGAAGGACGCGAAGGACTTCGTCGCGTCCTGGCACCGGCACCACCGGCCCCCGCCGGGCGCCGTGTTCGCCGTCGGCGCGGCCGACCAGCACGGCGTGCTCCGCGCGGTCGCCCTGGTCGGCCGCCCGGTGGCCAGGGCGTACGACAACGGCCAGACCCTGGAGGTGACCCGCACGGCGACCGACGGGGTCCGCAACGGCAACAGCCTCTTGTACGGGGCGGCGTGGAGGGCGGCGAAGGCCCTGGGGTACACGCGGCTGATCACCTACACGCAGGCCGGGGAGAGCGGGGCGAGCCTGCGGGCGGCCGGTTGGCGGGTGCTCGCGCAGCGGCCACCGCGCCGTGGCTGGGACTGCCCGAGCCGGCCGCGTCCCGACCGGGGCGTCGACCACGTCCCCAGGACCCTGTGGGAGGCGCCGACGGCCTCCTCCCGGAGTTCGGCGTGAAGCCGCCGGGCCCCGGCTTCCCAGCCCCGTTCAGCGCCTCTCGGCGCATCTGAGATCCACATCACGCCCGCTGTGCGCAGCGGGAACTGACACGGCCGCGCGCCCGCCCCACTCTGGGACCGGGCGCGCGGCCGCGCAGTTGCAGCACCATCAATCAGCGAAGACCCGGAGGTCAGTCGTGTTCGCGTCCGTCTTCATCCTGCTCTACGCCGCACATCTCCTGTCCGACTACGCCTTCCAGACCGATCACCAGTCCGAGCACAAGGCCCTGCGCTCTCCGGCCGGCTGGTGGGCCAACATCTCCCACGCCGGGACCCACGTCGTCGCCTCGGCGGTCGCCCTGGGCGTCGGCACGGCCGTACTGGACCTGCCGCTGCGCGGGCCCGTCGTGCTCGGCGTGCTCGCCTGGGTGGGCCTCTCCCACGGGTTCATCGACCGCCGGTGGCCGATCCGGTGGTGGATGGAGCGCACCGGCAGCAAGGACTTCTTCAACAAGGGCGGGGCGCCGTTCGTCGACCAGACCGCGCACGTCGCCGCGCTGGTCCTCGCGGCCCTGGCCGCCGCCGCGTAGCCGCCGTGGGCCGGAACGCGGACGGGCCGCCGAGCGTGTGCTCAGCGGCCCGTCGGGGGCGGACGTCAGGCGGCGACGTACGAGCCCGAGATGGTGATGACCTCGCCGATGTCGTTCTCGCCGCCGTAGACGTGGTCGATGTTCCCGAGCGCGGCGCCGTTCTCCATGTTGGCGATGACCCGCAGGCGGTCGATGCTCTTGCCGTCGCTGCCGGAGTAGATCAGCGCGTCACCGAGCCAGACGCCGTGGTCGGCGCCCCGGCCGTCGTACTCCAGGGTGAAGACGGTCCGCAGACCGGCCGCCGCCGGTACCGGCAGGGTCAGGCCGAAGCCGTTGCTGGAGGCCGCGTTGGTCTCCTTCCGGGCCACGATCATGGCCGTGAAGGTGACGTTGCCGTCCGCGCTCTTGGCGTACCGGCCGGCGGTGGACGTGCCGTCGACGCCCTTGACGTTCGTCAGCTTCGGGGTCCAAGCAGGCATGTGTGCTCCTTCGAAGAGGTGAACCCGCCGATCTGGCGGGCGACCCGAACAGTGGAGGAGCAGCGGTGCTTACGTCGCGTCCTGCCGGACGGGAAGCCGTGGCCCGTGCTGGCGCGGCCGGGAGCGGCTGCGCCACGATGGCGCGATGAGCGACGAGGAACCGTTGGAGCAGTGGGCCCGTCGGCGCGAGGAGCGCCGGGACCGGGCTCGGGGACGGCTGCGGGCGGTGCCGCTCGGCGGCGGCCCTCACCGGGGGGCGCACGTCGAGCCGGACGCCCCGAGGGCGATCGAGGAGTACGACGGCGCCGACTGGGCGGTCGTGGGCCTGGTGCCCGATCTCGCGGCGGCGAAGGCGGCCTTGTACCCGCCGCGCCCCGAGCCGGAGCGCCCGGCCGAGTGGGACCGCCCGGCGCTCGGTCCGGGGCGCGGCCGCCACCGGCGGACGGCCCCGACCGAGGACGGGGCGCCGGGAACTACTTCTTCGTCTTGACGAGCGACGGCGCCTTCGCGGCCGGGGCGGGCGCCTTGGGGGCGGCGGGAGCCTTCGCGGCCGGGGCCGTCGGCTTGCCCGTCACCTTCGGGGCGGCGCCGGGCGAGGCCGGGCGCACCGTGCCGTGGTCGGCGGCCGGCCCGCTGCCGGAGCTCGGGCTCGTGCCCGTCTGATGCAGCACGCACGGCCGGGCGCCGGTCGGGACGTAGTCGCCGTGACCTCGGGACGAGACGGCGGCGCAGCGGGGTATGGACCGGCGGTCGTCGTCGGCGTCGCTGTCCGAGGAGAGCGCGATCAGGAGGAACGCGGCGAAGGCGAAGGCGAACGCGCAGGCGGCCAGGAGGAACGGCAGGTTCGGGGACTTCTGCGGACGGCGGTAGGTGGAGCTGGACACGGGGTCTGGGCCTTTCGGTTCGAGAGGGGGAAAGAAGAGGTGGGGGGTTACAGCAGCGGCTGCACCTTGGGGTCGTCGCCGTAGTCGTCACCGTCGGGGAAGCGGCCTTCCACGTCGGGGAGGAGGACCTGCCAGACGTCCGGCTGGTGTCCGTACAGGGCGCGCATCCCCGTGAACCCGCTGGTGTCCGCCGCGCGCCGCAGGCGGACGGAGTAACCGAAGATGACCCCCGCGAGCTCCAGGCCCTCGGTCGGGTCGAGCGCGTCGAGGACGAGCTGGTCGACGGTGTTGTTGAGGACCATCCCGGCGACCTCGGCGGACAGGCCGGTCAAGGCGAGTTCGTAGCTCCGGCCGGGCCGGTCGCACAGGCCCACGGTGTACGCGAAGGGGGGACTCACCCCATCCGGGTCGAAGACCCAGCGGACTGCGTGACCGGCCCGCTGGATGATCCGGGTCGTCTCGTCGTCGGCGGCGGTTCGGCTGCTCGGGGCCATGGGGCGCTCCTCGTGTGTGCGGCGGCGTGGGGACGCGGCACGGGCGAGGCGGGGCGCTGCTCGGCTTGCTCGCTGAGCTGGGTGGAGACGTCGGCCATCCACGCCCGGAACGCGTCAGGCGCAACACAGCCGGCCGCCGCCGTTAGCGTCCACACCTGGGCGGTAGTGGCCATGCCGGGGAGCGCGGCCGAGGAGGCGGGGAGCAGCGGCCCGTGGGGGCACCGGTGGATGCCGAGGGCGGCCGCCACGTCGCGCGTGAACCACACGATCTCGCCCTGCCGTACGCGGACGCGGACGTGAGCGGTGTCGTAGCGGAAGACGCGCGACAGGGACGGCATCGGCAGATCCTTCGGAGCGGAGCGCGGGTGGGGCACTGGTACAGACGGAGTGGGCGGCCGATCCGCTACACCCCGGCCGGGGCGCAGCGGGGCCGGTCTCAGATCAGGGCGTAAGGACTGGACTCGGTGAAGTCGCCGGAGGCGAGATCCACGATGAGGTGAGCGCCATGCACCGGCCGGTCGAGGCGGGAGTACTCGGCCAGCAGATCGCGGAACCGCTCGTCGGCCTCGGCAAAGACCTCGTACCCGGCTTCGCCCTCCTCGGGGAAGTCGAAGGGGTCAACGGTGCCGTCCTCGTGGTGCAGGTAGATCGTCTCGTCGCTCCAGTACACGCCGTCTTCGTAGTTCGGGGTGGTGACGAACTCGATGCGCACGACGGTGTCGTGGGTGGTCAGGGCGCGCAGCACGCCGAGGAGTTCGTCCTTGACGCGGCTGTCCGCCTCTCCGGCGCACCAGCCTGCCAGGGCGTACAGCGCCTCGCGGTCCATTCCCCGGAGCAGCGGCAGGAGCCGGTCCTTGTCGGTGAGGAGCGAGCGGCGCCGGAGCCGGGCCAGGGCGCTGTGCAGTCGTCCGCGCAGCCAGGCCGGGACGGTGGTGGTGGGGTTCATGGCTCTGTGGTCTCTCGGGGGGCCCGGGGCCGCGCCGACGCGGCCCCGGGGGGCGGTCAGGGCTGGAGGGAACGGGCGATCTCGGCGATCTGTTCGGCGACGGTGCGCAGCTCCTCCCGGGTTTGCGGCGCGCCGTCGGGGAGGTTGATGGTGAACATCTGGGGGTCGGGGTTGTAGTAGGGCGCCACGACCAGGTCGACCTGGTCCGGGAAGCAGTGGTCCACGAACACGTGCAGCGTGGGGACGTCGGGGCCCCAGAGCAGGCCGTACGCGCCGATGAAGCCGGAGTCCGCGCCCCAGCCGTCGCCCAGGATGCGGGCGGCCTCGCGGGCGTAGTCGCTGATGACGTACGGGTACTCGGTGCCCGGGGCGGGGTCGTACACGTCGACCTTGGCGGCCGGGGCGAGGGTGGTGTCGTTCTCGGTGGTGTTGTCGGTGTGCAGGTTCACGATGGTCTCTCTGGGAGGGGGCGCGGGCCGGCGTGGGGGCGCGGTCCGCGCGGGGATCAGAAGGTGGTGGGCGTGTGGCCCTCGACGTCGTCCACGAGCGCGAGGCCGAACGGCCGGGCGTACTCCTCGTACGTGCGCTGCACCGCGTCGCTGTGCCAGTCCACGTCGAACGCGCATCCGTTGTCGGCGCCGTCGCGCTCGACCGCGTCCTTGAACAGGGCGTCGATGGCGGCCTGGTCGCCGTCCTTGACCTGCTGGGAGTCGATGATGGTGAGCGTGGTGCCGTCGACGGTCCAGATGAGCAGGGTGGCCACAGGGGGCTCCATGGAGTGGGCCGCCCGGCGCCCGGCCGGGCGGCGGGTGGTCAGATGACGGGGACGGCGATGATCAGGTGGTCGCCGGTCTGCGGCGGCTCGGAGTCGCTGATCTCGATCAGGGCGTCAGCGATCCGCGAGCGCTCGAAGTCGTGCGGGTAGTCCAGGCCATCGGGGGAGTCGGTGAAGTAGGCGGTCGCACCCCATGTGGCCCACGCCGGGCCGTCGTCGTACTCGGTGGTGATGCGGAAGCCGACGGCGGCCGGTCGACGGACGTCCGGCCGGTCATCGAACCAGTCCTTCAGGCCCTCGCGGAGATCGTCCAGGAGCTCGCCCTCGTCCTCCCGGGGCTGCGTGATGTCGGTGGTCCACAGCCGGGCAGCGTCGCACTTGGCGCACGTGTTCTCGTCGTGGGCGTTGATGGCGCGGCAGGTGCAGCGCCACATCAGGCCGGAGTGAACGGCGCGCTCGCGGAGAACGGTGCCCTCGTACTGGAACGCGCCGCTCAGGAGGCGGTTGACGATGGCGGTCACGTCGTCGGAATCGGTGGACATGCGGGTTCCTTCCGGGCCGCCCGGCGGCGGCCGGGCGGCTGAGCATGGGGTGGGGTGGGTTAGCCGAGGAGGGCGAGCGGCGGCGCGGGTGGCAGGGCCGGGGCGTTGCCGGGCGCGGGGGGCTCGGCGGCGGCGAGGTGTCCGGCCTGCTCGCGGCGGAGGTCGTTGAAGGCGCCGTGCTCGGGGATGCCCGGGTGGGACTCGTCCGCGAGGTAGAGCACGTCCGGCGGGGTGTCGTCGTGCCATCCGGCCTGCTCGGTGAACCACTCGCGGAAGAACGGCAGGTGCAGCAGCGTGCGGCCCGCGTCGGGTAGGTCGGAGCCGTTGACGACGAAGGAGTACGGGGCCTCGCCGTCGTGCCGCTCGGGCCCGGCGAACGTCAGCGTGAACGCGGTGCCGGGCAGGGGCGGGCCGACAAGTTCGCGCAGGAACGCGGTCAGCTCGTCCAGGAAGTCGCGGGCCTCGATGGTGGTGTCGTAGCGGGCCTCGTCGTACGCGGAGAGGTCGCTCGCGGAGACCTCCCCGCCGTCGTCCTGGTACGCGGCGAGCCGGGCGGCGTGCCGGTCGTTCAGTTCGGCGTGGCGGGTGAGCCAGGGGTGTATCTGGCCGATGTAGTCGATGGTGTCGTTCATGAACTGGGGCTTTCTGGGGCGGCCCCGGGCCGGCGGCGGGCCCGGGGCGCGACGGGTCAGGCGAGGCGGGTGACGGTGATGTCGTCGGCGCGGTCGACGGTGCCGAAGGTGGTCACGGCGAGGGCCTTCGGGATGTCCGCCTCGGTGTTGTAGCCGGGGGTGATGCGGACGGTGTGGCACAGCTCCTTGTCGACGTACTGTCGGGCGAGGCCGGGGCCGGTGGCCCGGAAGTACACGACGCGGGTGTAGGTGTCGGTGTCGTCCGGTTCGGTGAAGACGGCGTACCGGGCGCGCTCGGCCTTGTCGGCAAGACGGAGGGCGGTGTGGGAGAGGAGGGCGAACTCGGCCCACGGGCGGCGGTCGACGGGCACGGTGGCGATGACCATGGTGTCGTTGTGGCGGACGGCGGTGGCGTCGGTGAATCCGGCGGTGGTGAGGCTGGCGAGTACGGTCTCGCGCAGTTCGGCGGCGGTGGCGGGCATGGGAGTCCTCCGGTCGAGGGGCAGCACCGGGCCGGCGGTCGGACGCCGGGTGCTGGCGGGCAGGGCGGATCGTGGGGGGCGGGAGCGGCTTGGGTCGCGCGCTCCCGCCCGCAGGGGCCGTCAGGCGGCGACGAGCGCGGCGGCGTCCTCGGCCTGGAGGTCGAGCTCCGGCTTGATCACGTCCCACCACTCGGCGTACGGGCCCTCTTCCTCCCAGCGGGTGCGGGCCATGGCCAGGGCGTGCCCGTTGCTCTCGGCGCGGGGGAAGCCGTAGCGGGCGAGCCCCTGCTCGGCGAGCCGGGCGTCGATGACCTCCCACGGGCGGCCGAGACGGAGCCAGTCGGTACGGACGACCGAGTGCACGGGCAGGTCGTACCGGTGCTCGCCGGTGAGCGGGGAGTCCAGGAAGTAGAGGACCTGACGGGAGACGGGCGCCTTGTCGGTGGTGAGCGGGACGGGCGCGGCGTGCTGGGCGAGGACTTCCCGGGCCTTGGAGAGGGTGAGGTCCCAGTGGTGGCGGGTGAGGGTGCCCTCGGCGGCGCGGCGGTCGATGAACGAGTACGCCTCGTTGAAGCCTTCGGCGGTGGCCCAGCCGTCCTCGGTGAGCCAAACGGCGGGCTCGGCGCCGATGTGCCCCCAGACGTCGGCGGGCGTGAAGTAGGGGCCGCCCTCGTTGAGGGTGTCGATCACGTTGCCCCGGTAGCTCTCGACGACCTTGCGGGCGGCCGGGTGCAGGGCGGCGAACAGGTCGGCCGCGAGGATGTACTGCGCCCGGTCGCGCTCGCTCCTCGCCTTGTTGGCGGCGGCGGCCTCGGTGAGCTTGTCGCGGCACCGGTCGTGGGTGTGCGACAGGGGGAAGGTCTCGGCGCGGTCGCGGGTGAAGAAGTGGCTGCGGCCCTCCCGGTGTCCGCCGGGCCGGATGCGGCGGTTGCACAGGGCGTGGCCGTCGGGCCCGAAGGCGTGCCACAGCTCATGGGTGGAGTCGGTGGTGGACCAGACGCGGGCGGTCGCGGGGTCGGTTCCGATCTGAGGCATGAATGTGCCCTTTCTGGAGGCTTTTGCCTGAGTTGTTGCCCCCCTCGCTCTTGGGGGCCAACAAGAAAAACTGTACACCAAGTTAGGGAGTGGTCAACACGTCACCCGCCCCGGGGAGACCGGCCTCCTCCCGGTGTTTCTCCGCCGCACGCCGCGCCCCGCCCCTCGACGGCACAGTCGCCCGCCACCCGCACGAGCAGGCCGCCACCGACGAGCTGTCGTACTGCCACCCGCTCTTGCGCCCGACCGGCCCCGCCCACGCCTGGCTTCCCCAGTTGTCCGCCGCCCGGGACCAGCCGCGCGGCTCCGACGTCCGGGTCACATGCCGCGCCTCCGGGGCGCACAGCAACCGCAGCCCGGCGTCCGCCACGGCGGCCACGGCCCACGTGTTCCACTGCGACCCCTCCAGCCGGGCCGACAGCTCCACCCCCGCGTCCGAGGTGACCGTGAGCCGGCCGTCGGGCCACACCCGCGCGGACGCCCCGGGCACGCTCCACCCCACCGACCCGTCCGACTGCCGGGGCACCCCGTTGGCGTGCGTCCGCGTCATCCGGGCCACCACCCGCACCGACGCCGGGGCCATGTCCGGGTTCCGGTGGTCGGCGGCGGCTGGGGCGAGCGCGGCGAGCGCGGACAGCCACGCCCCGGCGTACGGGTATGCGGCCGGGCGCAGCGTCACCAGGGCGGCGCGCTCGCCGGTCCCCGCCCGGACGGCGGCCCTGACGAACTCCCGCCCGGAGGTGCGGGCGTACTTCCGCACCCGGACCGGGCCGCGCGGGGTGGGGTAGTCGGTTTCCTCGCGGTCTGCGAGCAGGGTCAAGCCGGGCATGGAGGCCTCCAGGGCGAGCGCGGGAGCAGCAGGGCAGGACGGGGGGCGGAGGCGCACCGTCACCCGTTCGGGTGAATCAGAGGGTGCGCGGGGGAGAATCGCCGCCCCCCGGTCGTCATGTTCGTGAGCGGGCGCGTACGGCGCCCCCGGTCAGGCCGGGCAGGGCTGGGGGTGGACGCGACGGCGGGCGCGCTCCAAGACGGCCGGGCGCCGCTCGGGCGGGATCGGGACGTGGTGCTTCACGTACTCGTACGGGCCGTCCCCGGGGGCGGGCATCCGGTGCGCCACGAGCGTCCCGCCGGGGAACGCGTCGGTCGGCTCGGTGATCTCGAAACGGACGCGGGTGCGGCCGAGACGGCGCGTCCACGCGTACGTCACCCCGTCGTGCTCCGGGACCGCGAACCGGGCCGGCCCGATGCTCAGCCTGTAGAGGGTGCACGCGGTGGGCGCGCCCGGCTCGTCGTGCTCCCGCTCCCAGTGCCCGCACCGGGCGCAGCAGGGGGTGAGCGGCGGTCGCTCGCACGGCACGGCACGGTAGACCGGGCCGAGGGCGGCGGGCAGCATGCTCGCGGTCGGCCCGAAAGTGAAGACCACGGTGCCGTCCGGCTCGATGGCGGCGGCGCCGCGCGAATGGAGCGCGGAGCGAAGTACGGAGCGCAGCAGGGCGCCGGAGACCGGTACCGCGGCGGCGTCGCGGTCGACGTTGCTCAGGGCGTACGCAGGGCCCGGAACGTCGAGGGGGCGGGAGATGGCGAGCGCGGCCGGAGCGGCGACGGTGGGCATGACGGGGTCCTTTCGGGGCGGGACGGGAGGAGGGGCGCCGGGCCCCGGGCCGGCTGCGGGCCCGGGGCGCGTGGCGGGGATCAGGCGGGGGCGGCCAGGAGCGCGGCGGGGACGACGAGAAGCGGCTCGTCCGGCTCCCACATGTCGCACGCGGTGCGCCTGCCCTCCGGCACGGCGAACACGACGCGCGGCTCCGGCTCCTCGCCGTCGTACAAGTCCCGGTCGAGCTGGCACGGCGTGCACACGCACCACGGGTTCCACGGCCGGGGAGCGGCTACGTACGGGTCCGTCATCCACGCGGAGCTGCGGGTGATCCGGCCGGACCCTATGGGCCGGTCGAACGACGCAAGGACCAGATCCCCGGCCTTGACCTCCCGGGCGGCCACGACCCGGGCGGACGCCTCAGACGCCCCGGGCGGCAGGGCCTTGAACGGGGCGTTCGTCGGACGCTGGGTGGCGACCAGCGGCGTCCGGGACGGGTCGACGTCGAACATCTCACGGTGCCCCGGGCACTCCCGGCTGAGGAGCTGCGCCTCCCGGCGGCCCTGGCGGTACAGGCCGTCCAGCGGTTCGGGCAAGGACGTGGCGTCGTCGGCCTGCCGGTACTCGGTGGCACCCCGGGCGAACGCGGCCTGCCCGGCGGTGTGCGGCGCGCCGTCGTCGCCCCACATGGCCCATGGCCACAGGCCGCCGATCAGGTACCGGCCGTGCGCGTCCGGGGTCACGATGACAATGCGGCCCAACTCGTTGTACGTCTCGGTCCACTGGAGCGTCAGGGTGCCGTCGGCGGCGAAGGTGCCGCTCGTGCCCTGGTCGTCCCGGGCGGCGTTGGCGACGATCCGCACGGCGGTCTCCCGGGTGAACAGGTGCGCGGTGTCCTCGTCCCACACGGACGTGACGGGCAGTCCGACGTAGGGGCCGTGCCCGGTGTCCGAGATGGTGAAGAGCTGCACGCTCAGGGGCGTTCCGTCGGCGTGGGCGGCGGGCGGGATGCTGGTCATGGTGTGGGTTCCTTCCGGGCGAGGGGAGAGTGTCAGGGAGCGGGGGCTTGTGGCCCGGGGGCGCGGCGGGCGCCCCCGGGCCGGCTGTGTGCTCAGCGGTTGATCGGGGCGGTCGCCGCGCCGTCGTTGGCGACGGCGGCGTCCATCACCAGGTCCCGGGCCGCTCGCGGTTCGAGGAGGGCGGAGATGGTGAGGTCCTGGACCATCTCCGGGAAGTCCCACGGGCCGAAGGTCCGCCCGGGGAGCGCGGAGAACTCGGAGGTGTACCGGGTGCCGCTCTTGCGGACGGTGACCGTCGGGACGGGCGCGGCGGCCGGGGCGGGCGCCGGGCCGTGCTCGTCCGGCGTGTCCTTGTCCGGGTTGCACTCGTCCGAGTCGGCGTCCGAGTCGGGGTTGGGGTACTCGGAGCGCGGATTGGCGAGCAGGGCGAGCGTCGCCTCCCTGAACACGTCCAGCGCGTCCAGGCCGCCGAAGCCGTACGCCCGGTCAAAGGCCGTCTCCATGGCCCGCTTGACGGTGCTGAGGCGGTACAGCGGGTCCAGCGTGCGGGGCGGGGTGCCGCCGCTGTAGGCGTTGGGGACGCCCGTCGTGGTGAAGACGCGGTGCCAGTCCTCGCCCTCCGGCCAGTGGCCGACGACCACGGTGCCGTCTCCGTGGAGGTCGATGCCGCAGAGCGTCAGGTCGGGGTCGTCGGCGCGTTCGATGACGACGGTGGTGGTGCCCTCCGTCTTCGGCACGTCGAGGGTGGCCAGGGTGTTGTTCGCGTCGTCGGTGATCAGGTAGCGCACGGGGGTTCTCTCCAGGGGTGTGGGGCCGGGGCGCGGGCGCGCCCCGGCGGCGGGGCGGGTCAGCGGCACTCGACGTGCGCGCGGCACTCGGCGTCGAGCGCACGGAGCGCGGCAGTCCACTCGGGGGTACCGGGCAGCTCTTCCAGTTCGAGCACCAGGGCGCGCCCGTCGGGGTTGTCGGTGCGGGAGCCGTCGGGGTTCGTCCAGCCGTACGGCGGCCGGCCCGCGACCGTCGAGCACAGGACGGCGGCCGGGCCCGTGCCGTGGCACGCGGCGGGCAGCCCGTCCACCAGCGGGCCGCACTGGCGGTTGCCCATCGAGCGGCAGTCCCATCCGGACTCGTCCTCGTCGATCCGGCCGTCGCGGTTGTCGTCGCCGGTGAGGTCCGCCTGTCCGTCGATCCAGCCGTCGTTGTAGGCGGTGACGACGGCCCGTTCGGTGGCGTCGGCGGCGGCGTGGTCGAGCGCGGCGCCCGTGGTGTACGTGGCGAGGAGCAGCGCGGGGAGCAGGAGCAGCGTGGGGAGGAAGGGGCGGACGTGGGCGAGGAAGCGGCGCATCGTGGGTTCTCCGATCGGAGGGGGCGCGGCGGAGTGCGCCGCGCCCCGGGGTGGCAGGGGGTCAGGCGGGGCAGCAGTCGCCGGTGAGCTGACGGTGGGCGTGGCACGTGGTGCGCTCGTCGCCCGCGATCACGCCGTACCGCTCGCACGTGTCCTCCAGGACCGCGATGCGCTCAAGGGGCGCGCCCTGGAAGGGGTTGCGGCAGAGGGTCAGGTGCATGTCCGTGAGGGCCTTGAGCGCGTCGTCGGGGGTGTCGGGGAGCTGCGTGCGGCGGACGCGGTCCGTCGCGGCGTCGAGGGTGACGGCGAGGGCTTCCGTGACCCGCAGGGTGTTGAACCGGCGCGCGGTCCGCTCCCTGGCCGCGTCGACGTCGGGCGCCACGGGGGAGACGACGGCGTACCCGGTGGGGGTGCGGCCGGTCCGGCGCTCCCAGGCGGCCTTGTGCTGCCAGTCCGCGAACGTGCCCCAGGCGTGGACGCGCGGGTTCCGGCAGGGGTGTGCCTGCTGGAAGTAGGGGTCCGTGGAGTACGGGGCGCAGGGGACGCACGGGCGGCCGAGCCAGTACGCGTTGGCCCCGAGGAGCGTGCCGTCCGGGTTGAGGGTGCACGCGAGGAAGACGCGGCCGACGTCGGAGGGCGTACCCTTCGGCAGCTTCACGCCTATGAAGAGGGCGGCCGTCAGGTCCGCGAGCGCGGTGGTGAACTCCTCGTTCGCCCGGTGCCGCTCCTCGCCGTACACGCCGTGGTCGTTGAGCGTGGCGAGCGCGGCCCGGTAGCGGGTGAGCGCGGTCTCGGGGTCGGTGAGGTAGCCAAGCGTCTGGTCGAGCTGGACGCACCACGTCTCATCGGGGTCAAGTACCAGGTCGGCGGTGGTGATCGCGTGGCCGCACGGGCAGTACGCGTCACCGTCCGGGCCGATGGAGAAGGGGTGCGTGCCGCACTGGCCGCAGAAGATCGGGGTGGCGGCGGGGCGCGCGGGGACGTCGAGGAGCGTGGTCACGGCGGTGTCCTCCCGGACAAGGGCATGGGCGTGGGAGAGGAGGGCCGGGCGGGCGGCGGCGGAGGGGGTGGGCCGGCCGCCTGCCCGGCGGTCTGTGGTGCGCGCTACGCGGCGGGGACGTAGTCGGCGGTCCGGGCGTACTTGCCGCACCCGGCGGAGAGCGCGGGGTCGGTCACCCGGTAGACGAAGACCTTGATCCACTTGCCCTTGGGGTAGCCCTTGCACGGCTTGGTGCGCTTGCGGGTCTGGCGCGGCTGGTGGCCGTGGTGCGCGGTCCGGTACTCGGAGGCGACGTAGCGGCCGGCCCACGAGCCGTAGCGGTCGATCTCCTTCTCCTCCATGCCGAGCATCGTCAGGTAGTCGCTCACCTTCACGCGTTCGGTCATGTCGCGGTGGGTGCGGGTGGCGCGGCGGCGGTCGCGGAGGACGCGGCGGGCAGCAGACACAGGGGTGTCCCTTTCTGGTGAGGCCGGGGATGGGTGCGGCTCGCTCTTGCCGCTCCGTCCCGGTCGGTGCTCCACCATCATAGGCACACCCGAGCAACTTTGTACACCCAGTTAGTTCCTGAGATCGAAATCCCTTGTGCATATAGGGGACAGGGGGCGGGTTGACACCATCGACCTATCTCGGTGTACAGTCTTACTCGTTGGCCCCCAAGAGCGAGGGGGCGACACCCACACTCGGTTTCCGGAGAGAGGTCACACCCATGCCCATCGCCCTGGCCAAGCCCACCGACGACACCCCCGACACCCCGCCGGCCCCCTGGTACATCACCGTCGGAACCCGCCCGGACGGACGCGTGACCAGCGTCGAACTCTCCGACTACCCCCCGAGCAACGACACCACGTTCCGCGAGAACGTCCAGGCCACCGTGTGGCAGACCCCGCTTCCGGAGTACGAGGAGGACACGGCACGCGCGGTCAAGGTCCTCGACCTCGAACTCTCCACCGCCTACCACACCGACGACGAGTCCGAGTGGGCCAGGGGCGAGGAGAGCGCACGGGCCTTCCGCTTCGACCGCACCGACGAACGCGCCTTCCTCCGGGCCGTCGAAGCGCGGCTCATCCTCGCCGGGGTCCTCGACGCCCACGCGGGCATGGTCCACTGCCAGGGGTACGGCATCACCCTCGACACGGGCGAAGAGCACTGGGCCTACCGGGACGGCACGGGGGAATGGAACTTCGCCACCCGCGACATCCTCGACATGGAGGGCTGGAGCCACCGCGCCGACGCCATCGCCCCGGCCACGGCGTCCCCCCGTCGCCTCGCCGCCGCGATCCTCCTGCACCTGACCGACGCCGGGGACGTCGACACCGCCACCCTGCCGCCCCTGCTCCGCGCCCGCGTCGCCTACGGCCTGTGGCGCCTGAGGCCGAACTGGCGGAACTTCAAGTACCGGGCCCGCTTCCTCCTCCGCCTCTACCGCAACCGGATCACCGCCCGCATCCGCTGACCCCCGCCCCGGGGGCGCACCGCACCCGCCGGTGCGCCCCCGGGCCGGCCCGCCGCCGCCCCTCGTGACACGCGCGCGCGTAGACGGTTCCACGAAGTTCAACGAGATGTTCTTTTCGCAGGTCAGAGGCTTGCGCCGTAGGCGGTGACGCACCCCGCCGCGCGCCCGTCCTGCCCCTCTTTCACACCTTTTCTTCCTTGGGAGTTCCCCCGTGGAGTTCAACGAAGTTCCGGCGTCCGTCCGCAGCTACACCCACTTCACCGATCCGGCCGACGCGACGTTCCCCGCCTACCGGGTGTTCGTGTACGGGCCTCACGTCCTGCCCGACCAGAAGGGACAGGTCATGTCCCGGGCGCTCCTGCGCGCCATGCTGATCAACGCCACCAAGGACAACTGCGGCTCCATGGCCCGGGATGAGCTGTCGGGCGGACTGAGGTACCGGTACCCGGATCTGCCGGACACCTTCGTGGCGCACCCCGATCCAGACCTCCGGCTCCGGGAGTGCGCGACGTGCGGGCAGTGGGTGAGCGAGCACGCCAACCCGAACGGCTCGGCCTGCGCCACCTTCACCGCACAGCCGGAGCCGGGCAGCACCGGCAACCCGCTGTGCGAGAGGTGCCGTCAGCCGTACAAGCACCACGGGCGCTCGCTCACCGTGGCGTGCGCCGACTTCCTCCCCGTCTACGAGGACCAGCGGGTACGGCAGGACGTGAAGGAGCTGTGCGCCGCGCTCACGGAAGCGGGCGTCACCTTCCGGGTCCAGCACTCGCCGTGGGGAGCGCTCCAGGTCGACAGCGCTAAGGGCGCGTACACGGTCGAACGTGTCTCGGATCGCTCGACGGCACTGGGCCGGCCGTCGGGTTGCTGGTCCGCGCTCCGCTGGGAGGGCGCGCGGTACTCCGGACTCGGACAGGCCACCGTGCCGCAGGTGATCGCCCTCGTCTCCGGCGCCGCCCCCGGAGCAGGCCCGACCGCCTGATTCTCCGTCGTCTCCGCATCGCTGCGCGGCCTGCCGTCGCGGAGCGGTGCGGGAACGACGGCGCCCCGCCGACTCCCTTCCCGCCCAACGGACCAGGAGGTCCCCATGCCCATGGACAAGCCCGCCAACGTCACCCCCGCCCCCGAGTCGCCCATCACCCGTAAGGAGTTCCGCACCCTTCAGTTGCTCGTGATGTTCCAGTCCTTCGCAAGCGCCATCGCGTTCGCCGTCATCCTCTTCGCGGCCCTGACCTCGGCCTGAGCCCAGATCTCACCGCCGGCCGGGGCGCGCCCTCCCGCCGCCCCGGCCCCCGCTCCCGCTGCCTCCCGTCTCCGGCCGCGCCGTGCTCCGTCGCGGCCGGGTTCAGGGCGCGCCGTAACCGCGTCTCCCGGGCCACCATGCCGCCCGTCCCCCCTGATCACCTCTGGAGTACCCCCATGACCCACCTGTCCTCTCCCGTGCTGCCGCTGATCCCCTCCGCGTTCGCCACCGGTGACCGGATCTCCTGCCGGGGCTGCACGTACGTACGTCTCGCATCCGGGATCTGGGAGTGCCCGCCCTGCGGCCCTGCGTCGTTCACCATCAACGACGAGGCGATCCGGAGTCTGTTCGTGCAGCCGGGACTTCTCGACGCGATGGGCTCCGTGCCGCTGTTCGCCCCGGCCAGCGTCCCGGCGGGCACGCCGCTCCCCGGGCGGCCGGTCCTCGCGGGAGAGCGGCCGTTCGAGCCGGGGCGGCCCTACCTGCTGTCCTCGACCGACGACACCGAAGACCTCGCGGGCGTCCCGAACGACAAGCCGGGGCCGTGGGGCATCGCTCAGGCCACGATCGTCTCTTCCGACGGCGGCCCCTCCAGCGGGAACGGCTACGACGTGTCGCTCGCGGAGACCGGGACCGTGTTCATCCGGACCGCCGACAAGGGCGTCACCCTCGCGTACACCCCCGCCGAGGAGCCGACAGCCGAAGAGGCGTCCGTGCTGAGCGCCCACCAGGTCGTGCGCGACCTCATGGCGGCTGTGCTCTTGCTCCACGGCTTCTGACCTTCCCCGCCCGGACGGGGGCGTGTCCGTACGGCGCGCCCCCGCCGGCCCCCTGCTTCCTCGCCTTCCCGTAAGCCCCTTGGAGGACTCGACCATGAGCACCACCGTTCCCCCCGCCCCCGCGACCGCGCCCGTCCGGTACTTCGCCGAGTTCTGGTCCGGCATGCAGGTCACCCGCCGCTCCGAGGGCACCCGCCGTGAGGACTGGGTGGCGATCACCGTGCCGAAGGACGGCCCGGACCCCGTCGCCCGGTTCACCGCCCCGTACGCCCCAGACGGGGAGATCGGCGCGAACGCCCTGCTCGCCGCGAACGGATGGCACGCGCTGGGGCCCTGGGAGTACCTTGCCGGCCGGAACACCTACCGGGCCCGGGTGGAGCCGATGCGCCCGCTGGTCGTGGCCCTCCAGGACGCCGTACGGGCCGTGGAGGACTACGGGAGCCCGGACACCCTCGCGGTCGTGGGCGCGGCCCTGGGCGGCCTGTACGTCGACGTCATGGACGAGCAGGCCCACCGCATCCACGACGGGGCGGAGCGGGCCGTGGCGCTGGCCGAGGGCGCCGAGGAGTGGACCCTTCTGGAGGACGTGGAGCGCGCGGTGTCCAGCTTCCTGCACAGGCCGGACGGCGCCACGATCGAGCACCCGGCGGTCCGGGCCGTCGTGCTCCTCACCTCGCAGTGCGGCAGCCGGTACGGCGAGCGGGTGGAGGACCCCGTCGAGCGGCGCGCGTGGATCGCGTCCCCGGAGCGCCGGGCCTGGAGGCGGGCCTACCTCGACGGTCTGGAGGCTCTGCGCAAGCTCGGGTCCGCCATCGAGGGCACGGGCGACGGAAAGGCTCTGGACAAGGCGATGACGGCGTTCGTGGCGTCCGTGCGGCGCGTCATCCCCTACCAGGCGCTGTTCGAGACCCGCCGGGCCCTGGTGGAGGCCGCGCGCTCCTACGGCCTGTTCGTCGTCGGGATGCGTCAGCCGATGCCCGAGGGCGGATGGGAGTGGGCCCGTCGCCTCGGTGACGCGACGTTCCTGTTCGCCGTGACCCCGCCGTTCGTGGAAGGCCCGTACGGGGCCGTGGAGGTCCAACGGTTCTCCGAGGACGGGACGGCCGACCCGGTGCGGTACTTCCCGCTCGGCGGCAACGAGGAGCGGCGCCGCGCCGTGGCCGAAGCCCTCTACCGCATCTGACCGTGCCGCCCGGCCCGGGGCGCGCCCGCTGCGCCCCGGCCGCCGGCCCGGCGCTCCCTTCCCTCAGCCGTACCCGTTGCGGCCGTGAGCAGGGCGCACCGTGCCCCCGAGTACCTGATCCGATTGGAGCTTGCCGTGTTCCACATCACCGAAGCCATGGCCGCCGAACTGAACGCCGCGGCGGTCTTCCTCCCGCAGAACCCCGCCGAAGAGGACTCGTTGCCCATGGTCGGGAACGGGGGAGCGCAGGTCTACGCGTACTGGACGACGGCCGGTCTGCACGTCTCGCTGGAGTTCGGCAGCACCCCGGAGGCGCTGCGCGACGCGAACGGCAACGTGCCCGTGCGCATCGAGCTGGGCGCCAACACCGTGTTCACCACCATCTGACCCCCGAGAGGAACGTTCCATGTCCACCCTTGCCCTGAACGCTTCGGCCGCTGCGCCGGCCGTGTTCCCCCCGCCGTCCGTCCCCTCGCGCTTCTGGGACGGCGACCGCTACGAGTGGTCGACCGGCGACGTCTGGGAGCGGTCCGAAGGCCAGTGGGTGCCCGTGCCCGACGACGGGTCCGGCTCCTTCACCGACGCCGAGGTGCGTCACGCCCTGGCGCGCGCCGTCGACAACCGCGACCCCGGTCACCGGTTCGTCCCCCGGCCGCCGGGCGCGATCCTGCCCGGCATGCGGGTACACAGCCTGCTGGACCTGTTCGCCCTGTCGTTCCAGCCCGCCCGGTCCGCCGCCCAGTACCTCCTGGAGCACCAGGACGGACGGTTGGTGGCGGGCCGGGAGCTGATCGCCGCGCACGACGAGGACGCCGCGCACGACTTCCCCGCCGTCATCCCCCTGTGGATGATGCGCTACCTCCTCAAGGAAATCGTTCAGGAGCAGCGGCGGCCGGAGGTGTCGTATCACCGGCCGTCCGGGCGGCTGTACGTCCGCTACGAGCGGCCCGTGGACCTGCCCGGCCGGGAGACCGTTGAGTGCGTCCACGTCTTCGTCCTCTCCAACGCCGATGTCCACGGGGGTGCCTGACCATGTCGAACAAGGCCGAGCGCGACAAGATCGGCGAACTCCTCCAGCGGGAGTGGAAGGACTACGCCGCCATCCTCGACGACCGGGGCGAGACCTGGAAGACCACCGATCCCATGCGGTGGCCCGCCAGTAGCGCGCTGCACTCCCTCGACCACGCCATCCGGCGCCTGCTCGACGTGGCCAAGATCGTCGGTCTCGACGTCACCCGGGCGTCCCTGGAGCGCGATCACCGGGCGATCGAGGAGTACCGCCGGATGTTCCCCGGCGCGGGGATGCCGACGCTGGAGGACGTGGTGAAGTCCCTCCCGCCGGCCGCCTGACCTTCGCCCCTTCTCACCTCTACACGCCCTGATCTGGAGATTCCTCATGTCCCGTACCACCGTGTCCCCGTCCCTTCCCCTGCCCGACCGTGCCGCGGCCTTCCTGCGCCCCCGGTTCGACCAGTACAGCCCCGGCTTTCGCGACGGGTGGCACGTCATCTCCCGCAACGGCCGGTGGGCCGTCGTGTGGAACCTGGCCGGCCGCGAGAGCGGCGAGACGCCGGAGCAGGCCGTGAAGCGGCTGGAGCTGGCCAAGGCCCTGGCCGCGGGCGGGTACGCCGTCAGCACGCCGCCCGGCTTCTCCATGGTGTTCTTCGCCGACCGGCCGCGCACCGACGGGCCCCGGTACTCGGTCGTGACCGACGACTCCCTGTTCGGCCGCCCGCGCGTGGTGATGGACACCTGGACCAGCGTCGGCATGGCGTCGTTCGAGGACCCGGAGAGGGCCCGCAAGCGCTGCGCGGAGCTGGAGCGTGAGCAGGCGCTAGCCGACGCCATGGCGAACTCGACCCCCAACATGGCCAAGTACCTCAGGGGGGCGGACGAACTCCTCGGTGACGGGTTCTGGTTCCTGCGCACCGAGGAGTACAGCGACGCCGACCACCGGCCGCCGACCGTGCACGAGCGCGTCGACGCCCTGGTCGACGTCGCCAACGCGGTGCTGCGCGGCGCCACGTTCGAGCGGACCGGGCGCCGGATGGCGTACGAGTCGGAGGAGTACGACGTGGCGTGGTGCCCCAAGAGCAGCACGCCGGCGGTCGGCTACTTCCCCGGTCGGCACGCCGAGGACCAGCGCACCCCGTTCATGGATGCCGCGATCGGGCTGCTGGTCGACGCGGGGCTGACCCCGGCGGTCTTCGGCGAACCGGTCGGTGAGGGCGCCTTCATGGTCGAGCAGGAGGGGTTCCAGGTGGGCACCGCCCCGCAGGCCCGGCGCGGCTCGCCGCGCGTGTGGGTGTCCCTGTGCGGGCGCGGCGTCGCGCTGGCCGAGCACGGGCGTGCCGTCGAGGTGCTGCGGGAAGCGGGGTGGACGGTCAACCCGTCCGGGTTCGACAGCGAGGGTATCCACGAGGCGTTCCCGCCCGCCGGGACGGTCGTGCCGCGCCGGGAGGGCACGACGCTGGGCTTCTACCCGAGCGACGCGGACCACGAGCACGTTCAGGCAGCCGTGTCCCTGCTGCTCGACTGGGGGTTCAACCCGGCCGAGACCCGCGACAACCGGACGGTCGACACCCCGCACGGAACCGCCCTGGAGTATGACGACCTGGCGAACGGGTTCCTCGTGCACTCCACCGGCCAGGACGACCACGTGATCGTCCAGTTCCTGATCGACGGACAGCACCGGGTCGGCACGAGGACGGACAGCGAACTGCACGCGTACGCGAAGGCGCTGCGGGCGGGCGGGTTCCTCGGCGGGTACGCGGACGGCTACTACCAGATCTCGGCCCGCCGGATGCTGGGCCAGGAGGCGAAGGACGTCGCCACCATCCGGGAGGTGCTGAATGAGACCGGGCACCGGTGGGAGTCGCTGCACCTGGAGGGCCTGCGGGTGCGGCTGCGCTGGTACACGGGCTCGGTCGTGGTCAAGCCCTTCGGGGAGATGGAGCCCGAGGAGCGGGCCCGGCGCATGGAGCGGATGCGGGAGGACCTGGAGCGCGCCGGCGGGAAGCCGGTGCTGCTGTCGCCGTACCACCTGCGGGTGGAGGTCTCGCCGGAGGCGTGGGAGGTCCCGGCGGGCATCGGGTGCAACGTCGAGGAGCACGAGGTGCCCGAAGTCCGGGCGGCGCTGATGACCCTGGAGGGCAACGGCTGGTTCGGCGGGATCTTCGCCGAGGAGGTGATCACCGAACCGTGGTCGCCGCCCACCGGCTTCCACCTCTTCCCGACCGGCCAGGACGGGACCGTCATCGTCACGGCGGAGGGGGACGAGCGCGCGGGCGACCCGTGGGCGAAGGAGATCGTGGCGAAGCGGTGGGAGGCTCACGAGCGCTACGCCCGCATCTTCGAGGGCGCAGGCTGGACGGTGCGCCTGCTCGGGAGCCGTGACGAGACCGGCGGGACGCTCGCCGTGCGGGTCCCGGGGCACTGAGCCGGCCGTCCCGGGGGGAGGGGTTGGCGTCGGCCTTCCCTTCCCCCCGGGACCTAACTTGGTGTACAGTTCTTGTCGTTGGCCCCCAAGAGCGAGGGGGCCGACACCACGCTCCGCACCTCCAGAAAGGCACCCTCGTGTCCATTTCCGCGAGCCCGGCCAGCGCCACCGCCGACACCGCCCTCTTCGACGCCACCCGCCGCACCCTCGGCCCCGGCTGGACGCTGCGCCCCAGCTTCCACCCCCCGATGAGCGCGACCATCCGTTCCCGCTACGGCCACCACGTGGAGCTCAACGGCATCTACGACGGCCTGATCTACGCCACGGCCCACCTTCCGAACCGCGAGCGCAGCACCTTCTCCGCCCGCCCGGACGCGAACACCGCTGAGGCGTACGGGATCGCCCTCGCGAAGCTGATCACCGGAAACTTCGTCCCGGCCCACAACGCCGTCTGCCCCGTGCGGCACTTCCACGCCGCCGTGAACACCGCCCTCGGCGGCCGGGAGCGCACGACGTTCTGGGAGTTCGGCACCCTCCACACCGCGTGGGCCCTCCCCGACGGCGGCCGCGCCCGCGTCAAGGCCCGCCGCGCTCCCCTGGACAACAGTCCCGAGGACACCGAGGAGAGCGGCGAGGGCATCGAGGCCACCACCACCTTCAACGACCTGACGTTCGAGCAGGCCGCGCGCGTCCTGGCCGTGCTCGACCTCGCGAACGACGACGAGCGCCGCCACGTCCCGGTCTGCGGGTACCCCGCCCGCCGACTCAAGGCCGCCGCACCCGCGCTGCGCGGCATCGACACCTACCACTGGCCGAACCTGGGGGGCCACTTCACCGTCTCCCTGACCGTGGACGACCGGGTGAAGGTCGAGATCGCTGCACCGGCCACGGCCCCGCTGTTCAACGTCACGGTGTACGGCGACACCGGCAACCAGATCGCCGCCATCCGCGCGCTCTGACCCGCGCCCCGCTGCGCCCGGCCCTGCGCCGGGCGCAGCGGGCCCCCTTCCCTCTCCGGCCCGCGCGCTCGCGCCTCCGGCCGTCCTGACCATTCCGGAGCACCACCATGCCCATTCCGACCCCCGGCTCTGTCGCCTCGGCCACCGCCGCCCGCAGAGCCCACACCGCCCTCGTCCAGCGCCTCACCGAAGAGCGCGACGCCGCCGCCGAGGCACACGCCGGCGCGAAGAGGGCCGTGCACGACGCCCGGTGGCGCCGCGGCCGCGCCGAGGACAAGCGGTCCATGCTCCTGGGCATCGACCGGCACCTCCCGCCGAGCCAGGCGCGCGACAAGGGCATCCGCGACATCACCGACTACACGGAGCGGATGGCGCAGGCCAAGAAGTCCGCCCGTGCCCTCCACGCCGCGACCGGCGTCGTCCTGCGCGCCGCCGAGCTGTCCCTTCTGGGAGCCACGGCCGCCGAGGCCGCCGCGCACGCACCGCTCCCGACGGGGGAGCGGGCCGAGGTGATCGGCCGCGCCGCGTGCGATACCGCGCTTACCGCGCGCGAGTTCACCGCCGTGACCCACCGCCCGGACTGGCGTGCGGCCGGCGGCTGGATCGCCGCCGCGCCGGAGACGTGGACCCGGGAGTACGCCACGAACATCGTCCTCAACTGGGCGAAGGCCCGGGGCGCGTGGCTCCTGGCCGACGGCGCCGGAACGCTGTTCGTCGTCTCGGCCGACCGCGTCATCGAGCTGTCCCCCGTACGAGAGCCGGTCCCCACCGAGGGCGACGTCCTCGAAGCCGCGCTCAACGCCTACGGCCTCTCCTCCGACGCGGACGGCACGGACGGGGTGACCTTCCGGGTGATGCCCGCCGAGCCGGGAACGCCCATCGAGGACATCTACAACGGGCCGCACCTGCTGCTGTACGCCGGGGAGCGGGCCGACCGTCCCGCGAGCGAGTACAGCGAACCGTGGTCGGTCCACCTGCACCGCAAGGATGGCGACTACGTCGATCAGGTGTACGTCGCGCCCGAGGGGCTGGAGTGCGCCGAGGCGAGCGCGGCGTGCGCGCAGGCTGTCGTCTCCTGGTTCGAGCGCCGCCGGCGGGGGACGGTCGGCCGGGCGCTGCTCGACGGCCTGTCCGCGCTGGGCATCCACGCCTTCGCGGATAACGGTGACGGGAGTACCTGGATCGTCGTTCCCCGGGACGCCGCCCTCGGGTACACCGGGCCGCACCTCACCGTCTTCGGCTGGACCGAGGACAAGGAAGCCTCGGTGGACCTAGCGGTTGGTGAGCAGACCGGGATGACGGTCTGCTTCGATGACGGCGTCCGCGCCTGGCCCGAACCGCTCTTCGGCTTCGAGGGCTCCGATCTGGCGCCGTGCCTGCGCGCGGTCGTCCGCTGGGCGCTGCTCGGCCCGCTGGACGACAAGGTCCGCGAGGGGGCCCGCTCCGTCGAGGAGTGGGAGAAGGAGCGCGCCGACGTGCTCGCCGAGACGGGTCTCACGCCCGACGAGCAGCCCGCCGACTCCTCCGCGCTCGACGACGCGCTCCGCCCGTACGAGAAGGACGCGCTCGCCCTGCTCGGCGACCTCCGCGACCTCCTCGCCTCCGGCTCCTGACCACCCCTGCGGCCGGTCGCCACCCGGCCGGCCGCCCCACATCCCGAAGGAACTTCCCCCATGACCAGCACCAAGACCGCCGGTGACGTCCTGCGCGCCGCCCTCGCCGACTGGGACCTCGTGCCCGTGGTCGACGTCTCCGCCTTCGCCTTCCCGCTCGACCTCGGCGCCCGCACGCTCGGCGGCCCGTACATCGCCGTCGCCGACTGCGAGCCGACCACCGAGGGACCGGTCGACGAGCACACCGGATGGCTCGCCGTGGTCCTGGACGAGGACGGCGAGCCGGTGAAGACCCTTCACGACGGCACGTCCACCGGCCCCGTGGACTGCGCGGCCGACTCGATCGCCGTGGCGGCCGTCATCGCCGCCTTCCTCACCTCGCCGGTCTCCCGTCACTGCGACTGCTACTCCCAGGAGCGGTACGGGCGCCGCCACGACCGCGAGTGCAACCGGTACGCCTTCCCCGAAGGGGACCGGTCGTGAGCGCCGCGCCCCCGTGCGCCGTGCACCGCGTGCCGGACCGGCGCGGCCCGCGCGCCACCGCTGTGCCGCTGCCGTCCTGCGGCGGCGGCACGGAGTACGGCGTCTGGGACGAGGGCGCCGGCGGCTTCGTCTACGCGGCCGACTGCGCCACCGACTCCGGGAACTGGGCCGTCAACCTCTTGGCCGAGGACCCGGACGCGGAACTGTCGGTCAAGGCGGTGTGCCCGGATCACCAGGAGCAGCCCGCCGCCGTCTGCGAGGACTGCTACGGCGACGAGGACGAATCGTCGTGATCACCCGCCTGGAGACGTGGTGGAACGTCGGCGTGGACAGCTTCGCCGAGGACAACGGCTACGACGTCGCCGAGGTCCCGCGGGAGCTGATCGGCTACGTCACCGCGTCCGTTACCGACATCAAGTCCCTTGATGAGGCGGAGGGTTGGGCGTACGACTTCGGCCCGACCCGTCTCCGGGTCCTCGACGGCCGAGTGCACATGGCGCTCGGCTGGCGCCTGGAGGTCGACCGCGACGCGTGGGCAGCCGTTCGCGGGCTCGACCCGCGCGCCGGTCTCCGGCACGACTTCGCCGGGCACATCGCCCACGAGCTGATCGGCCTGCCGTCCGTGTGCGAGACGGACGCGGCGATGACCGCGCGGTTCGCCACCGGCCACGGCGTCGTCCACCGCACGTGGACGTGGCAGGACCGCCACCCCAACGCCCGCAACGACGGGCCCCCCATCCACCTCCCGGCCGCCCCCGGCCGGGCCCACAGGAAGACGAACCCATGACGCTCAGCCCGACCGGCGCGAAGATCCTCGACGCCAACGAGAACGGCATGGTCTCCGGCCACGCCGCAGCGCTCGCCAAGCTCGAAGCCGACGGCCTGGTCATCCCGCACAGCGACGAGGGCGGCACGCACTGGATGACCGAGGAGGGGTGGGCGGCCTTGGACGCCTGGCGGGCGGAGAACCCGGGTCGCAGTGCGCTGCCGGACACTCCGAGCATCCTGCCGAAGCTGCCCGCCCGGCAGCACGAGGCGGTGCTCACCGCCGCGCGGCGGCCGGACCAGAACGTGCCCGGCCGCGACGATCCGGCCTACCACAAGAAGGGAGAGGCGTGGTTCCGCGCCTCCACCCTGCGGAGCGTCGCCGCGAGCGGCTACGCCACCATCCGGCCCGAGCCGTACGACGAGGGCCCGATGACGTGGGAGGAGACGGGCCGCTCGCTCTACCTCACGGAGGCCGGGCGGGAGTACGCCCGGCAGCGCGGGGGCGTCGACGTCCGCCGGCGGCGCGTCGTCGCCCTGGCCTGCGGGGACAAGAAGCTGCTGCACCCGGGCTTCAACGAGTATGGCAACGCGAACGCGGGCTACCCGGTCGGGGAGTTGTACGTCGGGAGCTACCACCGGTCCCTTCGCAGCGCGGCGGACAAGCTGACCGATCCGGTGCTGATCTTCGTCCTCTCCGCCCTCCACGGTCTCGTTCCGTTCGACCGCCGCCTGCTCCCCTACGACGTCCGCCTCGGAGACGAGCGTGCCGTCACGCCGGAGAAAGTTGGCTGGGACGCGGCGCGCCTTGGCCTGGACGACGCGGACGTCGTCTTCCTCGGCGGCCAGGACTACGCCGCGCTGCTGCTGCCGTCTGTCCCGCACCTGTACGCGCCGCTGGTCGGCGGCATGGGCGAGCACCGCGGCCAGTGCGCGCGGGCCCGCGACAACGCCGCCGTGCGCGAGGCGTGGTGGGAGAAGGCCGCCGCCCTCCACGCCGAGCACGCCGCCCGCTGACCCCGCGCCCCGGGGTCCCAGCGGCCCCGGGGCGCCCCCCGCCCCCAACCTCCGGCCCGGGTTCACCAGCCTCCCGGGCCCCAGCGCCAGGAAAATCATGATCACCCTGTTCGGTCCGCCCATCGACCTCAGCGACCTGCCGACCTTCGCGCGGGTGGATGCGCGTCCCCGCCGGTCGGCCTTCGTCGGCCGGGTCTCCACGAAGGACAACCAAAACCCCTCTTCTTCCATACCCCGTCAGGTGGCCCTCGCCTCCCGATGCCTCGAAGAGGGAGAGGAGTTCGCGGCATACTTCTGGGACGTCGAGTCCGGGATGCTCCCGCCCGAGGCCCGGGGTCTCGCCCCGCAGGAGATGTACGACGCGCTGCGCGTTCCGACCCGCCGGGATGGCGGCCTCCAGGACCTCCTCGCCCACGCCGAGGCGATGGGCATCACCCACGTCCTGGCCGAACGCGCCGACCGTGTCGCACGGGCCATGCTCACCAGCCTGAACACCGAACACCACCTGGAGAAAGCCGGGGTGGAGGTGGTGTACGCCAACGAGCCGCAGGGCGGGACGGAGTCCGGACGGCTGCGCGCTCGTCGCTCCAGTCAGGTCGATGCGGAGGTATACCGGACGGTCATGCTGGAGATGTCCATGGGCGGGCAGGTCCAGCACGCCGTCGGCGGGTGGAACCACGGGGTCCCGCCGTACCCCTACGTCGCGGTCGTCGACGAGAACGCGCCGCCGCCGACCCGGGGTCGGTTCGGCGAGGCACGGCCGAAGAAGAAGCTGGTCCCACACCCGGACGTGCGACGGTTCGACGCGTCTCGGGAGCTGTGCCGCCTGCGGCGCGAGGAGCACCTGAAGTCGGGGGACATCATCGCGATCCTGTCGGCCGACCCGGAGCGGTACCCGATCGAGGGCCGATGGACGCACAACCGGGTCGAGGGCCTGCTCGCGAACCCGAAGCTCACCGGCTACCAGGTCTACAACAGGAAGGCGTCGAGGACCGGGCGGCCGGGCTTCTCCCGGTGGAACCCGATCTCGACATGGGTGTGGTCACCCGCGCCCGCGCACGAGGCCGTGGTGAGCCTGGAGCAGTGGAAACAGACCCAGGAAGTTACCGCCGCCCTCAGGGCGGGCACGGCGGGCGGCCCGCTGCTGCGCATCCAGGCCGCCGCCGGCCGACGAGGACTGACGGTCACGCGGGTCGACAGCACCGGCAGCCACACGCGGTACCGGATCGGCGCCCGGCAGGTCGTCCTGCCCACCCCCATCCCGGACGCGGTCGCCCAGCAGATCGTTGAAGACCTGGAGCGTGCGGCGTGAGCGAGGTCATCGAGTGCCGGGCCGTCCGCCGCGGCCGGCTGTGGGTGGCGCACGAGCCCGAGCACGGCGTGTACGGGAGCGGGCGGACGCTGCGGCTGGTCCGCGAGAGCGTCGAGGGAGGCCTCGCGGCCGTCGGCGTGACCGCCGAGGTGACGATCACTGCGGTGACGCCGGAGCTGGAGAAGCTGCGCGCTGTGGAGGAGGCCCGTACGGCGGCCCTGATCGAAGCGGTGAAGGCCCTGGCCCTGCGGAAGGCGACGCTGCGCGACATCGCCGAGGCCACCGGCGTGCCGGCCGCGCACGTGAAACGGCTCCTCGCCGCGAACAAGACCGCCCCAGCCCCCGCCGCGAACTCCACCGAGGGTTCCGCCTCCGAGACCGCCGAGGACCCGGAAGAATGCCACCACAACGAGAGGACCACGTCTTGATCACCGTCACGCTGCACTTCCCCCACGCCGACTTCGAGGGCGTGGAGCTGCCCGCTCTTCCGGCCCAGGGTGACAACCTCTTCTGGCACGAGGAGGACACCGAGGGGCCATCGGAGTGGAAGGTGACGTCCATCGACTGGTTTGCCAGCCGCTACGGGGCCGGCCCGGGGACGGTCGCGGTCGTCCTTGAACCGGCGAACATGGCGGCGCACCAGGTCTCCGAGCGGCATAAGGCCGAGGGCATCGCCGAGGCTCGCGCGCTCGACGTCGGCAAGGCCCCCGAGCCGCGCCCGGCCCGGGGGCCGATGACGGAGGAGAAGGCCGCCGCGCTCATCAAGGAGGAGCCGGAGCTCGCGCTGCTCGGCACTGCCTGGGTGAAGAACCTCTCGAAGTTCGGGCTCCGCCCCTTCCAGATGCTCAACCTCGTCCGCCATGTGCGCTCGCGGTCGGCGTCGGAGGACGAGTGCACCTGCGTCACGAACTGCGCCGAGGACCCCAAGACGGCCTGCGCCCTGTCCGGCCGGCGGCACGTCCACCCGGCCATCCCGGGCCGCCCCGGCGTATACGGGCCGTGCCCCGAGCACCCCGACGCCCCCGGCGACCACTGACTACTAGGATTCAGACACATGTCGAGCCTTCCCTACACCGTCGTCCAACCGCTCCAAATCCCGGATGCGGCGTACAACGGCGACGGCATCGCCACCCTTGTCGTCACCGGCACCTCCTACGGCGGCATCTGGGTTCTCAACGCCATCTCCACCCACGTCCCACCGGACGGGGCCGAGTCCATCGGCGAGATCGAAACGGAGGCGGCCCCGCGGCAGCCGGATCGAGCGCTTGAAGCAGCGCAGGACTGGGTCCGCACGACGTGCGACGAGATGGGAATCGCCCTCGGACACTTCAAGGACCTGAACAGCCACTACGGGCCCGACGAGGCTCCGTTCTTCACCGGCGGCCAGTTCCTGATCGATCGTCGCCCCCCGGCTGCCGAGTAGCGCTCCCCGTTCCCGTCGTCCAGAAGGGCTCGTAGTGCAGGCCGCGGATATCCACCTCAGCTACACCGACCCGATGACCGGGCGGGCTCCACGCAGCACTCGGTACCGGGACACGCAGTACGCCGACCTCGACGGCGTGGTCCTCGTCGTGCGGCACGCTCACCGGTCGCGGACCGGGCTGTGGTCGGCCGAGCCGTACGAGCGCCACCTGCACGGCAGCGCGTATGCGATCTGGGCGGAGCACTTGAAGGACGGAGCCGGCGGCGGGCTGATCTTCGCGCACATCCGGCGGCGGGACCTGCTGGAGCAGATCGCGAAGGCGGTCGGCACCGAGGAGTGGATCAAGGCGCGAGAGGCCTGGATGAGCCTTCCGCGCGACCGCTGGTGGTCCGGGAGGCGGTTCCGGGTCGTGCGCCGCGCGCCGCGCCAGTGGTGGGCGCTGCCGACCGACCCGGCCCGGGACGCCGAACGCGGACCGTGGCCGAGCGAACAGGCCGCGCTCGCCGACCTGGATACGATCTGAGAGCCGATGCTGTCCCGCCGCCCGGCGGAACGCAGTCGAAGGGCCCCGCGGTTCACCCGAACCGCGGGGTCTCTCGTCGTACCGGCGACCTCGCCCTCCAGGGGCCAAGCCGTCCGGTGGACCGGACTAGCACCGAGACCCCCGAAGGGGTGGCCAATCTCGAAAGAGGTGATGCCGGGAGCGGGCCACTCGGCATAGTGCGGGCATGACATCCCGCACGATCCCCCTCGCCCGCCGGCGCCGCCACGCGCTGCTGCTGCACGAACTCGCGCACCTGGTGGCGGAGTGCGGCGCCGCCGCGGCCTCCCTGTTCCGGCCCGCCGCCATGGCCCCGCCAGAGGCCGCCGAGATCGAAGTCGACCTTGGACGATGCGTTCGCCTCTGCCAGACGGCGGACGGCTCCCTGGAGTGGGCCCGGCAGCAGGACGCGGCACGCTGGCCTGCGGCGCCGGCGCCGGTCGACGGCCGAACCTTCGAAGCACGGCGCGTGGCCGCCGAGGCGGAAGCCGTCCTCGGGCTGTGCGACCGGGAGGCCGCCGTGCCCCTGGCCGCTGTCGCCCGCCGGGTCGTGGACGTCTGGCTGACCGACCGCGCGGCGGCCCTCGTCCTGATCGCCGAACCCGTCGCCGGCGGGGAGTGCACCGGGGAGGAACTCCTCGACGAAGCCACCGTCATCGCGGCCGTGGACGGGCTGAGGATGCTGCACCGGGTGCCGGACGGCCCCCAGGAGCCCGACCCCGCTCTGGAGGCGGAGCGGTGCCTGCGGGCCTCGACCGCCTTCGCGCTGGCCGCCGTCCTCGCCTCCTGCGACCTCGACTGAGGCGTCCCTCGGGGAGGACGGCCGGCGGCTGGTCGTGAGGGTGCTTCCGCCTGCCGCCGCACTGTCCCGCTCCAGGGCCGAAGGAGGCTAGCGCACGATCCGGTACCGGTATTCCTCAACCGCTTTCACCCGGCGAGCGCCGGGGCCTTCGGCGCGGCCGGGAGGACCTGGGCGAGGAGCTGGGCGACGGAGATCAGCGTGCGGTCCGTCAGGTGGGGGCCGATGAGCTGGATGGCGAGCGGCAGTCCCTCGGCGGTCTGGCCCGTCGGCACGACGAGCGAGGGGAGCCCGACCGGTCCGGCCAGGTTGATCCAGGCGGTCTGGTCGTAGTACGAGCGCTTCGCGCCGTCGACGGTGATGTACCGCTGGGGGACCGGGATAGAGGTCTGGTCGGGGACGGCGGCGGTCGGGGTGGCGGGGGTGATGAGGAAGTCGTGCGTCTCGAAGTACGAGGCCCACATGGTCCGGAGCTTATGCCGGTCCTCGTCCAGGCGGCTCCAGTCCCGGTGCCGCATGGTGCGGCTCTTGAGGTAGAGACCGCTGGGGTCGTCGTCGGCGAGGGCGTCGGCGGCCTTGACCTCGGCAGCGAACGCGGCGTCGGTGGCGCTCGCGGCGGACGTCGCATACATCAGCCGCTGGAAGAGCCGGTCGCTGGCAGCGAAGTCGACGGGCCGGGTGCTCTCGTCAACGCGGGCGCCGGCGGCGCGCACGGCCTGGACGGCGGTGGCGAGCAGCCCGCGGACGTCGGCGTCGACGTGGCAGTAGGCGTCATCGGCCCAGACGCCGATCCGGTACTGGGCGAGCCGGGTCTTGGTGGCGGCGGGCAGGTCGATCCGCCAGGCCGTCGCGTCGGCCGGGGCCGGTGCGGCGAGCACGTCCAGGAGCAGGTCGAGGTCTGCGGGCGTGCGGGCGATCGGGCCGAGGGCGAGCATGTCCGAGCTGGTGAGCCAGCCCGGCGGGCGCGGGATGTGGCCGCGGGTCGGCACGATCGGGGAAGTGCTGCGGGAGGTCCGCAGGGCGTAGACGCCGCAGTAGGCGGCGGGCAGCCGGAGGGAGCCCGCGAGGTCGGAGCCGACTTCGAGGGAGGACAGGCCGCTGGCGACGGCGGCCGCGGGCCCGCCCGAGGAGCCGCCGGTGGTGCGGTCGGCCCCGAAGGGGTTCTTCGTCGTACCGAACAGGGGGTTGCTCGTCTGGAGGTCCTGGCACATCGTCGGCACGTTGGTCTTGCCGACGATGACGGCGCCGGCCGCGCGCAGGAGGGCGACGGCGTCGGCGTCGGTGGTGGGGACGTGGTCGGAGAGGTCGGGCGAGCCGCACGTGGTGCGCAGCCCCTTCGTCTCCAGGGCGTCCTTGATGGTGATCGGCAGGCCGTGGAGCGGGCCGAGGGTGCGGCCGGTCTCGGCGAGGTGCTGGTCGGCCCGGTCGGCGGCCGCGCGGGCGGCGTCCGCGTCCAGGGTGGCGACGGCGTTCAGGATCGGGTTGACCTTGGCGTGGTGGACGAGGAGTTGGTCGAGCAGGGTCCGGCTGGAGGTCCGGCCGGTGCGCAGGGCGGCGAGCTGCTGGCGGGCGGGGGCGAGGTGCAGCGGGCTGGTGGCGCGGGCGGCGGCTCCCTCCCGGGCGGCAGCCGGGTGGGCTATGCCGAGCGCGCCGGCGACGGCCGCGGACGCGGCGAGAAGGGTGCGGCGGGACATCACGTACGTGCTCCTGACGGGGTGGTGCTGACGGGCGAGTCGGAGGAGGAGCGCGGCGGCGCGTGGAAGTAGGCCGCGACGCGCAGGAGGTGCTGTTCCTCGGCGCGGACGGTGTCGAGCACGAGCGCGCTGTCGGCGTACTCGGTCGGCTCGGCGACGGGCTTGCCCTGGGTGTGAAGGACGAGGGCGTGCTGGAGCTGGTCCGCGGTGACGGCGGCGGCGAGCCGGCGGCCGCGCCTCCACGGGCGGGCGCGCCGGGCCTCGATGTCGCGGCGGGCGGCCTCGCTCAGGTACGGGCGCAGAGTGATCTGCGCGTCGCGGATTTCCGCGCGGCGCCGGATGAGCTCATAGCCCAGGCCCTTGCGCTGGCGCAGGTACTCGCGTTGGGGAACGGGCTGCTGCAGAACGATCCCGGGGTCGGTGCGGACGAGGGTGGTCCACAGGTTGTCGAGCCGGGCGTAGACGAAGTGCTCGCGGGCCAGGGTGTAGAGGGAGCCGGTGCGCGCGGCGAGGACGGGCAGGAAATACCCGATCTGCGTCAAGGTCGCGCCGATGTCGCCGCAGGCCCAGGCGAAGCCGTTGAGGTGGCTCACGCTGAATCCGACCTCGGCGCCGATGATCGCGGCGATGCGGATACTGCTGTAGGCGAGGGTGATGGTGGCGCCGATGGTGACGAGGCGCAGGCCGGCGGCGATCGAGGGGGCGCCCGCGGTGCGCGCGTACTTCCAGCACGATCGGGCGAGGTAAATCTCGGCGACCGAGTACGTCCCGAAGTAGAGCAGCACGTAGCCCTGGTAGTAGGGGTCGTGCGCGTAGTACAGGGAGAAGTCCACCGGCCGCTGCGTGGCCGGGGTGAGGAGCGTGAAGAGGACCGCCATGCCGGCGATGACCACGGCGGCGGTGATCAGGAGATGCTTGGCCCGGCGGCGGGCCTGCTCGGCGGGCCGGGACCAGTAGGCCAGGACGGTGCTCTGGAGCGCGAGCACCAGGATCACGAGGGACTGGGCGAGCGGCACGACGATGTTCGGGACGCCGAAGAAGCCGTCGACTCGGACCCAGACCCACGTGATGGAGACCGCGAAGCTGAGTGCGGAGGCCAGGAAGGAGACCGCCAGGGCGACGAGCGCGGGGTCGGAGGCGCTTCGGCTGGTTCCGCGGCGGTCGCGGAGCAGGTCGCGGAGCAGGATGAGGAACCCCGTGCCGGCGATGATCAGGCACAGGGGGTGGAGGAGGTCTTTCAACGTGGCCTTCGAAGGAGCGTGCGGGTTATCGGGTCGTCCCGGTCGGGGACGGCGCGGCTGGAGTGGACGTGCTCTTGGAGGAGGGAGCCGATGGTCTCGGCGTCCGCCTCTTCGGGCTTGGAGTACCGGGTGCGCGCGCGGAGCATCCTGATCATGGTCGGGGTCATGTCCGGCAGCAGGCCGCCGAGGTCCCCGACGTTCTCAAGGCCGTCGGGGTCCAGACAGTCGAGGTCTTGTCTCCTGTCGCCGGTGATCAGGCCGGCGATCAGATCGAGGTAGGCCCGCAGGATGTGGGCCAGCTCGTGGCCGATGATGAGGTCCTGGTGAGCGAGGCTGGTGGTGGCGTCGTAGAAGAGGTAGTCGGTGTCCCCGATGGCCATCCACGTGCCGCACGGCAAGGAGCCGTCGCTCGTCCTGGGCAGGCTCGTCTCGTCGGTGACTGGGACGAGCTTGATCGGCCGGCCCGTGTGCTGCTGGATGTACGGGATCAGGTCGCGGACAGTGCGGGCGGGGGGAAGTCGGAGGCTGGCGACGAACTCGCGGGCCTTCCGCTGATCCTCGTCCTGCGCCGAGCGGTCCCTCGCGACGCGCGCCGGGCGTCGGAATCTCCACATGGCGTCTCCTTCCACGGCCGCGTCACCGTTCGATCCTGTTCAACGTGATAGTCAGTATTCACGTCAGTTCGTCCGGTTCGGCAGGGAGACCTTCCATCTGCCGGGCCGCCTGGATCATCTTGAGCAGTGCTTCCTGGCTCATTGGGGAGAGACCGGCAACCCGGAGGGCGATGTTCTTCACACCGAGTTCGTCAAGTGTCTTGACCAGGTCGAACTGGCCCACGATCCGTCTAGTGACCTCGTCGTCGAGGAAGTAGCCGGGCTTGACCTCGAAGAAGTTGGCCAGCGTCTGGATGACCTTGCCGCTCGGGTTCTTCGTCTCGTCGTTGCGTAGCTGCCCGATGTACGCCGCGGTGATCTCCACCGGGCCGAGGGCGGACGCGGCCTCGGCTACGTAGGTGTTGGAGAATTCGCCGTGCTTGTTCGCTTTCCGACTGTAATCTTCGTCTTTGCGACTCGGCCGAAGCTTGTCGAAGAGGTAGTTGAGCCGGTCGGCGAACGAGGCGTCGGCACCCGGTGCGGGCACGGGCGTTCTCTCGTCCTCGGAGGTCTGTCTGCGGGCATGGGGCATGGATGACGTGCTCTCGTGGAGGGGGCTAAACAATAGTTGACTATGCCACAGGCATATGCCTAGCTTCACCCCGCACCGGTCAACTATCGTTTAGCGGACATCCGAGGGCACGGTGCCCCGTGATCGCTACGGCCTGACCATCCACAACCAGCGGGGACGACAGAAAGTGACCGAAACGCAGGAGCCCTGGGGCGCACCGCCCGTCGGCGCTCATTGCCCTACGGCTGCCCGCATGGAGGTCCTGGCCTCCGTCCGCGAGACCAGAGTCGTACCGTCCCCCCGGAACCACGAGACCGCCCCCTACGGCGTAGCGCTCCGGCCCGGTCCCGCAACCGCCGACCGCGAGGTCCGTCTTCCCACCGCCCGCTCCAGCCGCTTCAGCATCACCGCCGGGACCGACAGCGCCGCCCAGGCCAACCGCACCGCCGGCACGCTGCTGCGCACGCTGTTCTTCCGGGGGCCGAGCACTCCGAACGCGACGGTCACCGGCCAGCGTGCCCTGCTGTGCCTCGCCGAACTGGCGGGCGTCGCCGCGACCCGCCAACCGGCGGGTACGTCCCTGTGGTGTCAGCTCTGGATGGACGACGAGCACGTCTTCGTCGCGGTCGAGGAAGACGCCACCCCGCCGGCTTCAGCACGGGTAAGAGTCCTGGAAGTCTCCAGGCGCCTCGCCGACGACTCCGGTTCCCACGAGCTGCCCGACGGCTTCCAGAGCTGGGCCGCGGTTCGCCGCCTCGACCGAACCGGCTGAACGTCAGCGGAATGCTGACCTTGGGGCGCGTCAGTGAAATGCTGACCCCATGGCGATCGATCCCTACAAGCAGCAACAGCTCCACGAAGCGGCCGGAGAACTGCTCCGCGCCAAGTACACCAACGGCTGGCCTCATCTGGACCCCATCCGAAGCATGCACGCAGTTCGCGCGGCGACCTTCGAGGACCCGGTCTCCTCCGGTGAGAAGCCGCCGACCGTACCCGCCGAGGACGTCCTCGCGGCCCTCACCCAACTCGCCGTCGCCCGCGAAGTCATCGACCAATTGGAGCTCGACCTTCTGCGCGCGGCTCGCGCACGAGGGGCCTCCTGGCAGAAGATCGCCGACCACCTAGGGCTGGCGAGGAAGCAGTCCGCCGAGGGGCGCCTTATCCGTCTGGAGCGCTCGAAGACCCACGGCGACCGGTACGTCGGCAAGCAGCGCGAGGAGCGAGCACGTCAGCGAAACGCTGACGAATGGTGCCGCACTCACGAGGACCGCATCCGGACCGTCGCCCAACGAGTCCTCTCGATCTCCTCGGCTTGGCCCGAACTCACAGACAGCGCTTTGGGATCGGCCTGCCTTGACGGTCTGGTGACCGCCGGGGATGGGCCGACACTCGCCGGGCACCTGTTTCGGCTTCGATTGATCTTCGCTCCGTACGGACTTGAACCTCTGGAAGCGGTCGGAGAACAGCGCGACAAGGCGGCGGCGATCCGCGACTCCGTGCTCGACCTCGTCGCGGAGCTACTGGCGGTCCGGGCCGCTCAGCCAGCACCGCGTGGTCAGTGACTCGCTGACCACGGCTAGATCATCGGCATCCGGCGCAGGACACGGGCCCAGGCCGTTTTGTGGTCGGCCCGGCCCGGCCTGCGCCGGCCGTCGACGTCCACGACGTCGTGCCGCGGGTAGCGGCGCCGCTGCCTCCACGGCCCCAGGGACGTCAGCACGAGCTCGGCCTGGTCCTCGTGCGTACGGGGTCCTTGGCGCACGCCCTTCTTCCGACTGCGCATCCAGTCCTCTTCGTCCTGCCACCAGTGCCACAACTCGATCTCGGCGGCGTAGGTCCGGGCTCGACGACTGGTCGTGCCGTGAACTCCAAGGGCTTGAGCGGCCAGGACGAGGCAGGAGGTCTCCCGGGCTCTCCAGTAGCCTGCTCCCGCCCTGGCCATGGCCAGCTCTGTCCGCTGGACGTGCCGCTGCCCCTTGGGCAGTGGGGTGCCGCCAGACGTCCGGCACATATCCCCGGGGGAAGCGGCACAGACCGGGCATTCGTGGTGAGGGACCAGGGACGCTCGGGCCGTCACCATCAGCTCCTGCATCCGTAGGAGCTTCCGCCGGATACAACGGCCTTCGTAGCCGGTGAGGATCGCCAGTTCCGCCACGGTCAGGGGTGCTGTTCTGTGCTCGGTGAGTGCGAGGTGTACCCGGGCAGTGTGGTGACCGAGTCCTCCTCGCCGCCGTGTACGGCCGTGACCGAGCCGCCCGTAGGCGAAGACGTCCGCTCGGACCGTCTCCAGGCGGTCCTGGAGACGGGAGAGCATGGAGGTACGGGTCGCCGTTGCTGATAGGCGGGGTCCTTGTGTCCCACCCCAGGCGCATAGGGGGAGTTGGGGAGATTCGGACAGCGGGTGTTCCTCTCCCAGGGGGAGGAGTTGCCACGTCGCGGCAGGCCCGATGTTCTCCTGAGGGGCGAGGAAGCCGTCGAGGGCGAGGCGGTCGAGGGCGCGGTGCATCGTGGAGCGGCCGTGCCCGGTGGCGAGAGCTGCGCGGCGGATGTCGAGGGCGAGGACGAGGGTCCCGGCCTTGAGGGCGTACAGGCACAGCAGGTCGAGCGCCGCGCGGTCGGCCGGGCCCGACTCGATCGCCCAACGGCCGGGAGCGGCGTCGGCTGCCGCTTGGAGGGCGACAACCAGGGCGACGACGTCGACCAGGCGCTCGGACCACTCCACGTTGTCCTCGTCGTCCAGCGAGGGCATCCGGGAGGCGTACTCGACACAGCGGGCCCACTGCCGGGCGAGGCGTCGTTCGGCAGCCTCCTCGGAGACGTGGGTGCGGTAGCCGGCGCGGCGACGGGTGCAGGCGTGCAGGAGTGCTCCGCGGCGGTACTCCTGCTGTTTGAGCAGTGCGCGGACCATGGGCCAGGTCCAGCGGCGGACGGCCAGCCGGACGAGGATGGCTGCGAGGGCGCGGCTGGCATCTTCGGGGACGGCGCGCAGGGCGGCCACGGTGTCGACGTCCGGAAGTGCGGCGGGGATGCCGGCGAGGCGGGGGCCGAGCCGGTCGTTGACGATGCTGGAGCGACGGGGCAGGGGCGCCGGGGTGGCTTCGCGCGGGTCGGCGCCGAGCAGGACGGCCAGACGTTCGAACGCCTCGCGGGAGTTGCCGCACGACGCCGGCGTGAGGAGCCGGGCGGCCTCGGTCTCGGATTCCGGGGACATCAGCGTGGCGCGGCCGCCGTCGCGGTGTGGCGCCCCGATCGGGCGGACGGCGGCGGTGCTGGCGTTGTTGAGCACGGAGGTGTCGAGCGTCGGGAGCGTCCTCTTCGCGGCCTCGTTGATCAGCCGTACGAGGGATGACGATAGGGGCGTTGACGAGGCCACCCATACGTGTCGACCGCCGGTGGGGCCGGAGGAGACCGTGACGCAGACGAGGCCCGCCTCGTTGAGGTACCGCAGCAGTCTGGCGAGGTCTAGGCCGACTGCTCCGTGCTTGGAGTCGAGGTCGAACACCACCCAGCGGAAACGGTGCTGGGGGTCGGTGAGGGGCAGAGCGTACGGCCCGCTCGGGACGAATCCGTCCAACGGGACCCCTTTGTACTCGTGCAGCCAGCGGCCGAGCTCATCGCGAGTGTCCGCGCGCAGCTCCGCGCGAGGTGACAGGTCGAGCATCACTCCGGCGAGACCCCGCGGGTTCTGCAGCGGGAGCGGTCGGGCCTCCGGGGCAGACGGATGCGACAGCGCGAAGAGGGTGAGCTGTGCCCCCTGGCTGGTCGATTTATCGCCTTCTGACGGGCTTGTTGTACGGCGCGCCGCCGGGGAGGGCTGGAAGCGCACGCGGGTATGCGGCATCATGGCTCCGTGCTCGGCCACCATGTGCGGGCACAACAGAGCCCGCCATGGCGGGACTGGTGCAAATTCAGAGATTCGATCAACAGATCGAATCTCCTCGTCGGACGGGTGAGTCCGGCGAAATGGGCCGTGGCAGCGCTCAGGTGTAGGAGCCTGATCGCGACGACCGCGGTTCGGGCGGCACGAGGGCGGTGGACCTGTAGGAGGGTCCGGTGCTCGGCGGCCGCCGGGGAAGCTAGGTCATGACCACTCCAAGGGGGAGCGACGAACAGGCAGCGGGGAACACCGAGACACAGAGCACGAACGCACCACGGCCCACCGGACGCCGGCGCACGACGCGCCACCCGGTGGGCCTTTCCGTTGCGTATCCCCGCCCCGCGGCGGGTACATTGGTGCTCATCGAGACCTCGTTCTCCAGCTTGGTCTCCCAGTCGCCCCGCCAAGGCGCCTCGCTGCTAAAGGTTTCGCCGCCTTGTTCTTCGCAGCCAGGCCCGGCGGGGCATTTCTGGTTTCTCGGTGTGGTCTTGTCGAGCCGGCCGACGGTCGCCGCCCTGTGGATAGCGAGCACGGAGGTCTCGGGGGTCAGCCTAGACTGTCCGATCACGCCTGTGGGCGTACCGGCTGCTGCGCGTCCCAAGTGTTCGTGACGGCTCATCACGGCTGGCCACGCCACGTCTCGTAGGCCGCGCTCGCCCTATCGGCCTGGTACTCGGCGAGTTCCTGGTCAGGGTGGTAGGCGATGGCGACGCCCGTGGCCGTGTCGACGATCGCCCACGGCAGCGGAGTGCCCTGATGGACCTGCTGGTCTTCGGGCCGGTGCTCGACGCTGTAGTGGGATCGGGTCTCGCGAGCGAAGCGGGCTCGCAGCGGGCCGGCCGCGGTGAACAGGTCGGTGATGCGCTTAGAGGTCTCGGGTGACGCTTCGGCTTCGGAGACCAAGGTGCCGGAGGATTCCTGCCGGACGGGCATGGGCCAGGCGTTGGTGTCGATGCCGACCGCGCAGAGTTCCGGGACGGGCGTACGGGTGTACCGGGCGAGGAGGTAGCCGTTCTGCTCCTCCGGAGTGCCCGTGGACCGGTTCCCGAGCCGGAGGTACGCCTCTCGCAGTTCGTCGCCGAGCTTGGCCGCCATGGTGTCGTCGCCGACCGCGCGGGCGGCCTTGAGGCGGGCCAGGCGGCCGTTGCTCCAGGCGGTGAACGAGGGCGGCACGTCGATTCCAGGGGATCAGGGGTGGTCAGGGCGAGGGCGCGGGAGACACAGGAGGGTCGGGAAGACCTGAATGCTCTCAGGAGCAGGGTGCATCAAGCGACTTTGATAACCGGCCCCAGGCCCCCTCTTCCTCGACGCCCGCGCGCAAGCGCGGCCCCTCCTTCGCGCGAGACAAGACGCTGGCAGCGCCAAGGGGGCCTGGGGCCGGTTATCAATGTGAGTCATGCCACCCGCCGGACCCGCATGACCTGCACCTCGGCGCCCTGGCCTCTCGTACGGAGGGAACCTCGACGGCGCGCGCAGCGCAGCACGGTACTGGTGTCCTCCGGCGCGATGCCGGTGCGCGCGGCCACATCCGCGGCCGGCAGCCACTCCTGGAAGGGAAGGAGGTCCAGTTGCCGCCTCCACGGGGCGTCGCTCATGGCGCGCCTCTCCTCTCGAATCCGCCGGGTCGCTCTTCCCGGAACGTTCTGCACACGATAGTGCACACCGAGGAAGGCCTGTCACAGAAACCTCCGGCGCGTCGGCATGAATGGCTCGATTGCAGGTAGACGTACCGGGCCGACAGCTCTACAGGGGTTGTAACGGTTTCGTAACTGCGCATCCGGCCGTCGTCAGTGGCGACGCGGGGTTTGCCCCCTTACCGTCCGGTATCCGGACTCCCTCAATCGTCATGAACCGCTCATGGCATCCTTTTGCCTCTTCTCTCGCGGATCGCCCGTTTTCGTTTCCCCGTACTAATTGCTGCTGGCATATGCCTCCTGAGCTGACGGAAGATGAAGTTCCTGTCACAGCCACATCTGGAGTGGAGCCGATGCCTGAGTCGCCCAGCCCGCGCGCCGAGCAGTCGTACGACTGCGACTCCGGGCTGGACCTCAATACCGTCGCCTTGGCCGCGGCGCGGAACCCCGAGGACAGCGACGGCCTCGCCACGCTCTTCCAGCACATGTACGACCCGGTCGTGCGCTACATGGAGACGAAGGTCAAGGACCCCGCCACCGCAGAGGACTTGGCCCAAGACACCTTCGCCCGCGTCGTCGAGCGGATCGAGACCTACACCGGGGCCGGCATCTGGGCCTGGGTGTTCCGGGTCGCCGACAACGTGTGCCGCGACCACTACCGTCCGATGCGCAACCGCGGGTACGAACAGCCCTCGGAGACCTGGCGCGTCGACCTTCCCAGTCACGACCTCACCCCGGAGGAAGTCGTGGAGTGGAGCGAGCTCGGCCGCGCCCTGAACCAGCGGATCAACAAACTGCGGCCCGACTACCGCGAAGTTCTGCGTCTGCGGCTGATGGCAGGACTGACCGCAGCGCAGGCTGCGGAGGTCATGGGGAAGGAGATGGGTAACATTCGAGTCTTGCAGCACCGCGCGCTCAAGGCTCTCCGGAAGCACCTGCCGGCCGACAGCACGGCGGCGCTGTACTTCCTGTCCGCTTCCCCCGATGCTGGGGAAGACGGTGTAATACGAACATCACGCGTGGATCTGAAGGAGAAGAGCGATGTGGCTGGGACGTCGGGATAGCGCAGCGGAGAAACTGGACCGCTGCCTGTCTGGCGAACCGGCTGCGGACAAGGAGACGGAGGAGCTGGCGCTGCTAGCCGCCGCCCTGGCGCCGCGCCGTCCCATCAGCGAGAGCAGCCGCGCACGCGCGTTCGACGCGATGATGCGGCGCGTCGAACGCCGCGCCAACCCGGTGGAGGGGACCACCGCCTCCGAGGACCTGGCCACGCCGGTGGTGCACGTGCGCACCGCCCAGACCGGGGAGCGCGGCCGTCTGCGCGTTGCCGACATCGAACCCGTCGACGACGCCCGCCTCGAAAAGATCGCCGCCCGCGTTGCCGAACGGCTGGGACAGGAAACCCGGGACCGTACGTGATACCTGGCGACACCGGGTCGCTCGAAGTCGTCTGCGAAGACCTCGGCGGTGACTGCATCTCGTACACCGGCGAGGACGGCGTCACGATCGTCTTCGTCTCGCCGGCCCAGTCCTTCGGCTCTGCGGTCGAGCAACTGAGGAAGGCCGTGCCCGGCCTCACGGTTCCCCGCGCGCAGCAACTCATCCGGAAGCACTGCCCGTCCATCCGGGATATGAACGAGCGCCTGGGCATCGACACCGCCTCCCTGCCCAGGGTCGAGGCCGCCCCCGAGGCCGGTGACGTCGAACTCCCCCTGGAGGGCGGAGCACACCGCCGACCTCGCGCCTCCCGGTGGGCCCGGATCTTCGCCGTCGCCGCCCCGGCCGTCTTCGCCGGCGCGGCCGCCGCGCACTTCCTCTCGCCCGGAGCCGGCGCAAGCACACAGGCCGCCGCCATCCCCCAGGTGAGCCAGCAGGACAAGGAGGCAGCCACGACCTACGGGCTGCCCGCGTTCAAGGAGATCGCCAAGGACGGCCAGGTCGTGTGCGACCCGATCGGCCAGTTCGAGGCGAAGTGCGTGGATGCCGACGGCGAGATCATGACCTCCGAGGTGTCCATCGGCACTTCGACAGCCTTCACCTTCTCCTACGAGGACGAGAAGATCGGCTTCCGGGTCTTCCCCGACGAGGTCTCGGCCAAGGCGTGGGAGGCCGAGGACGCCAATCGCGAGGTCTACGACAACGTCTGGCGGCACGACAGGGTCGTGCTCTGGGGGACCGACCCCGAGCGGCTGGGCCAGTGGCGTGCTGCTCTGCAGAAGAACGGCGACACCAAGATCGCCCCTCATGCGTTGGGGGCCCCGCTCCCCGGCCCCCTTGCAGCACTAGCGTTCGGCACCCTCGGCGTGACCGAGGAGACGTTCGCGAACGGCGTGGACGAAGCGTCGGGTGACAGCGCGCAGCTCCTGCGCGCGGTTCAGCTCGTCCTCGGTACCGCCGAGCCGGGCGCGGGGGAGGCGAAGGCCGGCCCGGACGACGCGGTCGCGATCGTGGTGGACGCTCCGGGCGAACCCGACTCCACGGAGAACCCGCCGAGCGTTCCCGACCCGCAGGGTGAAACCGAACGTCCGGGGGGGAAGACCTTCCCGGACACGTCCAAGACGACCGCCCCCGAGCCGACCGTCGTTCCTGAACCGACGCCGACCGTCGAGCCTCCAGCACCGACACCGTCGGTAGAACCGACGCCTGCTCCGACGCCCACCCCGACACCCGCGCCCACTCCGTCTCCGGTTCCCACTCCGTCTCCGGTTCCCACACCGCCCCCGACCCCGTCGCCGACGCCCCCTCCCCAGCCGGAGGGCGGTTTCGTGGAACCCCCCGGGGCCTCGGGCAGTGGGGCGTCGGAGGCGAAGCTGGTACCGGACAAGGTCGTGGAGCCGACCGGCGCCCCTGCACCCGAACCTGTGCCCGATCCCGAACCGGTGCCCGATCCCGAACCGGTCTCTCCCCCCGCCGGGGCGGAGTCGGGCGAGACGGCGGACGACGAGCTGGTGGTACTGCCCACCGCGTAGAGCGTTAGAAGGGCGGGGTCTGAGACCCTGCCCATGGGTCAGCTCCTCCGGTGGGAGCGGGGCCCGCCGCGCGCGCCGCCGACGTCCTCGTGACCTTGGCGGTCGCGCGGCAGAGGTCCGGGCCCACCGCGTCGACGTCCAGTTCGAAGACCGTCCGCTTGACGCCCTGGTTGTCCTCGTAGGAGCGCTGCCTGAGGCGGCCCTGTGTGATCACGCGCATGCCGCGCTGGAGCGATTCGGCGATGTTCTCGGCCGCTTGGCGCCAGGCCGAGCAGGTGAGGAAGAGGGCGTCGCCGTCCTTCCACTCGTTGGTCTGACGGTCGAAGGCGCGGGGGGTGGACGCGATGCGGAACTTCGCGACCGCCACGCCGGACGGGGTGAAGCGCAGCTCGGGGTCGTCGACCAGGTTGCCGACGACGGTGATGACGGTCTCGCCTGCCATGAGGGGCCTTTCGGAGGAGTGCGGGAGGGGCCGGCCTGCTCGCGCGGGCCGGCCCCGGTGGGGGTGAATCTGTGTCTAATAGACACAGATCGGGTCAGGAGAAGAGCGCCTTCCAGGTCTGCGGGCCGGGGACGCCGTCCGCGTCGCCGCGCAGCTCCGGGCGGGAGAGTTGGAAATCCCGGGTGTTCTGCCGGTCGGCGTCGGTCCACTTCGGGCCAGGGCCGCTCGTGTAGTGCTTGCCGAAGCCCCGCTTGACGAGCTGTTGGCCGAGCGCGGTGATGTGGCCGTTGGACTTGCCGGGCCCGAAGTTCGAGGCGCCGGGGAAGGGCGGCGCCGGCTTGGCGGTGACCTTGCCGGGCAGGGCTCCGAGGAGCTTCTTGAGGGAGTCCTCGCCGGGTACGCCGTCGGCCGCCTTGCCCGTGAGGCCGAGGGACCGCTGGAAGGCGCTGTAGTTCAGGGTGTCGGCGTCGGTCCAGGTCGGCCCCGGGCCGCTGGTGTAGTGCTTGCCGAAGCCCCGCTTGACCAGGGCCTGACCGACCTTGGTCACGTGCTGCCCCTTGGCCCCGTAGCCGTACGGCAGACCGTTGATGGTGACCTGGTTGCGGGCGGTGGTGGGGTTCGAGCCGCCCGGGAGGGAGCCGCCCGGGTCCGGGGCCGGCTTGTAGGGGCCCGCGGGCATACCCGCCTGGACCCAGGAGTAGAGCCGGGGGCCGGGGCAGGCGGTGGCGAAGCCGTCGCGGTGGCCGCGCTTGGCCAGGGTACGGCCGGTCTTGCGGCACGCCTCCTCGTACAGGGCGCGGCACGCGGCGAGCGCGGCGGCGCTGGGCTGCTGGTCGCCGCCGATGGCGATCTGCACGCCGATGCCGCTGGTGTTGTGGTCCGGGCAGTGGGCGCCCTGGAGCCCCCACCCGCGGCCTTCGTAGATGTTGCCGGCCTGGTCCACGACGAAGTGGTAGCCGATGCCGCTCCACCCGTTGCCCAGGTGCTCGGCCTCGATGGCGCGCATGATCGCGAAGCCGGTGCGGGAGACCGGGGTGCCGCCGTCGTAGTGGACGAAGAACTCGGTCCGGGCGCTGAGTGCGACCGTGGCGGGGGTGCCGTTCCAAGGCTTCGCGCCCCAGGTGGCGCGGGAGATGATCTTCATGGGGGTACTTCCTCCGTCGCTGTTGAGCAGGGAGGGAGCACCGTGACGGGCGTCGACCGTTTGTGTCGCGGGCTCACGCGGCGGCTTCGCCGTCCGGGTCCTCCTCCGGGTACTGGAGGGCGAACAGCGTCTCGGACAGGCGGGTGGCGAGGTCGTCGGCGCCCTGGTTCTGGACGGCGACCGGGCCTCCGGCGGCGCCGGTCAGCTCGATCTCCAGGTGGTCTTCCTTGCCGTACTGGCGGCGGTGCTGACGCTCCAGGTACCAGGCGGCCGCCCGCCAGTCCGGAGGCGTCTTGTCGATGACGGTCTCCTCGATGACCTTGCCGGTGTGCGGGTCGAACTTCCGGATCGTCTCCTTGGTGACGATGCCGCCGCGGCTGGAGCGGCGGATGTCGAAGGCGGCCTGGAAGGCGGCGTTGGCACGGGCCGCCTCGATCTTCTGGAAGAAGTCGACGAGCTGGTCGTTCTCCGGGTCGGGTACGGCGCCGTTCTCGCGGTCGAGGAGTTCGTTGTGGCCGATGCGGCGCCAACGCAGGAACGTCGAGCGGGAGATTCCGGCGTTGACTGCGGCCAGGTCCATGGACAGGCCCATGCGGGTGGCCTCGATGAGCCGCGCCTCTACCTCGGTGGTGAGGAGCTGTGCGCGCGCCCTGGCACGGCGGCGGTCTTTGCGTCGAGGCATGGGCCGGAAGGTAGATCAGCCGTCGCGTTAACGTCCCGGCGAGAACAGGTGGCCGCATGCCGGGCAGCACGTGGTGCCGGAGCGCTCGTCGTCGCCGCTGTCGGCCAGGGCGCCGGCGTCGAAGTCGTCGTCCTGGCCGTGGGCGCCGGGGGCGTTGGGGTCGTCGGCGCCCTGGGGCAGGGTCTCGGGGTCGACCTGTCGGAGCAGGGTCTCCATCTCCTCGTCGCTGAAGCACAGCGAGTCGAGGAGGTCGGGGTCGGCGGTGGCGAGGTCTTCGAGGATGGTGGCGAGCGGGCCGGGGAGCCAGCCACCGGCTTCGGGGAGCCGGTTGAGGAGGATGAGCAGGGTGCGGGCGTGGCGGTCGTCCTTGGAGGACCAGCCGCGGGTGACGGGGACGAGCCATCCGCCGTCGTCGTCCAGGAGGAGACCGTCGGGCAGGGGGAGGCCGCGTATGTGCATCTCGATCAGGGCCTCGCGGCGGCCGTGTCCCGCGATGAGCTTCCCGGTGCGCTCGTCGGCGACGACGGTCTCCACGAAGCCGTGGTCGGTGATGGAGGCGATGACGCGTTCGACCTCGTGGCCCTTGGGGTTGGCTGGGTCGACGGGGAGGTCGGTGAGCGGGACGTAGGTGATGTAGCGGGGGGCGGTGAGGGTCATCGCGGTTCCGTTCGGCGCACCGGCGGAGGTGGGGGCGGGCGGCCGGCCAGCGAGCCCGCGGACTTCAACCGCGGCGTCCCGTCTCGCTACCGGGACGTGCCGTCATGGCCGGGCCGGGCCGCCTGCCCCGTGCCACCGCGCCCCTTTGTGTGTCCGGACGGGGCGTGGCGGGCCTGGAGGCCCGTTCGCGGGTGCGCGTTCCGCGGCCGGGCTTCTCGCAGGCCGGGGGAACGTAGAGGATGGGGAGTGCTTATGTCGCGGGGGCAATCCCCCCACCTAGCCTAACTTGGTGTACAGTTCTTCTTGTGCAACGATTCTGAGCGAGGAGTTGCGCCGGGTCTGGTGTAACGAAATCGCGTGCCACTCCGTCCATAACCAGTGCAGGCGACCCGGGACACGATCCGCACCCACAGCCGGCAAGAGCGAACCGGCTTTCCAGAAAGGCACACAGCTTCATGAGCAGCGAGAACACCGGGCAGACGCCGGAAGAGCACGCGCGCGCCGCGATGGTCGCCTACGCGGTGAAGGAGTACTTCGCCGGCCTCTGCGACCCCTACATCGAAGCGAACGCGGCGTTCATCGAGGGCACCCCGGGTCTGCGCAGCACGAGCGCGACCATCGACGGGCTGCTCGCTGTCACCTTCACCGAGTCCCGCAGGAAGCCGTCCTTCTTCGTGGAGAACGAGGACGAGTTCGTGGAGTACGCCGACCAGAAGGGTGAGGCCCGCTTCGTCGCCAACGAGGCGTTCGAGAAGGGCGTGCTCAGGAGGGCCCGGTGGGACGCCGAGAACGGCGTCGCCTACGACAAGGACTCCGGCGAGATCCTGCCCGGCATCGGATACAAGCCGGGCGGCGACTTCATCAGCGTCAAGCCCTCGTGGACCGACGGCGGCCGCGAGTACGTCAGCAGCATCCTGGCCGAGGTCCTGGGCGGGGCCGTCAAGGCACTGCCGATGCTCTCCCCGGACGAGCAGGAGCCGGAGACCGCCTCCGGGCCGGAGCGCGAGCGGTGACCCGCCGCACGTCCGCCGCCTGACCTTCTCGCCCCTTTGGCCCGGCCCCCGTTCGCGGGGGCCGGGGCTCCTGCCGCAAGGAATCACCGTGACACCGTCGAGGACCACCCGCCTCACCCTGCTCGACCGGGCGGAGACCCCGGAGATCAACGACGCCGCCTTCCGCCGCTTCTACCGCCTCACGCGCACCGCCGACTTCGGCACCTGGTACACGTGCGGCGAGATAGCCGAGCTGTGGGGCATCGGCCACCACCAGGCCCGCCCCACCCTCGGCGCCCTCGTCGCCGGCGGACTGCTGGAACGCTCCTTCGAGCCCCACCGGCTGCGCGGATCGGACCGCCGCATCATCACCTACCGGCTGCTCCTCCCGACCGAGACCGCCGGAGGCACCCAGTGACCGAGCAGGTGCTCGCGGACATCGATGAGCAGTTGAAGATCGTCTCCGGCCGGCGGGCCCCCTTCACGATGGTGCCCGAGTGGGTGACCGTCCACGAAGAGCTCCAGCCGCAGGCCAAGGCCTTGTACGGCGCGCTGGCGATGCACGTCAACATCAGCCGGAACGACGGCAAGGTGTGGCCTACCCGCCTCGCCCTGTCGAACATGCTCGGGTGGAGCCGCGAGCAGTCCGTCGACCCGTACATCAAGCAACTCGTGAAGGCCGGGGCCATCACGGTGGAGGACTACCGGCGCTCCGACGGCAGCATGGGCAAGATCTACTACGTTCACGAGACCGAGCCGACGTGGCACACCGGCCCGCGCACCGTGGCCGAGTTCTACGTCCTTCACCGCGAGAAGGTGAAGGCCATGAAGGCCGCGAAGAAGGCCACGAAGAAGGCCGAGTCTGCCGACGGGCCCAGCACCCCCGCTCCCACGGCCGATCGCCGCGGCAGCACGCCCCCGGCCGCGAAGAAGGCGACCTCGTCGCGGACGAAGAAGGCCGTCGACCCGGCCGAGACCGCTCCGGCGGTACCGGACACCTCGGCCGCGCCCGAGCAGGAACCCGCGCCTGCGGCGGCCGCGCCCAAGGCCAAGGCGACCAAGGCCCGGAAGGAGAAGACGCCCGAGGAGATCGCGCTGGACAAGCTCGCCGACGAAGGCGCGCACCGATGGTGGGACGTGGAGGCTCCCAAGCTCGTCGCGGAGAAGAAGATGACGAGCTTCATGGGCAATTCCTCCAGCGCCTTCCTCGCCGTACGCACCCTGATCCGTCAGGCCCTCGCGGCGAAGCCGAACTCGTACGCACCGCACGTGATCATGGCCGCGCTCATCGACGGCGCCCAGTGGTCCCCGCACCGCACCGCCTTCGACAAGGCCCTGCGTCGGGTCAGCGGGGTCCAGGCGGCAACGGGCACCGGCCGTCCCCGCCTGTACCGCGACAGCCAGTGGGGGCAGGACAAGCCGACGGCCCCGTCGGCGGTCTCGGCGGAACCCTACGTGCCGCCCGCCGACGAGTTCGCCGTTCTTGACGATGACGACTGCTGAGGAGAGGAGTACCGAGATGGCCATGACCCTGGCCGTACGCGACGAGGCGGCCCTGGCCGTGCGCAACGAGGCGGAAACGCCGGCGGAGCCTCCGCTCCACCGCGCCGTCATGAGCGTGATGAAGATTCTGCAGTCCCGCGGGATGGACCCCACGATCAACGGGGAGGAGGAGTACGAGGACCGGCCGGACAGCATCGACGAGTACCAACTCCAGGTCAACCGTCGGGCCTGGACCAACAGCCTCGTGCTGTGCGACCTCACCGCCTACGAGCGGTTCACCCTGGGCCGCCTCGACGCGGCACAGCACCCCGACCGGCTGCGCTGGTTCGTGGACACGCTCGTCACGGTCCGGCGCCACAACCGCGCGCAGCTCCAGCTTCCCGCCGAACAGCGCAAGAAGAAGACGCCGAAGCGGCTGAACGGGATCGTGTCCGGCAACATCGGCACGGGCAAGACCGCCGCTGCCATAGCGGCCGGTGCGTACGGCGTCGAGCAGGGCCTGATGGTCCGCGTCGTCAGCCACTCCCGGTACCTGTCGTGGCTGCGGCCGGACTCCGCGCCCGCCGGCCTCACACCCGGGCAGATCAAGGAGCGCTACCAGCGCTGTGACCTGCTGATCCTGGATGAGGCTTGCAACGAACTGGACGGCTACGCCTCCACGTTCGTACGGACCGAAACCGCGGATCTCCTCAGCGCCCGCCTGCACACGGGGAAGGGAACGCTGCTCACGACCAACCTGAACTCCGACCAGATCGCCGAGGTCCTGGGAGAGCGGTTCGCGTCCCGGCTGGGCAGTCAGGCCTCGCTCTTCGACATACTCGGAGAAGACCGCCGACAGCCGATCCGCTGGTGACGTCCCCGAGACCGGGGCACGGGACGGCGCGCCGTCGAGACCGTGCCCCGGCTCCGGCGTGCCCGCGTTCCGGCGGAGGAGCGTCCAAGTGATCTAGACTGCGCGCGACCAGACGCTCAAGAGCGAGGGCGCTGGCGAACGCTCAGGAAGGACTCTGCGCCGTGGCCGCATCCGGAAAGACCAAGACCGTTCTGCGGGAAATCACGCAAGGCGAGCGCGAACTGCGCGACTGGCACCGCAACCTCCGCATCGGCGCCGCCGGGGCCAGCTTCGGCATGATGCTCGCCTCCCTGTACCAGCTCCACTGGGCCGGGACCCTGATCGGCTTCCCCTCCTTCGCCGCCGGCGCGATGGCCGGGTCCCTGGAGGTGCTGCTCGCCTTCAACGCCGGCGCGGTCACCTCCATCCGCAAGCGGGCCGCCGACGGCCAGGAGGCCGGCTACTACTGGAGCCTGTGGGCGATCTTCGGCTTCCTCCTGTGCATCTCCGTCGCCGCGAACGTGGGCCACGCCGTCGTGGCGCTCTCCGAGTGGTTCGCCTCCGGCACGGCGCCCGCCGTGATGGTCCAGCACAAGGCGTGGGTCTACGGCGTCGGCAGCGCCGTCGCGGCGATGGTGCCGCTCGGCGGCTCTTTCGGCCTCCACATCAGCGGGTTCGTCCGTAAGCACGGCGCCGGGTCCGACTGGTCGGACGCCTCGGGTACTGCGGCCGTCGTGACCGCAGGCCTCGCCGCGGCGGGGGGCGCCGCCGTCGACCACAAGCCGGAGACCCCCCGTCCACGGGTTCGCGGCCCGAGGAAGCCGTTGTGGACCGGTCAGGGCGGGGTCCCCGAGCAGCAGGCCGAGCTGAAGGTCGTTCCGCCGCCGGAGTCGCCGGCCGAAGGCTCCGGCTCCTCCTCCAAGCCGCCCGCCGAGGAGCCGCCGGTCAAGCGGCCGTCCGGTGGCGTCGAGGAGCTGCGCCCGGACCTGCCGTACGAGGAGCGCAAGGAGTTGCTGTACCAGGAGTGGCGCGCGGCCATGCTGGCAGGCGAGGAGCACCGGTTCCGGCAGGGCGGCGACCTGAACGGTTCCAAGCTCGGCCTGCGCCTGGGCAAGGGCGGGGCGAGCGGCCGGAACTACATCAGGCCCGAGTTCGAGAAGCGCTTCGCCTACGAGCAGGAGCAGGACGCGGCGGGCTCCGAGGAGAAGGAGCTCGTGGGCGTCGGCTGACCTGCGGCCTCCCGTCCTCTAAGGCGGGCGCCCCGTATCCTCGGGGCGCCCGCCGTTTCGTCTCCTTCACGGATCGGACCAGTGTCGATGAACCACAGCCGCCAAGTTGCAGCGGCCCGTCTCGCCGCCGCACATGCTGCTCGTGCCACGGCGGACCTCTCCCGTGCCTACGTCGGTGAGACGTCGTCCGCCGCGTCCGCGGAGGACCGGATTCGTGCCGCCCGCCGGATGCGGGTGCTCTCCTTGCAGGTCCTCGACTGGACGATCCGGGCGGAGTTCCTGAACGGCGCGTCGTGGGAGGAGCTGGCCGAGTACACAGGGCGGCGCGACGTGAACGCGCTGCGCGAGCAGTACGAGGCCGGGACGCTCCAGTGGGTGGAGGAGCTTCCGGAGTCGACGCAGGAGGAGGCGGAAACGGCGGGGGCGCTGGACGAGTGGTACCGGCGGCACGCCGAGGAGCTGCTGGACCCGGCGCACGACTCCCCGGTCGGAGGGCTGTTCATCCCGCCCCAATGAGGGTCGAACCTGGTAAACTGTATACCGAGTTAGGGCGCGATCTTAGCGGTCCGCCCAGCGCACCATGCCCCGGCAAGAGCGAGCCGGGGCCTGCTCGGTCCCCAGAACCAGGAAGGCGGTCCACCGTGGCCGGACCCACCCTCACCGACACCATGCCCGAACTCGACGACCTGATGACGTGGTCGGTCGACAAGGCGTTCATCGCCGCCCAGCGGGAGATCGCGCCGGTCGGCAAGGACGGCGAGAACAAGGACCAGCGGTACAACTTCCGCCAGGCCGAGGACGTGATCCGGGTCTGCTCGGGCGCGATGCGGAAGTACGGCCTGCGGATCTTCCCCGCCCGAGTCCTCAGCCGCGAGCACCAGACCCGCGGCAAGATGAACGTCACGATCATCGAGGTCGAATGGGCCGTCCGCGGCCCGCAGGGCGACGTGATGGACACGCCGATCGTGACGATCGGCGAAGCGGCCGACGCCTCCGACAAGGCGACGAACAAGGCGATGACCGCGAGCGAGAAGTACGCCCTGCTCCAGGCCTTCAAGATCGAGGTCAAGCCCGGAGACCTGGACGACGGGGACCGCGATCACCCGCACGGCGTGCGCTCACCGCTCGACTGGTACCTCGAACGGCTCCGGCTCGCCAACGTCTGGTACAGCCGTGACGAACTCCGCCGGGTCCTCGACGTCGCCGCCAACAACAACATGCTCTCCGCACCGATGCCGGACAACCCGCAGTGCACGCTGGAGCAGTACGTCCTCATGCGCGGCCGACAACTCGTCGCCGAGGAGCAGGAGCGGGAGCGGGAGAGGGCCGAGCAGCACGAGGCCTTCAAGGCACAGATGTTGGTCGAGCACCCGACGCCGGGTCCGGCGCACGACCCGTGGGCGGTGCGTCCGCCGCAGCCGACGGCCGGCCCGCCTACCGTGGACAACGAGGAAGTGCCCGCTGAGGACACGGAGCCCGGCGAGGCGCCGCCGGCGGAGGAACGGCTGCCGGAGCAGTCCGAGGTCCAAGCCCTGGTGAACGGCGCCAAGGCGGACGCGGACGCGCTGACGGGCATCCGCGCCCGGTTCGGCGAAGCGGTGCTGGAGCAGGTCGTCATCAGCTCCCCATGGGGGCAGATCAGCGCGAACGCGGCGATCACCCTGGCCTTGGACGACATCGGCAGCAAGGCGAGCAAGAAGGCACCGACCGCGCCCAGGAAGGTCACCCCGCAGGAGAAGGCAACCGCGAAGATGCTGGCCGAGGCGCAGCTCCAGGCCGACGCGCTCGGCGTCGAGCTCCACGAGCACCTGGCGCCGGTTCTTCCGCCGGGGGAGACGGATACCTCCCGCCTCACGTCCCGGGTCGAGTTGCAGAAGCTGATCGCGGAGCAGCGCCCGCGCACCCTGGCTGCCCTGATCAAGGCAGGGCACACCGCGGCCGCCGAGCTGTACAGCCGTCTCGGCGTCTACGTCCCGGCGGCCAACATCGACAAGATCGTCGCTGCCGTCGAGGCGGACCAGCCGGCGTGACGCACCGCGCGCTCCTCGGCCTCCCGGGTGTCGGGCCGCGGAGCGCGTCAGGCGCTCGCGCCACTGCCCGACGAAGGCGTACGGCTTCGTTGCGGCCCGATCGCCAGGGGCGTAGGTACGGCTGAGGCGTACCTACGCCCCTGCGTCCACGAAGGCGTACGTGCGCCTCGGGCCCGTACCGTACGTACGGCTCGCCTCTCCCGCAGGTACGCCTTCACCGGGTGCTCGGGGCGTACCTGGCCGCTCGGGATGTACGCCTCCAGGGGGCGTACCGCTCGCGCCCCCGAGGGGGTACCCGTACGGTTCGCCGGGCGTACGGGTACCCCCTCTCGCGGAACGAAGGCGTACAGGGCGGTGGCCGCTCAGCCGTACCCCGGTGTGCGCCTACGGCTGCGCAGAAGGCGTACGTACGGGGTACGCCCCTTCTGAGCTGGGGAAACGTCGGGGCGTACGTTCAACGGGCCCGTACGGGTGTCGGGTCGGCGCAGCCAGGCGTACGGTGCTGGCTGACCGTCCGCGGCGTACCCGGGCGCTCGGGGAGCCGGCGGACCGAGGTGAAGGTGCGCGGGCGCTCGCCCCGTGAAGGTGTACGGGTCGCAGCGGGCGAAGGCGTACGGGGACGTCTCAACGAAGGGGTACCTGCCAGGTCCCCGGGTACGCGCGTCCCCTCTCGCGAGGCGTACTCCAGCCGGTGAGGGCGCACCAACGACGAAGGCGTACCCCAAAGGAGTACGCCTTCGCGTGTTCAGGTGGAGCTCGATCAGGATGCCGCCCCATCGGCTCGACGGTCCCGGGCACGCGCTCGGCGCTCCTCCTCGTTCTTCGCCTCCTGGGCCTGCTCCTCTTCCCGCACGAGTTCGAGGAAACGCTCGGGCTGCTCCTCAGCGAGCCGGCGGCGCGCGCGGGCCCGGGGGTTGAACTCGGGGAAGAAGACGCCGCGCTTGGCCGCCTCGGCGACCTGAACCCTGTACACGAAGCGGTCCTCGACCCTGGCTCGGCTGCACAGGGCGGTGATCCGGCTGCGGTAGCGCTTGTTGGGCTCCTCGTCGGCCTGCGGCAGGTACTTCTCCGGCTCGCGGGCGATGGCGGCGAGCGTGGGGCGGACCGTGCGGGCCAGCTCGGGTGCGCGGAAGGCGAGGGCCTGGATCTCGTAGTCGTCCGGGCGCCTCTCCCACTCCTGCGTGCTGGTGAGAAGGAACTGCACGAGGTGCGGCGCAAGGCGCTGGATCTGCTTGGCGCGATCCTTGTGCTTGCTGATCTTGACCAGTTCGGCGACGCGCAGGGAGACGTCGGCGGCCGCCGGTTCCTTCCATCGCCGGGCGGGCCTCGTGCTGTTGCCCTCGCCCGGTGACTTCTCACCCGCGGGGAGGGCCTGCTGCGGTGGCACCATTCCGGCGCGTCCTCCTGAGTCATGCGTCTGCCGGCCGGGCGCCGGTGGGGAAGATGAGGTGGCCGCGCTGCAACCGAACCCGCCGTGTGCCGGATCATCACCAGAGCGATTGGCTCCCCGGCCCTCGGCGCCGGTGAGGCGCGAAGTGGGCTCGATTCGCTCTTCTCCGCCCTGTTCACTCAGCCCGCGAACGGGCTCCAGAAAGGTTGGGCGAAGCGCTGTCTCCAACGGCGGGTTCGGCAGCACCGGGGCCACCTCACCTTCGCGGGGATGATACCCGCGCCCGAGGCCGGGCGCGGGACTCGTCAGCTCGATTAGGCCGTTGTGCCCTGCTTCGGGCTCGTCACGGACTCGATCTTGGTCGTGATCTTGCTCGGCTTCCACACGAGGTCGTGCGCGGTCTGCGAGGCGGCCAGGACGGCGAGGATCGTGCCGAGGGTGGGAAGTCCGTGGGTGAACTGGTCGGTGCCGCTCGTGCTGGCCACGGTGACGACGCCGGCGAGGAGCGCGACGACGACGGCTACGACGCGCTTGGCTCTGGCCGACCAGAACGGCTGCTGCACGACCGCGGTGAGCAGCGGCAGGACGGAGCCGACGGCCGAGGCGACGGCGATGGTGTCGAGGGTGTTCATGGGAGGGTCCTTGTCTGTCGGTGGCGGAACGAGCGGACCCTGCACGGACGGAAGGTCTTACGTCTCGCCCTGGTCAGTCGCTGGGCGGGACGATGTCCTCGGCGATCTCGTCGGGTGGCTCCGGTGCGGTACGGCCGAGGGAGCGCAGGTTGTCGATCAGGACACGGATGTAGTCGAGCGCCGCGGCCTTCCAGCGGCGGTCCTTCCGCTGCTCCTCCTGCATGTGCCGCACCTCACGCTGGAGTTCGAGCTGCCCGGCCTCCAGGACCGTCACCCGCTCGATGGTCTGGGCGTGGACCGCGCGCTCCTGCTCCAGGACGACCTTCTGCTGGTCGAGCATCCCGCGCTGCTGGTCCAGCAGGGAGGAGAAGCCCGCGGTGACGGTCTTCATGGCCTCGACGTACGTCTGGCCCTCGGATGCCTGGGCCGAGGTGACGGCCTGCACGGAGGCGACTCGTTCGTCGGCGTCGCCGCGGCGCTTGACCTGGCGGTAGCTGAACCAGGCGCCCGCGACGACACCGCCCATGCCGCAGACAGGAGCGATGACGGGCGCCAGGGAAGTGAGCCAGTCCACGGCGCCCCTCCTCGAAGACGGATACAGGTGCGCGGGAGCCGGGGCCCGAAGGCCCGCGGCTCCCCGCGTCGCGAACAGTGCACGACGGGGGTCGTTTGCGTCCTGTGCTTGTCAGGCCGCCACGAGCAGATCGCGCGGTACGCCGGCGGTGATGTTCCACGCCTCCTCGACGGCGGCCAGGAGCTGGTCGTCGGTGATCGCGGCATCCATGGCCTCGGGGTCCTGGCTGCTGGCCGAGGCGGCGGCCGTGATGATCGTGTCGCAGGTGGTGATGACGGGGGTCAGCCCGGCGCTGGTGGCCACGCTCAAGTCCGCGGGGTTGAGGACGGTGCGGGCGAGGCCGACCCGCAGCGGGTTGCCGGGGGTGTCGGGGTCCTCGGTGAGGACCCGGCGGGCGATGTAGGTCCAGGCCATGCGGACCCGGGCGGCGAACTCCGGGTTCAGGGCGAGCGCGTGCATCGAGGCGAGGGGGATGGCGGGCACGAGGGGGTCCTTACTTGGTGTAGGTGACACGGAGTTGAGGGGGATTGGCCTGGCCGACGCCACGGGCGATGCCGTAGTACGTCGAGGAGGTGGAGGCGGGGTCCAGGGCGACGCCGCGCCACGACGTGCTGTCGAAGATCGCCGTGATGTCGACCCATTTGCCCTCGTTGCGCTTCCACGAGATGGCCTTCGCCTCGGAATCGCAGGAGAACGCGGAGGGCCTGGCCGTGTGCTTGTGGGCCTTGATGACGGCCTGCCCGCCCGAGTTGCTGTACCAGTGCTCGAAGTAGATGAACACCTCGGCCTTGAGGATCGTGGCGCCGGACAGGTCGGTGCCCAGAGCGGCGGGGAAGCCGATCAAGGCGCTCTGTGTGCCGTTGGTGCTGCTGTAGTAGCCCTGGACGCACCGGTTGCCGTAGTAGCTGTTGTAGGAGGAGCGGTTGGCGTACGACCCGGACCACGCGGCCGGGTAGGTCTTGGTGTACTTCTGCACGGGCGGCGTGGTCGCCCCGCCGCCGGAGTTGTAGGAGCCGGTCTCCGGGACGTGGGGGCCGACGTCCTCCACGTACATGACGCCCATGTGGTTGGAGCCGCCGAACAGCCTCACGGTCTGACCAGCCGGGCCCCCGTAGTTCTTGAACGTGATCAAGGCGCGGTGCTGGCCGAGGCCCCATGCCTCTCCGCTGCGGATGTCCTCCAGCCGGACCCGCTGGTAGCCCGTTCCCGCGCCGATCAGGGGGTGGACCGCCGACTGGATCTGCTTGGAGGAGATCAGGGGCGCGCTGGTGCCGCCGTCGCGCAGGATCATCTGGAGCTCGCCGCCCGGCGCGCTGGGGTCGGCGTAGCAGTCGAGGACGGTGCGGTACATGCGTCCGGCCTCGGCGACGAAGCCGAGCTCGACGAAGCCCATGTCCGCGCCGCTGACGTTGCTGATGCTGCTGGCCTGGTAGTCGATGGCGACCAGGCCGCGCGGGCACTGGTCGAGGTAGTTCTTCCAGTCCGTCCCGGCGATGGTGACCGTGTCGGCGACCGCGAGGCTCTGGAAGCCGGCGGCCCCCTCCTGGTCGATGGTGGCGACCGGCGTACCGTTCGTTGACAGGGTCACGTAATTCGGGCGGCCGGTGACCAGGGCCACGGCCTCCTCGCCCGCGTCGTCGTACAGCAGCAGGCCGCGGGGCGACAGCTCGGCGCGGGCCCCGGTGACGCCGGAGGCCAGGACGACCCGGCACGTCGCGTTGTCGTACCGCACGGTGCCCGCGCTGGCGTCGACGCTGGAGCAGGCGACGCGGAGCTGCACCGTGCCGGCCGGGGCGGCGGTGTCGGGGACGCCGTTCAGCGTGGTCCACACCCCCTTCACCGCAGCCCCGTCGCCGGTGGTGACGGTGCTGTACCCGAGGACGCTGCCGGTGGCGTCGAGCCACTGCCCGTACAGGCTGATACGGACGCCGTTCCAGTCGGTGGAGGCGAGGTAGTCGACGCTCAGCCAGAGCTTCTGGCCGGGGACGGCGGGCAGGGTAGCCAGGGTCATGGAACGGGTGACGGCCGTCGCGTTGGCGGCGGAGACCTGGAGCGCGCGGGGCGTGCCGCTGCCCGGGGTGGCGATGGACCAGTAGGGGCTGGTCGCGACCCGCTGGTCGGAGACGGCGCCCTCGAAACTGGGGTCGGCGAGCACGTTGCCGTCGGTGCCGAGGGCGAGCCGGTCGGCGGACAGCGACCCGGCCTTGATGTGGGTCGCGTCGATCGTCCCCGCGACGATCTTGGTGGCGGTCACGGCGTTCGCGGCGAGTTTGTCCGCCGTGACCGACAAGGCCGCCAGTTTCTCCGCCGTGACCGACAAGGCCGCGATCTTCTCGGCGGTCACGGCCAAGGCGAGGAGCTTGTCGGTCGTGATCGAGCCCGCGAGGATCTTCGGGGCGGTGATCGCGCCGTCGGCGATCTGCACGCCGGGGACCAGGGGCCGGACGGTCGCGTTGTCGAACAGCACGGTCCCGGCGCTGCCCTGGTTGCCCTCGACCCAGATCTCGGCCCGCACGCATCCGGCCGGGGCGGTCACCGTCCCCGCAGCGCGCGCCCACGCGGCCCGGCCTTCGGGGACCTGGGTGACGGAGCTCGTCGAGAGCCGGGTGCCGGCGCCGTCGAACCAGCGGACGAAGAACCGGACATCGCCCCCGGCCCAGTCGGTCGACGCGTTGTAGTCGATGCCGAGGTAGAGCTGGTCACCGGCCAGGACGGGGGCCGTGGTCAGCCGCAGGCTGCGGGAGACCGGTGTCGGTGAGGTGCAGTCGAGCCGCAGCGCGTAGGAGGAACCGTTGCCGCCCGTGGCCTGGGACCAGTACGGCTGGCCGGCGACGAGGAGACCGGTGTACGCGCCCTCGAAGCTCGGGTCCGACAGGATGTTGAGCCCGCCGGCGACGACGAGTTTGTCGGTGGTCACGGACCCGGCGGCCAGCTCGACGGCCGTCACGGCGCTGGCCTGGATCTCCCGGGCCCCGATCGCGTCCGCCGCCACCTTGCCCGCGACCACCGAGTCCGCGGCGAGCGCGGCGGCGGTGACGCTGCCCGCGACGAAGTTCGTGCTGTCGACCAGGCCGGTCTTCAGGGCCTCGATGGTCACCGCGTCGACCTGCATCACCGAGGCCGAGTTCGCCGTGTTCTGGGAGGAGTAGTTCAGCCATAGGTACGGCGAGATGTAGCGGACGGCCTGATGGACCAGTCCGGCGGCCCGGGGGTCGGGGTTCGGGCCTGCGGACCCGGTGACGCCTGCGGCTGCGCGGTCCTTGAGGTAGCCGACGACGGTCACCCAGCCGCCGGAGGAGACGCTGGTCCCGCTCGCTGCCGCGTAGTAGTGCGAGTTCGTGCTGTTGTCGCCGTTGCGGTTGACCAGCGTGGTCCTGTCCGCGCCGACGCCGAGCGCGCCGACGTAGAAGGCGTCCGTGCCGGACGGCGGGCCGGTGAGCCGGACGCGGGCGCTGATCCGGTAGAGGGTGCCGGGCTCGTACGGGATGAGCGTCGTGCCGCGCGCCTTGACGAAGCCCTTGGCCTGGCCGACGGTCTGCCCCGTGGGGGCATCGGTGATGCCGGTGAGGTGTTCCCACCCGGCGCCGGTTCCGGTGGCCAGGACCTGCCAGGCGGCCGGGTCGCCCATGGCGTCGACGTAGCGCTGGGCGGCGGAGTCGCTGAGCGCGCCGCCGAGCGCGTTGAGGTTCACCGCCCCGTCGGCGATTGCTCTGAGCGTGACCGACGCCTTGCCGAGCTTGTCCTCCAGCACGGCGCCGGCCGCGAGCGCGGTCGACCCGACGGCCCCGAGCGCGATCTTGGCCTGGGTGACGGCGGCCTCGGCGAGTTTCTTCTCCGTGACCATCCCGTCCACCAGGTCCTGCTCTACGGCCTGACGGGGAGTGGCTTGCACAGCGGCGGAGGGAGGGCCGGTGAGGGCGGCCGTGTTCTGCGCGACCAGGCGCACCCACACCGGGGTGTAGCCCTCGATGGCGATGGTCACCGTGCCGCCGAGGCGCGCGGTGATCGTGGCGACCTGGGTGGTCACGTCGGGGACGAAGTCGGCGTCCGGTCCGACATGCACCTGGACGAGGAAGAAGTCGCTGGGCGCCCCGTACGAGTCGTCCCACTGCCCGTCCCATCCGACGAGGAGGCCCGCGAGGACGGGTTCGACGCTTGCCGGCGTCGGGGTGGGTGGCGGGCTGGTGTTGACCGGGACGAGCGCGACGCCGCCGTCCGGCTGGACACCGACGCTGCCCTTCAAGCTCCCCTCGGCGTCGTAGATGTCCATGGCGCCGCCCTCGATCGAGGTCAGCGCCGCCTGCGCGGTGCGTTCCAGCGCGCGCAGCCGCTGATCGTGCTCGTGCAGCAGTCGCGCCAGGTCACCACCCGGGCCGGGATCGAGGATCTTCACCATGGCGCGGGACCCTGCACTGGCGCGGAGGCTTGTGTCCCGGTGTGCCGGGTCTAGTAGTGGAAGCTGTCCGAGCGCTTGAGGGTGAGGGTGACGGTGCCGTCGGCGCCGATCTCGTCGCTGACGATCCGGTGCCAGACTTCGAGGTCCCCGAGCCAGGGGACGTGGACCTGGATGAGGATGTCGTCACCGAGCTGCCAGGACCCGAACTTGGCGTTGGGGTGGTCGATGATCCGGATGCTCGGGATCTGGAGGGCCTTGGTACGGCCGGCGAGTTCCTGCTCGCCGCGTGTGCGCAGGGCCTTGTCGGAGGTGAGCGTCTTGTCGGTGACCGTGGCGACCCGGCGGAGCCTGCCGTCGAACCGGTGGACCTGGGCGCGCTTCATCTTCCGGCCTTCGCCCCGGCCCAGGACGATCGCCTCGTTGGCGTAGTCGTCGCCCATCCCCTCGGGGCGCGCGATGGCGATGATGTTCTCGTCGCCCGCGAAGCGGAGGTCCGGGCGCTTGCGGCCTAGCCGGGGGCGGCCCAGGAGCAGCCGGTGGTTGATCTGGTTGCTGCTGGCCGTGGCCCAGGTGTGTTCCTCGCGCCAGTCGTAGGGGGTCGTCCGGGCGAGGGTGTCGAGGACCTGCCCGCAGTCCGGGTTGTCCCACCAGGCGAGTTCCCAGGGGTCGGAGCCGTTGGCCTCGCCGAGCTTTTCGCCCAGGTCGTGCTGGTCGAGGACGAGGCCGATATTGCCGTACGGGCGGGTCTGGAGGTGGCGCCAGATGTTGCGGACGGCGTCGTACACGTCGATCCGGGGGCCGCCGTAGGGCTTCGGCGGAGGCGGCACCTTCTGCACGCCTTTCTTCCCGTCGACCCATCCGTCATGATTTTTATCTTTTCCGGCATATGGGTCTTTTGGTGTGATGAGGGCGCCGGAGATCATGTAGTCCTCGTACGGGATGCCGTGGGGGTAGCAACTCAGGCCTTCGGCCCCGATGGTGGCCTTCGCTCCCTCGTACGCGGTCTTGGTGACGATGCCGCCCCAGCGGATGTAGCCGTCCACCTCCAGGTAGAGCTTCGTCGCCCACTCCTGGAGGATCGGCTGTCCGTCGGAGCCGAGCATGCGCGCGTATTCGGGCTCGATCGTCCCGGCCAGGGAGCCGGGCCCGGACAGGTCTCGGCGGGGGTTGGAGGACAGGGACAGCGGTACGTCCCAGTCCAGGATCACCTCCGGCAGGGCCCTTTGGGCGATGAGACGCGAGGCCATCAGCTCTCGTCCTCGTACGGGTCCTCCACCCATTCCACATCCGCGATGAAGCTGGTGGTGACGTCGGCCTGGAACACGCCTGGCTGGTCATTGTCCATGGCCATCATCGAGACGAGGGGCTGCACGGTGCCCCGCATGGTCGTGGGGATGCTGATGGTGTCGGCGGCGATCATGTTCCGTCGCTCAGAGCCGTCCGTCGCCCCGGTGTCGAAGGTGATCGACTCCCCCTGGAGGGGACCGAGCTTCCAGGCGAAGGAGCCCCACACGCCGCCCTTCAAGATCTGGAGGGCGGAGAGCGTGAGCACGATGCGGGCCTTAGTCGCCCACGGCGGGATCTCCACCGTCCAGCGCGAGGTCGGCGGCCACGCCACCCACTGCCACTTCGTGGTGCCCGCCCAGTTCTCGTCACCGGCCGGAGAGTCGGTGTAGAGGCGGCGGCGGGCCCGCGGGTTCACCATGTCCCGCAGGTCCTTGATCATCGACTGGGTGATCGAGGAGGTGTTGGCGGGGATGTCGATGCGGGCCAGTGTGATCGCCGAGTCGCCGGGCCGGATCTGGCGAACGCTCGTCGTGGTCGGCGGCACGTTGGAGATGACCCGCGTGAAGACGTACGGGCCCGTCTTCGGGTTGCTGGGGAGCGGCCAGGTCTCCCCGCTGGAGTAGGGGTTCTCGATCCGGGCCACGATCAGGTCGGACCGCTTGGAGACTCCGGTCGCGGCCACCGGTACCTGGTCGCTGCTCGGCAGCCGGGCCACGTACGCCTGGTACTTGCCGCCCGTGGCCCGGTTCAGGACCGCGCACGCGCCCGGCAGGACACTCACGGCGGCGGCCGGCGTCGAGACCGCCCGGACCTGGAGGTCACCGGCGCCGACGATCCCCTCGCCTCCGGCGAACGCCGCGTAGGCCAACACCCGGGCGACCTCCGAACTGTGCTCGGCGCCGCCCTCGGTGAACCACGGGACGGTGTCCCACATCTCGCACTCCCTGATCGGTGAACTCGCTGGGCGCGGACTGTCACCGATCGGGAGGGCTTACGTCGCGCCCTCGGGCCTACCGCGCCGACCCGTCACAGGTAGGCGTACGCGTCCCTCCACGCGATCGTCATGAAGGCGGCCCCGGTGCTGTCGGTGCCTCGGAGGATGAAGTCCTGGCGGCCGGTCGGGAGACGCAGTTCACCCAGGCCGGGCGTCCCGCGAGACAGGAGGCCGGCGACGTTCGCATTGCCGTTGCGCAGCACGGTGCGTGCCCACGGGCGCGGGTCGATGACGACGCGTTCGCCCACGCCGAGCGACAGGTCGAGCCCCAGCTTCCAGCGGCCGACCAGTTCGCAGGCGGGCTGGGTAATGGGCCCGTAGATCGTGATCACGGGCCAGCACGGCTTCGTGCCGCCGATGACCACCTCGCCGGGGACTTTCCCGCTGCCTTCGCCGGTCATGGTGAGGGGCGTGCGCAGCGGACCGACCAGACCACGGTGCGGCGCCGGGCTGATGTCGACGCGGACGCTGCGTTCGGTCGCGTCGTACGCCGTGGCGTCCTGGCACGCGAACGTCGCCACGACGGGGGTGTATCCCTGGCGCGTGAGCTTCGAGCCGGCCGGCGCCCACTTCCTGGGGCGCCCGTAGAACATCCTGGCGCGGCCGCCTTGCACTGTGGAGAGTGTCGCCGGCGTCGCGAACCGCCGCCGAAGCGCCTCGGCGTCCCACGCCTGCCCCATCACGGAGAGCCTGCTCAGGTTCGCGCCGTGACGATCCCGCTGCGTGCGGGCGTCATCGACCGCGTCCACGCCGACCTCGAAGGTGATGGTCGCCGCGGCCTTCCAGTCCTGCCCGAAGCGGATGCCGTCGGTTCGCGGGAGCGGGATGTCGCCGACGTCGATGTCGCCCGGCGTGATCTCGTACGGCTCCAGCAGGTAGTAGCCGCTGCGGAAGCCGCCGAAGGTGAAGTTCGCCCCCGGGTAGATTCCGTTGGAGCCGTACGACAGGTTCCACTCGCCCTCAGCCAACATGTGCGCCTCCGCGCCGGATGCGGCGGAGCTCGAACATGGCGTCGCCTAGTGCTTCGCCGGGGCTCATCGGGGCCCCGGTCATGGTCAGGTTGAGGTCACCGCCGACGAGGGCGCCGGCCCCCTGCGGGGTGCTGGCCCGGGGCGCGGTCGCGGTGCTGCTCCGGCTTCCGCTGTGCAGCGACACGGCTCCTTGGGCCTGCTGGGAGAGGGCGCCGTTCGCGAAGTACACGACCCGTCCGCCGAACATCCGGGCGACCTCGTCGAGGATGGCGGTGGAGCGGCGGCGCTTGCTGGGGGCCAGCGGAATGTACGCCTCGCCACCGGTCTCCGGCTCGGCCCACAGCCGCCATTCGCCGGGCCGGGCAATCTGCGCAATGTGGCGCTCGGAGCCCTCGGCGAAGGACTGCACTCTGTTGCGAATGCGGTGGATGCCGCCCTCGGCGAACTTGACGATGCCGCCGTTCGCTTGCGGGGACGTCTCGACGTAGGGCTTGCCGATGGTCGTGTACTTGATGGTGACGGTGACCGTCTTGCCGGTCAGCGAGTTGATGCGGCCCTGGATGTCGCGGACGTTCTGGATCGCGGTTCCGGTCGGGGCGGTGATCTCGACTTTCTTGCTGTTCGGGACGTCCTTGACCTGGAAGCCGAGCTTCTTCAGCTCGTCCTGGGCGAGCTTCGTGGGGGCCTCCATCTTGAGGGTCTTGCCGGGCGGGAGCGCGGCGACCTTGTCCCGGACGGCGGTGAGGTCGGCGGCGGCCGTCTGGATCAGGGCCTTGATGGAGACGTTCTTGTTCGCCGGGGTCGCGGCGATGGAGTCGACGAGCAGGGCGAGCTGGCTTCGGGCGCCGCCGGTCGGCGCGGTGATCGAGACGTTCTTGCCGCCCGGCAGGGTGGTGACCGCGAATCCGACGGCGCGCAGGGCTGCGATGGCTTCGCCGTTCGGGGCCTTGACGGTGATGGACTTTCCGGCGGGCAGGGTGCCGAGCTGCGCCTGGAGCCCGAGGATCTGGGCGTTCGCCTCGGGTATGCCCTTGGCGCTGAGCAGGATGCTCACGGTCGAGGGCATCAGGCCCATCTTGTCGGCGAGGCCGGCCGCCTGTTCCTTCGTCAGTCCGAGGTCCCGGCCGTAGGCGATGGCGGCGTCGCGGGCCTTGGTCATCTCGGTCTGCCCGGTCCGTAGGGCGTCCGCGAGCGGGGTGCCGTTGTTCTTCGCCATGTCGAAGGCGGCGATGGCGGCCGCGGCGGCGGAGTCGCGCAGTTCGGTGAGGTGGCTGTTGAACTGCTGGCCGCTCTTGGTGGCGGTGTTGACCGCCCCGTCGTAGCCGATGAGTTCCTTCGAGGCGTTCGCGAGCTTGCCCGCGTTGGCCTCGATCGCGTCGTTGACCGAGATGATCGCCGAGTTGACCCGGGTCTGAGCGTCGTGGAAGGACTGCGTGCCGCCGGTGAGCGCGTCGAGGGCCCTCTTGAGGCTGTTGACCCGGTCGTCGGCCGTGGCGGTGGAGCTCGACATGCCATCGACCGCGGTCTTGAGGCGGCTGAATGAGTCGGTGCCCGTGTTGCCGGCGCCGTTCATCGCGGCCGCGCCCTCGCGGGCGTTGCGCATGCTCTCCGACAACTCGCCGTTCAGGCCCTTGAGGGCGTCGGCGGCCTCCTTGTACTGCTGTCCCTGCTTCGAGTAGTCCTGGACCCAGACGTCCCGGCCCCGCTCGACGTACTCCTTGTTCGCTTCCGCGAGGGAGCGGAACTTGTCTTCGAGCTTGCCCAGGCCGTCGCCCTGGTCGAGGTAGGCGTCGGTGAGCTGGGTGAGGTTGACCCCGACGTCGCGCAGCTTGTCGACCAGCTTGCCCTTGCCCTCTCCGATCTTGGCGTCCTGGAGGAGAAGGACGGCTTGGGCCCTGACGTTGGCGTCGATCGCGCCGTTGGAGTCGCGGAGCGCCTGCGTGAGCGAACTGACCCGCTGCTCTTGGGCCTCGGCGGCGCGGGCGGCCTTCTCATGCTGGTTGGCCAGGAGGCCGATGCCGATGGTGACGGCGGCGATGGCCGCGCCCCACGGGCCGCCGAGCGCGCCGAGAAGTCCGGTCATGCCGATGCGCATCGAGCCGACGGCCGATCCGACGGCCCGCATCGCACCGGTCATCCGTCCGGCCCCGGAAGCGGCGCCGGCGTAGGCGCCCTGCATCCGCTGCCACACGCTGATGTGCGGGCCCATGGCCCCGTTGGCGACGCTGGTCGCCGACCCGAGGTTGCGGACGGAGGAGATCATGCCCGTGAGGGCGGTCGTGATGCCGCGCACGACCTTGAAGGCGAGCATCGTCCCGAGGAGGATGCCGAGCCCCGTGCCGAGGCCGGGGATCACGTTCATCAGGCCGTTGAAGACGTTCAGCAGGCCGTTGAAGGACTGCAGGAGCATCCCGAGCCCGACCCCGGCGGAGGAGAGCGTGGCGACGGCCTGGGCCAGGTTGGCGATGATGCCGATCACCGCAGGGCCTACGCTGCGGCCGATGGAATCGAGGAAGGCGCCGATGCCCGGCATCAGCTCGGTACGGATCTGCCGGATGAGATCGGTGACCCCGTTGTCCTTGGCCATCCGGCCGAGCCCGCGCATGAGGTCGCCGACGAGCAGGTTCAGCTCGTGGAAGGTGGCGGAGGAGTCGGAGAAGAACTTCTCCATCGACCGCTTGCCCTCGCCGCTGTTGGCCCAGCGGCTGAACCGGAGCATGGAGGCTTCGAGCCCGTCGAAGAGCGCGTTGCCCGCGTCCATCCCCGCCCGGCCGACGCCGGCGATGCCCTGGCCGAGGTAGAGCGTCGTGCGTCCGAGTTGCTTGGCCTTCTCCGCCGCGTGGTCGAGGAACTTGCCGAGCGAGCCGGTGGAGCGGCCGGCGGCGGCCGAGGCCCGGACCCACTGGGTAAAGCGCTCACCTGCTTCGCCGATCCGCTCGACAAAAGGGCCGGAGGCCACCAGGAAGTCGAGGGTGGCGTGGCCCAGGTTGCCGAGTCCATCGGTCAGGTTGCCGATGACCTTGGAGTTCGTCCCCGCGATCTTCTTGAAGTCGCTCTTGAAGATCCCGGTCTGCATGAACCGGGCGCCACCCTTGGCGAGCTGGCCCATCTGGGCGGCGGAGTCGCCGAGGGAGTCCCGCAGGAGCGGCAGGACGGCGTTCGACAGGGGCCGGATCTCGTCGGCGACCTTCGAGAAGAAACGTTCCTGCACTGACTGGCGCATGGAGCGCCACGCGCCGCTCAGGCTCGCAACGGCCGTGACCGACTTGCGGGCGGAGGCCGACAGGCCCTCCATGGACTGGTCGAGCGCCTGCTGCTGGGCCTTGGTGAGCTTGGCGCCCTCGCCGAGCTGGGCCTGCGCCTTGAGGGTCTGCTTCAGTGCCTCGCCGAAGCCGGAGAAGGCGACCCGGGTACCGATGGCGGCGCTGCCCGCCGCGGCGATGAGTCCGGGGACCGCGCCGAGGATGCCGACGGCCGGAGCCATCGAGGAGGCGAGGGCGACGACGGCGCCGCCGTATTGCGTGAGCGCGGCAACGGCCGGCTGGAGGACCGAGAGCAGGCCGCCGATGGCGAGCATCCGCAGGGAGCGCCGCCCCTTCGGCATCCGGAACTGGACGGGGACGTCGACGGGGTTGCGTTCGACCTCGGCCCGCGCTCCGCCGAGCAGCGACCGAATCCGGTCCAGCAGCCCGCCCCCGCGCTCGCCCTCGTCGGGGCGGAGCGGCACGCGTACGTCGCTGCGAGCTGCCTCTCGGGCGGCGGCGTCGAGTTCGCCACGCAGCCCGTCGCGGTCAACGCGAAGGCGGATCTTGGCCGTGACGCCTGCGGACGCCTTCTCGACGGCCTTCTCGATCCGCTTGCGCAGACCCTTGCTGTCGACCTTGATCTTGACCTTGACGGCCAGGCCCTCGGCCGCGGTCTCGACCTTGGTCCGCAACTCCTCGGCGAACCCTGCGAGGGAGGCGACGACCGGCACTTCAAGGCGGCCGGCCTGCATGCCCTCAGACACTGCGAACCATCCCTCGTCTGGCTGCGGCCGCTAGCATCGCGCGGTGGCCGCTCATCGGCTGCGTGGGCTGCTCCGCCTCCTGGCCGTCCCCGCGAGGGGCGGCGTCCGCCGTGTCGTACGGGCGGTTGATCGACCGCGGTTTCTCGCGGCGGTGATCGGAGGCGAGCAGGGAGACTTCCTCCACGAGCTGCGCCAGGAGTTCGGTGTGCACGGTCCAGCCGCCGATCGGCGACGAACTGACACGGGACTCCTCGGGCAGACCGTCGAGGAGCGTGATCAGTCGGCGGAGTCCGAGGAAGCCGGGCTGTCCGGGTCGGAGCCAGACGCCGCGGGCGTCGAGTCCGTAGTACCGGAGGAGGTCGGACTCGACGTCGTCCCATCGGGAGCGGAGGAGCCGGCCGACCCGAAGAGCTTTCCCAGGTCCACCCCGTAGACCCGGATGAGGGCGGTGCTGAGCCAGACGTAATCCGGGACGGAGGGACGTGCCCCGGCGAACCGCTTGTAGTCCTCGCCGAGGAGGATCGCGTACGTCTCGCGGACGGCGGCGAGGAACTGCCTCGGCAGTCGGGGCCGCTTGAACAGCAGCTCGATGATCTCGCCGGTGGCCGAGCCGCTGTCCGTACGCATGAGGTCTGTGAGCAGGCCGACGAGGTCGAGATCGTCGCTGAGGAGCGGATCGAGCGCGTCGGCCGGCAGCTCGGCGGGGAAGAGGTACTGCTCCTCGCGGAAGATGACGGGGATGCCGTGCGGGTACTGGACCTCGCGGCGCCGGGCGTCGAGGTTGATGGCGTAGGACATGGGGTGGTTCCTCCCAGGGGTCTGACGGGACCCGCGGAAGGTAGAGAGGCCGGACGGCTTGTGTCGCGCGCTCCGTTTCTCAGAGAAACGCGCCTGCGCGGAGCCGGGCGCCGGAAAGGAGGTCCTTAGAGGATGAACCAGGGGCCGATCGAGGGAAAACGTCCGAGTGGTCGTAAGTCCACTGCGGGCCCTGCTCTCCGATGCCGAGAAGAAGGACGGCGTGGACCACGCCGGCCGTGCCCGCCTGGAAGGAGCGACGGCCGCAGCAGACCGGCGGGGAAGAGCCCGCCGCCCTCGGTTCCGCAGGAGAGCCGCGACCGCGACGAGGCGGCAGGGCTTGTGTCGCGCGCTCCGTTTCTCAGGGAAACGCGCCTGCGCGGAGCCGGACACCGGAAAGGAGGTCCTTAGAGGAGGAACCGGGAGCCGATCGAGGGAAACCTGCTCCGATCGTCGGAGCGTTTCCCTGAGAAACGCTAGCCTCGTCCCGAGCTACATCCGGATACACCTTGGAGGAACTGAAAAGTGGCAATTTCACCACAAAAGCCACGACGCTCAGCGAAGGTTGGCAAAGGAACAAGTGAGACAGAGAAGCCTAAAACCGGTATCTACGACATTCCGGACGGTAATTGGGACCTCAAGGACGTCTCGCTGAAGGACATCTGTCCGAACCCGTTCAACGATCGCGACATGGGCGATCTGGACGAGCTGGCCCACGACATCGAGACTGACGGCCTCTTGGAACCGGTCTCGATCCTTTCCTCCGAGCTCTTCATCAAGGAGTACGGACAGCGGTTCCCGGACAAGTGCGCCGTCGTGGCGGAGGCGGGAACGAAGTACGTCCTCGGCTACGGCGAGCGCCGCTGGCGTGCATCGGGCATGGCCCGCTTGTCCGAGATCAAGGCGATCGTTCGCAACGACCTCGTATCAACGATCCGGTTCGCCCTCATCAAGGAGAACTACCACCGCAAGGACCCCACCGAGATCGAGCAGGCGCGCCACATCAACCGCCTGGCTACCGAAGAGAAGATGTCCTACCGGGAGATCGCCGACGCGCTGAGCATCAAGTCGATCGGTACCATCTCCAAGCGCATCCGCCTCCTGGAACTGCCGGCTCCCGCGCAAGAGGCCTTGGAGCAGAAGAGGCTCGGCGTCACCGCGGCGCTGGGGCTTCTGGAGCTCCCGGAGGAAGAGCAGCAGCTTGCCGCTCTGCACCTGATCCTCGACAGCGAGGGGAAGCTTCGTGTGCAGGACGCCGTGCACCAGATCCTCGTTCACGGCGTTTCTCCGAGAAACGCCTCGGAGGAGGAGCCCAGCGAGCAGACGGACACCGAGACCCCTCCGGAGAGCCCGGAGGAGTTGGAGATCGAGACCGACAGCGAGCCGAATCCCCCTGCGGACGAGAAGACCGACACTCCGTCGCCGAACGAGAAAGCCGCCGGCACGGGTGACGATGCTCCACAGCCGCCTGCTCCCCCGCAGTCACCAGTCCCTTCGCAGCGGCCGGCCGTTCCTCTTAGGACGGCCGCTTCTTCCAAGAAGGGTGCCGACACCGACAGGTACACGGCGAACAAGGAGCGGGACCTGGCCTGCGTGGACCTCCTGCGACGCGGTGCCGAGGTATCCACCGAGGCGCGCGAAGCCGTCATCCGGAGGGCGCTTCTGGCTGGGAAGGGTGACGCCAGGAAGCAGGCGCACGTCTGGCTCGTACAGAGCAACAAGGCGCACTTCGACATCAAGGACACCGACGCCTACTTCCAGGCCGTATTGTCGTCCGGTGACGCTGACCTCGTCGGGCTGGCGACGTTCGTGACTGCTCTGGCCGCGAACGAAGCACGGGCCAGCGATCGGCGTCGGCCAAGCTGGGACATGCACGACGCGAGCTACGTCCTCTTCCTCATCGAGGCCGGCAACTATGTGCCGGAGACCCAGTGGGAGAAGGCGGAGCTGACCCGGCTTGGCGTTTCCCTGGGAAACGCTCATGACCCTGAGCATCTGACCGATCAGGAGAGCCTGTGAGCTCCAAACTGCCAAGGCCGAAGCGCAATCTCCTGCCCAAGGGCCGGAAGCACCCGCTCATCCTGGCCTTCTTGCTGGCCGCCGGCGGAACCACCAAGACGACCACCACGATCATGCTCGGCTGCATCTTGGCCCTGCGCGGCTACCGCGTGCGGATCTTCGATCTGGATGCCCAGTGCAATGCCAGCGAGATCGCCAACCGCGGCCCTGCCGACCTCAAGGCCGGGGTCCCTACCGTCTGGGACGTGATCACCGGAGCTGCCACGCTCGACGAGGCCACGGTGGGGGCTCTTATGTGGAACGGCGAGATGCCCGAGGGCTGGGACGCCGAAGTCCACGGCGAGTGGGAGGAGTACCTGGAGATTCCCAACCTCTACATCGTTCCCGGCGACGACCGGATGAAGAACATCGAGAAGCACTTCACCAACTCCCCGGCGGACTTCAACTGGCTGTGGGACCAGATCATGAAGTACCGCACCGGAGAACTCACGGCGGAGGAGAACGAGGTCTGGCTCTTCGACCTGCCGGCCAACTACGGCCAGATCACGCTGTCCACCCTCATCGCCATGGACGAGGACGACGAGGTCGTCCCGCCGGTACTCGTGACCGGCAAGGAGGCGAAGCAGTTGGAGAAGCTGCTGACCGAACTGCATGAGGTCGCGCACCTGTACAGGAACAAGTCGGTTCCGGCCCGCCCTACCGTCCACAACATCCTGCTGTGCGGCACTCCCACCGCCAGTCACAACGCAGCCGAGTACCAGCGCACCGTGGACGAGATCGAGGAAGCCCACGGTGATCGCGTGCTCCCCCACGTCCGGTACAGCGGCGTGGCAGCCGGGCAGTACCGCCAGAAGGCGCCGGTCGCGATCAGTGACCCCAAGTCGCGCCCGTCGGAGGACTACAACGACGTCGCGGACTGCCTCGGGTTCCCCGACCTGATGCCGGAAGGGGCGTCGTAGCGTTTCCCTGAGAAACGGAGTGCCGAAGGCCCGTACTGATCGCGGAAGGTGACATCTCCCGCGCCCGGTACGGGCCTTCGCAGTGCTCGACCACCTTACGCCGGGGCGAAGGCCGGGTCGTTCGTGAGCAGGTACCAAGCATCGGTGTCGTCGCTGCCCTGGACGGCGAGTCGGAGGGGAAGTACGGCCTCCTTCGCCTTCTGGAGGTCGGTGTTGACTCCTTCCATCTGCATGGTGCGGGGCATGACGTACCGGTAGGCCTTCGGGCCGTCGACCACCTCGATGACTGCGGCGATCTCGGAGCGGCCTCCGATCCTCGGAGGCGCGAACTTGAAGTGCTTCGGCCCCGTGCCGCCGCCGGCCGGGGCGATCTGGGAGATGGTGCCGCCGCCGAAGACGGCGGAGAAATTCTTGGCCGACCACTGCTGTAGGTCGACCTCGACGGAGGCGGCGTCGCTGGTCTGGAACGTCCGGCTGGGGAAGTCCATCTGCGCGGACTTGACCTGCTCGAACTGCGGTTCCTCCGAGAACTTGAGGCTGTCCTCCGTGGTGAGGCCGACGCTGAACCAGCCGACGGGCATCGCGACGGTGGCGTCGGCCGGTGCCTCGGTGCCAACCGGGGCGAGCCAGACGCGTGTGCGGGCGGGGATGACGATCTGAGAGGCGTTGGTTATCTCGCCTGCCATGGTGGAGCTCTCCTTGTGGCCAGGAACTAGGGCCGGGCCACGATGGAGAGACCAGGTGGTTAACGTCGCGGGCTCAGATCCGCAGGGAGATCACGGGGCGTCGAGTGGCGGGTGGACGGTGACGAGCAGACCGAAGAGGTGGCGGGGCTGCCCGTCGGCGAGGGGCGAGTCGATCAGGACGCCGGAGGGGCGGACGGAGCTGACGACGGGCCGGCCGGGCTTCGCCGGGGCGTCGGGCAGTTCCTTGGCAGCGAGCGCGGCGATCAGGGCGATGCGGCGGAGCGCGGCCGGGCCGGGCCAGCCGCCGGGATCGCCGTAGACCTCCAGGGTGACCTCGGGCTCGATGGCCCACTCCAGGGCGCGCATGTCACCGCCGGCGCCGGGCGCGACGCGTAGGTGTGGCCACGGGGCCTCGCGGATTCCGGAGACCCGGCCGGACCCGCCGAGCGCTTCCGCGACCTTGGGATGCTCGGCGAGCCAGGCCAGCACGACGGCGACCGGATCGGCGTCGGCGACTGGGTAGGCGGTGCCCATCTGTTCAGCCGCGGGTGCGGGCGATGTAGCCGCTGCCCCGGAGCTGGCGGGCGTAGTCCGGGGAGACGTAGGCGGTGTCGCCCGGCTTCACCTCCTTCCCGGCCACGCGCAGGTGGTGGGCGAAGGTGACCTTCTCGGGCTGCTGGCCGTGGCGCAGCGGCGGGCCGACGATCGCGACGGCGTCCGTGGTCGTCTCTTCGTTGGCGTTGGCCGCGGTGGTGGTCTTCTTGATGTTCGTGGTCATGCCGCGCAGGGTGCAGACCTTCGCGGCCTTGTGTCTCGGGCTCCCTCAGCGGCGGGCGGCGACGATCGCGGCGGCGCGCGCCATGTAGAAGGCGCCGACCGCTTCCATGTTGCCGGGGTAGACGGTGCCGACTTCGGCTTCGATGACGAACTGGCCGGAGGCGACGACCTTCGCGGTGACGGTGCTGCCCGTGATGACGGGCGGCAGGGCGCGGATGTTGCGGGCGATGCCGTCGGGGATGGTGCGCGTCGTGCATCGGCAGTTCTTGATGTTGGCCACGGCCCGGGAGGACTCGTCGCGGGGGCCCTTCATGTAGGTCAGGGGTCCGACGCCGCGGTGTCGGCGGTCCCAGTCCATTGAGTTGATCTCGAACCGGAGGTTCGCGGGCTTCTCCTGGCCGTGGGCGGCGGCGTGGGTCGGGCGCACCCGGTCGTCGGCGACCGTGATCCACCGCTTCGTCGGCGGGGCGAGCCGTTTGGCTTCCCGCTCGACGTCGCGGGCGATCTCGTGGATGTGGGGGGCGATCATGGCGGCGAGCTGCTGCTCCAGGCCCGGGGCGGCATGGAACTTGGCCATCAGGGTGTCTCCGGGGGGTTGAGGGCGGCGGTCACGGCGATGTAGTCGGCGGCGCCGTGACCGGGGACCTTCTTCGGGAGGGCGGTCGTGACCGTCCAGGTGCGGGTGCCGTCTCCGAGGACGTCGCCGGCGCGCAGCGGCCACGATGCGGGATCGACGCGCAGTGTCCACGACCCGTCGGTCTGCTCTGTGGCGGCGCCGGGCCAGGTGCCGGCGGGGGCGGGGCGGGCCTGCGGCGGTGGGGGTACGGGTGTGCCGTAGGCGTCACGAGTCCACGGGTGTGGCAGGACGTAGACGGTGAGGTCGCGGTCGGGCAGGAGGACGGCCATGGTGCGCTCCGGTCGGGTGGGCTACCACCGGCGATGGCGGCGCCCGCCGCCGTACGGCCAAGGGGCGGCGGGGACGGTGTTCAGCGGGCGGTAGATCTGGCGCCGGTAGCCGGAGAGCGAGCCGATCGAGGGGAGCGAGCCGGGCTGTCCTGGGGCGGGGGCGGCGTCGTACGAGATGGACTGGCCTTCGGCGGAGACGGAGGAGACGCGCCGGGTGCCGTCGGCGTCGGAGGCTGGATCGTTGCGCAGGGACTCGGCGGCGTGGGCGATGACGTAGCGCACGATCGGTTCTTCGGTGCTGCCGTCGAGGCCGATGAGGAGCTGTACCTCGTAGGTCCCGTCGAGGTTGTTGCTGTAGGAGACGACGCTGACCACGTCGTCGTAGTGCTGGATGGGCCACGCCTGCGGGTCGTCGAGGGAGTAGCCGTACATCGGCGTCGCGGACAGGAGACGCTGGGGGGTGGGGATGAGCGGGCGCCCGATGTACGTGAAGACGTCGGCTTGTGCCTCGCGGATCTTCTGCCAGTACCGCTCGCGCTGGGCCGGGGTGAGCGGGAGGGGGATGTTCAGCGCGTCGGCGACCTGCTCGGCGGAGGCGATCAGCTCTCCGCCGCGCGGCAGGTCGAGGCGGACGGTCGCGTCCTGCTCGGCGGGCTGGTCCTTGGCGGGGGTGAGAGTGACGGTGCACCAGTACCGGCCCACGGGGAGGGTGTCCGGGATCGTGAACCGGTAGACGGAGTCCCGGAGGCGAACGGCCGGCCCGGCGGCGGCGAGGGGCGTGCCGGTTCGCTCGGGGCCGGTGTACAGGTCGATCCGGTCGACGCTGCCGCCCGCGGTCGCGGGGTCACACAGGGCCCCTGCCCACACGGGCCGGTAGTCGTACACCGCCATCTCTGCTTCTCTCCTTACTTCTTGTCGGCCTGGCCGCGCAGGCGCTGGATGATGCGCTGGGCGTCGGCGGGGGCGAGTTCGGCGCCGGCGGGGAGGAGGAGTCGGGTGGTGGGGGTGTTGTAGATGCCCATGCCGACGTTCTCGACGAGGCGGAGGGTGCAGCGCAGGGTGAAGCCGTTCGGGGGGACCGGCTCGAAGACGGTGTCGATGTCGTCCGGCGGGAGGCCGGTGGAGTCGTCCACGATGGCGTCACCGATCTTCTCGGGGAGGAGCTGCTGGGGGTTGCGGATCTTCTGCTTCGCCGGGGGCTGCGTTTCGGCCGGCGGTTCCAGCGGGGCGACTTCCGGGGTGGCCGGGCCGTCCAGGGCCGGGCTCTTGGTCTCCGGTGCCTCCGGTACTGCCTTGTCCTCGGTCGGCTTGTCTCTGGCGTCGGGCGCGGTGGTCGCTTTGTCCTCCGTGTCGTCGGCGGTGGTCTTGCGGGTTCGGGGCGTGGCCATGCTGGTCTTCTCCAGGGTCGGGGGCGTTGCGGCGGCACTGTGGCGGCCGTCGTCCGCTTACGTCGCGTGGTCGGCGGATCAGGCGTAGGTGAAGGCCGTGGCCTTGGTGACCGGGCCCGAGTCGTCGTTCACGACGACGTTCACGGCGCCGGCCGTGCCCGGCGGCGTGGTGACCTGGATCTTCTCGGAGGAGAGGGTCTTGAGGTTCGTCCCGGCCGCGCTGCCGAACTTCACGTCGGCGACGCCGTCGAGGCCCGTACCGGTGAGGGTGATGACCGTGCCGCCTGCGGCCGGGCCCGTGGCCGGGGTGATGTTCTTGACGGTGGCGGGCGGGAAGAGCTTGTCGATCTGCGACTTGCGCAGCACGGCGCCGGCCTTGAATAGAAGGGTGCGGATCGAGCCCTGTGGGGCGCTGTCGCGGCTGTCGGACGGTCGGGTCCCCTGGTCGAACGGCTTGGTCGAGTAGACGTCGGCCGTGACGACCATCTCCGGGTCGACGGCGTTCACCGCGGGGAACGCGGTACGGGTGATGCGGGTGTTGTCTGCCGTGTAGAGGCCCATGGCGGGTGTGTCCCTTCTCGTGGGGTGGTGGGGGTACGGAAGGGTGTCGGACCGGGGCCGCTTGGGTCGCCCGCTGGTGTTGACGGTCGGCAACGCGGTCAGAGGATGCGGAGGTCGTCCCATCCGTCAGCGGTGACGGAGAGGACCATCAGGCCGGGCTGGGACACCTCGCCGGCGCGCACCGCGAACCAGTCGCTCCCGTTGTCGAGCGTGGGGGCCTGGAGCCAGAGCCTGCCGTTGCCGAGCTGCTGGGCGCGGAAGTGGTGGTAGTGACCCGTCAGGAGCACGCGGGCGTCCGCGATGGGCTGGCGGCCGAAGGTCTGTGTCTTCCACCAGTCTGCGGCCTTCTCCGGGCGGGGGTACTGGTGGCCGTGGGCGAGGCCCACGATGGTGCCCGCCATGTCGAGGGAGACGGTGTCGCGCCACGGTTCGGGAACGACGAAGGAGACGTGCCCGTAGGCGTCGGGGTTTCGGCTGTAGGCGTCGGCGATCTGGCTCATGACCTCGATGCCCCAGTCGTCCTCGGGCGGGCCCAGGGGGTCCTTGCCCCGTCTGACCCTCGCGTGGTTCGAGCCGACGGTCGCGGCGACGACGCGGGGGAACGTGGCGGCGAGGCGGTCCAGTCCCTCGAAGGTCAGTCTGCGGTGGACGCGGACCTGCTGGGTCAGGGTCAGGTCGTTGGTGAACGCCTGGCTGGGGACGTTCTCGAAGCCTTCGATGCAGTCGCCGGCGTCGAGCCAGTACGCCGAGTCCGGTGCGCGGCCGACCTTGCCGAGGTCGCGCAGGTGGTCCTGGAGCCGGTCGAAGCGGTCGGCGATCCGGCCGACGAGTTCCTTCGTCCCGCCGTCTCGCCCCACCTTGCCCGCCTGGGGGTCGGCGTAGACCACCGCCAGGGCTCGGGCGACCGTCTCGGGGGCGGGACGCTGCTTGCGGCGCCGGCGCATGGCGTCTCGGACGAGGCTGTTCAGGTCGTCGGTGGCCGCCCAGCCGGGGGCGGCGGGTTCGATGAGGTATCGGCAGCGCCAGACCGGGCGGGTGACGGCATCCTCGCCCTGGGTGTCACGGTGCCAGGCGGCGGGGTCGTGGCGGGCTTCGACCAGGCGGACGTGGTACCCGTCGGGGACGGCGAGACCGAGGGCTTCGACGCGCTCGCGCCATCCGTTCTCGTCCTGGGGCGGCGCCTCGGCGGCCGGGGCGGTGACGAGCATGGCGCCGTTGGCCTCGTAGCGGACGCCCGGCTCCCAGCCCTTGGGGGCGGTCACCGAAGGGCGGACGGTCTGGGGCGGCCCGGACTGGGTGACGGCCGCGGGCCGGAGCAGCGCGTCCAGGTGGTCTTCGAGGCTCATCGCGGGCACCTGCATCCGCTGCTGGTGCTGCGGCGACGGTGGCGGGCGACCGCCGGGGCTTGCACGGGGTGGCCGTTGCGGGTGAGGGCGTCGGCAACCTGGGGGGCGGATGCCGGGGAGTCGAGGACTTCTCGGAGCTTGGCGGCGGCCGGCTCGTCGAGGGTGTCCAGGATCAGAGCGACCGTGCAGAGAGGGCCCTTGCGTGGCGGGGGCGCGGAGGTCAGGGCGTCGAGATCGTTGATGAGCCCGCTGGTGGTGTCCGGCAAGGGGTCCTCGTTCTGCTGGTCGGAGGCAGGGCCGGGCGCGTCCGCCCGGCCCTGCTGGGAGGGGTGTTCGCGCTGCTTACGGAGTCGGCTCGGTCCAGGAGCCCAGGACGAAGCTCTCGGGTCGCGGTACCTCAAGAGCGAGCCTTTCGTCCGCTCGGACCGTGATCACACCCCGCTCGAAATTGTCCGAATTTTCCGAGCTGATCGTGACGGAGACGGCTTCCCGGTCGTAGAGCTGGGCGCCCATGCCGAACGCGCCCAGGAGGTACCGGCTGTCCGGCATGGCGGTCGTCTGGACCACGTTGACGGTCCACACCTGCTTGACTGCGCCGACAGCGACCTGGAGGGCGACCCGGAAGGCCCCGGTGTCGTCCTCCTCCACCTCGACGTGCTCCCACATCGTGGGGGACAGGACGAGGCCCGTGGGCTCGTACTCGGCGAGCAGGCTCTTGGTGATCGCTCGCCGGATCTGGACGCTGTACTTGTCCTTGGCGTTGCCGGTGTACTGCTGGACCCCGGGGACGTTGAACAGACCGGTCAACTTCTGCCCGTCGCCCACGGAGTGCAGGAGGTCGTAGTCCTCGGCGAACTTCACGCCCTCGACCATCCGCGTGTTGATGAAGGTCTTGAGCCTCGCGTCGTCGGCCAGGATGTTCTTGTGGGTGTCGATTAGGTGGGAAATTTCTGAAACCGGATACATCACGGGCTCAAGGGTGAGCTTCGAGCGCGGGGCCCGGCCGAAGACGTCGGAGTCCGCTCCGGTCGCCGGGGAGACGCCGTCGGAGGCGTAACGTTCCTTCACCTGGGCCGCGTTGTTGACCCAGCCGGTCTCGCGGACGCCGAGCAGGTACGCGGACTTGGTCTTGGCCTTCGGGAACAGGTCGCGGATGTGCATCTTGCGGCGCTGGAGCTCGGTGAGCGGGAGCTCCTGGCCGGTGCCGAGGGCCTGGTGGGTGTGCGTGCCGGCGGAGAGCGAGAAGATCGACTTGCCCTCCATCTCCGCGCGGATGAAGGGACGGTCCTTGAACTCGGAGGCCGCCGCACGCTGGTAGGCCTCGGACTCGACGAACATGTCGCCGAGCGACTTGAACTCGGTGCCGCGCTGCGGAGCACCGTAGTGCTGGGCGGCCGCGGGTGCGCCGCCTTCGGGAGCGTCGAGGTAGTTGCCGATGGACTCGGCGCCGGAGGCGGCATCGATCAGGCCCTTGATCTCCTGGGCGTCGCGTACGGCCTTGACGTAGGCGGCGCGCTGTTCGGTGCTGATGACGAAGGCGCCGTTCTCCTCCTTGAAGGTGCCGGCGATGCGCTCGGCTTCTGCGCTCTTCTCGGAGAGCTGGGCCGTGAGCGACTTCAGGAAGCTCTTGTCGACGGTGGCGGTGGCCATGGTGGTGGGTCTTCTCCCTGTGCTGGGCTTGGCGATGGCGTGCGTCGCTCGCCCGGCCAGCACCGGGACGCCTCAACGCGAGGCGCACTGAAGACCACCGAGGTGGTTAACGTCGCGTGCTCCCGGCCGCAGGGGACTTCGCGGCCGGGAGCACGGGGATGGAGCGGTCAGCAGGACAGGGAGGCAAGGGCGGCCTTCACCTCCGCCGGGTCGAGGCGGACCTGATCCTCGTCGTCCTCTTCCGGGGTTGACGCGGCCGCGGGGGCGTCAGTCTGTTCGGCGGGCTCGTCCTCATCGTCCTCGTCGTCCCACCCGTCGGTGATGTCGTACTGGGAGTCCCACAGGTCCAGTCCGAAGCCGTCCGTCTTCGGCAGTGGCGCGTGGTCGGGTACGACAGGGGCGCCCTTCTGTGCCATCGCGTGGAGCAGGCCGCGTACGACAGGGCGGAGCCGTTCGACGGAGCCCGGGGCGGCGTCGGCCAGGTGTAGGGAAGCGGTGGCGTCCTCGATGGCGCCCGCAGCGGGCTGGAGGTACCGGGCTTCGGCCTCTTCGTCTCCGTCGACCGCCCGCTGCGCGCCGTCGGCGGGCAGGGCGACCGTGGCCAGTTCGACCCGTTGGGGGGTCCCGAGGTCGATATCGCGGCCGAGGGCCGTGTACGGGATGGCGTAGGTCCGCGTCTCGTCGTCCTGGTGGTGGGAGACGATAACGCGGTCGGGGTAGGTCGCTTCGATCATGACGAAGCAGTCGTTGCTGTCGCTGAGCAGGGTGCGGGCCGCGTCGCCGAGGCGGCTGCGAAGCTGCTCGTAGGAGTAGGGCATGGGCGCGGTCACGGTGGTCTCCAGGGCAGGCGGGGCGGATTTGGCTTCGAGGACGGCTGCACGGGCCGACTTGTGTTCGGCGGGGGCGCGGCCGCCGGCGGCCTTGGCCTCCAAGACGGCCGAGCGCGCGGTCTTGGTCTCGACGGCCGGCACGGGGGTGGAGACGTCAGGGGCGGGTCCGGTGAGCGCCACGGGCGTGCGATCCGGGCCGAGGACGATGTGGACCTGGTCGAAGGTCACGGGGGTGGATGGCACGGGCCCGGTGGGAGGAAGGTCGTAGCCCAGGGTGATGTGCGGGGTGAAGCCGTGGTTCGTGCGGACGGTGTGGCCGTACGGGGATGTGGCCAGTGCGGCGGTGACGGCCTGGCGCAGTTCGGCGAGGCCGGGAACGTCGACGGGGACCCAGGTAGGGATGCCGTCGCCGCTGTCGGGGAAGGTGCCGATGCCGCCGATCGTCCCCTTCAATGGGGTCGCGGCACGCAGCGCTTCGGCGACGAGGTCGTGCAGATCGTCGGCAGGGGCGCCGAGGTCGGCGGCGTCGCCGAGGTAGGCCAGGGTGATGTGCAGGTCCTCGGCCGGGGTGCCGTCGGGCTGGGCGATCTGCTCGGCGATGTCCCGGGGCGGGTACAGGGCGACCATCGCGCCTCGGCCGGTCTGGGATTCGGCGGTCTTCTGCTCCAGCTCGACGGATGACCAGGTGGCCTTGTGCTCCAGGCCGCCGACCCTGCTGACCGCGTCGGACTTGACCTCGATGCTGCGTGTCAGGGGGTGGGCGCCGTGCAGGACCGGGCTGACCTCGTACAGATCGAGATCGTGAATGATCCTGACCCCGTCGTGCCGCTTGGACGCCGCGCCCGGCGGCACCTTGTAGCCGATGGAGAACTGCGCCTCGTTGGCGTCGTGCCACTGCTTGACCTGCTCGTAGGCGTCGCGCCCTCGGCCAGTGCGAAGGTTGAACTGGACGACGGCGACGAGCGCGCCGGCCTCCCGGGGCCAGACCGCGCCGCCGGGGATCGTGGCGAACCGGGGGTCGCCGGGCATCCACTCCTCGATGTCGAGGACGCGGCCGATCGGGTCCTTCCACTCGTGGTGCCAGACGCTTTTGACCTTGCGGCTGCGCAGGGTACGCGTGAACGCCCCGGGCAGGATCAGGTCTTGGACGTCGTCAACGACGCCGGTCACGGCGAAGATGGCGCGGGCGGTGCCGCGCTGCGGTATCGGGTTGCGGGGCGGCGGGGGGCTCGGCACGACGGGTTCCTTCTGGCGGCGGGATGATCGCGCCGCACCGTGCCCCCGCGCGGGGGTTACCGTCGCGTGCTGCCGTCAGCCGGCTCAGGGCCTCTCAGTCCCACGGCTTCTTCGTCTTCTTCGCGCCGCTCGCGGGCTTCTCCTCGTCCTCCAGGTCCTCGTCCTCCTCCGTCTCCTCGTCCTCCTCGGGCTCCGGGAAGGTGCTGTCGGCGGGCGGCGGCACCTCGTCGGCGGCTGCGACTTCCAGGGAGAACGGGTCGGCTCCGTCGGACTGAGGTGACGGCTGCTCGCCCGTACCGTCCGCCGCCGGCGGGGCGGCGGCTCCTGCCGCACCGTCGGGGCCGTGCGTCTGTGTCATGGCGGCGTCGTCCACGTCGATCGCCCAGGCGTCCGGGTCCGAGTAGCGCCAGACCTGGCCGGTGTCGTCCCGGACCCATCCGGTCAGGGTGCCGTCCTGTGCCTTGTCGAGCCAGGCTTCCTCTTCGCCCTGCCCGGTGAACCCGAACACGGCCTCGGCCGGATCGGTCTCGTCCCCCTCGTCGTAGGGGTCACCGGCCCACGGGCGGCTGTCGTCAGATCGCTGGTCCTGCGGCGGTACCAGGGGCTGGTCGGCCTCGGGATCGGGTTCCTCACTGCCGTTCGGGGGCAGAGCCTTCACTGCGTATGCGTAGTCCACGCCTGGAGGGTGGCGGGCGCCTCGCCCTTGTGTCCCGTCGCACTGGACGACCGCGGCGACGAGCGCGGCGGACCGCCGCCTGCTCCTCCTAGTTCTTCACCTCGACCACGTAGGTCTCCTGTCGCAACAGCGCGAGTACGGCTTCGGCGTCGCCCGGGTCAAGGTCGCGGCGCGGCCCGAGCGGCGTCAGCAGGATCGGCGTCCCTGCGTGCTGCTCCACGAGGGCCGTGACGCGGCGGGAGCCGATCACCGGCCGGTCGGTCCGGCCGGTGATCTCCACCTGGTAGGCCGCTCCGTCGTTGAGCGTGCCCATCACCACCATGTGCTTCTCCTTATCGTGTCGCGAGCAGGCCGAGGAGGAAGGCCCGCAGATCATCAGACAGGTACCACTCGCCGGAGAACAGCGTCGCCAGGCCCAAGGGCACGATGGCGTCGGGGTCACCTGTGCTCGCCTGGTCGTGGAAGAGCCGGGCGAGGAGCGCGTCGAGCGTCGTGCGGCGGGCTCCGACGCGGCCCCGGTGGGTGCGGGTGAAGTGGTAGGCCTCCTGAGCGGCGAGGACGTCCGGGTTGCTGCGCTGGAGGTGGGTCAGCAGCGCGTTGATGGCGGTGGCGCGGCTGTCGTCGCCGAGGTCGGCGATCGTGGCGGTGCGGCTGTGTGCGTCGTATCCGCCGGCTTCACCCCGCCGGGCGGTGATCATGCGGCCGCTCGCGGGGGCGAGCCAGTCGCGGGGGATGAACTGCTGGATGTCGCCGAGGACGCGGGCGGCGTCCGGGTCGCTGTCGTCGGTGAGGATGAGCGCGGCCGCACCGGCGGGGCCCATTTCCCGGACCTGCGCGAGGACGTCGCGGACGGCGTCGGGCAGGGCATCGGCGTACAGGTCGCGGACCCGTACGGCGTCCCGGCGCGCGCCCTGTGCTTCGACGCGGGCGGCATCGAGCTCTCCGTCGGTGTCGGCGCCCCCGGCCGCGGCCGCGGTGAGGTCGCGCAGGCGTCGCTCGGCGGCGGCCGCGTACTCCATCGCGTCCCGCACGGTGCTGTGCGGGTGGGAGCCGAGTTCCGGGTGAGCGGCGGTGAGGCGAGCCGACAGGTCTCCGTCGACGTCCGTTCCGGCGGCGCGCAGCGCGGCCAGGTGCCGCAGGGCCTCACGGCCGGGGCCGCGGTCGACGGCCCGGTCCGGCATCCACCGCAGACCGTCCTGAACCTCGGGAAGCTGACCGGCCTCCAGCGTCGTCCGGCGGGTGGGCAGGTACCAGCGGGCTCGGCGCGAGACCTGCCCGAAGCGGCCCGGTGCGGGCATGAGCCGCGTCCAGTGGGCGAGCCGGTCCGAGAGGTCCGCGTCCGCGGTGGGCTGCGGGAGGGAACGTGCGGCCAGACGGCGCAGGCGCCGGTTCTCCGGCCAGGAGCGCACCCTGTCCATGAGTCGGTGCCGGAAGCGGGCGATCCTCTCCCGCAGCTTGCGCAGGGCTTCCCGGCTGCTGCGCCAGGCCTTCGCGATGCCCCGCAGGAACGCGGCCACGACCGCGACGATCTTCCGGGCGAGGAGGACCAGGGCGGCGACGATGTGCGGCAGGACGCCGGCGCGCTGGCCGGGGGGCAGGGTGGCAGCGATCCGCTGTGCGGTGTCGTTCCTGTTCGCCGCCATCTGCGCGGCGAGCTGAGCGACGATCTGCGCGCGGCGCTCCTCGGTGAGGGGCTGTCCGCCACCAGCCTGCCCCAGGGCCTGGCCGACAGCGTCATCGACGTGTCCGGTGACGGCGGCGTCGACCTCCGGGTCGGCCTCCGGGCCGGCGTCCGACTTCGAGGAGTCCTCGTGCAGAGCGGCCGGGATGAGGCGGAGCAGTTCGGCTGCACGGCGAGCGGTGTCCTGTTCGCTCTCTCCGTCCAGCGGCTCCAGGTCGTTGAGCGTGCGCAGGGCCGCCTTGATGGCGTCCTGCCGCGCGCGTGCGGCTTCCGGCCGGAGACGGCGCAGCAGCGCGGTGCGGTCGTCGTCGGTGATCCCGTTGGCGTCGATGACCTGCTTGGCTTCCTCACGGGCGTGCTTCATCGCGTTCATGAGGGCTTGCGGGGTGAGGCGTTCGGCGATCTGCTGACGGAGGGCGTGGATGCTGCCCGGGTCGTTGGTGCCTTCCAGGGCGGCGTCGATGACGGCGCGGACCACGGCGTCGCGGTAGTCGCTGGTGATGCGGTCGGGGTCGGGTGTGGGGTTGGGGTCGCGCTGCTCGTCCGGGTCCGGCACCGGGGCGTCGGGCTCGGGGACCTGCCACAGCGGTTCGGAGGCGGCGAACGACCGGGTGGTGCGCAGGCCGTCGGAGTCCTCCAGGGTCAGGCTGCGCATCCCGCCGGGCAGCTCGGTGGTGTCTATGACCTTGTACGAGGACACGGTGTTGGGGTCGTTCTCGTCGGGGAGGCTGATGTGGTCGCCCTTGCCGACGGCGCCGATCGTTCCGGGCGCGGGTGCGGCGGCGGGCTCGGCAGTCTGGCCGGCCGCCGCGTCGAGGTGGTCGGCGGCGCGCTGGGCGGCCCGGCCTTCCGGGGTGTCCGCGTCGCTGTGGTCGCGGAGCTTCCCGGCGAGGGCGGTGGCCTGCTCGGGGGTGAGGGGAAGGTCGTTGGCGACCCGGGCGGCACCCTGCTGGGCATCGGGGTCGTCGAGCGGGCCTTCGCCGAGATCGGTGACGGCGTCACGCTCTTCGGGCGCCAGATGGGGGTCGACGGTGTCTCCGACGACCGGAGTGACCGGCGGCAGCGGTTCGTGGCTGGTCAGGTCGTCGTTGTCGGGAGCGTCGTCCGGGCCGAGCTCGGGGGCGGCTCCGTCGCTGTCGAGCGCCCGGGTGGCCGGGGCGTCCGCGGTGGTGTCGATGTGCTGCGTCTCGCCGGTTGTGGTGTCGGTGACATCGAGCTGGACGCGGTCGCCGTCCTGGGTGCGGCCGACGACTTCCCCGGTCGCGGGGCCGTGGGCGCCGTCGTGCACGATCACGTCGCCCTCGTCCAGCTCGCCGACAGTGGTGGGCTCGGTGCTGGCCACGCGAGAGGGCTTCGGCTCGGTGTCGGGCTTCCCGGTGACGCCGCCGGCGACCTGCACGTCGGCGATCGGGATGTCGCGCATGCCGTCGAGGGTGGCGACGGTCGCCGTGTCCCCGTCGACCTCTTCCACGGTGCCCAGGAAGGTGCCGGAGCGGTCGGTGACGGCGTTGCCGGGCCGTACGCGCTGGCCCTTCTCGGTCCAGCCGGAGGGGCGTGCCGCTCCACCGTCGGTGAGGGTGAGCGCCGAGGGGGTCATGTTCTCGTCGTCACGGTCGTCACCCCACCGTACGGAGACCGTGCTGTCGTTGGCGCCGGTGACGGTGCCTTCGCGTCCGCGGCTGTCGGTGACGATCGAGCCGGGGAACAGGCCGCGGCCGGAGACGTCGGTGGGGACGCGATCGGCGATACGGCCGGTGAGGACGTCGGAGTCGGCGCCGGTGGCCGGCGCGCCGTCCGGGGTGTCGGCCTCGTCGTCGGTCGCGCGGGCGGCGGTGGCGTCCATGGGGACCCAGATCGACTGCCGCTGTCCCCCGCGCCCGTCGGGGGTGTCGGAGATCAGCAGCCGCTGCATGTTCTGCACGCGGCGGGAGCGCTCGGTGGGCACCTGCTTGGGGCCGTCCACGACGAACCCGGCCAGGGTGCGGGCGGTCCCCCGCTTGGTGATGCCGTCGACCCGTACGAGGTCGCCCATGGACAAGTCGGAGACCTGTACCCATTCGGCGCGGCGGCCGCCGACCGGCTCGGGGGCGGCATCCGGCTTCGGTGCCGACTCGTCCCGGGCCGGCTGCTCCTCCTTGCGGCGGCGCGGCGCCGTGCTCCTGTCCGACCCGGAGGTTTCCCGGTTGGCCTCGGGCTCGGGCTCGCTGGTCTCTGATTCCTCCCGCCGCGACGCGGAATCCCGTGCCACCTCGCCGCGGTCGCGGCTCTCCTGCGGAGCCGGGGCGGCAGGCTCTTCCCCGCGATCTGCTGCGGCCGTCGCCCCTTCCAGGCGGGCACGGCCGGCGTGGTCCACGCCGTCCTTCTCCGGGTCGTAGGTCCACTCCGGGCCCTGCTCTCCGACGCCGAGACCGTAGTTCTGGTCCTCGTCGCGGCGCCGGACATCGACGGCGCGGGCGACGAGCAGGCCGGTGCCATCCTCCGGGACGACGAACGTCTCGGAGTGGCCGCCCTCCATCCAGGGAGTGTTGCCGACGGTCACACGGTAGGCGCGGATCTTCTCGCCGCTGCGGCGCAGGGTGACCTTCTTCGGGTCTCCGATCAGGTAGCCGGTCTTCGTGATGAACGAGCCGGTGGGGCGGGTGCCGCCGATCCGGACGACATCGCCGTTCTGGAGGGAGGCGACGTGCAGGCGCTCGGCGCGGTCGACGGCGCCGTCCGCCTCCAGGTCGGCCACGGCCTGCATCGCGGCGCGGTAGCGGAGCTGTTGGTGGTGCGCGGCCCGCGGGTCCTCGGGGCGCAGGCGGTCGAGGTGCTTGGAGACCTTGTGCGCCAGGTGGCCCGGGTTGGCGTGGAGCTGGGGCTCGTCCTTCGGCTTCTTGTAGCGGCCGGTGAGCCAGGTGAGTTCGTCGAACGCTGTGGCCAGATCGTCGGCGACGTTGCCGCTGACGGTATGCCCCTCCCCGAGGGAGCGCAGGAGCTTGTCGAGGGCGTTGACGCGTTCGAGTTCGGCGTCGGTGAAGCCCTGGTGGTCCCGGTTCTTCGGGAAGAAGATGTCGTGGTCGAGCTTGAAGTCCTTCGCCATCTCGTCGGTGATGGTGCCGAGGTCCGGGGGACCGGCCTTCAGGGCGCGCAGGACGAGTTCGGCGATGGCCGCCTGACGGGAGCGGTGAATCGGCTCTCGGAAGGTGGGGAAGTAGTTGGGCAGGACTTCCCATCGAGGCACGTAGCTCTGGGGGTACAGCTCCCGATTGTAGTTGTCCTGGTCGAAGATCTGCCCGATCAGCCGGCCGTTCAGCCACACCTCCGCCTCAAAGTCAGTAGGGAGGCGCGGCCCGGCGATGGTGGCGCGGGACGCCAGGTCTTCCATGCGCTCGCGGCTGCCGAAACGGCGGACGGCGCTCTCCTCGGAGAGGATGTGGGAGTGTCCCTTGCGGTCGGTTTCGTCCCAGAAGGGCCGCAGGTCGAGGTCCGGGTCGCCAAAGGGGGCGCCGTCGTTGACCTCCTTCTTCCAGTCGTCGGCAGCCGGCTCGGCAGCACGGGTGCCTTCGCTCGCCTCCTCGACGTCCTGCTCCTCCCGTTCGGAGGTGGTGCTGGACGCGCCGCCGGCGGAGTCGGTGCTGCCGGAGGCGTTCCGAGCAGCCGGGCCTTCCTGGGCGGTTTCGCCGTCAGGCTGTCCCTCGGGCTGGTTGGCGGGGGCAGGAGCGCCGATCGGAATCTCGGTGCCGGTGCTGTGGTCGCGGCCGCCGCCCGGGGTGGCCGCGCGGTCGCGCTGGTGCTCGGTAACGATGTGGTCGCGGGCGGCGTCGACGGCGTCCGTCAGCGGTTCGTCTCGGGCGTTCCGCCACTGGCGCAGCATGTCCGGGTCGAGCTGGGGCTGCGTCCAGTCGATCGGGTTGCCGTCGGCGTCCCGCAGCTCTTCGTAGGCTCCGGCCAGTCGGCGGGCTCCGTCGCGGCCGCCGATCTGGTCGCCGTTCGCGCCCCAGCGAGCGAGGCGCAGTCCGCTGTTCGCGTGGCCGATCTCCCAGGTGCGGCCGTCGTCGTCGGACCAGGTGATCAGGCCGCCGCCGGGCGACAGGGTGAGGGTGTCGTTGTCGGCGAGCGCACGCAGGAACGCCTGGTGCTCCTCCGGGTCGGCGCCGTCGGGCACGGAGGTGTCGCCCGAGCGGTACCGGTTCTTGAGGTCATCGAGCGGGCCGGGCCGGTCGAGGTCCGGAGACAGGTCACCGTCGCCGCCCCGGTCACGGTCCCGGTCCCGGTCGCGGTCGCGGTTTCCGGGCAGGCCGGGAAGGCGCGGTCCGCTGTCGGGACCTGCACCGTCCGGCCGGTCCCGGTCCCGGTCGCGGTCGCGGCGACGCCGGCGCTTGCTTCGCTCGGCGTCCTCGTTGTCGTCATCCTCGTCGGGATCGGCCGCGTCCGGCCGGTCATCGTCGTCGTCCACATCGGAATCAGCGCCGCTGTCCGGACCATCACCGCCCGTTCCGTCGCGCTCCCCATGGCCTTCGCCGTCTCGGCGCCCGGCGTCCGGCTTCCGTGCAGACTGCTCCGCGGTCTCGTGCTCGTGGTCGTTCTCCTCGTTCTGCTGCTCCGTCGAGACGGTCTCGCCGTCGTGAGCGGCAACGAGCGCCGCTGTGGCGAGCTCTCGGGTATGCCAGGTACGGCCCTGGCCGTCCATGGTCTCCGCCCGGTGTTCCAGGGGCTTGCTGCGGAAGCGGTCGGTGATTCGGCCGACCTCGACTCCGTCGACGGTGACGCTCAGCTCCTCGGAGCCGTCCTCGTTCTTCCTGATCAGGTTGACCTCGGCGCGATCCGCCAAGGCCTTCACGCGGTCCGGGCCCCCGAGTTCATATGTCTCGTCATCCACCGGCAGATTCCAGCCCGTGGAGATATCCGTGCGGGCCCGCTGGCGTGCCTTCTTGCGTACCGCCGGCTCGGGGCTCTCCACGAGCACGAACCACGCGTCGGGGGTCACCGGCCTCTCGCTTCGTTCAGCGTCCAGGGACACTGAGCGGACAGCCCCCTCGCGGCCGCCGGCGTGGGTGTGGATGACGTACTCCGGCGAGTCCATCCCGTCGAAGACGTCGCTGACGCCACGCCGGAGGGTCGTGGGGTGGTAGATGTCACCCGGCTTGAGTTCGGACCCGCGGACCCACCGCATGCCCTTGGGCAGCTCGGCCTCGCCGATCTTCATCTCCCCGGTCCCGGTCTGCGGGTCGGCAGAGGGCAGGGCGGGCAGGCCTAGGCTCCTGCGCCTGCCGTTCTTCCAGTACATCCCGGCCCAGTTCCGGCTGTCGTCCTGTGTGGCCCATCCGGCGAAGGCGGACCAGTAGGCGGTGCCGTCCGCGAGAGCGGCAGTGAGCGGGCGAAGGGCCTCGGGGTACTCCCCGCGCAGCCCGTACGTCACCTGATCGGAGTCGTCACCGCCGACGACGCTGACGAGGAAGTCCTGCGCCTGCTGTTCGGACAGTCCATGTTCCGCGGCCTCGGCGCGGGCATGGGCTATGCGTTCGCGCACCGCGTCCCGGATCTCCTGGGCCCGCTCGTTGATCAGCTCAGTGCGCCGTTCGCTGGCTTTCTTCCGGCCCGCCCGGGTGGCGATGTTATCCACCAGGACGGGACGGAGTTCCGCGCGCAGCTTTTCGGCCGTCTCCCGTACGGAGGTGCGCAGGTCATCGGCCAGACCGGCGAGGAAGTCGCGTCCTTCCTGTGGCGCTTCCTCCAGGTTGCGGCGGACATTCTCGTCGTACTGGGCCAGGGGCTCCGCTTCTGCCAGGGTAGAGATCCAGAGCTTGACGTCCCAGGGGTCTTGTCCGGCAGGCCAACCCTCTTCGTTCTGCGCGAGCGCGCGGTCCAGGTACACGTTGTTCACGCCGTCCGGCTGCGGCTCCGCCCATACACCGGCCCACTGCCGGATGTCCGCGGCGCGGGAGCCTCCGCGGGGGAAGGCGAGCAGCGGCTCGTGGTGTGCGGCTGCCACCGCGAGCGCGGCGGCCTGGGCCGGGTTCTCGAACTCCTCCTTGCGGTGCCAGGCCTTGTCGAGGGTGCCGTGGAGGTCGTGTTCGGAGAGCCAATCGTCCTTGTCTCCGTCGCGCAGGAGGGAGCCGATTCGCTGGCCGTCGAGATACACGATGCGCCGGGTCTCGTCGCCGTAGCCGTACTTGTGGGGAACGGATTGGGCTTCGCTGATCTCCACCGGCTTGCCGTCGTGCTCGCCGACCGCTTCGCGCTCCGTCGAGCCGCCCGAGGTGGTGCCGTCCGGCTGGTCCGCGTCTGGCTGAGATGCCGACGCCGGATCGGCACGGTCGTGGTCGGCGGCGTCGTCCTGCGGAGTGTCGGTGTCCGTGTCCTGGGGCGCGGGGGATTCGGGCGCATCGAGGTCGGTGTCCGTGTCCTGGGGTGCGGAGGTCTCGGGCGCGTCAAGGTCGTCGTCCTCCGGGCGAGGAACGTACGGCTTGTCGTACGGGTCGTGCTCGCCCGGGGCCGGGATGCTGCCCGCGCGTCGAGCGGAGTCGTACTGCTGGAAGTCCATCTTGCGCGCGGCGCCCAGCAGGACCTTCCGCGAGCGGCGGCCCTCCGGGGTGTCCGGCATCTGTGCGGCTGCTTCGCGGGCGGCGTTGGCGAGCGCGCCGGCCTGGGCGGAGTACGGGCTGTAGCGGCGGTGGCCCGGGTTCCAGGGCAGGGTGTCGATGGGGGTGCCGTCGGCGTACGTGCCCGACAGTTCGAGCTTGCCCAGCTCCCGGACCTGGGCCGGGGTGAGCGTCATCTCGGTGCTAGCGCGGTCGGGGGTGATCCAGCGGCGCTCTACCTTGGTCGGCCTGCCGTTCTCGTCTTCGCCGCCGTCGTACTTCGCACGGTCGATGCCGTCGCGGATGATGCCCGCGGCGCGCAGCGGGGGCGGTCCCGCCTGAGCGGGCAAGTCCTCGTGCCACTGCATGTCACCGGGTGATCCGCCGTCGGCGTCCTGGCTCCACCAGTAGCGACGGCCGTTGTCACCGGTCCGCGCGCGGACCCATCCGATCGTGTTGCCGTCGCGGTCCACGATGGTGCCGTGTCCGGCCTCCATGTCGAGGTCGCGCAGCCGGTGGCCGTTGGGCAGTTCGGCGCCCTCGCGGGTGGCGGCCTGTGCGATCCGGTCGGCGTTCTGCCGCTCCTTGTTCTCCTTTGTGGGGTCGCCGCCGAACGGGGTGCCGTCGGGGCGGGTGATGTCCTTCAACGCGTGCGGGCGGGTGCCTCGCTCGGCTCGTACGAGCACGGAGTCGCCGTGGACGACCATGACTTCGCCGGGGCCGTCGGGGCTGAGGACCTGGTCGCCCGGCGCGGGCCGGTCTGCGACGCTGTCGGCCGGCTGTTCCGGCTCGGGGGACGCCTGGCTGCCGGTGGACTCGTTGTCGCGCTCCGCTGCCTCGTCGGCGGGGGAGGCCTCGTTGTCCGGAGCGTCGACCGGGGCCTGTGTGCCGGGCGCCTTCGTGCGGTCCGTCTCGGGGGCGCTCTCCTCCTCGCGCAGGGAGTCGAGGTCGGCGCGGACCTCCTTCGGGTCGAGCGTGGTCGTCGCCGCGTCGTCGGCGACCTCCTCCTCGTCGCTCTCGGCCGGGGCCTGCTCGTCATCAGCCGGGGCCGGGAAGTCGGTCCCCTCTGCACGGTCGTTCTCGGGGGTGGTCTCGTTGTCCTCGCGCAGGGAGTCGAGGTCGGCGCGGACCTTCTCCGGG
>NZ_JBIVIR010000022.1:0-123724 GCF_044749825.1 Streptomyces sp. NPDC088915
AACCACTGCTGCGGACCGTGATGCGCGGAGGGCTCCGCACGGACCCGCCCGACACCCCGGCAGCCGCCCGCGAACACTTCGAGCAGGACCTCGCCACCCTGCCGGAGGACGCCCCGCCCGGCGCCTCCCCGGCCGACGCCCTCAGCCCGACTGACCGCTCTGACCAGCACCGCCCGGCACCGGATCGAGACGCGGACGAGTACCGGATGGACGACACTGGAATGACCACGCTGCCCGCCCCCGTACAGGGGGCCTGGCAAGGAAGCGACGATCATGGACAGTCAGCGCACCTCATACCCGCCGGTGACGGTGACGGCCGAGCTCGACTCCCCTCTGTCCCGCTGGCTGTGGCTGGTCAAGTGGATCCTGGTGATCCCCCACTGGATCGTGCTGTTCTTCCTCTGGATCGCCTTCCTCCTCGTCACCGTGGTCGCGTTCTTCGCCATTCTGTTCACCGAGCGCTTCCCCCGCGCGCTGTTCGACTTCAACCTCGGCGTGCTGCGCTGGTCCTGGCGGGTGTCCTACTACTCCTACGGCGCTCTCGCCACCGACCGCTACCCGCCCTTCAGCCTGGGCCCGGAGCCCGACTACCCGGCACGCCTCGACATCGCCTACCCGGAGCGCCTGTCGCGCTCGCTGGTCCTGGTCAAGTGGTGGCTCCTCGCCATCCCCCACTACCTGGTGATCGCCTTCTTCACCGGCGGCGCGCACGTCGACTGGTGGAGCGGCGGCCTGATCACCCTGCTCGCGGTCATCGCCGGCTTCGCCCTCGCGTTCACCTCGCGCTATCCGCGCGACCTGTTCGACCTGGTCGTCGGGCTCAACCGCTGGGTCCTGCGCGTCGCCGCCTACGCGAGCCTGATGACCGACGCCTACCCGCCCTTCCGCCTCGACCAGGGCGGCGTGGAAAAGGAACCCGATCACCCGCGGTGACGGCGTCGCCGGGCGCGCCGCAGTTCGTCCGTGCCCCAGACGAGGACGGGGAAGACGGCGACGAGCAGGACGACGTCCGGGGGAAGGGCCGCCGTGCCGAAGAGGTGCTGGAGCGGGGGCGCGTAGACGAGGGCGGCGGTGAACGCGAGCTCGAACGCGATGCCCGCGAGGAGCAGCGGGTTGGAGAGGAGCCCGATGTCGCGCAGTGCGGCGTGGTCGGTGCGGGCGGCGAAGGCGGTGCCGATCTGGCAGGTGACGATGCCGGCGAAGGTGGCGGTGGTGGCCGTCACGTACGCGTGGTGCAGCGGGTCCCCGGGCCCCGTGGGGTCGCCCGGCTGCCAGCCCGCGCGCCAGAGGACGTAGAAGTAGCCGGCCATGACGAGGACCGCCGACGTCAGGCCCAGGTAGCCCCAGCTGCGGACGAGCATGTCGCGGGAGATGACGCCTTGGCGGCGCGGCCTGGGCGGGCGTTGCATGATGCCGGGTTCGGAGCGCTCCCGGCCCAGGGCCAGGGCGGGCAGCGTCTCGGTGCCGAGGTCGATGGCAAGGATCTGCAGGACGGTGAGCGGCAGCGGGACGGTGCCGGCGGAGAGCGCGAAGACGAGGAAGGGGACGATCTCCGGGGTGGCGTGGGCGAAGATGTAGACGATGAACTTGCGGACGTTGTCGTAGACGCGGCGTCCGGACTCGATCGCGGCCACGATGGTGGTGAAGTCGTCGTCCGTGAGCACCATGGCGGCGGCCTCGCGGGCCACGTCGGTGCCGGAGCGCCCCATCGCCACCCCGATGTGGGCGCGGTGCAGTGCGGGGGCGTCGTTGACCCCGTCGCCGGTCATGGCGACGATCCGTCCGTGGGCGCGCAGGGCGTCGGCCACCTTGAGCTTGGTCTCGGGCGAGGAGCGGGCGAAGACGACTTCGGCGTCGGTGTCGGCCAGAAGCCAGTCCAGTTCGTCGTCGTCGAGGGATTCGGAGGCCGCGACCACCTTCAGCTCCGGTGTTCCGATGCCGACCTCGCGGGCGACGGCCGCCGCCGTGGCCCCGTTGTCGCCCGTCACGACGTGCACCCTCACCCCGGCCTCGTGGCAGCGGCGGACGGCCGCAGCCACCTCGGGACGCGGCGGGTCGTAGAGGGCGACGAGACCGAGCAGGGTCAGCCCCGACTCGGCGTCCTGGCGGTGCGGGGGCGGCTCCGCGCCGGGCGGCAGGTCCCGTACGGCGACGGCGAGGACGCGCATGCCCCGCCCGGCGAGTTCCTGCGCGGCCGACCGGACGGCGTCCGTGCCGGGGCCCGGGAGGAGTCGGTCGAAGACCGCTTCCGGAGCTCCTTTGACCACGATCCGCCCGGCGCCCGTCGTCCCGTCGGTCTGGACGACGGACATCAGCCGCAGCCGGGGGTCGAAGCGGAACAGGGCGCGCCGTCCGGCGTCGCGCCGTCCGGGGTCCACCGGAACCCCGTGTTCGGCGGCGCCGACGACGAGCGCCGTCTCGGTGGGGTCGCCGTGCAGTTCGCCGTCGGTTTCGCGGGAGACGGTCGTGCACAGGGCGGCCGTCCGTACCAGCTCCTCCGTCCAGGGACCCTGGTCCTCGCCGTGCACGGGCGTCCAGAGTGCCTGTAGGTTCATCCGGTTGCGGGTCAGCGTGCCGGTCTTGTCCGTGCAGATGATGCTCGTGGAACCGAGCGTCTCGACCGCGCTCAGCCGTTTGACCAGGGCGCCCCGGCGGGCCAGGGCGCGTACGCCGACCGCGAGGGCCAGGGTGATGGTCGGGAGGAGTCCCTCGGGGACGTTGGCGACGAGGAGGCCGATGGCGAACATGAGGGAGTCGGTCACCGGAAGGCCGACCGCGACCCCGACGACGAGGAAGACCGCCCCCATGCCGGTGGCCACGCCGGCGATGAGCCAGGCGACCTTCTTGACCTGCTGCTCCAGCGGACTCGCCTCGCGCCGGGTCCGCTGGCTGAGCGCGGCGATGCGGCCGAGTTCGGTGCGGTCGCCGGTGGCGAACACGATCGCCCTGGCCTGGCCCTCGACGCACGTCGTCCCGCTGAAGACCAGGTTCGGCTCCTCGATGAGCGGGACGCCGAGAAGTCCCTCCGCGGCCATCCGCTCGGCCGGGACGGACTCCCCCGTGAGCATCGACAGGTCGACCTCCACTCCGCCCTCGGTGACGCGCGCGTCGGCCGGGACCTTGTCGCCCTCGTCGAGGACGATCACGTCGCCCGGCACCAGGTCGCGGACCTCCACGGTGAGCGGCCGGCCGTCCCGGACGGCGAGGGCGTGCTCGGGAAGGTAGCGGGCCAGGGTCTCCACCGCGCGCTCGGCCTGGCGTTCCTGGAGCAGGGCGAAGGCCGCGTTGACGGCGATGACCGCGAGGATCGCCCAGCCGAGGACCCCGAGGTCCGCGACGAAGGCGAGGGCGGCGGCGGCCCACAGCAACAGGGCCAGGGGGTGGACGAGTTGCCCGGTCAGCTCCCGTACGAAGGAGGAGTGCGCCTTGCGCCGCACCTCGTTCGGTCCGTGGACGGCGAGGCGGCGGGCGGCCTCGCGGGTGGAGAGGCCGTCCGGGCCGGTGGCCAGTTCGCGGCGAAGCCGGGGCAGCGGCTCGCTGGGGTCGAAGGACAGGGAGGGCTCGGGAGCGTCGGCCCGTCCCGGGGCGGCGGGGCTCCTGAGGCGGTCAGTCACGGTCCGTCCCCGCCCCGGTGCCCCGGTGTTCCCTGCCCGACCACACGGGTTCCACCCGTTCCCACTCCCGTTCCCAGGCGGCGTACCGGCGTCCTTCGGCCGTGCGCCGTACGAGGACGAGCGTGCCGGCGCCCGCCAGCCCGACGACGCCCGCGGCCGTGACGCCGCCGGAGAAGGCGGCCAGCGCGCGGTCCGCGGTGTCGCCGGGCTGTCGGACGGGGAGCCCCGCGTCGTCCACCCAGACGGTCACGTCCTGTCCCCGGGGCGTCCGGGGCGGGACGTGGACGGTCCCGGAGTGACGGACGTGGGCGGGCTGTTCCCAGGTCGCCGGCGCGAGGGAGTAGGGCTTCGTGTCGTACCGGGTGGTGGCGGGCGGGTCCTCGGCGGGCCCGGTCGTGGTCGCCGTCACCCGGTGCCGGTGGGCGGCGAGGTCCCGATCGGCGGCGGCGCCGACCTCCCACAGCTTTCCCGTGGCCACGGCGCCGCAGATCAGGGCGATCATCAGGACGAGGAGCAGGAAAGCCCGCTGGTGGGGTCCGCCCTCCGGTGGAGCGGCCCTGCTCTCCGACGGTTCGCGGTAGGTCATGCCGCACCTCGTGGGGGGTCTTCCGGCGTGCTCGTCGCCGTTCAGTCCGCGGCGCCGAGTTCCGTTCCGATGTGGTGGGCCCAGGCCCGGACGCGTTCCGGGTTGCGGAAGTCGCCGCCCTTACCCTGGCGGACCAGGGACCGGCTGATGAAACCGGGCGTCTCGGCGGTCATGGCGCCGCCGAAGGTGACGTGCTCGCGTGCGCCGAGCTTCTTCATGCGGCGGGCGACCCCGGGGACGGGCGGGATGTCGCGCCGCTCCGCGGAGTTGTCGACGGGGCCGCTGCTGAAGAGCCAGAGCGGCCTGTGGCGGAGCTGCTCGGCGTTGCGCCTGGCACACCGCCGCGCCTTGGCGTTCCAGTGCCCGGCGTAGAGCGCCCCACCGAGGACGACGCCGTCGTAGCCGCTGACGTCGGAGACGGCGTCGGCCGACAGGACGACCGCGTCGATGCCGTCGGCGCGGAGGGTCCTGCCGATCTCGTCGGCGATCCCCTCAGTCGCGCCGTGCTTGCTGCCGTGGGCGACCAGGACTCGCTTGCTGGTCATGACGTTCCTCCTTCGGGCACGCCGTCGGCCCGCCGCACCGGGACGGTCCGTGCGGTTTTCGGCTCCTCGTCGGGCATCGGGACCCTGACGGTGAGGATGCCGTCCGCGTACGAGGCTTCGACGCCGTCGGCCGGGACCGGCGACGGGAGGCGGACGGTGCGGCGGAACGATCCGTAGCGGAACTCCGAGTGCTCCTTGTCGTCCTCGCTCTCGCCGTGCTCCGCGGTCACCGTGACGAGGTTGTCGTCGACGGTGACGCCGATGTCGTCGGGGTCCATCCCGGGCAGTTCTGCGCGGAGCACGTACGCCCCGTCGTCGCGGGTCACCTCCACCGGGATGGAGTGGGCCGCCGTGGCGGGGCGCCATCCGGGCAGTCCCGGGAATCCCCTGCCGAACCAGTCGTCGAAGTCGGGGAAGAGGCTGTGCCTGCGTTCCACCCTGCCTCCGGTCATCGTGTCCTCCCGGTCCTCGGTTCCGGTGGGCCCGCTGTGCCCCGTGGGCGGTGACGGGTCCGGGTCTCCCGCGCTCCACTCTTCCGCTCCGTCTCCGGAACGGTGCAGTGCCGACGGGACCGCCCGCATGGGCCGACCGGTCCGCATCCGGGAGGGGCCGACCGGCCCATGCTGAGCAGCGCCCTCTCGACTTCGTCGGATCGGCGGAGAGCCTTGGTGAGCTGGGTGAGGTCGTTGCTGCCGATGAAGAAGCCGTCGAAGCGTTCCGCGAACTCCTCGGCGAGGACGATGTCGGCCGGTATCTCGGCCATGACGTACACGCACAGGCCGTTCTCGCCCCGTACGAGTCCCTCCTCGGCCATCACCGCGAGCACCCGGTCGGCCTCGTCGAGGGTGCGGCAGAAGGGGAACATGACGACGACGTCGGTCAGGCCCCTCGTGTCGCGGACCCTGCGCAGGGCCCTGCATTCGAGGGCGAACCCCTCGCGGTAGCCCTCGCTGTAGTAGCGGCTGGCGCCGCGCCAGCCGATCATGGGGTTGGCCTCGTCCGGTTCGAAGGGTCGGCCGCCGAGGAGCTTGGCGTACTCGTTCGTCTTGGAGTCGCTGGTGCGCACGACGACGGGGCGGGCCGGCGGGAGGCGGCGATGCGGGCGATGCCGTGGGACAGCCGGTCGACGAAGTACTCGCCCCTGTCGGGGTGGCCCTCGGTGATTCGTTCGATGGCGTGCCGGTCGTCGGCGTCGAGCCGCTCCGGGTGGAGCAGGGCCATGGGATGGGCCTTCGTCGACGGTGCGGGTGAGTCCGGCCTCCGCGTACACGGTCTTCAGCCGCTTGCTCCCGGTCCTCACGTCGATCACGGGGTCGAGCGCCGGATCCTTGGCGCTCGGCTTGAAGACGGTGTACTCGTCGGGGTCGACCCGGCCGCTGACGACCGTCTCCCCCAGGCCCCAGGCGGCGCTCACCACGGTGACGTCGGGGAATCCGCTCTCCGGGTCCAGCGTGAAGACGACCCCGGCGCCGGCGAGGTCGGAGCGGACCATGATCTGGACGCCGACGGAGAGGGCGACGGCCAGGTGGTCGAAGCCCATCCGCTCGCGGTAGTCGATCGCCCGGTCGGTGAACAGGGAGGCGTAGCAGCGCGCACACGCCTCCAGGAGCGCGTCGGGACCGCGGACGTTCAGGTACGTCTCCTGCTGTCCGGCGAAGCTCGCCTCGGGCAGGTCTTCCGCCGTCGCGCTGCTGCGCACGGCCACCTCCGGCGCGTCACGGCCGGTGTGCGCGGCCAGCTCCTCGTACGCGGCGAGCGCGGCGTCCCGCAGCGGGGCGGGCAGCGGTCGCGCGAGGAAGAGCGAGCGGACGGCCGCGCCGACCTCGTCGAGCCGGGCTCCCTCGTGGAGGCGGTCGATCTGCCGCCTCACCAGGTCGCGCAGGCCGTCGGTGTCGAGGAGTTCCCCGTACGCCTCCGCCGTGGTGGCGAACCCGGGCGGGACGCGGACGCCCGCGTCGGCGAGCCGGTTGGTCGGCTCGCCCAGCGAGGCGTTCTTGCCTCCCACCCGGCCGACGTCCCGTCGGCCCAGTTCCATGAACGGTACGACGTGTCGCACGGATTCCATGGCGTCGTCCTTCCTGGCTGTCGAGGTCCCCCGTCGGCGGTCGGTCAGTACGGCAACGGCCGGCCGGACGGCGTGCGCAGGTCCGGAGGCGCCGGTTCGTGGGGCCGGTGGGGCCGGGGACGGATTCGTATGCGCTGCATCGTCCTCGCCTCCGGAAGAACGGGGACGGCCCGCGGGGACGTCCTTTCCGGAAGGACGGGGTGGCTCTCGCGGAGCGTCCTCTCGTTCCACCGTCCCCCGGTGGATCCGGCGCGCCGAGTGCCGGGCGGGCAATCAGACGGGGGCCGGTCGGCCCGTGCGGAGGGAGGACCGTTCGGCCTGTGCCAGGTCGTCGCCCGTGTCCCCTCGCCCGGTGGGGGGAACCGTGATCACGGGGCATTCGGCGTGGTGGAGCAGACCGTGGACCGTCGAGCCGACCCGCATGCCCGTGTAGCCGCCGCTCCCCCTGCGGCCGACGACCAGGGCGAGGGCCGACCGGGCCGCCAGGGCGAGTCGTTCGACCGGGTGCCCGCTCACGACCTCCTCGGTGACGTCCACGCCGGGGTGGCGTTCGCGCGGGCCCGCCACCGACGCGGCGAGCAGCCGCCGGCATGCGGCGAGGTCCCGCGCTTCGGTCTCGTGCGTGGGAGCGGGGTGGGGCCGGACCCAGATCGTCCGCAGCCGGGCTCCGCGCAGGCTCGCCTCCTCGGCCGCGAAGGCGACGGCCGCCCGGCTGGACGCGCTGCCGTCCACGCCGACGACGAGGGTCGGGGGGTGGACCAGGGTGTGCTCGGGAGCGCGGACCACGACGACGGGGCAGTCGGCGCACGCCGTGAGCGGCAGCACCACCGACCCCTCGCTGAAGATCTCGGCGGCCCTTCCCAGGTGGCGCGAGCCCACGACGGCGAGCGCGGCCCGCGCCGCCCGCTCGCGCAGGACCGCGGCCGGCGGCCCGTCCACCAGCTCCGTCGCGGACGAGAGGCCCGGGTGCAGTTCCCGTACGAGGTCCTCGGCGTTGGCGAGCGCCGACTCCGCGCGGGTGCGCAGGGCGCCGCCGTGGTGGAACGCGTCGTACGCGAGCCGTTCGTGGACCGGCGGCACGGCGGTGACCATGTGCAGCCGCAGCCCTCTGCGCGCGGCTTCGTCGGCGGCCCAGAGCAGGGCCGGGACCGACAGCTCCTGGGGGTCGACGCCGACCAGTACGGTGTTCACGGCTCGTCGCGGGTCGTGAAGGCGGGCGGGACGATCTCCACGGGGCAGTGGGCGTGGTGGATCAGGGCGTGCGCGACGCGTCCCAGGGTCGGCCCGAGGACCGGGGAGCGGCTCCGTCCCATGAAGAGCAGGTCGGTGCGGTCGCTCGCCGCGACCAGGATGCCGGGGGTGCTCGTGCCCGTCTCCACGTGGTGGCCGACGACGAGGTCCGGGTAGACCTCTCGGACGCGGTCGGCGAGGTCCTTCACCTCGTGCACGCGCTGCCTGGCGATCACGTCGAGGTCGTCGAGCATGGTCGTGACGGTGCCGACGTGGGCGAACACGTTCCAGACGCTCACGAGCCGCAGGGCGGCCTTGCGGGCGTCGGCCTCGGCGGCGGCGAGCAGAAGCCAGTCCAGGTCGGCGGCTCCGTGCACGGCCGCGGTCACGGAGCCCGTCCCGGGACGCTCGGTGTCCCCTCGTACGACGACCACGGGCACGTCGGCGCGGGCCGCCACGCCCAGGCCGACGGAGCCGAGCATGAGGGTGGCGAAGCCGCCGAGGCCCCTGTTGCCCACCACGACGGTTCCGTGTCGTCCGGCCGTCGCCCGGAGGGCGGCCACCGGCTCCTGGCGGCTGAGTTCCCTGGTGACGTCGAGGTCCGGAAAGCGGTCGTGGACGGCCCGGGCGCTTTCGACGAGCAGTTCCCGGCCCGCTTCCCGCACCGCCTGGATCGTCTCGGCGTTGGTGTAAAGGGCGCGCCGGTCGGTGTCGGCGGCGTGGACGAGGCGCAGGGGGCGGCCCCGGCGGTCGGCCTCGGCGGCCGCCCAGAGCACGGCCGTACGGGCCGAGGGGGATCCGTCGACCCCGACGACGAGGTTGCCGAGTTCCGGCCGGGCGGGGATCTCGCTGCTCATGGTTCCTCCTCGGCGGTGTGCCCCCGGGGGTGGTGTCCTCCACGCTCGCACCGTGGCGTGCCCGTCCGGGATGGGCCGTTCGGCCCCGATCGAGACCTGCCCGGCCCCTCTCGGGCGGGAAGGACGGTGTCCAGGCTGGAGTCCTGGAAGCCGTTTGCGGCAGGAGGAGGTGCGTCATGACAGCACAGGTGACCGTCGGCCTGGACGGGTCCGAGCAGAGTCTCGCCGCCGCGCGCTGGGCGGCGGATGAGGCCGTGCTGCGGGAGGTGCCGCTCCGGCTGGTGCACGTCGAGGAGTGGCCGGCCGCACCGGAGATACCGGCGTCGCACCTCCGTGCCGCCACCGAGCGGGCCGAGGAGCTGCTGCGGGAGGCGGCGGAGCACGCGCGGAAGGACCACCCGGGTCTGGAGGTGCACGGCGAACAGGTGCAGGGCCGGGCGGCCGAGAAGTTGACAGCCGCCGCGAACGAGGCGGACCTCATGGTCCTGGGCTCCCGGGGCCTCGGTGGATTCACCGGCTTCCTCGTCGGTTCGGTGTCCCTCGCCGTGGTCGGCGCGGCGTCGAGGCCGGTCGTGCTCGTGCGGGCGGAACGGGCCGAGGGCGAGCGGGGACCGTCCGGCGGGATCGTGGTGGGCGTCGACGTCCACCACCCGTGCGAGCCGCTGCTCGCCTTCTCGTTCGCGGAGGCCGCCCGCAGGAGGCTGCCGCTCCGGTTCCTGCACAGTTGGACGCTGCCTCCCGCGTACGGCTACGCGGCGATGGTGGACCCGAGTGCGGGCGTGGAGCTGGGCGACCGGCTCGCGGCCGGACTCGACGGCCTGCTGGAGCCGTGGCGGAGGCGGTACGCGGACGTGGAGGTCTCGTCCGGGGCGGTCGTGGGCTCCCCCGCGTACCAGATGGCGGAGGCGGCGAGGGAGGCGGACCTCGTGGTCGTGGGCCGTCGCGGCCGGAAGGTCCCGCTCGGCTCCCACGTCGGTCACGTCGCCCACGCGGTCATCCACCACAGCCCGGCACCGGTCGCCGTCGTCCCCCTGTCGTGACGCGGGTGCGGAGCCGCCGTCCCCGGTGTGGGGACGGCGGCTCCGCGACGGCTCAGTCCGTGGTGCCGGGTGCGCCCGGCACCACGACGCGCCGTCCGGTCACCCGGCGCGGCGACAGCGTCACGACGGTCTCCCGCCCTCCCCCGGCCCAGGGCCCGAAGCGCGCGGCCTCCGCCTGCCGTGCGGCCTCGTCGCCGTCCGGCGCCGTACGCGCCGTACCGACGACGAGGACGCTCCAGCCCTGGCTGAAGGCCTCGTCCAGCCGGTCCTGCTCGAAGGCGATCTCCGTACCGCTCGCCGAGGCGTGCGCGAGGGCCGAGTCGGCCGCGGTCATGAACACGATCTCCCGGTCCACGACCCGGTAGTTCACCGGGAAGACCGCCGGCCCGTCCCGTCCTTCGACCGCGACGCGGCCGACGCCGTGGCCGTCGAGCAGCGCCCAGCACTCCGCCTCGTCGATCTCCTCCGTCCGCGGGTCGCGTCCGGCGGCTCCGCCCTGAGGGAGGTCGGCCGTGTACCCGACGAGGTCCTGAACGGTCGTCCGGAGGGCGTTCGCCAGCCGGACCAGGAACTCGGCCCCGGGGGCCGGCACCCTCTCCTCCACGTAGGCGATGTAGCCGGGCGTGGAGCCGGCCCGTTCGGCGACCTCCTCCCGGGACAGGCCGAGTCGGGCGCGCCTGGCCGCGACGCGGCGGCCGAGGTCGCTCGTGGCGTACGGGTTTCCGGTCCCTGGCATCACAGGTCTCCTCCTTCGGGCTTCGGGGCTCGTGAGGGCACGACGGCGACCGGGCACGAGGCGTGGTGGAGGGCGCGGTGGGCGACCCTGCCGAGTTCGAGGCCCACGAGCGCCTCACGGCGTCGCGCCCCGACGACCAGCAGGTCGGCGGCGGCGGAGCGCTGCGTGAGCACGTTGTGGGCGGGGCCTTCGACCACGCTCCTCCGGAGCCGCACCCCAGGGTGTTCCTCCATCACCGGTTCGAGTGCCTTCTCGATCAGTTCGGCCGCCTGCCGCTCGCCGTACCCTCCCTGGTCGCCGGTCAGGAGCGGATGGCCGACCGGTTCGTGGGCCGGTCGCCGCCAGGTGTGCACGACGTCGAGTTCCGCGTCCCGTACGGCCGCCTCGCGGAAGGCGAACCGGACGGCCGGGGAGTCCACGTCGTGCTCGCCCAGGCCGAGCAGCACGCGACCGTGACGTGCCTCCAGTGCCTGTCGGTCTCCCCGGACCACGACCACCGGGCCGGGGGACCGGGCGGCCACGACGAGGCCGACGGACCCGAGGAGGAGGTCGGCGAAAGCTCCACGCCCCCGGCAGCCGACGACGACCGCCGCGGCCGTCGCCCCCTCCCGGAGGAGCACGGTCGCCGCGTCCTCGGCGAGGACGTCCGTCGTGACCTCCACCTCCGGTGCGCGCCGCCGGGCGCGCTCGGCCGCGGCGGCGACGACGTCCTCCGCGAGGAGCTCCTCCGGGAGCCGCTTCGTGGTCCAGGCCACCGCGACCCCCTCGTACCACTCCCACAGCGAGGCGTGGACGACGCGCAGGGGAAGGCCGTGGCGTACGGCCTCGTCGACGGCCCAGTCCAGGGCGGTGAGACTGGGGTCCGATCCGTCGACTCCTACCACCAGGGGCGATTCCATGGTGCCCACCGCCTTTCCGGGTCGCGGGGTGGCCTGCTGCCACGCTCGCACCGGGCGGAGGGGACCGGATAGGGCCGGTCGGTCCCCGGGGCGCGGCCCGCTCGGGCCCCGTCGGAAGGAACCGCGCTCCGGGCGCGGGGAACCGGGGCGGCAGGAAAGGGACGTCCGCTTCTCACGGGTCCTCCCGCCCGCGTGCCCGGTCCCGGGAACACGGCCGGCGGATCGCCGGGGCGGCCCCACGGGGGCCAACGGTCCCGGAAGGGGACCGTTCGGCACTCCTCCCGCGCGGACTCCGCGGCCATCGTGGAGGCACCGGGACCACCACGTCCCCGGAGAGGAGGAGTGCCATGCGGCACCGCACCGTCTCCGAGGTGATGACGCAGGACGTCGTCACCGCCCCTCCCGCCGCCCCCTTCAAGGAGATCGTCCGCCTCCTCGTCGCACACGAGGTGTCGGCGGTGCCGGTCGTCGACGGGGAACGGCGGCTCCTCGGCGTGGTCTCGGAAGCCGACCTGCTGCGGGGAACCGCGGAGCTTCCCGCCCTGGAGGGCCGCTGGGCGGGCGTACGGCTGCTTTCACGGGAGTACGGGCTGCCCGAGGCCGAGACGGCGGCCGGGCTGATGACGTCACCGGCTCCGACGGCGCACCCCGACTGGAACCTCTCCGAGACGGCCCGGACCATGCACCGCGAAGGGGTGGGGCGGCTTCCCGTGACCGAGGGGGCCGCACGGCTCGTCGGCATCGTCAGCCACAGGGACCTGCTGCGGCCCTTCCTCCGCGACGACGCCGAGATCCGTGAGGAGATCGAGCGCGACGTCCTGTCCGGCACCTTGCGGCTCGCCCGCGGCACGGTCCGCGTGTCCGTGACGAACGGCGTCGTGACCCTGACCGGCCGGGTCGACGAGCGCGCCGACGTCTCCGTGATCGTACGGCTCTGCCGCTGGGTCGACGGGGTCGTCGCCCTGCACGAGTCCCTCGACCACGCCCACGGCGGTCTCGCACGTGACGGTCTCGCGCTCGACGTGGAACCCCCGCGACCGGAGAGGAGCGGATGATGCGTCACCGCGGAATCGGAGAACCGACGACACCGACGGGCGGGGCAAGGAGGCGAGAGGTCATGACGCGGAGCATCGTGGTCGGCCTGGACGGCACGGAGCAGGCGGAGGCCGCCGCCGAGTGGGCCGCGCGTGAAGCGGAGCTGCGCGGTGCCGGAGTGCTCTTGGTGCACGCGAGCGAACCGTCCCCGGAGGCCCTCCTGCCGTTCGTGTCACGGGAACCCGTCACGTCGTGGGCCGAGGATCTGCTCGCCCGTACCGCGGCCCGCCTGCGCGAACGTCACGCGGACCTGCCGGTCGCCACCCGTCTGCTTCACCCGGACCCGGTCACGGGCCTGGTGACCGCGGCGGAGGAGGCCGAACTGCTGGTCCTCGGGTCGCGCGCCCTGGGCGAAGTGGCGGGCTACCTCGTCGGATCGGTCGGCACGACGGTCGCGGGCCGGGTGGAACGCCCGGTCGTCCTGGTACGGGCACGGGCCGGGGCCGACCCGGACGGTCCCGTCGTGGCCGGCGTGGACCTGCGCGAACCGGCCGATCCGATCCTGGAGTTCGCCTTCTCCGAGGCGTCCCTGCGCCGGACCGGCCTCCACGTCCTCTACTCCCAGCAGCTCCCGCTCCTCGGCAACCTCGGCCCGGCCGTCGTCCCGGACGTCCGCGTCGCCGTGGCCCCGGAGATACGGCACTCACTCGACGAGACCCTGTCCTCCTGGCGCGCGAAGTACCCGGACGTCCCCGCCACGGGTGACGTGGTGCTCGGCTCGGCGGGCCGGGAACTCGTCCGGGCCGCCGAGGGCGCGCCCCTCCTGGTGGTCGGCCGCCGCATCCGCCGCTCCACCCTGGGCGCCTCCCTCGGCAACGTGGCGCACGCGGTCCTGCACCACAGCCGCGCCCCGGTCGCCCTCGTGCCGCACCACTGACTCCCGGCTCCGTCCGAAAGGTCGTACGGAAGCATGAACACCGACCGGGCACTCCTCGTCGCCACCGGAGTCCGCAAGACCTACCGGACGGGCTCGGTGGAGGTCACCGCCCTGCTCGACCTGGACCTCGTCGTGCGCCACGGCGAGATGGTGGGGGTCATGGGGCCTTCCGGCTCCGGGAAGACCACGCTCCTGAACTGTCTGTCCGGCCTCGACGACATCGACGCCGGGAAGGTGGAGGTCGAGGGCGAGGACCTGTTCGCGATGTCGGACGCGGCGCGCACGGAGCACCGCGCCCGCACCATGGGATTCGTCTTCCAGGCGTTCAACCTCATCCCGGTCTTCTCCGCGGTGGAGAACGTCGAGCTGCCCCTCCTGCTCGTGGGCACGCGCCCGCGCGAGGCGCGCCGCAGGGCGCTGGACATGCTCGGCAGGGTGGGGCTCGGCCACCGGGTCGAGCACCGGCCGAGCGAGATGTCGGGGGGCGAGCAGCAGCGGGTCACCATCGCCCGTGCCCTGGCGGGGCGTCCGGCCGTCGTCTGGGCGGACGAACCGACGGGCAACCTCGACAGCGCCATGGCCGGCCAGGTCATGGACCTGCTGTGCGAACTCAACCGGGACGAGGGGCAGACGATCGTCCTGGTCACCCACGACAGCGCCATCGGCGCCCGTGTCCCCCGGCTGCTCCGGATGCGCGACGGCCGGCTGGTCGACGACGTCCGGCAGGTCGTCGCCGCGTCGGCCGCGGTCCCCGACGTCCCCCTGGGCTGATCATGTACCCGAACCTCCTCGTCCCGCTGCTGGTCGCTCTCGGGCTCGCCCTCGCGGCCCTGGCACTGCTCGTCGTGCGGCAGCCGGTGTCACGGCGGCTCGCCTTCCGGCAGGTCGCCCGCCGGCGCACCGAGGCCGCTCTGGTGATCGGCGGGTCGATGCTGGGGACGGCCATCGTCATCGGCGCCCTGGTCGTCGGCGACACGCTGAACTTCTCCGTACGGCAGGAGGCGTACCGGACCCTGGGGCCGGTGGACGAGCGGATCGTCGCACCGCCCGGACCGACCGGGCGCGCCGTCGCCGAACGGCTGGCCGGTCTCGCGGACGATCCCGACGTCGACGGCGTCCTGAACGCCCGCGCCGCCCAGGCGTCGGCCGTCAGCTCGGCGGGCGGGCGCACGGCCGCCGAACCGCGCGTCCTGGCCTGGCAGGTGGACTTCGACGAGGCGTCGCGCTTCGGCGCCGCCGGCGGTGGCTCCGGGCTCGGCGGACCGGCCCCGGGGCCCGGCCGGGTCGTGGTCAACGAACCGCTGGCCCGTTCCCTGGACGTGGGGGCCGGGGATCCGGTCACGCTGTACCTGTTCGGGGCGCCGCGGAGCTACCGGGTCGAGCGCGTGGTCCCGGAAGAAGGGCTCGCCGGCGTGGGCCTGGGCGGCAGGCTGAACCGCGACGTGTTCCTGGCGCCCGGGGCCCTGGACTCCGCCGCCCGGGCCGCCGGCACGGAGCCGCGCCCGGTCACCTTCGTGTCGAACCGGGGCGGCGTCGAGGGCGGCGAGGCCCTGACCGACCCGGTGACCGCCGACATCCGGCAGGCCCTGGGCCCGCTCGCCGGGCGGACGACGGTCGAGACCCCGAAGCACACGGTCCTGGAGGAGGCCCGGCAGGCCGGGGACTCGCTCGGGGCCCTGTTCCTCATGATCGGCAGCTTCAGCATCATCGCGGGCGCCCTGCTCCTGGTGAACATCTTCGTGATGCTGGGCGAGGAGCGGAAGTCCCAGATGGGCATGGTGCGGGCGGTGGGGATGAAGCGCTCGCGGCTGGTCGGCTCCTTCACCCTCGAAGGAGCGACCTACGCCCTGCTGTCGGCGCTGCCGGGCGCGGCCGTCGGGGTCGCCGTCGGCTGGGGCGTCTCCGTGGTGGCCGCGCAGATCTTCCAGGGGTGGTCGGTCGGCGGGAGCGGCATCCGCATCGCGTTCGCCGTCACCCCCACCAGCGTCCTCAACGGCGTGGCCATGGGGCTCCTCATCGCCTTCGCCGCCGTCCTCGCGACCAGCGTGCGCATCAGCAGGTTCAATATCATCGCCGCAATCCGCGACCTCCCCGCCACCCCCGGAGCGAAGCAGCGCCGCCGTCTCCTCGTGGTCTGCACCGTCCTGTCCGTGCTGTGCGCGCTCGCTGCCGTCCCTGCCGTGGCCGGCAGCCGGCCCGACACGACGTACCTCCTGCCGGCGCTCGCGCTCGCCTTCGCCGCTCCGGCACTCCTGCGCGTCCTGCCCCGGCACACCGTCACCACCCTGGTCGCGGGGGCCGTCCTCGCCTGGACGCTCCTGGCCCCCGTCGTACGCCCCCGCATCTTCGACACCCCCTCCATGTCCGTGTACGTCGTCCAGGGCGCCCTGGCCGCCTTCTCCGCGGTGGTGCTCGTCAGCGACAACCAGAAGACGCTGCTCCGTCCCGTACGGCGGTTCCTGAGCCGTCCGACGGAGGGCGGCCTGGCGGCGCGGCTCGCCGTCGCGTACCCGCTGGCCAAGCGGTTCAGGACCGGCGCGACGCTGGTGATGTACACGCTGATCGTCTTCGTGCTCGTCCTCCTGACCGAGATCTCGGGCGTGCTGCGCGCCGGGGTCGACGGGGTCGTCGCCGACGCCACCTCCGGGTACTCCCTGCGTCTGGACTACAACCCCCAGGTCGCGGGCGACCGGCTCCTCTCCGGCCTCCGCGACGGCCCGTCGGCCTCCGGCATCGCCGCCGTCACCCCGCTGCTCAACGCCACGGGACGGTCCACCGACCCGGGGCACCGCGGCGCCGCGCCCCTGGAGACCGCCGTCGTCGGCGTGCCCGACGGGGCGGTCACCGGCATCACGTTCCGCGAGCGGCTGCCCGGCCTGCCGGACGACGCCGCGGTGTGGCGGGCCCTCGCCTCCGACCCCCGGTACGTCGCGCTCGACGCCTTCTTCGGCAGCACGGGCGGCCCGGCCGGCGACTACTACGACCCCGGCGACACCCTCACCCTGACCGACCCCCGCACGGGCCGCTCCGAACAGAAGGTCATCGCGGGCGTGCTGAGCAACGGGATGGTCTTCCGGCCCGGCACCGGCGCCAGTTCCACGACGTACCCCCTGGTGCTGGGCGAGCGGGCGACGCGCGAACTCTTCGGCGCGCAGGCGCAGAACGCCTCCGCGCTGGTGCGGACCGAACCCGGCACCTCCCCCGACGCCCTCGCGACCCGGCTGCAGGGCGAGCAGCTCTCGTCCAGCCTGGTCGCCACCCCCGTCGAGTCGGACATCCGCCGCCAGTTCGACTCCAGCACCGCGTTCTTCCGGCTCATGCAGGGCTTCCTCGCCCTGGGCCTCGGCGTGGGCATCGCCGGCCTCGGCGTCGTCATGGTCCGGGCCGTACGCGAACGCCGCCGCACCATAGGCATCCTGAGGGCCCTCGGCTTCCGGGCACGGACCGTCCAGCGCTCCTTCCTGGGAGAGAGCAGCTTCGTCGCCCTGGAGGGAATCGTGCTCGGCTCGCTCCTGGGCGTGCTCACGACCTGGCTGATGTACGCCAACAGCGCCGCGTTCGAAGGACTCGAAGGAGGCTTCCCGATCGAGTGGAGCAGCATCTGCGTCCTGGCGGCGGCCACCTTCGCCGCGTCGCTCCTGGCCACGATCGGCCCGGCCCGGCGCGCGGCGGCCATCCGCCCGGCGCTCGCGGTGCGGGTGACCGAATGAACTCCCCACGCGTGGCCGTCACGGCGCGGGCATCGCGCTCGCGTGGTCGTCACCGCGGGCGGGAGTGGCCGCAACCCGTACTGTCGCGCCGACCGGCCGGTCGGGTGCTGGTCCGGCCGTCACCGGGTCACGGCGTGCGGGCGGCCACCGCGCGCCGTACCCCGTACACGGCGGCCCCGAGGGCCAGGACCGCGGCGCCCCCGATCACCGAGGACGCCGGGAGCGCGAAGGCCAGGACGAGGCAGCCGGCCAGTCCGACGACGGGGACGATCCACGCCGGCCGGCCTTCGTCCGGGGCGAGGGTCCAGGCGGAGGCGTTGGCGACGGCGTAGTACACGAGGACGCCGAAGGAGGAGAACCCGATCGCCCCGCGCACGTCGGCCGTCGCCGCGGCCACCGCCACCACGGCCCCGACGGCGAGTTCGGCGCGGTGCGGCACCTGGAACCTCGGGTGCACCGCGGCCAGGGCGTGCGGCAGGTGCCGGTCGCGGGCCATGGCCAGCGTGGTGCGGGAGACGCCCAGGATCAGGGCGAGCAGAGAGCCGAGCGCGGCGACGGCCGCACCCACGCGCACGACGGGGGCGAGCCGGTCGGCCCCCGCGGCCCGCGCGGCGTCCGCCAGCGGCGCGGTCGCCCCGGCCAGCCCGTCCGGACCAAGGAGCATCAGGACCGAGACCGCCACGAGGACGTAGACGACCAGGGCGATGCCCAGCGCGATCGGGATCGCCCGCGGGATCGTACGGGCAGGATCGCGGACCTCCTCGCCGAGGGTGGCGATGCGCGCGTACCCGGCGAAGGCGAAGAACAGCAGCCCCGCGGCCTGGAGCACCCCGCCGAAGGTCGCGTCGGAGCCGACGTCCAGCCGGGCCGCGTCCGCCGCGCCGGAGGTGAGGGAGGCGACCACCACGGCGGCGAGGACCGCCAGGACGAGGGCCACGATCGCACGGGTCAGCAGGGCCGACCTCTGCACACCGGCGTAGTTCACCGCCGTCAGCGCCACCACGGCGGCGACCGCGACCGCGTGCGCCTGGCCGGGCCACGCGTACGAGCCGACTGTGAGCGCCATCGCCGCGCAGGAGGCCGTCTTGCCGACGACGAACGCCCAGCCGGCCAGGTGGCCCCAGAACTCTCCGAGCCGTTCGCGGCCGTAGACGTAGGTGCCGCCGGAGGCCGGGTAGCGGGCGGCGAGCCGGGCGGAGGAGGTCGCGTTGCAGTACGCGACGACGGCGGCGAGCGCGAGACCGATCAGCAGCCCGGAGCCGGCCGCGCGGGCGGCCGGGGCCAGGGAGGCGAAGATCCCGGCGCCGATCATCGACCCCAGACCGATCACGACGGCGTCGGGCACGCCGAGCGTCCGCCGCAACGCCTCCGGGGCGCTTCCGGCGGCCGGTGACTCGTCCATGGACGCGTTCCTCAGGGCTTGGAAGGGGTGCGGGCGATGAAGAAGCGCGGCGGCGTGGCCGAAGCCGATGACGACCCCGTGCGCGTTCCGGGCGCTCACCGTGGTCGTCGTCATGACGCGGTCAGCTCTCCTGCGTCTTCGCGTCGATGTCGGCGACGAGGTTCTCGATGAGGCCCTTGATCTCGTCGCGGATGGGGCGGACGGCTTCCACGCCCCGGCCTGCCGGGTCGTCCAGCCGCCAGTCGAGGTAGGTCTTGCCGGGGAAGTACGGGCAGGCGTCGCCGCAGCCCATGGTGATGACGTAGTCGGACGCCTGGACGGCCTCGGGGGTGAGGACCTTGGGCCGCTGGTCGGAGATGTCGATGCCGAGCTCGGCCATGGCGGCCACAGCGGCCGGGTTGACCTGGTCGCCGGGCAGGGAGCCGGCGGAGCGGACCTCTATTCGGTCGCCCGCGAGGTGGCGCAGGAATCCGGCGGCCATCTGGGAGCGCCCGGCGTTGTGGACGCATACGAACAGGACGGACGCGAGCGGGGACTCGGACATCGGTTCTTCTTTCGCAACAGATGGGCATCAGCCCGGACTGGCATCATCCTTCACTGATGTGACAATATCAGTCCATGCTGACGTCAGTCGACACTGAGCTGTTGAAGGTCCTCGCCGACCCGCTGCGGCTCCGGATCGTGTCCCTGCTCGCCCACGAGACCCTGTGCACCACGCACCTGGTCGAGGAGACCGGAGCCAGACAGACCAACCTCTCCAACCACCTCAAGGTGCTGCGGGAGGCCGGCGTGGTGGAGACGGAGCCGTGCGGCCGGTTCACGTACTACCGGCTGAAGCCCGAGGTCCTCGACGCACTCGCCGGCCAGTTCGCCGGACTCGCCGCCACCGCCCGCGCCCACGCCGACTCCAAGAGGTCATGTTGAGCCCCACCGCCCCCGCGACCACTGCCCCGGAGGCATCCGTGGTCGCGAAGCTGTCGACGCTCGACCGCTTCCTCGCCGTCTGGATCCTCCTCGCCATGGCGCTCGGCCTGGGCCTGGGGCGACTGATCCCCGGCCTGAACGACGCGCTCGCGAAGGTCGAGATCGGCGGCATCTCCCTGCCGATCGCCGCCGGCCTGCTGATCATGATGTACCCGGTCCTCGCCAAGGTCCGTTACGACCGGCTGGACACCGTCACCGGCGACAAGAAGCTCATGGTCTCGTCGCTGGTCGTCAACTGGGTCCTGGGACCGGCGGTGATGTTCGCCCTCGCGTGGATCTTCCTTCCGGATCTCCCGGAGTACCGCACGGGTCTGATCATCGTGGGCTTGGCCCGCTGCATCGCCATGGTGATCATCTGGAACGACCTGGCCTGCGGCGACCGTGAGGCGGCGGCCGTCCTCGTCGCCCTGAACTCGGTCTTCCAGGTCCTCGCCTTCGGCCTGCTCGGCTGGTTCTACCTCGACGTCCTCCCCGACCGGCTCGGCCTGGGCGAGGGCGAGGTCCTCGACATCTCCATGGGGAAGATCGCGCTCAACGTCCTCATCTTCCTCGGCGTCCCCCTGCTGGCCGGCTTCCTGACCCGCCGCATCGGCGAGGAGAAGATGGGCCGCGAGTCGTACGAGCGGCGGTTCCTGCCGAAGATCGGCCCCTGGGCCCTGTACGGCCTGCTGTTCACGATCGTCATCCTCTTCGCCCTCCAGGGAAAGACCATCACCTCACAACCGCTGGACGTGGCACGGATCGCGCTCCCACTGCTCGTCTACTTCGCGGTGATGTGGTTCGGCACCTTCGCGCTGGGCAAGGCGATCGGCCTGGACTACGACCGCACCGCAACCCTCGCGTTCACGGCGGCCGGCAACAACTTCGAACTCGCCATCGCCGTCGCCATCGCCACCTTCGGCGTCACGTCCGGCCAGGCACTCTCCGGCGTCGTCGGCCCCCTCATCGAGGTCCCCGTCCTCGTCGCCCTGGTCTACGTGTCGCTCGCCTGGCGCAAGAAGTTCGCCCCCGGCCGGTCGTAGACGCGAAGCCCCCGCACCTGAACGGTGCTCCACCCCCGCAGGTCGGGGCACCCCCCGCTACGACGATGTACGGGCCTGGGACACCAGCAGCGTCCATGTCCACGGCGACCTTCATCTGTCCGAAGGGAAGCTGCGGGTCTACCGCGACGGGTGGAACCGTCCCGCCGGTCACGAGGTGCGCATCGCTACCGGACGAGCATGCCTGGACCTGGGCAAAGCAGGTATGTCACTGCACGGTGCCGCTGCGGCGTTCAACCAGGATCACGTCCCGCCAGACGCCGTGGTGACGGCCGATGCGCTCCCGGATGCCGATGATCCGGAAGCCGGCCCGCTCGTGGACGGCGAGGCTGGCCGTGTTCTCGGGGAAGATCCCGGACTGGACGGTCCAGATCCCGGCCGCCTCGGTGGACTCGACGAGCGCCTTCAGCAGGGCGGAGGCGACGCCCCGACCCCGGGCGTCGGGGTGGACGTAGACGGAGTGCTCCACCACGCCCGCGTACGCGCACCGGTCGGAGACCCTGGTGACGGCGACCCAGCCGAGGACGCGGCCGGTCTCGTCGACGGCGGCGAAGCGGTGCTCGGGCAACTTGGCCGCGTCGAACCGCTCCCAGGACGGCGCGGTGGTCTCGAAGGTGGCGTTGCCCTCGTCGATGCCGGCCCGGTGGATCGCGACGACCTCGTCGGCGTGGTCGGCGGTCAGAGGGACCACGAGGATGGAGGCGGTCATGCGCCGGAAGCCTTGGTGAGCAGCCGCCCCATGGCGGCGAGGACCGCCGGTTCGACGCGGTAGTACACCCAGGTGCCGCGCCGCTCGGAGGACAGCAGTCCGGCCTCCTTCAGCTTCTTCAGGTGGTGGGAGACGGTCGGCTGCGAGACGCCGACGTCGGAGATGTCGCACACGCACGCCTCTCCGCCCTCGTGCGAGGCGACCGCGGAGAACAATCGCAGCCGGACCGGATCACCCAGCGCCTTGAACATCTTCGCCGCCGGCTCGGCCTCCTCGGCGGTCAGCGGCCGCTCGTTCAGGGGCGGGCAGCACGGCTCGACAGCGGGCTGAAGCAGCGGCAGCACCTTCACGTTCGACATGCGCCTATGTTGACACACGTCAAAGCAGGCACCCAGGGGCTGTCGACCGCTCGGCTCCCGAGCGGTCCTCCGCGCCGCGCGTCACGGCCGGCGCCCCGCAAGGAGGCCGACGACAAGCTGCGCCGCCATTCCAACCCCACGCGCGCCGGGCGGGGACGGGCCGGCGAGGCACCATCCCGGCGCAGCGGCCGGCCCGCCCGGTCGAGGACGTCGAGCGGAACGGGGCAACCGAGGTCGGGCAGGTGACCGGTGGCCAGGATGATCACGTCCACTTCCCCTCCGGCCCCGTCGCCCCGGATGACAGCCGGGCCGTCGACACGCGTGGACATCGGACGCCGTTCCGGTCGGCCCGCGGCGAGGGCGGCGCGGTAACCACCGTCGCCGATGACCGCCATCGCGGCCGGACGGGACGGGAACCGGCCCAGTGGAGCCGCATCCAGGCCCGTGACGGCCAACCAGAAGTGCGGATCCCGCCCGAACGGCTGCTGCGGGAACCAGCGCACCGGTGCACGGCCGGCCAGGCTCACCCGCGCCGGCGAGGAGAGGGTGAGGCCGTCGTGGTACCGGGGCCAGGACCCGGCCGGCCGCTCCGACGCCTCGGGAACCACCGACCGGAGCCCCTCACGCAGAAGACCGTGCGCCACCGCGAGACCGGACCGCCCGTCCCCCGACGGCAGCGGCATCGACGCGTTCCATGAAGCATCACCTTAGTTCGATGAATGTCTATGTTGACGCCTGTCGATACAAGTGCCATGCTGAGAACGCAAAAGATCGACAGACGTCGAAACAAAAGGGGATTCGTCATGAACGCCACCGCCACGGAGCAGCCGCCCGTCGTGGTCGTCGGAGCCGGTCCCGCCGGTCTGGCCGCAGCCGCCCACCTCGTCGACCGCGGCATCGAACCCCTGGTTCTGGAGGCCGGGGCCCGGGCCGGCGCGGCGGTGCGCGAGTGGGCGCACGTGCGGCTCTTCTCCACCTGGGGCGAGCTCACCGACCCCGCCGCCGAGAAGCTCCTGGTCCCCACCGGCTGGACGAAGCCCGACACGAAGACGTATCCGTCCGGCGGCGACTGGGTCGAGCAGTACCTCCAGCCGCTCGCCGACGTCCTCGGCGACAAGGTGCGCCTCGGCGCCCGGGTCACCGGCGTCTCCCGCGCGGGCCGCGACCGGACCGTCGACGCCGACCGCGAGGCGCAGCCCTTCACCGTCCACGTGATCCACGCCGACGGACACGAGGAGAAGCTCCTCGCCCGTGCCGTCATCGACGCCTCCGGCACCTGGACGATCCCGAGCCCGGCCGGTGGGGACGGCCTGCCCGCCGTCGGCGAGCGCGCGGCGGCCGACCGCGTCTCCTACCGCGTTCCCGACCTGAACGACTCCGCCACCCGTGCCCGCTACGCCGGGAAGCGAATCGCCGTCATCGGCTCCGGCGCCTCCGCCTTCACCGCCCTCACCACCCTCGCCGACCTCGCGAAGTCCGAGGGCGGGGCCGGCACGCACGCCACGTGGATCCTGCGACGCGGGCTCTCCGGCTCCACCTTCGGCGGCGGCACCGCCGACCGGCTCCCCGCGCGCGGCGCTCTCGGCCTGGCCGCCAGGGCCGCCGTCGACGAGGGGCACGCCGACGCCGTCACCGGCTTCCGTACGGAGGCGATCGAGCGCGACGGCGACCGGCTGGTCCTGGTGGCGGAGGACGGTCGCCGCCTCGACCCGGTCGACGAGGTCGTCGTCCTGACCGGCTTCCGCCCCGACCTGTCCTTCCTCGGCGAACTCCGCCTCGGCCTGGACGAGCGCCTCCAGGCTCCCCTCGCCCTCGCCCCGCTCATCGACCCGAACCAGCACTCCTGCGGCACGGTCTACCCGCACGGCGCGGGCGAGCTCTCCCACCCGGAAGAGGGCATCTACCTGGTAGGCATGAAGTCCTACGGCCGCGCGCCCACGTTCCTGGCCCTCACCGGCTACGAGCAGGTCCGCTCCGTCGTCGCCGACATCGCCGGCGACCGCGAGGCGGCCGAGCGCGTCGAACTCGTCCTGCCCGAGACCGGGGTCTGCGGCGGCGCCGGCCTCTTCGACCGGGCGACCACCGATCGGGCGACCACCGATCGGGCGAGCGACGGGGGCGGCTGCTGCGCTCCGGCTCCGCAGCCGATCCAGCTCGACACCACCTCGGCGCCTTCCTGCTGCTCGTGACCCACCTCGGCCTCCACGCGGACGGGGCCGCGACCGGGACGGGGTCCGGTCGCGGCCCCGCGCCGTGCTGCCCGCACTGTGCGCTCCGCAGATCACCGGCTGGGGAGTCCTCTCTCGCGCCTTCCCCCTCCTCAACCCCTGGATCACCACGGCCACCGGCTGGTCCGCGTCGACGACCACGGCCGCTTTCTCGCTCGCGCTGGTCTTCTCCGGCCTCGTCGGCATCCGCGCCGACCGGATCGTCGACCACCGCGGCCCCCGCACGACCATGACCGCGGGCTCCGCAACGGGCGTTCTGAGCCTGGTCGTCGCGCTCGCGCCGAACCCGGCGGTGTTCTTCACCGGCTGGACCTGGCCGGGCTCGCCATGTCCGCCAACCTTCCACCAGCCCGCGTTCGCCGCCCTCACCCGCCGGTGGGCGCCCGCACAGGGCTCCTGTGGTGTGACTTCCCGTCGATGCACGACGACACATGTCGGCACTGCGCGCATCAATCCTTCCTGACGACCCGCGCGGAGGCCGGCATCGACCCCCCGAATCCCGACACCGGCCTTCCCCGGCAAGAGTTTTGCCTTCCGCGCTCCCCCACACGGGCCGTCGGCGCTTGAAAGGAGGCGAAGACGTGCCTTATCGCGAGGTCAACGTCCCCATGCGAAGCGTCACCGGAGACAGCGGAGTTCACGTCTCCACCGGAACGGCCACGGATTCCGGTGCCGCCATCCGCATCGCACAGCAGTCGTACCAGGCCGCGCAGAAAGCGCAGCGGGTGGGCCAGGGGATACCCGGCAAACGCCCCGACGGGTGGGGCGCCCGCGGCTACCGCCCGGACCGGGGCAGCCAGGGCGGCGTCCATCGCCCCCTGGCACGGTGACCCGATCGCGAAGATCAGCGAGGGCGACGCCGGTGGCGCGAAGCGTCGCATCAGCACTCGCAGCGGCCGCGACCGGCATGCGCAGGGCAGCATCGGGAGCGAGCCCGAGTTCGACACCCGGGGTTCGCGACGCCCATTCGCGCTTCCCCTCACTGCCCGACAGACTCCTGAAGCCGAGCACAAGACAGGATGCGGAGCAAGGGTCCCAGCACGATGGCCGTCAGTGGGATCACAGCCCATCCGAGTATGGGTTTCCGCAGGTCAGCGCACTCGTCCGCGCGGCTTCAGCGGAGTGGTGGGCAGGGCCGGGGCGGGCAGGCGGGCGCCGTCGTAGCCGTGCACCTCGCCGAATCGCAGGCCCTTCTCCCAGTCGTTCCGCGCCTGCACGATCTCGTCACCGGACCGGGCGACGAAGTTCCACCACATGACGATCTCCTCCCCGAACGGCGGCCCGCCGAGGAGGACCGTGCGGGCCGGGACGGTCGACTCGTTCGTCAGGGTGAGGGCGTCCGGGCCGGGGGCCGTGTAGCCCAGTTCGGCCGGGTGCAGGAGGGTGCCGGCCAGGCGGACCTCTCCTTCGTCGACGAGCAGGCCGTGTTCGAAGGCGGGGTCCGTGGGGAGGGTGACGGTCGCGCCCGGGTCGAGGAGGATCTCGGCGCCGAGCAGCGGGGTGAAGGTCCGTACCGGGGAGGTCTCGCCGGCCAGGGAGCCGAGGAAGATCCTGACGTCCGCCCCGTCGAGGCGGACGGTCCCGGGGGCGTAGTGCTGGAAGTCGCGGGCGGTGTCCCGGTGCTCTCCGGGGAGGGCGACCCACAGCTGTACGCCGTGCAGGACCGTCGTACGGGCGGTGGAGACCTCGGAATGGCTGATGCCGTGACCACCCGTCATGAGGTTGAGCTCGCCGGGGCGTACGAGCGCGTGGCTGCCCAGGCTGTCGCGGTGCTCGATCTCGCCGCTGAACAGCCAGCTCACGGTCTGGAGGCCGATGTGCGGGTGCGGCGCCACGTCCATGCCGCCGGACTCCGCGACGTCGTCGGGGCCGTAGTGGTCGGCGAAGCACCAGGCGCCGATGAGGGTACGGGCCCGCTGCGGGAGCGTGCGCCGTACGGTCATCGCCCGTGGGCCGCCCAGGGGGACGTCCCGCGCGGACAGCACCTCGACCTCGGTCCCGACGGCCCCGGCCCCAATGGACCCGGCCCCGACGGCCCCGGCTCCGATGGCGCCGGACCCGACCGCCCCGGACCCCGTCCCCGTCTTGTCGCTCATTCTCGTCCCCCTCCGGAAACGTGTAGTTTCATTTTAAACAATAATGGACGATGATAGCTTCCGCAGCCGCGGAAGGCCCCGAGGACGGAGTACGCGGTGAGCGATACGGCGGGAACCCCCACAGCCGGGCGGGTCTACCTCGACAAGCAGAGCCCCCAGGCCTACCACGCCCTGGTCCGGACGGCCGAGGCGGTCCGCGCGACGGCCGCCGACGCGGGGCTCGACCGGATCCTGGTGGAGCTCGTCAACCTCCGGGTGTCCCAGATCAACGGCTGCGCCTCCTGCCTCGACGTGCACACCCGGGCCGCCCTGCGCGCCGGCGAGACGACCCGCCGCCTCGGCGTGCTCGCCGCTTGGCGCGACACCGAGCTCTTCACCGCGCACGAGCGCGCGGCGCTCGCCCTCGCCGAGGCCACCACCCGTCCCGCCGACGCCCTCGCGCAGGAGCGCGCCTACGACGACGCCCGCCGGACCCTCACCGACGACGAGATCTCCGCCGTGATCTGGGTGGCGATCACCATCAACGCGTTCAACCGGGTGTCGATCCTGAGCAAGCACCCCGTACGGGACGCCTCCCCCGGGGCCTGATCCGCAGGACGCGGTACGGGCGGTTCACCGGACGTCCGCTTCGGCGAGGCGTTCCCGCGCCTCGGTGAGGCGCTGGGGGTCGGCCGCGGTGCCGAGGGCGAGGCACCGGGAGAAGGCGTCCCGGGCCCCGGCGCGGTCCCCGGCGGCCAGCAGGCCGTTGCCGAGGTGGACCAGGGCACGGCTCTCCATGGCCGCGTTGCCACTGGCACGGCAGAGCTCCACGGCGACGCGCAGGTGCTCGGCGGCCTCGGACCAGTTCTCGAGGTGGGCGTGGGCCCCACCGATGAGCACCCGCAGGTTCGTGCGGGTGAAGTCGGCGATGTGCGGTTCGATGCGGTCGCCGGCCTGGTCGAGGAAGGAGAGCGTGTCCAGGATCTCCGCGACGGACTCCTCGTGCCGCCCCCCGTCCACCAGGATCTGATCGTGCTCGACCCTGCACTGGAGCGCGCCGTGGAGGTCGCCGGCGGCCTCGAAGAGGGTGGCCGCCTCACCGTTGTGCCGCGCCGCCGCCGCGTAGTCGCCGAGCAGCCTGAAGGCCCAGGCGGTGTACTTGTGGGCCCATCCCTGCTGGGGGAGGTCGCCGGCGCGCACGGCCGCGGCGAGGGCCCGGGCCGAGCGGTCGAGACTGTCGTGGTGGCGGCCTTCGCAGACGAGCAGGGCCCAGGCGTGGTAGTTGAGGTGGGTGGCCTCCAGGAGGGGGTCGCCGAGGGCCTGGGCGCAGCGGGCGGCGGTGGCGAAGACCTCGGGCCAGTGCCCCCAGAAGATCCACTGGTCGGAGAACCAGTGCAGCGCCTCGGCGACCTCCACCACGACGGCGTGGTCCCCCGCGGCGGCGGCCGCGCGCAGGGCGGCCAGCCAGTTGACGCCCTCGACCCGGAGCCACCGGCGGGCGTGCTCGGCGGTGGACAGGTCGACGGTGCCCTGCCAGGTGGCGGGCGGGGCACCGTGGTCGGGCTCGTACCAGCGGCCGGCCATGACGGTGGTTTCGAGGAGCCAGCGGTGCAGCGCCGTCCGGGCGGCCTCGGCCGCCCCGGCCGGCTCCTCGGTCCGCAGCCGGTCGCGGGCGTACAGGCGCAGCAGGTCGTGGAAGCGGTAGCGGTCCCGGTCCGCGCCCAGGAGACCGGTCTCGACGAGTTCTTCGAGGGTGTCCTCCGCGTCGAACGGCGACTGCCCGGTCAGCCGGGCGGCGCCGGCGACGCCGGCGTCGGGCCCGTCGACCAGGGACAGCAGCCGGAACATGCGCGCGGCCGTGGGCGTGAGCTGGCGGTAGGACAGGTCGAAGGCCGCCGACAGGCGGAGGTCGCCGGCGGCCAGGGCGTCCAGGCGGCGCTCTTCGAGCGCGAGGCGGTCGGCGAGGCGGCGCACCGTCCAGCCGGTGCGCGTGGCCAGCCAGTTGCCCGCCACCCGCAGGGCCAGCGGCAGGTGCCCGCAGTGGCCGGCCACCTCGGCCAGCGCGCCCGGTTCCGCCTCCGCGCGGTCCCGTCCCACCAGGGCGGTCAGGAAGACGGCGGCCTCGGCCGGGGAGAGCTCGCCGAGGGGCAGGCGGTGGACGCTCTCCAGGCCGGTGAGCATCCTCCGGCTGGTGACCACCACCATCCCCGCGCCCGCGCCCGGGAGCAGCGGACGCACCTGGGCCTCGTCGCGGGCGTTGTCGAGGACCAGCAGACACCGCTGCTCGGCCAGCACCCGCCGGCACAACTCCGGGTGCCCCTGCGGACCGGCCATGGCCAGGTCCCGGTCGGCCACCCCCAGCGCCTTCAGGACGCGGAGCAGGAGTTCGGCCGCGTCCGGCGCGTTGTCGTCCGTGCCCCGCAGGTCGAACATGAGCTGCCCGTCCGGGAAGCGCCCGGCCAGGTCGTGGGCGGCGCGCAGCGCCAGGGTGGTCTTGCCCGCGCCGGGCGGCCCGGACACCGCCACCACCACCGGTATCCCCGCGGTCTCCTGCTCGGTCAGCGCCCTCAGCCGCGCCAGCTCCGCCTCGCGGCCCACGAAGTCGTCGATGCCGCGGGGGAAGGCGTGCAGCCCCGCCGGGCGCGGGCGGGGACTGCGGCCGACCCGGGCGACGGCGAGCAACCGCTCCCGCTCCGCCCCGTCCAGCCGCAGTCCGTCCGCGAGCGCGGCCACCGTCCTGCGCTGGGGAGTCGCGACCCGTCCCCGCTCCAGGTCCCCGATCCCGCGGACGCTCACCCCCGACGCCTCCGCCAACGCCTCCAGGGTCAGCGACGCGTCCAGGCGCAACCGCCGCAACAGCGCCCCGAAGTCCAGACCTGCTCCGGTCACCCGCTCATTCCTCCACTGCCCCCCGATGCGAACAATGTGCCCATCCTGCCCGAGCGGGGGTTCCGGAGTGTGCCCCGGCCTCCGGCATTCCTGCCTGTGGTTCTGCCTGGAGGCGGAAAAGGCCCGCTGCTTGGCTGTGTGGTGCGGGCAGGCGCCGGGACCACCGAAGTGGTCCGTCGGCCGCGGCCCCCCATCCCCTTCCCCCTTCCCCCGACCGGAGGTCGATATGAGCCCGGTGTTGACGACCGCCTCGGTGCCCGACCGGGACAAGGTCGCGTACTGGAACGACGCGGTGAGCAGGACACTGGTGCCGGTGACGGTCACCCCCCGGGGCGACGGCCCGTTCGACGGCCGGATCACCACCGACCGCCTCGGGTACCTGCGGGTCTCCACCCTGGAGGCCGACGCGGGACGGACCAGCCGTACGCCGGCACCGATCGCCGGGGCGTCCGGGACGTCCGGTTCGTCCGGGGCGTCCGGGGCGCCGGTGGCGGTCGGCGTCCAGGTGTCCGGCACGGCCGTCTTCGTCCAGGACGGCCGCCGGGCCGAGATGGGTGCGGGCGACCTGGTGGTGTACGACACGGCCCGGCCGTACTCCTTCGACCATCCGCAGCGGTTCGCCCTGCACGTCTTCCAGTTCCCGCGCCACGCGCTCGGCGTGTCGGACCACGACCTCCGGCAGGCCACCGGCCGGGCCGTCGGCACCGGGGACGGCTTCGGCGCGACGCTGTTCCCGTTCCTGGCCGCCCTGGCCTCCTCCCCGGCCGACGAGCACCCGCCGGCCGTCGCGAACTGGCTGGCCGGCCACGTGGTCGACCTGTTCGCCACCCTGATCACCGAACGGGCCCGGCCGGAGGACACCGACGCGGACGCGCGGAACCGGCTGATGATGCGCGTCCTCGACCACATCAACAGGAACCTGGGCGACCCGGACCTGTCCCCGGAGCGCATCGCGCGGGAGCACCGGATCTCCGTCCGGTACCTGCACCGGCTGTTCGAGGGCGAGGGGACCACCGTCGGCCGGCTCGTCAAGCAGCGGCGCCTGGAGGAGTGCGGCCGTGAGCTGGCCCGCCGCGGCGGGACGGCCCCCACCGTGGCGGCCGTGGCCCAGAGGTGGGGCTTCGTCAGCCCCGCCCACTTCAGCCGGGCCTTTCGCGCCGCCTACGGCGTCTCTCCCCGGGAGTGGCGCGGCCTGCACGCCACCCGGGACGGCCTCGTGCGGTCTCCGGCGTCCGGCGGGTAGGACCCGCCGGAACACCCGAGACCCGCTACGGGCGGGCCAGGACGTCGCTCAGCCGGTGGGCGTGGACCGCCCGGCCGCACGGGGAGCCCGCGTCGGTGCAGCCCGCCGTGGTGTCCGCGCGGTGTTCGGTCGGCGACCAGAGGTACCGGGTGCCGCCGCCGGGCACGCTCTGACCGTGCTCGACGTACAGGTCCTTGCGGCCCACCGCGTTGGTGACGTCGCTCCCGAGGTCCACCGGACGGCCGCCGGTGACGGTGGCCCGGCGCAGGCTTCCGCCGTTGCCGAGGCAGCTGCGGTCGAAGCAGTACGTCCCGTCGTACCGGGCGGCGCCCTGGGTGAGGTCGCGGGGCAGGTGGTACGCCGAGGTCGCGGCGACCCTTCCGCCGGTCTCCCGGAGCAGACCCGTGGCGCCGTCGACGGAGAGCGCGCCGACGCGGCCCTTCTCCGGGTGCGCGGTGTCGGAGTCGCAGTACTCGCCCGTGATCAGCGCGGCTCCTGGACGCCCTGCGTCGGCAGGGCCGCCCTCAAGGCGGTCACCGCACCGCACAGGTCCGCCGTGCGCGACCCGGGGAACGGCCGTGCCGCGGGAGCGTCCTCTAAGGTCGACGGTCGGCGAACGACCGCGCCGCCCCCTGGTGTGACGGGGCTCACGTGCCTTCTTCGGAAACGGTGTCGACCGTCGAGGCCGTGCCGGGCGTATGCCCGGTGAAGCGAGAGACCCGGGAGTTGCCGTTGACCGTCGAAGAGTTCGAAGCGTTCTACGTCCAGTCGGTCGGGCGGCTCACCGGGCAGCTCTACGTCATGCTCGGCGATCTGCAGGAGGCTGAAGACGTTGTCCAGGAGGCGTTCATCAAGGGCTGGAACCGGCGGCGCCAGCTGGACGGCGACAGCGGACCGGAGGCGTGGATCCGCACGGTCGCCTGGCGCCTCGCCGTGAGCCGGTGGCGCTTCCGGAGGCGTACGGCCGACGCCTGGAGCCGGCGGTCGGCCCCGCCCCACGCGGCCGGGCCGGGGCCGGAGCACGTGGTCCTGGTCGACGCCCTGCGGACCCTGCCCGCCCAGCAGCGGCGCACCGTCGCCCTGCACTACCTGTGCGACCTCACCGTCGAGCAGATCGCGGGCGAGACCGGGCTGTCCGCCAGCACCGTCAAGACGCACCTCGGCCGGGGGCGCGCCGCCCTCGCCGACCGGCTCAAGGACACCGAACAGGAGGCCGGATCCCGGTGAACGACCCCACCGATCCCTCCCTGAGGGCCCTGTTCCGGGCCGCCGCCGACCACGGCAGCCGGGAGGCCACGACGCTCCCGGTCGCCCAGGTCGTCGAACGGGGCCGGCGGGCCCGGCGGCGCCGGGTGGCCCTCGCCACGGTCACGGCGGGCTTCGTCGCCGTCCTCGGCGTGGCCACGGCCGCCTCGCTCGCCCCCGGCCCCGCCGGACCCGCCCTGCCGGCGACGAGCCCCTCCGTGCCCGAGCCTGGGCCCAGCCCCTCCGTCCGCCCCGGGCCCCTGCCCCAGGAGACGGAGGAGGCCACTCCGCCGGCCGCCGGCAGCGCGACGACGGACGGACGGCGGACCCGCCCGCCGACGACCTCCGGCCGGACGACGACGCCATCGGTGCCCCCGCCGACGACCCCGCCGGCGACGGCGACGACCATGGCGACGACGACTCCGCCGCAGGGCTGACCCGCCCGCCCCTCCCCCTTTCCCGGACACGCCCGGCCTGCCACTCGACCGGCCGGCTCCGCGTCCGTGCTCCCGGGGCGGCCCCGCACCGACCGGGCCGCCCCGCCCTTCCCCGTACCCCCGCGCCCGCGCGTACCGCCCCACGGGCGTGCCCACGCACGCGTGCGTACCCGCGCACCCGCGTCCTCACGGAGAGACCTCACCCATGCCGCTCTCGGCACCCCCCTCCCCCCGGCGCGCCCCCGTCCGGGCGGATCCCGTCGTGCGCCCGGTCCGCGCGGAAGCCCCGTCCGGAGCCGTGCCCTCCCGGCTCCGCCCCGCCGACCGCGAGGTCCTGTGGCTGTACCTGCTGACGCGGGTGGCCGTGTGGACGACCGCGTACTGCACCCGCTGGCTGTTCCCGGCGTCCGGTGACGCCCGGGTGCCCGAGCCGGTCCTCGCGTCCTTCGAGCACTGGGACTGGGGGCACTTCCTGAACATAGCCAGGGACGGGTACTTCCCCGGGGAGCCGGGCGAGGGGGACAACCGGGAGGCGTTCTTCCCCGGCCTCCCCCTGGTCCTGCGGGCCGTGCACGTCCTCGTGCCCCACTGGACCGCCGCCGGGCTGCTCGTCTCGTTCGTCGCCGGGGCCGTCGCCGCCGTGGCCCTCGCCCGGATCGCCGCGCTCCACCTGCCCGGCTCCCGCGCGGGCGGCCGCGCCGTGCTCTTCCTCCTGGTGTCGCCCTGCGCGGTCTTCCTGGCCGCCGGGTACAGCGAGGCCCTCTTCCTGGCCCTCGCCCTGCCCGCCTGGCTCGCGGCCCGGCGGCAGCGGTGGCTCCTCGCCTCGGTGCTCGCCGCCGGCGCCACCACCGTCCGCATCAGCGGGCTCTTCCTCGCCGCCGCGCTCGTCGTCCTCTTCCTGACGACCCTGACGACGCGGCGGGACGAAGGGGCGGGCCGGAAGCGCGACGCCGCCTGGCTCGTCCTCCCCGGTCTGTCCGCGCTCCTCTACTTCGGCTACCTGTACGGGCGGACCGGCGACCCCATGGCGTGGAAGCACGCGCAGGAGCGCGGCTGGTACCGCCGCTTCCGCGTCCCCTGGGAGGCCTGGTCGCAGACCTGGCACGAGGCCTTCGACCACACCCAGGCCACCGGCTACGCCGCCCAGTTCCAGGCCGACCTCCTCGCCATGGTGCTCGGCCTGGTGCTGCTCGCCGTCCTCGTCGTGCGGCGCCGCTGGCCGGAGGCCGTGTACATCGCGCTGACGCTGTGGGCGCTCGGCACCTCGTACTGGTACATGTCCGTGGCCCGCAGCACCCTCCTGTGGTGGCCGCTGTGGGTCGGCCTGGCCGTCTGGAGCGTGCGCCGGCGGTGGGTCGCGCTCGCCTACCTGTGCCTGGTCGCGCCGCTGAGCACCGTCCTGGCGGTCACCTTCATGTCGGGACGCTGGGCGGGCTGACGGCCGGGGAGCGGCCGTGCCGCGCGTGGCCGCGCAGGGTGTCGAGGGAGACCTGCTCCAGGCTCTCCGCGAAGACCCGCCCCGGTCCCGCCTCCACCGGGAGCAGGGAGGGGACGACCAGGACGACGCAGCCCGCCGCGTCGGCCGAGGCGGCTCCGTCCGGCGAGTCCTCGACGGCCACGCAGGACCCGACCGGAACTCCCAGGCGGTGGGCGGCCGTTCGGTACGGGTCGGGGTGCGGCTTCGTACGGTCGGTGTCGTCGGCCGAGAGGGTGAAGGCGAACGGGACGTGGGCGAGCGCGCCGCCGGTCACCGAGTCGACCACCGACCGGGGGGACGCGCTCACCAGGGCGAACGGCACGCCCGCGCGCTCCAGTTCGGCGAGCAGCCGTCCCGCCCCCGGGCGCAGCGGCGCGCCCGCGTCGACGCGCCGCCGGAACGCGGTGGTGAGCGCGGAGGCGACCCCGGCCGTGCCCGACATGCCCGTGGCCCGTACGAGGTGGGCGGCGGTGTCCTCGACGGCGCGGCCGACGACCTCGGGGGCGTCGGCGGCCGTCAGGCGGTGGCCGAGCCGGGCGGCGACCTCCTCCGTGGCGTCCCACCAGAGGGTCTCGGTGTCGACGAGGGTGCCGTCCATGTCGAAGAGGACCGCGGCGAGTTCACCCACCGGTCGCCTCCCGGGCCACGACGAGGGCGGGGTGGGGGACGGCGCCGAGGGCGACGCGCACGCCCGGGGCGAGCGCTCCGGCGTCCCGCGACGGCAGGTCGGCCTTGACCGGCGTGCCGGCGCGGTCGAGGTGGACGCGGGTGACCGGGCCGAGGAAGGAGGTGGAGACCACCGTCGCGTCGCCGTCGGGGGCCTCGGTCACGGTGAGGTTCTCGGGGCGGACGAGCACGTCGACCCCGGGCCCCTTCGGCGCCTCGCCGTCGACGGGCAGCCGGACGCCCGCGACCTCGACGAGACCGGGGTCCACGAGGCGGCCCGGCAGCCGGTTCATGGTGCCGACGAACGCGGCGACGAACGCGGTCGCGGGGCGCCGGTACAACTCGGCGGGAGGCGCGCACTGTTCGAGGCGTCCGGCGTTGAGGACGGCGACGCGGTCCGCCATGGACAGCGCCTCCTCCTGGTCGTGGGTGACGAAGACCGTGGTGATGCCGAGGTCGAGCTGGAGCCGCCGGATCTCCTCCCGCAGGCTGAGGCGGACCTTGGCGTCGAGCGCGGAGAGCGGCTCGTCGAGGAGCAGGACGCGGGGGCGCAGGGCGAGGGCGCGGGCGAGGGCCACGCGCTGCTGCTGGCCGCCCGACATCTGGTGCGGGTAGCGGTCGCCGTGCTGCGGCAGGCCCACCAGGTCCAGGAGTTCGGCGGCGCGGGCGCGCCGCTCGGCCGCCCCGACCTTCCGTACGCGCAGGCCGAAGGCGACGTTGTCGCGGGCGGTGAGGTGGGGGAAGAGGCTGTACGACTGGAAGACCATGCCGGCGTCACGGCGGTTGGCCGGCACGTGGGTGACGTCGGCGCCGTCGACGAGGACCTCGCCCGCGTCGGGTCGCTCGAAGCCGGCGAGGACGCGGAGCGCGGTGGTCTTGCCGCAGCCCGACGGGCCGAGCAGGGCGAGGAGTTCGCCCGGCTCCACCGTCAGGTCGAGTCCGTCGAGGGCGGTGGTGGGGCCGAACGAACGGCGCAGGCCGCGGAATTCGACGCGGGCCCCGGTGACGGCCGCGGTCTCCGTCCGTTCCGCTGGTGCTGAGGACATGGTGGGTCAGGACTCCTTGCGGACGGTGCGGCGGGAGGTACGGGGGGCGGGGGCGCCGGTCGGCGTCGTCCCCGCCCGGGACAGGACGAGCAGCAGGGCCCAGGTGACGAGCAGGCTGAGCAGCGAGACGGCCACCGACATGCGGGCCTGGGCGCCGGAGATGGAGACGATCCACACCGCGAAAGGACGGAAGCCGAGGAGCGAGGCGACGGTGAACTCGCCGAGGACCAGGGCGAGGGTGAGGAAGGCGGCGCCCGCGAGCGAGGAGCGCAGGTTGGGCAGGATCACGCGGACCATCACGTACGTCCGGCTCGCGCCGCAGTTGCGGGCGGCCTCGACGAGGGTCGGGACGTCGACGGCGCGCAGTCCGGCGTCGAGGGAGCGGTACACGAACGGCAGGGCCATGACGGTGTACGCGAGGACCAGGACGACGGGGAAGTCCTCGTTCTGGACGGCGAGGAACGTCTGGTAGAGCGGGGTCCGCGCGAGGTGGTCGGGGCCCCAGCGCAGGACCGTGCTGATGCCGGTGACCAGGGCGATCGGCGGCACCACGAGCGGCAGCGTGCACAGCACCTCGATCACCGGGCGCAGCCGGGGCGCGCCGAGACGTACGGCCACCAGGGCGGGCACGGCGAGCAACAGGGACAGCGCGATCGTGGCGGCGGCGAGGCCGAGGGAGAGCGTCAGGCTGCTCAGGAAGCCCTCGGCGCCGAGGAGTTCGGTGTACGCGGCGAAGGAGACGCCCTGGCCGGGGGTGTGGACCGTGAACACGAACGAGGCGATCAGCGGGACCAGGAAGTACGCGCCGCCGAGGCCGAGGACGAGTCCGCGCCACACGCGGGGGCGCCGGCGGGGGCTCCGTACGGGAGCGGCGGTCCGGTCCGTCCGCACCCCGGTCTCCGCAGTGGTCTCCGGCGCGGTGTCCGGGGCGGTGGGGGTCATCGCAGCCATCGGGCGCTCCTGCGCTGGAGGGGGAGGTAGACGGCCATGACGAGCCCGGCGACGAGGATCATGTCGAGGCCGAGGGCGAGGGCGACGTTCTCCTGGCCGACCAGGACGTTCCCGGAGAGCGCGTCGGCGATCTTCAGGGTGACCAGGGGGACGGATCCGCCGACGAGCGCGGCGGCCGTCGCGTGGGCGGCGAAGGCGCTGCCGAAGAGCAGCACGAACCCGCCGAGCAGCGAGGGCGCGAGGACCGGGAGGGCCACGTGGCGCCAGTACTGCCAGGCGCCGGCGCCCGCGTTCCGCGCGGCCTCGCGCCACTGGGGCCGCAGGCCGTCGAGGGCGGGGACGGTCACCAGGACCATCAGCGGGACGAGGAAGTACAGGTAGACGACGGTGAGGCCGGTGAACGAGTACAGGTTCCAGCCGAGGGAGGTGAGGTCGGCGAGCTGCGTGACGACGCCGGAGATGCCGAGGGTCGCGATGAACGCGAACGCCAGGGGGACGCCGCCGAAGTTGGCGAGGACGCCGGAGGCGGTGAGGACCGCGCCGCGCAGGGCCCGGGAGCGGGAGGTGACGACGGCCTGGGCGATGAGGACGCCGAGGACGGTGCCGAGGAGCGCGGTGAGGGCGGAGAGCTGGACGCTGCCGATCAGGGAGCCCAGGTAGGGGCCCTGGAGGGAGCGGCCCAGGTGTTCGCCGGTCGCGGTCGTGGCGCCGGTGGCCGGGTCGGTGCGGGTCACGGCCCCGTACACCAGGGCGCCGAGCGGGAGCCCGAAGCAGAGGGAGGTGAAGGCGATCAGCGGGAGGGCGGCGAGCCAGGTGCGGGGGCCGCGCCGCCGGCGGCGGGTGCCGCCGGCGGTTCCCGTGGCGGGGGCGGCCTGCGGCGTGGCGGCGGCTCCCGTGGTGGGGGTGGAGGGGGCGGAGGACATCAGGAGACGGCCTTGTCCCACTTCTCGGCGAGGGTGGCCTTGGCCTTGTCGAGTTCGGCGGAGGCCGGGAAGGAGGGGGTGCCCCCGACCTTGGGGAGCTTGGCGACGAAGGTCTTGTCGGCGGTGCCGTCGGCGGTCATGGCCGGGAGCAGGACGGGGCGGGCGTACCCCTTGAGCCAGAGGTTCTGGCCCTCGGTGCTGTAGAGGAACTCCATCCACAGGCGGGCGGCCGCCGGGTGGGGGGCGTCCTTGTTGATGGCCTGGGAGTAGTACTGGGCGTAGACGCCGTCGGTGGGGACGGCGACCTTCCAGTCGACGCCCTTGGACCGGAACTGGTCGGCGTAGCCGGCGTTGAGGTAGTCCCAGTCGATGCTGATGGGCGTCTCGCCCTTCTCGACCGTGGCCGGGGTGGACTCGACGGGGATGAAGTTGCCGCTCTTCTTCAGCTCGCCGAAGAAGTCGATGCCGGGCTGGATGTCGGCGAAGGAGCCCTTGTTGGCGAGGGCGGCCGCGTAGACGCCGCCGAAGGCCGAGCCGGACTTGGTCGGGTTGCCGTTGAGGGCGACCTTGCCCTTGTACTCGGGCTTGAGGAGGTCGGCGAAGGTCGTCGGGCAGTTCGGGATCCGCTTCGCGTCGCAGCCGATGGAGACGTAGCCGCCGTAGTCGTTGTACCAGCGGCCGGCCTCGTCCTTCTGGCCGGCGGGGATCCTGTCCCAGGCCTCGACCTCGTACGGGGCGAAGAGGCCCTCCTCGGCGCCGCTGCGGGCGAAGGCGATGCCGAGGTCGAGGACGTCGGGGGCGCGCTTCTGGCCCTTGCGGGACTTGACGGCGGCGATCTCGTCGGCGCTGGAGGCGTCCGGGTTCTCACTCTCCACCTCGATGCCGTACTTCGTCTCGAACGCCTTGATCAGCTCGCCGTAGTTGGCCCAGTCCGGCGGCAGCGCGATGACGTGGAGCGCGCCCTCCTTCCTGGCCGCCGCGGTGAGGGCGTCCAAGCCGCCGAAGTCCTCGGCGGAGGCCGCGGTGGCGGCCTTCGCGCCGCCGCCCTTGCCGCCGGCCCCGCCCTCGGGGGCGGCGCCGCAGGCGGTGACGGTGGTGAGGACGACGGCGCCGAGCAGGACGGCGACACCGCGGGCGGGGGTTCTGTGCACGGGTTCTCCCAGGAGCGAGGGTGAAACTTGTCTGGACAAGACGCCCCTAGTTCGCCCGCACCTCCTGTCCGGCGGGTGAACGGCGCGTGACGGCTCCCCCACGCCTCCCGGAAGAGCCGGTGGCGGTGAACCCCAGGTGAACGCGGTGGAGTTGGAGCGCCCCGGCGAGCCGCCCCGCGTCCGCACCTCGGGTTAGGGTGGACGGAAGGACGGTGCACGCCGTGACCGGGTGTGCACAGTCATGCGCGCGAGAGGGGGAGGCCGTGACGGCGCTCTACGTGGAGATCGCGGAGGGACTCCGCCGCTCGATCCTCAGCGGCGAGTACCCCGTCGGCGCCCGGCTGCCGTCCGAGAGCGACCTCGCCGACCGCTGGTCCGCCTCGCGCGGCACCGTGCGCCAGGCCGTCGCCCTCCTCACCTCGGAGGGGCTCATCGGCTCCCGGCAGGGCGCCCGCCGCATCGTGCTCCGCCGCGAACGCCGGCACAGCTTCGCCGAGTTGCACAGCTTCGCCCAGTGGGCGCGGGCCATGGGCTACCGGGCCACGAGCCGCTTCCTGCACCGCGAGCGCCGCCCCGCCACCCCCGAGGAGGCGCGCCGCCTCGTCCTGCCGGAGGGGGCCGGGGTCCTCGACGTGCTGCGGCTGCGGTGCCTGGACGGCGAGCCGGTGATGGTGGAGCGCACCGCGTACGCGGCCTGGGTCGCCCCCGCGGTCGAGGCCCTGCCGGTGGACTGCGCCTCGATCATGGACAGCATGGCCGAGGAGGCCGGGATCGTCGCCCACTACGGCGAGCACCTCATCGACGCCGTGCCCGCCGGCAGCGACGACGCCCGGCTGCTCCGCGTCCGCCGGGGCAGTCCCCTGCTCCGGCAGCGCCACCTCACCAGCGATCCGGGCGGCCGCCCCATCGAGTGGACCGAGGACCGCTACCGGGCGGGGAGCGTCACCTTCAACGTGAGCAACTCGATCGGCACGGCCCCGCTGGTCCGGGACCCGGGCGCGCTCCTCATGTGACGGCCCCGCTCATGTGACGGCCCCTCTCATCCGTGGCGCGGTGCCCGCAGCAGGTGCCTGGGGTCCGCCACGCGGTCGATCGCCGCCTCGACGGCGGCGACGCGGTCGGCGAGCAGTCCGAGGGCCGCGACCGCGCGGGCGAGGGGGTCGTCCCCGGAGCCGCCGAGCGCCCGCGCGCGGACGTACGCGGCGGACACCTCGTCCCGGCGCGCGGCCTGCTCCGGGGTGAGGGTGCCCCGGAGTTCGGCGAGCCGGAGGAGGTCGGCCTCGGCCCCGGTGGTGAGGGTGCGGGCCTCGGCGGTGTAGTGGTCGTCGATCACGGCGGCCAGCTCGGCGTCGTTCATGGCGGGCGAGATCCGGGCCGCGATCCTGTTCATGGTGCGGTACGAGCCCTGGAGCCGGAACGGCGGCGCGGTGCGGGCGGCGTCGTCCCGGGCGGCGGAGGCGATGTACTCCTCGTTGACGGCGAGGACCGTCCCGCGGGCCGTGAGGAGCCGGCCGAGGACGGCGAGGATCCGCTCCAGTTCGGCCGGGGCGTACGGGTGGGCGAGCCGGTCGCGGCGCGCGGTCGGGTCGCCGGCCGCGAGGCGGACGAGCAGCTCCAGGTCGGCCCGGTCGCGTCCGGCGAGCGGGGCGAGGACCGGGTGGGAGGTGAGGGCGTTCTCGACGAAGCTGAGCGCGAAGGCGTCCTCCTTGCCGGTCAGGACGTCGCCGAGGTTCCACACGTCGGCCCGGTTGGCGAGCATGTCGGGCACCCGGAAGGCCCGTCCGGACTCGGTGTACGGGTTGCCGGCCATGCAGACGGCGAAGCGCTTGCCCCGCAGGTCGTGCCCGTTCAGGGTGCGGGTGGCGTCGCAGAGCGGGATGAACTTCTGCAGGAACTCCGGCGAGACGTGCTGGATGTCGTCCACGTACAGCAGGACGTTGTTGCCGGCCTCCAGCGCGAAGGCGATCTTCTCCAGCTCGCGGCGGGCGGTGGCGTCGGGCGCCTCGGCGGGGTCGAGGGAGACCGTCCGCCGTCCGAGGGCCGGTCCGTCGACCTTGACGAGGAGCAGGCCGAGGCGGTCGGCGACGTACTCGACGAGGGTGGTCTTGCCGTAGCCGGGCGGGGAGAGGAGCAGCAGCAGGCCGTGGGAGTCGGTGCGCCTGGCGTCCCCGGTGGCGCCGAGCTGCTTGGCGAGGCTGTCGCCGACGAGCGGCAGGTAGACCTCGTCGACGAGCCGGTTGCGGACGAAGGAGGACATGACCCGGGGGCGGTACTCGTCGATGCGGAGCCGGGCGCGCCCGGCCGCGACGAGCTCCGCCCTGCGCCGCTGGTAGGCACGGAAGGCGGGCACGTCGACGGCAGCGAACTCGCTCGTCCTGGAAATGAATTCGTCGAGCCTCACCTCCAGCGCGCGGTGGCGTACGCGGGGATGGGCGCCCAGGAGGCCGGTGACCGTCGCGGTGGTCGGGGCGTCGACCTCGTACCGTTCGAGGCCGGGGCAGAGTTCGACGGCGACGGCCTCGGCGAGGACTCCCCCGTCGGGCCCTCCGCCGTCGAGTCCTTCCCCGTCGAGCCCTTCGCCGTCGAGCGGCTCGCCTGAGGCGGAGACGGAGACGGAGGCTGAGGCGTAGGCGGTGAGCCAGGCCTCGACGAGGCGGCGTCGCGCGCCGAGGTCCGTGAGTCCGGCGAGGGCGTCGTCGTACGCGGAACTCCCGACCGTACGGCGGAACGCGGCGAGCAGGGTGCGGGCCTCCGCCGAGACGGCGAAGCCGGGCGGGGCGGCGGCGAGCTCCTCGATCAGGTACTCGGCGGCGGTCGCGTCGCCGATCTCCCCGGCCAGTTCGTCGCGCAGCCCCCGGACGGCCGACGCGGCGCCGAAGAGGTCGCGGGCGCGGGTCAGCGAGACCGCGGCGCGGGTCCACCGGTCGCGGGCGTCGTCGGCGGCGGTGTGGGCCCAGAAGAGCTGGGCGGCGGCCCGCGCCGCCGCCGGGTACCGCAGCGGTCCGGCCCCCTCGTGGAGGCCGAGGAGCGTCTCCAGGATCGCCGCCGCGTCGTGGTCGTGGACCCCGCGCTCGTACCCCTCGTCGTAGGAGGCTTCGGCGGCGGACCGGGTCAGGGCGGGGAGGTCGGCGTCCGACAGTCCGTCCGCGCCGTGCTCGGCGAGCAGCCGGGCGGCCAGGTGCTCGGCCCGGTAGACCGCGGGCGACTCGGAGGGCAGGGTCCGGTCCCAGAACGGACGGGTCGCGGCGAAGTCCGGGTCGGTGACGGGCGCGCGGTAGTCGGTCCCGGTGAGGGCGAGGGCGAGGGTGTCCCCGTACGGGACGAGGGTGAGTTCGGGGGCCTGCCGGTTGACGGCGAACCGGTGCCGGCCGAGGCGGACGGTGTCGCCGCCGTCGGAGAACAGCTCGGTGCGGTCGCGCAGCGCGCGCCCGGCCTCCTGGCGGGCGGCGCCGAGCCGGCCCTCCAGTTCCTCGGCCCGTACCCGGTCGTCGAGTGCGCGCAGGTCGGCGGCGGTGCGCCGGACCTTGGCGACCATCGGGTCGGAGGCGAAGTAGGTGTGCACCTCATCGAGGTCGGTCAGGGTCGCGGCCCGGCGGGCGATCGCCTCCAGGACGCGGTCCGCCGATCCGGCGAGCCGCTCGGCGCGGCGGGCGCGGGCGTCCTGGAGGGACTGCTTGCGGGCGGTGAAGGCGTCGTGGATCTCGGTGCGCCGCTCGGCGAGGTCGGCGAGGAAGCCGTCGTGCTCGGCGAAGCGGGACTCCAGGTTCTCCAACTGGATGAACAGGAGGCCGAGTTGGTCGTCGCAGTGGCCGGGCGTGTCGGCGGCGGCGAGCGCGCCGGTGACGGCCTGGCCGAGCAGGGCGAGCTCGGCGGTGAACTCCGCCCGGCCCTCGCGGTCGAGGAGTTCGGCACGCCGGGCGGCGAGGACGGCGCGGGCGCGGTTGAGGGCGCCCAGGACGTCCGCGACGCGGCCCAGGATCGCGGTGCGGACGGTGGCGTCGCCGATGTCGAGCCCGGTGACGACCTCGCTCAGGGTGCGCAGCCCGGTGGCGCGCTCGTCGATCAGCTCGCCGACCGGGACCGTCTCCGCGACGGTGGCGACCTTCCCGGCCTCGGCGGCGAGCCGCTCCGCCTCGGCGTGCTGCCCGGCGAAGGCGTCCTCGCCCCGGAGGAAGGCGACGGCCCGTCGGCCGGCCGAGGCGATGTCGGTCTCGACGTCCGCCGCGAGGGCGTCGATGGCGTCCGCGTCGGCGTACCGCATCTCCTTCAGGGTGATCAAGTGGCCCTGGCTCCGGCGGAGTTCGGTGATCCGGGAGATCCACTCCTCCGCCGTGGCGGGCGTCTCGCCGCGAATGCGCCGGACGAGCCGGGCGATCCGTTCGGCCGCCCCGGCGAGGGCGTCGGCGGCCTGCCGGGTGAGCGTGGTGACGGTGGCGAACTCGTCGAGGACCTGAATCGCGGTGGCCCGGAGTGCGGCGAGCGGGGTGCGCAGGTCCCCGGTCTCCGGGTCCCCCAGCCAGTGGTGGACGTCGCCGGCCCGCTCGCAGGCGGCGACGAGCGCCTCGTACACCTCGCCTGCGGGGGTGGGTTCGGTGGCCTGCCGGGCGATCGACAGGCAGTCGGAGATGCCCCGGACGAGGTCCGCGTTGCCGATGCGGGCCAGCGGGTCGTCGCTCACGGGGGCCGCGTGCGTGTCGGAGACGTACGGCGTCGTCCAGAGCTGCACCGGGTGGACCCGGCCGGGTTCGCCGGACTCTCCGCGCAGGACGACCATCGTCCCGTCGTCGAGCAGCGCGTACCCCCGGCAGGCGAGCGGGGTGGTGATCTCCTTGCGGATCAGGTTGTACGACAGGAGGAGGCCGCGGCCCTCCGCCTCGGCGTGGAAGGCGAAGAGGAGGTCCTCGCCGTTGGGCGAGCGGACCGTCCGGTCGAGGGCGAGCCCCGAGGTGTCGGTGTCGAAGGTCTTCACGGCGCCGGAGGAGAGGCAGTAGCCGCCGGGGAAGACGACGCCCTCGTCGCCGGGCAGCCGCAGACAGGCCTGCCCGATGCCGTCGAGCCGGACGACGGTCCCGGTCAGCGCGTTGAAGACGAGGTGCCGGACGACCTCCTCCTTGTACGGGCGGACGCGGATCAGGGTCAGGGCGCCGACGACGGCGTGGGCGACCTCGGCGTCGGCGAGGGACTGCAGCGGCTCGTCGACCGGCTCCGTGTGGATGCCGTCGGCGGTCTCGGGGTCGTTCTCCGTCTTCACGGTGAGCGCCCCGCCGGTCGTGGAGACGTACAGGCGGCCGCCGAGCGAGATGTGGGGGTGCCGGCCGGAGACGTGGTCGTCCCGGGTGCTCTCCACCCAGTCGAGGTCGTGCGCGGGCGGGAAGGTGTGGTCGCGCTCGCCCCGGGCGTCGAGGAACCGCGCCCCGCCGGACGGCCCGAGGGCCCAGCGCAGCACCCGCAGGTCGTCGGCCTTCTCCCCGGTCCGGAAGACGGCGAGGAGCCGGTCCTCGACGCGCCGCAGCCGGAGCAGCCGCGCGCCCCGGAAGTAGCGGTGCAGCGCGGCGAACTCGCGGACGAAGCCGGGGTCGTCCAGGAGGCCGGGGACCGCGTCCCCGGGCAGCGGGTTCAGGTCCCGGTCGCGCAGGGTGAGGACGTCGGCGACCGCCGGCCCCTCACCACCCCTGGTAACCGCCGGTCCCACATTGCCCCTGGTGACCGCCGGCCCCTCGCCACCCCTGGCGACCGCCGGCCCCTCACCGCCCGCGGCGACCGCGCTACCGCCGAACAGCAGGACGTCGTCCGCGACGGCGACGACGTCCAGAAGTACTCCGGCGCGGTCGGTGCGGACGCGGTCGGTGCCGGTGAGGGCGAGCCCGCCGGAGCCGAAGGCGGCGGTGCGGGCGGCGTTGAGCGCCTCGGCGCGCCGGGCCAGTTCGCCGGCCTGCGCGGTGAGGCGGTCGCGCAGCACCGTGTACGTGTCCCGGTCGATTCCGCCGCTCATCCCTGTGCTCCCTTGTACTGTGATGACTGCGGGTCCGGTGCCGGCCACTCCCCCGTTCGCCGGCACCGGACCCGTTCCGACCGCACCCCCGTGGCGGTCAGTCCTCGGCCGCGCCGTTCAGCGCGGCGTTCCCGACCGGCGCGGACGGGGCCGGCAGGTACCCGTCGAGCGCGCCGGACTTCATGAGCTTGGCGAGCAGCGCCGAGACGCTGAGGTCGCGCACGTCCGAGCCGGAGAGCGAGCCGAGCACGTTCGTCAGGTCCTCGGTGAAGGGCTGCGAGCCGTTCAGCCAGGGCCCGGCGAGGGCCTGCGCGGTCTCCGAGTGGCCGACGAAGCCGTCGACGGCCCTGCCGAGCGAGACGGACTGCACGAGCCGGTCGAGGAAGACGGACTCGCCCCCGACGATGTTGATGTCGGCGTTCTCCAGGCCGGTGGCGAGCACGGTGGCCTGCGCCTCGGCGACCCGGCGCTGCGCGTCGAGGCCGGCGAGCCGGACCTCCTTCTCGGCCTCCAGGCGCAGGCGGTACTCCTCGTGCGTGCGGGACGCCTCGTCGAGCGCGGCCATCGCCGCCGCCTTCTCCGTCAGGCCCGCGGCCTCGGCCTTCAGCTTCTCGCCGATCGCGGTGGCCTCGGCGAGGGCCCTCTCCCGGGCGCCGTCGGCCTCCGCGAGCGCCTTCTCACGGGCGCCCGCGGCCTCGGCGCGCAGCCGGGCCTCGGTGGCCCCGGCCTCCGCGCGGCCCGCCTTCTCGATGACGTCGGCCTCCTTGTCGCGGACCCGGACCGCCGCGAGCCCCTCGGCGGCGGCCTCGGCCTGGATGCCCTCGGCGAGGCGGATCTTGGCGCGGGCGTCCATGTCGGCGGCCTTGTTGCGGGCCTCGGCGAGGGTGAGCTCCTCGGCGGCCCGGTGCACGGCGGCCTGCTCGGCGGCCTCGGCGGCCTTGATGTCCTTGACCAGCCGCTCCTGGGCCTCGGCCTCGGCGGCGATCACGACGGCCTGACGGGTGCGCTCGGCCTCCTCGACCGTCCGCAGCCGCTTGATCGACTCCTCCTGCTCGGCGACCGTGCGGTCCACGGCGACCCGCTCGCGGATCACCTCGGCGATCTCGCGGCGCTCCGCCTCGACCTCCTTCTCGGCGGAGATGCGGGTCAGTTCGGTCTCCCGGTCCCGGGCGATGACCTCCAGGAGGCGGTCCTTCTCGATCCGCTCGTTCTCGACGGCGATGACCCGCTCGCGGTTCTTCTGCGCGACCGCGACCTCGCGGGCCTGGTTCTCGCGCTGGACGCCGAGCTGCTCCTCGGTCCTCAGGAAGGCGCTCTGCGCCCGCAGCCGCTCCTCCTCCACCACCCGGGCGGTCTCGGCCTCCTCGCGGGCCCGTACGGTGTCGATCTCGCGCTTCTGCTTGATCTCGGCGTCGGCCCGGCGGCGCTCCAGCTCCAGGATGGCCTCGCGGGCGTCGACGTTCTGCCGGGTGATCTCCTTCTGCTCGTGCTGCCGGAACTCGTTGGTGCGCACGTTCTCGGCGGCGGTCAGCTCGGTGATCTTGCGGATGCCCTGGGCGTCGAGGATGTTGCCGGGGTCGAGCTGGGTGAGCGGGGTCTGCTCCAGGTAGTCGATGGCCGCGTCCTCCAGGCTGTAGCCGTTGAGGTCGATGCCGATGATCTCGATGATCCGGAAGCGCAGTTCCTCGCGCTTGGTGTAGAGGTCGGTGAAGTCGAGCTGCTTGCCGACGGTCTTGAGGGCCTCGGAGAACTTGGCGTTGAACAGCTCCTGCAGGGTCTCCTTGTCGCTGGCGCGGGCGGTGCCGATGGCCTGGGCGACCTTGATGACGTCCTCGACGGTCTTGTTGACCCGGACGAAGAAGGAGATCCGGATGTCGGCGCGGATGTTGTCCCGGCAGATCAGGCCGTCGCGGCCGGTGCGGGAGATCTCGATCGTCTTGACCGAGATGTCCATGACCTCGGCCTTGTGCAGCACGGGCAGGACGACCTGTCCGGTGAAGGTGACGTCGACCTTCCGCATCTTCGAGACGATCAGCGCCTTGCCCTGCTCCACCTTGCGGAACAGCCGGCCGACCACGAGGACGAGGACGAGGACGAAGAGCAGGACGACGGCGACGAGCACGCCGATGCCCAGGGTGATGGCATCCATGGGAAACCCCGTGTGTAGGAGGGAGATTCGGTGCGCGGCGGGCCGCCGGGACTCCCGTCCGGCGGTGCGCGGCGACGCGGGCGCGGTGCCGTCCGGTGCCGACAGCGCGTAGGTACGGCCGCGGTGGAGCCGTCCCGTGCGGGGACCCCGCGCCCGGTCCGGGCGCTGCCGCCGGCCGGCCGTGGAGGGGCCGCGCCCGGCGGACCGGAGTCCTGCGGGACGGCTACGGTTCGTCGGGGAAGAGCTTCGACGCGGGCCGCGCGGGGCCGCGCCGTGCCGGGGACCCCAGGAAACGGACGCCGACGGGGAGTCCACTCATCATGCTTCCCTCCCCCTTCGACGCGTGACCTTCGACGCGCGGCCTTCGCTGCCCGCCCGCGGCATCCCGTCGGCGGACGTGCCCTCCGTGGAACCATCGTGACAGGGCCACGCACTTGTTCGCATTGCCGGTTTCCGGCAATCTTGACGCGTCCTTGATGCCGGTCACCGCCCCCGGGGCGGCGTCCGGCCCGCGATCGGGCCCGTGCGTCGAGGGGGCGAGTGAGACACAAAGGTGGGGGGACGACGGTGGAGCGAGTGGTGTCCGGGGAGTACCTGGAGGGGTACGCGGAGGTCCTGGTGGAGGCCTCGGCGACGGGCCGGCGGCTGACCCGCGACGAGCTGGAGGCGCTGCGGGCCCGGGGCGAGCGGGCCGCCGAGGCCGGGCTGGGGCTGCGCGCCCTGATACGGGAGCACCTCTCGGCCGCCGGGGAGCTGCGGGCGGAGCTGCCCCGCGCCGCGGGCGACCACCTCCTCGCCACCGTCGAGCAGGCCGTCGACGCCTTCGCGGAGGGGCACGAGCGGGCGGGAATCCTGGCGGTGCGTCAGGAGGAGGCGATCCGGCGCGAGTTCATCGACGACCTGCTGTACGGGCGGAGCGACCTCGGGCGGCTCGCCGAGCGCGCCGAGCGCTTCGGCCTGCTGCTCGCCCACGCGCACGCGGTGGCCGTCGCGCAGGGCAGGGAGCCGTACGAGGACGGCGCCTCCGTCACCCGGACCGTCGAGGCGGCCCTCGTGGCCCGGTTCGGGCAGCGGCGCATCCTGATCACCACGAAGGAGGGACGCCTCGTCTGCGTCGCCCCGGCCGACCAGCCGGAGGTGCTGTCCTTCTTCGCGAAGCAGGCGTACGCGGCGACCGACGGCGGACAGGTCGCCGTCGGGCGCGCCCACTCCGGCCCGGGCGGTGTCGTCCACTCGTACGAGGAGGCCCTGAACGCCCTCGACCTGGCCGCTCGGCTCGGCCTGAACGACCCGGTCCTGCGCGCCGCCGACCTCCTCGTCTACCCGGTCCTCACCCGCGACCGCCAGGCCATGGCCGATCTGGTGGTCAGCGTCCTGGGGCCGCTCCGGGAGACGCGGGGCGGCGCCCGGCCGCTGATCGACACGCTCGCCGCGTACTTCGACACCGGCTGCGTCGCCGCCGAGACGGCCCGGCGGCTCTCCCTGAGCGTCCGGGCGGTGACGTACCGGCTCGACCGCGTCCACCGCCTCACGGGCACCGACCCCGGCGACCCCGGCCAGCGCTACACCCTCCAGACCGCCGTCATCGGCGCCCGCTTCCTGGGCTGGCCGGACCGGGAGGTGTGACGGCGGCGGTTACCGGCCTCCCGGTTCGGAGTCCGCGCCTTCAGAGTCCTCGCCCGGAGGCGGACGTACGGGGCCGTTCGAGGAGTTCGGCGAGGCCGGCGCGGGTCGCGGCGATCACGACGCGGTCCTCGGGGCGCAGGACGTAGCCGGCGTGGAGGTCCCACAGGAGGCCCGGCGGGGCGTCGCGGTCGTGGGCGGCGGTGAGGTCGGGGCGGCGGGCCTGCGGGGCGGTGGTGTCGAGGGCGAGGACGCGCCAGGCGCCGGGCCGGAAGGCCTCCCGGACCGTCCGCCCCTCCAGCTGCGGCTGTCCGGCGACGTCGAGCGCGGCGAAGAGCAGCACCCGGCGTTCGACGGGGATGGCGCCGAGGATCTGCCGGCCCATCATGGCGGTGGCGAAGGCGGGCGCGGCGAGGGTGGACACGCTGCGGCTCCGGGTGAGCGCGTCGGGATGGGCGGCGCGCAGGGTGCGGTAGACGGCGGTGGCGAAGTCGTCGTCGTACAGGCGCAGGGCGACGAGGAGTTCCGGCGCGAGCGTGCGGGCGTAGAGGGCGGCCTCCAGGTTGATGGTGTCGGCGCTGGTGAGGGCGAGGAGCGCGTGCGCGCGGTGGACCTTGGCCGCTTCCAGGACGCCCTCCTGGGTGACGTCGCCGAGGACGACGGGGACGCGCAGGCTCCGGGCGAGCGCGACGCCCCGGGCGTCGGGGTCGTCCTCCACGCACACCACGGGGATGTCGAGCTCGCGGAGCCGGGCCAGGACGCGGGTGCCGATCTTGCCGAGGCCGAGCAGGACGACGTGTCCGGCGAGGCCGCGCGGCGGCCGGCGCAGCGCGGCGGCGCTGCGGTAGGCGCCGAGGGCCTCCAGGGCGCCGGCGACGAGCAGGGGCAGCAGGGCGAGGCCGACGAAGCCGGTGAGGAGCTGGAGGATCTGGCGGGGGGCGGATTCCTCGACGGCGGGCTCGGCGATCGCGAACAGGTCGAGCAGGGTGATGTACACGGCGTGCGGCGGGGAGTCGTCGGTGACGATCGAGGAGACGACGGCCAGGACGGTCACGGCCGCGACGACGCCCGCGAGGGCCCAGCGCAGCCGGCGCGAGAGGAGCTCCTTGAACGAGGCCCCCCGGCTCGTGCGCCTGCGGGGCGTGACCGGCGCGTGGGTGACGGCCTCCAGGACGATGGTGCCGCGGCCGGCGGCGGCCCGTACGGCGTCGTCGTCGGGGAGCAGGTGCGGGGCCTGCGGGCCGCTGCGGTCGGAGCCCTCGGCGCCGGCGGGGTCGCTGGTCGTGGAGGACAGCAGGGCGAGGGTCGCGAGGCCGGGTGCGGCCACGTCCCCGGGGCGGCCGGGCAGCCGCTCGGCGGCGCGCAGCAGCAGTCCGTCGGCCTGGACGACCTTGCGGGTCCCGGCGACGGCGGTGGCGGCGAGCGCCGGGGCGGTGGTGTCGGCGTCCGAGAGGACGATCGTCGAGGTGTCGTGCCGGCCGCGGACGTTCTCGGGGACCGTGAGGTCGGTGGCCTGGTCGAGCAGTTCCGCCATGCGGCGGCCGAGGTTCCGGTTGTACATCCGCAGGACGAGCCGGATCCTCGGGTTGAGGCGGCGGGCGAGGAACGCGGCCCGCATGTTGGCCTCGTCGTCCTCGTAGAGGAGGGCGAGGGCCTCGGCCCGCGCCACGCCGACCTCCGAGAGCGTCTGCTCGTCGGGGACGGCGGCGGCCACCTCGCGCACGCCCGCGCCCTGCGCGGCGTCCCCGGGCAGTCCGCCGGGCCGCCCGACCGCCGCGCTCATCCGCCCGAGCAGCGCCGAGGCCCGGGAGAGGCCCACCGGCTGACCGGCCACTCCTTCGAAACCGGCCGGCGGCGGCACGACCAGGGTGACGGACCGCCGGTACACATCGGCGAGTTCGACGGCGATCCGGTGCGCGAGCGCGTCGTCGCCGCAGACGACCATGTGGCCGTCGCTCCGCAACCGCCCGCCGGCCTGGGGCACTACGGTCATGGTCTCCCCCCTCGGCTGCCAAGCCCCTTGCTCCACAACGCTCCTGAGGCCCCCTCACGGACTCTCGCGTCGCTCCGGCACGGGCCGGTCCATGGTGTCACGCAGCGGTACGGAGGTTCACTGCCGGATCCCGGCAGCCTTCACCGCCGACGGCTGCCGCCGACCGCGCCCACGGCACGGACGAGGCGCCCCGCCACAGCCCGCACACGGCCGCGTTCCGCGCGCCGCGGACCGGGTTACGATGCGACCCGGCCGATCACCCACGGCCCACCACCGGTCGGGCGTGCCGGCCGGTCGAGCGCCGGGCCGCCCCGTGCCCCGCAGGAGGCCCCTCGTGACGACACCCCCCACCACGGACCGGCTGGTCCTCGGCTGCATGGGACTCGGCGGCCCCTGGGACGCCGAGTCGTACACGGCGGCCGACGTCGAGGCCGCGGAGAAGGCCGTCGAGGCGGCGCTGGACAGCGGGATCACCGCCTTCGACCACGCCGACATCTACGGGCGGGGCAAGGCCGAGGCGGTCTTCGGCGAGGTCCTGGCCCGCGACCCCTCGCTCCGCGCGCGCATCGGCATCCAGTCGAAGTGCGGCATCGTGCTCGCCCGCGGCGACCGGCCGGGCCTGTACGACCTGCGGGGCGCGTCGATCGTGCGGAGGGTCGAGGAGACCCTGACCCGGCTGCGCACCGACGTGCTCGACACGCTCCTGCTGCACCGCCCCGACCCGCTCGCGGACCCCGAGGACGTGGCGGACGCCCTGCACTCCCTCCACGAGCAGGGCCTCGTCCGCCGGTTCGGCGTCTCCAACATGAACGCCCCGCAGATCGCCCGCCTCCAGGCCCACCTCTCGCTGCCGCTGGCGGTCAACCAGCTGGAGATGAGCCTGGCGAGGCGCGACTGGCTGGAGGACGGGGTCCTCGTCAACACCCCGGCCTCGGCCGCCAACGGCTTCCCCGCGGGCACCGTCGAACACTGCCTGGCCCACGGCGTCGCCCTCCAGGCCTGGGCGCCGCTCGCCCAGGGGCGCTTCACCGGCCGGCAGGAGACCAAGGAGGAGCACGCCACCGCCGACCTGGTGGCCCGCCTGGCCGAGGCCAAGGACACGACCCCGGAGACGATCGTCCTGTGGTGGCTCCAGCGCCACCCGGCCCGCGTCGTCCCCGTCATCGGCACCACCAGCCCCACCCGCATCAGGTCCTGCCACGACGCCGCCACCACCGACCCCCACCTCACCCACGAGGAGTGGTACGACCTCTGGCTCACGTCCCGCGGCCTGCCGCTGCCGTGACCGGGAAGGCCCGGCCCGACGGTCGTCTCTCCGCCCAGCGCCGATACATGTCATCAATACTTTATTTAGACCGTGTCCTTCATGGTCAGTTCGAGGAGCCGTTCATAGCAGCAGAGGGCCGCGGCGAGGCCGAGGAAGGCCAGGTAGTTGCGGGGAGGACGTTCGTAGCGGTGGTTGAGCCGACGGTAGCCGGTCAGCCAGGACATGGTCCGCTCGATCAATCCACCTAAGGATGTCGTAGGCCTTGTCTGCGTGCAGGCGTTGAGGCTTGGAATCGGCCGCGTGGAGCTGGCAATGGCTTCGCGATCTCCCACAAGCCCTCCGGAACGATCCAACCCCACCGTCCACTCCCCATGACCGGCCCAACGGTCAACCAGCCATGTGGGAAAAGGCCTTGGCCTCTCACTGCGAGGCGGTTGTCACGCGTGGGACCAGCGAGATCAAGCCACAGCTACAGATCGTCGTTGGTATGCCGCTTGTAAACTCGGCGCACGCCGTTGACCACGGCGCACGTGCAAAGGGGGATGCATGTCAGCGTTCGAAGAGGAGTGGGGCCGGCTCAAGGCGGACGCGCTCCGTAGGCGGGCCACGAGTATGGAGCTCGCCTCGGTAGGGGACAGCGGGGGGCCGGCTCTCGGGCTGGGGAACGCGGACCTTGGTCTGCGTGACGCGCCCGTACGCGCCAAGGCTCCGGGTTTACGGACAGCGAACGGTGAAGCTCGTAAGAGCGCCAAGCTCGATGACGTGGTGGCGGTCGGGAAGACCCATACGGGATGGGACGCGGGCGCCGCGAGCAACGACTGTGTGAGCGCCTGGCAAAAACGCCTCCATACGCTTAGTGACCTGGTTGAGGACGCTGCCGACGCACTCACCAAGGGCATGGACCAGCAGATCAGCGAGGACATCTCCATCGCGGCACAGCTCAGGGCCTCCGGTAACCGGCTGGAAGGTGCCTGATGGTCTCCGTGCCCGAACTCGACAAGGCGCGGCCCCAGCAGTGGCGGGACGCCGCGGACGACGCCATCGGTGCCGCCAAGCAGTGCGAGGCGCTGGCTGGGTACGCGCGTGACGAAATCGCCGCGACTCTCCGCCAGTGCTGGGTGGGCGATGCCGGGCGCGCGGCCCGGAACACCTTCGTCAAGCACGCGGGCGACTACGAGGCAGCCGCCATCGCCCTCCGGGCGATGGCGCGGACGTACGACGATCTCGCCGACGACATCGCATCCGCCCAGCGCAACCTGCACAGCGCACTCGACTACGCGCACCGTAACGGCCTCAAGGTGGACGACAGCGGTCGGGTCGACTTCGCCAGACCCACCGCCGAAGCACCGGACGGCGAAGGGGCCGAGAAGATCAAACATGCTCATGAGATCATTTCCGATGCCCTCGCCAAGGCGAGCCGGGCCGATACCGGCGCGGCCCGTTCCCTGCGTACCGTCGAAGCTCTGACCGACATCAGCGATCCGAACCTCGCCAAGAAGGCACTCGACGAGAACAGCCCGCTGGGCATTGCCCTGCGCCTGTCCGGCGGACTGGACGGTCTGCACCCCGTCAACGTCCCGCCGAACGTCCTTACAGCCGTAAACCTGGCCTCCGCCGAAACGGGTATCAGCCGGAAACTGCTCTTGGCCATCCTCTGGCAGGAACAACAGTGGTACCAGAACCACAACCCGAGCCTTCGCGGGCCACTGACCGAGTTCGGCCGCTTCTTCGACTGGAGCCTGACGCTCGGTCCGAAGCCGGACAAGTCCCTGGGTATCACCCACATGAAGACCGACACCGCCAGGAGCGTCGTCGAGAAGAACCGCGAGGCGTTCCGGCTGGAAGACGGCAGGTACATGGCCGACCTGAGCGATGTCGAACTCGCGGCACTCATCGAGCACAACCCGGACCTGGACGTACGGCTGAGCGCCCACCACTTGGCCGATCTCCGCGATCAGCCGTACGGCGCCCGCACGGACAAGCAATTGTTCACGCTCTATGCCGCCGACACCCCGGATGTGCGCGAGAAGAACGAGCAGTACGGTGACGAATCCGATCAGCGTGGCGGAGACATCAAGACGCGGGGCCGGAACTGGGACACGATCGAGCCGCATCTCGACGACGCAATGGCCTGGGACACCCTCAGCGACGAGGAACAAGCAGAAGCCATACGTCAGTTGGAGGCCCAGACCCCCGCAGGACATCACGTGTCTCTAGACCCTCTGTACCGCGCGGGCCAGACCACCGGCACCGGTAGCGGCGAACCGGAGCCCGGAACGCCGTCCCCCAGTCCCGGTCCCTCTCCCGTACCGCCAGGAACTCACTGACCTTATGAAAAGGACCGTCTCCGTCCTGACCATGCTCTTCGCACTGGTCGCCCTCACCGGGTGCGACCGGTTCGAGCCGCGCGGTGGGAAACCCCTCGACCCCATGCCGGCTCATGTCCCCACGACACCGCAGTACACGACACCCGACGAGGTCGTGGCCGCACTGGCACGCGCGGGCATGCCTTGCAAAGTACTGCGGCGCAGGACCGGCGCCCTGGACTGTGAAGCCCGGATCTCGGGGACGACAGTGGAGAACCGGATCCAGGTCCTGAACCCCGAGGAGTTCAGCCGTGACGAGGTCGGCGACTCCATCGCCGCCTGGCGCAATAGCGGCACCACCCTCGTCGCGGCGGGCAATTGGTTCATCCGCGTCCTGCCCAACGACACCCCCGCCTACTCGATCAAGGTCGCCAACGCGATCGACGCCGTCGTCCTCCCTCCTCCCTACCCTCTCCCCGACATCCCGAGCACACCCGTGTACGCGACCGCCGATGCGCTGGCCGACGCACTGGACAAGACCGACTTCTGCATGGACCGGGAACGACGGTCGACACGAGAGCTGTTGTGCGGATCGCGGTCCCCGGAGAAGAAGTCCTGCGACGCGTCCTGGGCAAACCACCACGCCCTCCTGCTCCTGCACAAGGACCCCGCGGCCCGCGACGACTACATTCGGCTCCTCCTCAGCAACGACCACACACCCGCCGTCATCGTCACGGCCGCGAACTGGACCATCCAGTTCTGCGACTCCGCCACAGCGCGCGCAAAAGCTGATGCGCTGGGAGGAGTCCTGATCCACCACAACCCCACCGCATAGGACACGGCCTGGAGGATGTCTCACGCGGTGAGCTTCGCGAGTCGCTTGTAGCAGGTGAGTGCCGCAGCGAGCCCGAGGAAGGCAAGGGAGTGGTTGCCTTTTCGTTCGTACCGGATGGTGAGGCGGCGATCGCAGAGCCGGCGCAGGTGTTCCGCGAAGTAATACGCCTTATCCGCACGGATCCTCACCGGTCGTCCGCGGCGGGGTCCGTGCCGGGAGCGGATGGCCGGCATCCCCAGGATGAGCGACTTGAACGCCTGGCTGTCGTACAGGTCCGCACCCGACACCGCCACGACCAGACGGTGCGCGGTGGCCGGCGAGACACCGAACGATTCCGGCAGATACCGCCACGCGCACCCGCTGGTCAGTGCGTACACCACAGCCATGAACACCGCCCGCTCGTCACGCGGAGCGGTCCCGCCGCCTTGCGGTCGAGCCGCGAACGACGGCAGTAGCGGGGCGGCCTGCTCCCAGAGCCCGTCAGATACCAGGCGCTTCAACAGATCAGCCCTCACGGCCGCCATCATGTCGCTCGAACGTCAAGTCGCGCGGCGCAGTCCTCTATGCCTTGATCGATGCGGCCGATCTGGCGGCCTGCTCGATCTTCGCGTAGGAGGCGTCGCGGGCTTCCTCATCGATCCGCATCTCGTGTTCGGGCCGCGTCCCGGTTCGGCCATCGACGCTTTCGCGCAGGATGTCGGCGTGCCCGGCATGCCGGTTGGTCTCGCCGAGAACGTGGACCATGACGGCGAACAGATTCGTATGGGAATGAGGCTCCGGCCACCACGGCACGTGGCCGGGGGCGTCGAGGGGAAGCTCGTTGATCGTCGCGTCTGAGTGTTCCCACGTGCGCCGGTAGGACTCGACGATCTGATCGCGGGTCTCGTCCCCAGCCGCCCACAGATCGCTGCCGTCGTGGTCCTGCCACCGGGGCAGCGGTTCCGGGGAAGGACGGTCGAAGACCTCGCCGAAGTACCTGGCCTCGACGCCGGCCACGTGTTTGACCAGGCCGAGGAGGTTGGTCCCGGTCACCGTCAGAGGTCGACGGACATCGTATTCGGACAGGCCCTCGAGCTTCCAGAGCAGCGCCTTGCGGTCCCGCCGCAGTCTCTCGTGCAGGTTGTTCTTCGCGAATTCATCGATCATGCGGCATCAGCCTGCCACGGGCCGCTCATGGCCTCAAGATCCCTTACGTGCCCCGCGACGACTGGCAAAGCCGGGGCCCGGCCATGGCCACCGCACCCTGAGCAGCTACGAGAAGCTCGCGAAACTTCCCACGTGAGACAACCTCTTGGAGAGGTGGTTCGCGGGGCCTGCCTCTATAAACATTAGGTAACCGAAGTCCTTTTTGCCCTGATTGATGAAAACTTCGGCACGGCCAGAAGGTCGATTCTCACATGACTGTCAAACGCCCGAGGGGCCGTTTCGGATTGCTCCGAAACGGCCCCTCGGGCTACGACTCTTTCGAGTCGGGACGACAGGATTTGAACCTGCGACCCCTTGACCCCCAGTCAAGTGCGCTACCAAGCTGCGCCACGTCCCGATGCGCGTCTTCGGCGGGTTGTTCCCGCGTCGGCGTGCAGGGAAAACATTACCTCACTCCGGAGGGTGGGACGACGCACGGGCTGTCACCGCGTCGGAGGTGACGAGGGAGGCGCCGCAGGCGGTGGCCAGGGCGGTCGCCTCGGCGAGGGCCTCGGGGGAGTCGGTGGCGCGGGCCAGGTCGAGGCGGGCACGGGCCTCCTCGTAGCGGGACGGGGACGCGGCCAGGTGGGCGACCGCCTCGGTGAGGAGGCGGCGGGACTCGGGCGGGTCGGCGAGGAGGGCCGCGCAGCGGAGGGCCTCGCCGAGGGCCGTGGGGGTGCCGATGCGTTCGGCGTGGGTACGGGCCTCGGCGGCGAGCGCGGCCGCGCGGTCCGGGTCCGTGGGGGCGAGCGCCCGCGCGAGGTCCAGGGGCCAGGGCGCCCACACGATGTGGTGGCGGCCCCGGCCGATCAGGGCCTCGGCCGCGGCCTCCAGGGTGGCCACCGCCTCCTCGACGCGTCCCTCCGCGAGCAGGAGCCGGCCGAGGATGCTGGGGCCGTCGGGCAGGACGATCGCGTCCGGCCACGGCGGCCCGAAGGAGTAGTGGTCGGCCACGCTCCGCGCCTCCGCCGTGCGGCCCCGGGCGACGAGCGTGTCCACGAGCAGGCAGGCGGTGTCCCAGTGCACCGGGAGGCCGTTGCCCACCCGGTCGGCCAGGCGCAGGCCCTCCTCCAGGTAGTGCTGCGCCCTCGGCAGGTTGCCGCGGCGCCGGTGGACCAGGCCCAGGAGCGTGTGGGCGAACGCGAGGTGGGCGCCGCTCCAGCCCGAGATCTCGAAGGCGCGGACCGCCTCCGTGAAGAGGATCCCCGCCTGGTCGGGGCGGTCGGAGAACGCGTACGCGATGCCGGTGAGCGCCGGGATCTCGAAGCCCCACGTGGGGTCGGTCCAGCCGAGTCCACGGGCCGGTATGCCGTCGACGAGGGCGAGGTCGCAGAGGCGCACGACCTCGTCGGCGGGCTCGCCGCGCATCATGGCGTCGAACCCGCGCACCGTGAGCAGGGCCCGCTCGGAGTTGTCCGCGCCGGTGAAGTGCGCGGTGAGGTCGGCCAGGCGGCGGGAGCGGCCGGGGCCGTCCTCCTCGGCGGCCTGGAACCCCTCGTACATGAAGTTCGCGGCCTGCAGGCGGCGGCGGTCGGTGCCGGGCGGGGTGCGGACGGCCTCGGCCGCGAGGACCCGCGCGGCGTCCCGGAGCTGGTTGTTGTGGGCGAGGGCCTGCGCGAGCCGGTAGGTCGCGTCGATCCGCAGGTCGTCGTCCAGGCCCGGCAGGTCGAGCGCGGAGCTCAGGTGGCGGACGGTGGCGGCGGGCGCGGTCAGCAGGGAGGCGCAGCCGAGTTCGTACAGCACCCTGGCGTACGAGTCCGGGCCCGGCGGTTCGGCCAGGGCCCGCTCCAGACAGCGCCGGGCCGCGTCCGGGGCGCCCACGGCGAGGTGTTCGACGGCGGCGGCCCGCAGTTGGTCGACGACGTCCTCGTCCTCGTCCGGGTGCACTTCGAGGAGGTGCCGGGAGACGGCGGCCGGTCCGTGGCCGGCCTCGGTGAGCGCCCAGGCCGCCCGTCCGTGCATGGCGGTCCGCGCGGCCGGTGACATCGAGCCGTACACCGCGGACGCGATGAGGGGGTGCGCGAACTCCAGGTGGGTGGACTGCCCCACGGGCGTCACGGGCGTCACGGGCGTCATGGGAGTCACGGCGGGGTCGGTCCCCGTGCCGGTTCCGGTGTCCGGTCCCGGCCCGGCGGCCGGTCCGGTCTGTGCCTCCCGGTCCGCTCCCGTCGTCACGATCCTCGCCTGGCGCAGGAGTTCGGTGTGCTCGGCGACCTTCGCCCTGCTCGTGCCGGTGAGCAGTGCCAGGAGGTCCGGCGTGCTGTCCGCGCCGAGGACGGCGATCGTCCAGGCCAGGCGGGTCGGGCCGACGCCGAGCTCTTCGAGGCGGGCGACGAGCCCGCCGCCGCGCGCTTCGGCACCGAGGCCGCGCAGGAGGGAGGCGGAGGTGGCGACGGGTTCGAGCATCCGGTCGCGGGCCTTGGCGAGGAGTTCGACCGTCTCGTACGGGTTGCCGGAGGTCACCGACCACAGCTCCCGGCAGAACGGCTCGTCCGCGTGGCCGCCCAGCGTGTCCCGGGCGAGCGCGGCGGTCGCGCCGGGCGTGAGCGCGTGCAGGCCCAGGGTCACGACGGCGCGGTCGGCGAGCGCGGCGAGGACGGCCGGCACCCCGGTGCGCTGCGGCTCCTCCGGCAGGGGGCGGTGGGCGAGGACGACGAGGGCGGGCAGGCGGCGGTCCTGCCGGAGCCGGGTGAAGGCGTCGAGCCACGCCAGGGATTCGGCGTCGGCCCAGTGCGCGTCGTCCACGAGCAGGACCGGGGGCCGGTCCCGCAGCCGGTCCGCTAGCCGTCCCAGGAGCTTGGCCAGACCGTCCCGCACGCCCTGCGGGTCGGCCGGCGCGGCCGACGGCGGAGGCGGCGGGGCGAGGCCGAGCGCGGGGGCGAGCAGGTCGAAGTGGCCGCCGAAGAGGAGGCGGACGTCCTCCTCGTCGAAGCGGTCGAGCGCGGGCTGGAGCAGCTGGCGGGTGACGTGGAACGGGACCGAGGTGAGGGTCTCGCCGCCCCGGGCCCTCAGGACGGTGCACCGGTCGCGGGCGGTCCGGTGTATCTCGTCGAGCAGGGTGGTCTTGCCGATCCCCGACTCTCCCCGGTAGACGAGGATGCCGCCGCGCACCGGACCGTCCGCCGCCGCCGCTCCGGTGACGAGTTCGTCGACGGCATGGGCGGCCGCGGCGAGTTCCGGGTCCCGTTCGAGCAGTCCGCCGTGGGACCCGTCCGGGACCACGGGAACGAACGGCGTGACGGGCGACGGCTTTTCGGGATCCGACGACACCGGTGACTCACTCCCCTACCCGAGCTCCTTGCGCGCCGCGGCCGGCGAGACCCACGCGGACCGGCACGAAGCGCTTGTCGGACGAGCCTAGCGTTCCTGATCGTTCCGGGGGCGACAATGGAGGGGTGAACCGGACCACGAGTGACCGAGGCAGGGATCGCGACGAGGAGGGGCGGGCCCGCAGCGCCCGCCCCCGCGACGGGCTCGGCCGCCCGCTGCCGTACGGGGCGGAGGGGGTGCCCCGGCAGCCCGAGGGGGTCGTACGGGATCCCGGCGCGACCCTGCGCGAGGCGCAGCGGCTGCTGGACGCCGGGATGCCGTTCCACGCGCACGAGGTATTCGAGGACGCCTGGAAGTCCGGTCCGGAGGCGGAGCGGGACCTGTGGCAGGGGCTCGCCCAGCTCGCCGTGGGTCTGACGCACGCCGCCCGGGGCAACACGGCGGGCGGGGCACGCCTGCTGCGGCGCGGCGCCGTCCGGTTGGCGAACGGGGCGGGCGGGTCGGGAGCCGGGAGGGACGGAAGGGCGGAAGCCGGTTCGCCGGAAGCCCGGGCCTCGGTCTCCGGGCCGTACGGGATCGACGTCGGCGGGCTCGTCTCCTGGGCGCGGGAGTTGGCCGACCGTACGGAAGGGGGCGGAGGGGCGGGGGGTCCCGTCGTGGTCGACGCCGCCGTCGAGGCGCCGCGGCTGCGCGGGGACGTCCCCTGACACCGCCCACCGGGCCCGCTACTCCCCCGTCCCCTCGATCTCCTCGCGCAGTACGGACGCGTGGCCGGTCGACGGGTCCTTGACCGCCGTGAGGAGCGTGACCGTGCCGCGGCCCGCGAGGTCCTTCGGGCGGGCGAGGGCCTCGGCGGCGGCCGGGGCCGCGAGTTCGGCCCCGTAGCGGCGGCGGAACTCCTCGTGCCCGCCCTCGGGGCCGTGGTACCAGTGGCGGAGCTCCGGGGAGGGCGTGAGGGCCCTGGGCCACTCGTCGACGTGCGCGTCCGCCGTGGCGAGGCCGCGCGGCCGGAGGCGGTCGACGAGGACCCGCACCCCGTCGTCGGGCGACGGGGTCTCGTGGACGCGGCGGACGCGGACGGCGGGGGTGCTCGCGGCCATGGGTCCGGGGTGCCGGACGGCGCCCCGGCTCACCCGGCGACGCGCAGCGCCGGGAGGAGGACGGCGTCGACGAAGGTCCGCATGGTCGAGGTGTCCGTGAACCGCTCCTCGCAGATCCGCTCGACGCGGAGCATGCCGAGGAAGGAGGGGGCCACGAAGCCGACGGCCGGGTTGTCGGCCTCGACCTCGCCCCGCTCGACCGCGCGCGCCACGATCGCGTCGATGGCCGCGATCTCGGGGGCGATGACGGTCTCGCGGAACGCGGCGCGCAGGTCGGGGTGCTGGATGTACGCCTGGGTGACGGCCTCCATGAGGCCGGCGTCGCGCTCGTGGTGGGAGGCGGCGATGCGGGCGGCCTCGCGCAGGTCGCCGGCGAGGGTCCCGGTGTCGATGCCGGCGAAGACGACGCAGCGGCGCCGGGCGAGGGCGGCGGTGACGAGCCGGGGCTTCGTCCCCCACTGCCGGTAGAGCGTGGCCTTGCCGCACTTGGTGAGGGCCGCGACGCCCTCCATGGTCACCGAGTCGTAGCCGCCCTCGCGCAGGAGGCGGAGCACCGCGTCGTAGAGCTCGGTCTCGCGCTCCGGCGTGATCTTGCTGCGCCGGGCTGCGGCGGTCGCGGCCTGTGTGGACATCGGTCCCTCCCGTACGGGTCTCCCTCTGCACATACGAGAGTAGGGGGTGCACAATCGAGACGCAAACGTATCGAGACGCTTGCGTCTCGCTGAAAACGGATCTAGGCTTCCTCCGTTTGTTGCCCATTTGACGGATTAGAGGGCCGCGCGATGGCTGCCGGGATACGCGGGATACCAGGACCACGTCCTGCCGGACCTGGGGCGACGCCTACCCCCGGCCCCGCCGGGCCCGACGTCGGAGAGGGGGACGGAGCGAACGGCAAGGTCCCGAAAGCGGCCCCGCGACCGCCTCTCCTGCGTGAGCTGCTGCTCGTCACCGCCCTGTTCCTCGTCTACAAGTTCGGCCGGCTCTTCGCCAACGGCCACGAGACCCGCGCCTTCCGGAACGCCGACCGCGTCTGGGACGCCGAGCGCGCGCTCCACCTCCCGGGCGAGGGAACGGTCCAGCAGCTCCTGATGCACGGCGAACCGCTGGTCCGGGCCGCGAACACGTACTACGCCACCGTGCACTTCCCCGCCACGGTCGCCTTCCTCGTCTGGCTGTACCTGCGCCGCCCGGCCCACTACCTGTGGTCGCGGCGCGTGCTCGCGCTCCTCACCGCCGCCGCGCTCGCGCTGCACCTGCTGATGCCGCTCGCGCCGCCCCGGATGCTCGCCGCCGCCGGACTCGTCGACACCGCCCGCGTCTACGGCCCCTCCGTCTACGGGGCGGTGCCGGAGACGGACTCGATGGCGAACCAGTTCGCCGCCATGCCGTCGCTGCACTTCGGCTGGGCCCTGATGGTCGCGATCGGCCTGATCGCCGCCACCCGTTCCCGGTGGCGGGCGCTCTGGCTGCTGCACCCGCTGCTCACCCTGTTCGTCGTCGTCGGGACCGCCAACCACTACTGGTTCGACGCGCTCGCCGCCGCCGCGCTCCTCGGACTCGCGCTGCTCGCCGTCCGCGCCCCCGGGCACCGGGCGACGCCCCCACCCGTACGCCGCCCGTTCGAGACGGCCTCCCTCCCGGTCGGAGCCCTGCGATGAACCCCGCCGCCGGCACCGCGCTCGCGGTGCTCCTCTCCCTCGTCTCCGCCGCCGGGTACGCGCTCGCCGCCGTCGCCCAGTCCCGGCTCGCCGCCGCGTCCCCCGCCTCCCCCGACGGGCGCGGGGCGCTGCGCGCGCTGCTCGCCCGCGGGCAGTGGTGGTGGGCGGTCGGCCTGAACGCCGCCGGGGCCCTCGCCCACGTGGCCGCCCTGCACTACGGGCCGCTGACCCTGGTCCAGCCGCTCGGCGCGCTGACCCTCGTGGCGGCGCTGCCGCTCGGCGCGTACTGCGCGCGCCGGCGGGTGACCCGTACCGAGTGGCGCGGGGCCCTGTGGACCCTGGCCGGTCTCGTCGGCCTGGTCGCCGTCACCGGGCCCGCGGCCCCCGGCGAGGCGCTCAGCCTGCGCGAGTCGCTGGTCGTCGCCGCGGCGACGGCGCTCCTGATCGCCGCCCTCGCCTCGGGCCGCCACCACGGGAACGGCGGGCGGGCCGGGCGCGGACTCGGGCACGCCACGGCGTCCGGGATCGCCTCCGGCGTCGCCTCGGCGCTCACCCAGACCCTGACGGCCGCGCTCGCCCTCGACCTTCCCGGCACCGAACCGACCTGGTGGCAGACCGCGCTGCTCGCGGTGCTCATATCCGGCTTCGCCACGGGCGGGCTGCTGCTCTCGCAGGCCGCCTACCGGGGCGGGCTCGCCGCGCCGCTGGCCGTCGTCAACCTCTCCAACCCGGCGGCCGCCGCGGTGATCGGCGTGGCCCTCCTCGGCGAGACCTTCCGGGCCGGGGCCTGGGGCTGGTGCGCCGCCGCCGGCGCGTCGCTGGTCGCGGCGCGGGGCGTGGTGCTCCTGACGAAGGGCGGCGGCGGGGGGACGGGAGAGGGCGGGGCCGGCGGCACTGCGGAGGCCGGTGGCGTTGCGGGGGCCGGTGGCGTTGCGGGGACCGACACCGTCGCGGGGACCGACACCGTCGCGGGCGCCGGCGGGAGTACGGGAGTCGGCGCTGTCGCAGGGGTCGGTGCGGGTACGGGACTCGGTGCCGTCGCGGGGATCGGTTCCGTCGCGGGAGTCGGTTCCGTCGCGGGAGTCGGTTCCGTCGCGGGAGTCGGTGGCTTCACCGCGGCCGGTGCCTTCGTAGAGGCCGGCGGCTTGACGGAGATCGGCGGGGCCACGGGAGTCGGTGCCGTCGCAGGGGTCGGTGCCGTCGCGGGCCCCGTCGGCCGTGCCGGTGCCAGTGGCCTCGTCGAGGCCGGTGCCGTCGCGGGCCTCGTCGGCCGTACTGGCGCCAGTGCCGCCACAGAGGGCAGCGTCGTCGCGGGGGCCGCCGGAGGCCTTCCGGGGGCCCGGATCGCCGGGCTCGCCGCGCCGGAGGTCGGAGCGGCGGGCGTGCCGCTCGCCGGATGAGGGCGGACGCTCCCATTCGTCACCTTGACGACAACTGGATCCACCCCCTATCGTCAACATGACGACAAGGGGGATCCCATGGCCGACATCACCCGGCGGGCGGGCTGGCGCCACCTGCGCTCCGCGCCCACCGCGCACATCCGCCACCAGCGACGGGGAAAGCTCGTCCACGACGGCGAAGGGCTCAGCTTCTGGTTCCGGCCGCGCACCGCCGCCCTCTCCGAGGTCCCGGTGAACGACCGGGAGCTGGCGATGGCCTTCCACGCCCGCACGGCCGACTTCCAGGACGTGAGCGTGCAGTCCACCGTCACGTACCGGATCGGCGACCCGGGCGCGGCGGCCACCCGGCTCGACTTCTCCGTCGACCCCGACACGGGCGCCTGGCGCGGCACCCCGCTGGAGCAGATCGCCACCCTCCTCACCGAGACCGCCCAGCAGCACGCCCTCGACGTCCTCACCCGCACGCCCCTGGCCGCCGCGCTCGTCGACGGCGTGGCGGCGGTGCGGGACCGCATCGCGACCGGCCTCGCCGCCGAGCCGCGCCTGCCGGAGACCGGCATCGAGGTCGTCGCGGTCCGGGTCGTGGCGATCCGCCCCGAGCCCGAGGTCGAGCGCGCCCTGCGCACCCCCGCCCGCGAGCAGATCCAGCAGGAGGCCGACCGGGCCACCTACGAGCGCCGGGCCGTCGCCGTCGAGCGGGAACGCGCCATCGCCGAGAACGAGCTGGCCAGCAAGATCGAGCTGGCCCGGCAGGAGGAGCGGCTCGTCGAGCAGCGCGGCACCAACGCGCGCCGCGAGGCCGAGGAGAACGCCGCCGCCGACGCGGTGCGGGCCGAGGCCGAGGCCGTACGGAAGGTCCGGCTCGCCCGGGCCGAGGCGGAGGCCGCCCGCGAGGTCGGCGAGGCGCGCGCCGGGGCGCAGTCCGCGTGGCTGCGGGCGCACGCGGAGGCCGATCCGGCCACCCTGCACGCCCTCGCCGTGCACCGGGCCGCCGAGAACCTGCCCCGGATCGAGCACCTGACGCTCTCCCCCGACGTGCTCACCGGACTGCTCGCCCGGCTGGGCGGCGAGGGCGGAGCGGGCGGGGCCCGGTCGTGAGCCTGGCGCCGCGCGCGGTGCTCGTGCACCGGACGACGGAGTACGAGGAGCTGCTCGCCCGGCACGGCACGCACGGGCAGGCCGCGTTCTTCCTCTCCGCGCGCGGCCGCTCGGTCGAGGACGTGCGGGAGCGGCACGAGCGGGCCCACCGGGCGCTCGCCGAGGTGGCGGGCGCGGTGCCGCTGGCGTGGCGGCAGGCCCGGGTGGAACGCGCCGATCTGGACCGGTTCCTGTTCGGACCCGAGGACGTCGTGGTGGTGGTCGGGCAGGACGGTCTGGTCGCCAACGCGGCGAAGTACCTGACCGGGCAGCCCGTCGTCGGCATCGACGCGGACCCGGGGCGCAATCCGGGCGTCCTGGTCCGGCACCGGGCCTCCCGGGCGCGGCGGCTGCTGCCGTACGCGGCGGGAGGGGGCGCGGCGGCCGACGAGCTGACGATGGTCGAGGCCGTCACCGACGACGCGCAGCGGCTCCTGGCGCTCAACGAGATCTACGTCGGGCCGCCGGGCCACCAGACCGCCCGCTACACGCTCGGGCTCGACGGGACGGACGCGCCGGCCGAGGCCCAGGCGTCGTCGGGCGTCCTCGTCGGCACCGGCACGGGAGCCACGGGCTGGCTGCGCTCCCTGTGGGAACAGCGCTCCAGCACCCTCGCGCTGCCCGCGCCGTCGGACCCCCGGCTCGCCTGGTTCGTCCGCGAGGCCTGGCCGTCGCCGACCACCGGCACCACCCGCGTCGAAGGGCTCCTCGGCCCCGGGCACGGCCTGCGCCTCACCGTCGAGTCGGACCGTCTGATCGCCTTCGGCGACGGCGTCGAGTCGGACGCGCTCGAACTGACGTGGGGCCAGACGGTCCACCTCGCCGTCGCCGCGCCGCGCCTGCGCCTGGTGCACTGAGCCGGCGACGGGGCGGGAGGGTGCCGGCCGGGGCCGGGACGGAAGGGCGCCGGCCGGCGCCGGGGCGGGACGGAGTGCGTCGAGCGCCGTCGGACCGGAGCGGGAGCAGGCCGGCCGTCGCCCCGGGGGCTCCGCCCGGGCGCGGGCGACGGGGAAGACGCGGACGCGCCCCGGTCACGGTGCCCGGCGCCCCACCGGTTCCCCCGCCCGGTGCGCCCACGGCCACGGCGCCCGGCCCCGGCGCCCCGCGGCCGGATTCGATCGGTGCGGTCCGGGCCGTGGTCCGGGCGGCGTTATGCTCGGCGCGCTTTGCCCGGATATCCGCCCGGCCGTCGCCGGGCCGTCCGGGCCGCCCCGTACGCTCCCGTCGCTTCCCGGTCGTCGAAGGACACCCCATGGCCCCCGGCTCGCTGACCGTCTCCTCCGCAACGCCGCAGGACTGGGCGCTGGTGCGCTCCTGGGCCGCCGAGGAGGGGTGGAACCCCGGGCTCTCCGACGTCACGGCGTTCTTCGCGCAGGACCCCGGCGGCTTCTTCCTCGGCCGGATCGACGGGGAGCCCGTCTCCGCCGTGTCGGTCGTCGACTACGACGACGCCTACGCCTTCCTCGGCTTCTACCTCGTGCGCCCCGGACTCCGCGGCCTCGGCCACGGCCTGGCCACCTGGCGGGCCGCGCTCGCCCACGCGGGCGGCCGGGCCGTCGGACTCGACGGGGTGCCCGCGCAGCAGGACAACTACCGGCGCTCCGGCTTCACGACGGCGTACCGCACGGCGCGGTACGTGGGCGAGGTCCCGGCCCCGGAGGGCCCGGTGACCGGTCTGGTGGCCGCCGGGCGGGTCGGCGCGGCCGCCCTCGCCGCGTACGACGACGCCTGCCACCACGCGAACCGGCCCCGGTTCCTCTCCGCCTGGCTGACGACCCCCGGGCACCGCGCCCTGGCCCGGGTCGTCGACGGGCGTCTGACCGGGTACGGGGTGGTTCGTCCCGCTCAGGACGAGGCCCGGATCGGGCCGCTGTTCGCGGACGCCCCCGCGGACGCGGCGGCCCTGCTCGACGGACTCGCGGCCGAGGCGCGGGACTTCGGCTCGGACCGGATCGCGGTCGACGTGCCGGAGGTCAATCCGGCGGCGGCGCGCCTGGCCCTGGAGCGCGGTCTGGAGCCGACGTTCGAGACGGCCCGGATGTACACCGGGCCCGTCCGGCCGGTCGCCCGCGAGCGCGTCTTCGGCGTCACGACGCTCGAACTGGGCTGAACGAAGGGCTCCGGCGGGCCCGGAGCGGGCCCGTGCCCCCTCCCCCTCACCGACCCCCCGCCACCCCCCGAGGGGTGACAAGGGTTTTCCCCGTATCGGGTTCACCCCCCCGTTCCCTACTGTCCTCCGCACCGGCAGTTATCATCCTCCGAGTCGCACCATGACAGGTGCATGTGAAGGGTGGCATCCGCCGGTGACGGCCTTGACCCGGGCCGTCGCGCCGGTGGCGGCGCACGGGCCCCCCAAGCCCAGGGAACGCCGGACCGCGACCCCACATCGCCCCGTGTGCCCCGCGCCGCCGCCACTGCTCCGCAGTTACGTCGTAATCGAAAGGGCCACACCTTGAACGGTTCCAGGCGGAGAGTCATATCCGTGGTCGCGGGCGCCGCGATCCTCGGTGCCGCTGCCACCACCTCCGGGGCGTTCGCCGCCGCCCCGGCCGCTCCGACCCCGAAGCCCGCCCCGGCTTCGCAGGCGATCCAGGCGCTGCCCAGCGCCCCGGTCGAGAAGCTCATCGTCACCTACAAGAACCAGGCCGCCGAGGCCGGTTCCAACGCCGCCGCGAAGAGCGACACGGCCGAGAAGGCCGCGAAGACGGGCGAGAAGCTCGCCTTCGAGCGTCGCCTCGCCGCCGGCGGCGCCCTGGTCGACCTGGGCGACAGCGCCACCAAGCAGGACGTGTCGAAGGTCATGGACGCCTTCCGCGCCGACCCGGCCGTCGCCTCCGTCGAGCCCGACATCCGCGCCTACGCGATGGCGGTCACGCCGAACGACACCGAGTACAGCAAGCAGTGGGACCTCTTCGAGGCCACCGGCGGCATGAACGTCCCGGCGGCCTGGGACAAGACGACCGGTTCCGGCGTCACCGTCGCCGTCATCGACACCGGCTACGCCGCCCACTCTGACCTGGCGGCCAACGTCGTCTCCGGTTACGACTTCATCTCGACCTCCGCCGACGCCCGCGACGGCAACGGCCGCGACGCGGACGCCAAGGACGAGGGCGACTGGAACGCCACCGACAACGAGTGCGGCAGCGGCTCCAAGGCCTCCAGCTCCTCCTGGCACGGCACCCACGTGGCCGGCACCATCGCCGGCGTCACGAACAACACCAAGGGCATCGCGGGCATCGCGTACAACGCGAAGATCCAGCCCGTGCGCGTGCTCGGCAAGTGCGGCGGCTCGTCCGCCGACATCGCCGACGCCATCACCTGGGCCTCGGGCGGCACCGTGCCGGGCGTCCCGGCCAACCCGACCCCGGCGAGGGTCATCAACCTGAGCCTGGGCGGCGCGAGCTCCACCTGCCCGAGCGTCTACCAGACCGCCATCAACGGCGCCGTCTCGCGCGGCACCACCGTCGTCGTGGCCGCGGGCAACAGCAACGCCAACACCTCCGGCTTCACCCCCGCGAACTGCTCGAACGTCATCACCGTGGCGTCGACCAGCCGTGAGGGCAACCGGTCGTACTACTCCAACTACGGCACCATCGTGGACGTGGCCGCGCCCGGCGGCGAGACCCGCCGCGCCACCGACACGCCCGGTACCGTCACCACCCCCGAGAACGGCATCCTCTCCACGCTGAACTCGGGCGCGACCACCCAGTCGACCGAGAACTACAAGCCCTACCAGGGCACCTCGATGGCGGCGCCGCACATCGCCGGCCTCGCCGCCCTCCTGAAGTCGGCCAAGAGCACCCTCACCCCGGCCGACATCGAGTCCGCGATCAAGGCCAACGCCCGTCCGCTGCCGGGCACCTGCACCGGCGGCTGCGGCACCGGCATCGCCGACGCGGCGAAGACGGTCGCGGCCGTCACCACCACCACGCCGCCGACCGGCACCGTCTTCACCAACTCGACGCGCGTGACGGTCCCGGACAACACCACCGTGACGTCCTCGATCGCCGTCACCGGCCGCGCCGGCAACGCCCCCGCCGCCCTCAAGGTCGGCGTGGACATCAAGCACACCTGGCGCGGGGACCTGGTCGTCGACCTGGTCGCCCCCGACGGCACGGTGCGCAACCTGAAGGCCTCGTCGTCCTCGGACAGCGCCGACGACGTCGTGACGACCTACACGGTCGACGCGTCGAGCGAGGTCGCCAACGGCACCTGGAAGCTCCAGGTCCGCGATGTGGCCACGGGTGACACCGGCTACATCAACGCGTGGAGCCTCACCTTCTAAAGCACCACCGCACCACCTTCGACCCACCCCCCACATCAGCATCATTGCTGGTCAGCGACGCGCTCGTGGTCTACACCACGGGCGCGTCCTGGCGTTGTGGGAGCGCGTGCCACCGGAGCGCGCTGTCCGTATGCCGGACAAGGGGCCTGGACTCCGCCGGTGGGCTCCGTATTCTCTGCGCACGGGGCTCGTGGGCCGGGGGCCCGAGCGGCCGGAGGTGGTGGACAGTGACGACAGCTCCGCACGTCGCCCTGCGCCCCGCGGGCGTGGGGGCGAACCCCGCGCCGGTGGGCCGCGAAGAGCTCCTCGCCCGGCTGGAACGCGCCCTGCACACGCGGGGCCGCGCCCTGCTCACCGGGCCCGCCGGCGTCGGCAAGACCGAGGTCGCGCTCGCCGAGGCGGCCCGTGCCGAGGCGCGCGGCGAGACCGTGCTGTGGCTCGCGTCCCTGCCGTCCGACCGCGAGATACCCGGCGCCTCGGCCGCCGCGCTCGTCGCCTCCGTGGCGGCGACGGTGACCTGGCCCGGGCCCGGTGCCGTCCGTCCCGAACCGTCCGAAGCGCCCGGGTACGGGGCGTCCGTCCCCGTCCTTTCGGCCCTCGGCTCCCCCAGGAGCCCCGGCGGGCCGACCCCCGCCGCGCAGACCGCCGCCGGACACCCCGCCCCGACCGCCGTCGCCGGTGCGCACGCCACGGGGCCGTACACCACCGGCGTGTCCGCCTCCGGGGTCTTCGACGAGCTGCCCGGTCCCCAGCGCACCGCCGTCGCCATGCTCTGCCGCGAGGCGCCGATCGACGCGGACGGCTGGGACACGATCGCGCTGCGCCTCGGCATCGCCCGGATCCTGCGCACCCTGACCTGCCGGGGGCCCGTCCTGCTCGTCGTCGACGGGGTGCAGCACGTGGACCCGGACAGCGCGGACCTGCTGCGGTTCGCCCTCCACCTGGCGCCGCCCGCGCTGCGGGTGGTGGCCGTGGAGACCCCCGAGCCGTACGGGGAGGCCCACGACCCGTACGGCGAGCCCCACCGCTCCGAGGACCCGCACGCCCGCCACCTCTGGGTGCCCTCGGAGGCGGACGTGCTGCGCGTCCCGCCGCTGCACGCCGACGAGATCGCCGAGCTCCTCATCCACCACCGGCTGCCCTCCCGGATGGCCGGCCGCATCCACCGGGCGAGCGGCGGCAATCCGCGGCTCGCGCTCGCGGTGGGCCGTTCGCTGGCCGACGCGCGGACCCCCGTGCACCACGCCGAGGCCCTGACGCTCTCCGGGCGCGCCCGCGACCTGGCCCGCCAGCTCCTGGGCGCCGCGCCCCCCGCCGTACGGGAGACGCTGCTGCTGGCCGCCCTGGCGCTGCGCCCGTCGGCGACGCTGGTGCGCCGGGCCGGGCGGCCCAACGCGGAGGCTGACCTGGCGGCGGCCGAGCGGGCCGACCTGGTGTCGCTGGCCGAGGACGGTTCGGTGACCTTCACCGCGGGTCTGCTGCCCTCCACGCTGGTGCACGACGCCTGCTGGGCCGAGCGGAGCGCCGGGCACGCGGCCCTCGCGGAGGTCGTGGACGACCCCGTGGAGGCCGTGCGGCACCGGGCGCTCGCCACCGACAGTCCGGACGAGGAGCTGGCCGCCGAGGTCGCGGCCGCCGCCGATCTGGCCCGGCGGCGCGGGAACAGCGCGCTCGCCGCCGAACTGGCCCTGCTCGCGGCCGAGTCGACGCCGGGGCGGCACGGGACGCGGCGGATCGCACGGCTCGTCGACGCGGCCGAGGAGGCCGCGCGGGCGGCCCGCGCCGACCTCGCGATGCGGGCCGCGACCGACCTGCTCGCCCGGGACGCCGTGCCCGCCGACCGGGTGCGGGCGCGGCTCGCCGTGCTCGACACGGCGGGGCAGGGCCTGACCGGCCTCGACGAGATGTACGTCCACGCCATGGAGGACTCCGAGGGCGACACCGCCCTGCGGGCCGCTGTGCAGCTCCGGCTCGCCCTCAAGTACGTGCTCGCGGACGGCGATCCGGAGCGCTCGCGGACGGCGGCGGTCGAATCGGCCGCGCTGGCCGCCTCCATCGGCGACCCGCGCACGGCCTCGCAGGCGCTGACCGTGCAGGCGCGGATGGAGCGGGCGCTCGGCTCGCCGGACGCGGAGTCCGTGCTCGACCGGGCGCGGGCCCTGGAGCTGGCCGAGCGCCCGCTCGGCATCCGCAACGCCGCCCAGATCCTGACGATCCGCCACGCCCTGTTCGACGACCGCCTGGTGGAGGCCCGCGACGAGTTGGGCGCGCTCCTGCCGCTGGTGCAGCGGCGCGGCTCCGTCGAGGACGCCATCGAGCTCTTCCGCACGCTGGCCGAGATCGAGTCCCGGATCGGGCCCTGCGCGGCGGCCCTCGCCCACGCCGGGCAGTCCCTCGCCCTCACCCTGGAGGCGGGGCTCTCCCCCGGGCCCGCCTGGTACGCGCTGGCGCTCGCGGAGACGGCGGGCGGCAGCTTCGCGCGGGCCGCGAGCTACGCGCGCCGCAGCGTGCAGGCCTCGGAGGAGGAGGGCGACCGGGTCTTCCTCTCCCGCAGCCGGTACGCGCTCGGCCGGGTCCAGCTGGTCAACGGGGACGTGGCGGCCGCCCTGGAGACCCTGCGGCGGGTCCAGGCCGACGAGCGCGCGCAGTCGACCGTGGACCCGTCGATGCTCCGCTGGCACGAGGAGCTGGCCGAGGCGCTCCTCGCGAACGACGCCGGGGACGAGGCCCTGGCGCTCCTCGCGGAGGTGCGGCCGGTGGCGGAGCGCCTGGGGCGGTCCACGGTCCTGCTCGGCTGCGACCGGGCGCACGCCCTGTGCCTGGCCGCCGAGGGGCGTACGGACGAGGCGGCGGAGCTGCTGACCCGTACGGCCGGGGACTTCGGGCGTGCCGGGCTGCCCCTGGAGCGGGGCCGGGCGCTGATCGCCCTGGCCCGGGTGGAGCGCCGCCGGAGGCGCCGGTCGGCGGCGCAGGCCGCCCTGCACGAGGCGGCGTCGGTGTTCGAGCGGGCCGGGGCGGCGCCGTGGCTGGTCCTGGCGGGCGAGACCCCGGCGGGCGAGGGACCGGCGGGCGGTCCCGGGGCCGAGGAGACCGTTCCCGCGCTCTCCTCCCTGACGGAGGCGGAGCTGCGGCTCGCGCGGCTCGTGGGCCAGGGCGCCAGCAACCAGGAGGCGGCGGCGAAGCTGTACCTGAGCGTGAAGACGGTCGAGGCGCGGCTCACCCGCATCTACCAGAAGCTCGACGTGCGCTCCCGGGCGCAGCTGGCGACGGCGCTCAGGCCTTGAGCTCCGTGGACGCGGTGGACGCGGTGAGGTCCGTGGACGCGGTGAGGTCCGTGAGCGCCGTGGCGTAGGTGCCCCGGGCGGTGGTCCCGTCGGGCCGCTGCCACTCGCCGGTCACCCGGCCCCGGGTGCCGTCGGTCCCGCCGTCCCCGCCCTCTCCGTCGGCCCGCAGAACGCGCCGCACCCGCAGGACGAGCGGTGCGGACGCGCCGGGCCGCCGCACCACCACGTCGGTGTGGTCGGGGCCCTCCTCGACCCGTACGACTCCCACGGGCTCCGCGCCCGTTCCCGTACCGCCCGGGGTGAGCGGCGAGACGGCGACGGTGGGGTCGGGCGCGTCGGACGTGCTCTGGGCCTGCGGCTCGGCGCGGCCGTCGAGCAGGGCGTACAACCGCTCGACGAGGACGGGGTCGTGGGCGCCGTCGTAGACCCAGCGCTTGCCCAGGACGCCGTGCTCGGAGGTGCCGACGAGGGCGTGCTCGGCGCCCGCGAGCGGGTCCGCGCGGTAGGTCAGGGGGACGTGGTGGGCGACCGCGTCCGGGCCGGTGCCCTCGGTCACCACCATGAACTCGATGCCCACCTCGCCCTCGGGGTCGTCGAGCCGGAAGCCTCCCGCCCTGACCGGCCGGGGGCCGTCGGCGCCGGCGGCGTACCAGGGGCGGGTGGGCAGCCACGCGGTGAGCAGCTCCATCTTGGTGGGCTGCATCGTGGTGCGGTGGATGACGGCCATCGTGCGCTTCTCCCTCTCGGTCGGACTTCCCGGATCACCGTACGAGGTCGTGCGGTCGGTCCTCGCGTCCCACTCGCACCACGCCTGATAACGTCACGAATTACTCATTGGTTACCTTTGCGGCACTCGTCCGCGTCCTCGTCCGAACGGGAGCAGGAATGACCGGTGGACCCGAGCCCATCAACGCCGACGCCCGCGCGGAACTGGAGAAGGAGCTCGCCGAGCTGCGCGCCGAGCGCGACTCCGTCGCCGCCACCCTGCGGGACGGCGGCGGCGACCAGACGGGCGACAGGGCCGACCAGGCCGACGAGTTGATGCGCGCCGACGAGGCCGACCGGCTGAACGGGCGGATCCGGGAGGTCGAGGACCGGCTGGAGGAGGCGTCCGTCGCCGCGCCCCCGGCCGCCGGCACGGTCGGCGTCGGCAGCAGCGTGACCGTGCGGTTCGAGGACGGCACCGAGTCCACCGTGCGGATCGCCGAGCCGGCCGACGCACTCGACCCCGGCCTGGTGACCGGCGACAGCCCGCTCGGCAGGGCGCTGCTCGGTCACGGCGCCGGCGACACCGTCACGTACGAGACGCCCGAGGGCCGGCAGACCGCGACCGTGGTCTCGGTCGGCTGACGGCCCGTGCCGGAGGCCGGCGCCACCGGCCGGCTGCGCCGGGCCGCGGGGGGCTCAGCCCGTGACGATGCCGGTGACCAGGTTGATGGTGGTCGCCAGGATGCCGGCCCCGAAGACGTACGACAGCAGGCAGTGGCGCAGGACGATCGCGCGGAGCCCGGCGGTGGAGACGTTGGTGTCCGAGACCTGGTAGGTCATGCCGAGGTTGAAGCTGAAGTAGAGGAAGTCGCTGTACCGGGGCGGTTCCCTGGTGTTGAAGTCGATCCCGCCGCCCGGCTCCGGGACGTAGTAGTGGTACGCGTAGCGGGTGGCGTACATCAGGTGGAGCGCGGCCCAGGCCATGAAGACGCCGCAGAGCGCCGTCGCGGCCGCCGCGTGGCTCAGGTCGGTGCGGCCGACCAGGAGCAGCACGACGATACCGACCAGGCCGGCCAGGGAGGTCGCGACGACGGCGATTTCCTCGACGACGGGCCGGAACTCCTCGCGGCGGACGTTGCGGTGGGTGGTGGCGGCGTCCATGGGCCACAGGACGATCCAGCCGGCGACGACGAAGGCGGTCTCCGCGGCGGCGATGCCGGCGAGGACGCCGAGCGGCGCGTGGGTCGTCACGGCGACGAGGGCGCCGATCGCCGCGCCGACGAGCGCCGACCCGACGAGCCGGGGGACGGCACCGAGCAGCCGGGGGCGCACGGCTCAGGCCTCCGGGAAGACGACGGCGACCGGAGTGCCCGGCCGGTCCGGAAGGGCGGACTGGGGTACGGCCATGACGCTCCTGCCGGAGGACGGCCCCGCGCGACGGGACGAGAAGGACGAGGGGGGCGAGAAAGCCAAGGACACCGCGAGACAGCGACAGCCTAGGCGCATGTGATCCACCGCGCAGCCCGGCGCGGTGCCCCCTCCCGGACCGGGCCACGCACAGCCCGGCGCGGCAGGCTGCCGGGCATGGCCGAGGCGCTCCTGGAGCAGTCCGCGACCGATCCCAAGACCCTGGACCGGGAGTTCGTCGAGCGGCACACCACCGGTTTCGAGGAGTACCGGGCGTTGTGCGAGGCGACTCCGCGGGAGGAGCTGGAGACCCAGTCGGGGCCGAGCCGGGCCGACGTCCCGGAGGCGGCCCGCGTCTGCCGCGAGGCCGACCGCTCGATCATCAGTTGGTGCCTGGGCATCACCCAGCACGAGCACGGCGTCGACGCCGTCCGCGAGATCGTCAACCCGCTGCTGCTCCGGGGAAACCTGGGCCGCGAGGGCGCCGGTCCCTCCCCCGTGCGCGGGCACAGCAACGTCCAGGGGAACCGCACCTGCGGCATCGACCACCACCCCCGTCAGGAGTTCCTCGACCGGCTCGCCGAGGTCTGCGGGATCGACCCGGCCCGCGAGCACGGCAAGGACACGGTCGCCGTCATCAGGGCCATGCGCGACGGGGAGATCGAGGTCTTCGTCGGCATGGGCGGCAACTTCGCGCTCGCGGCCCCGACACCCCGGTCACCCACGAGGCGCTGCGCACCTGCGAGCTGACCGTCCAGGTGAGCACCAAGCTGAACCGCAGCCACGTCGTGCACGGCCGGCGGGCGCTGATCCCGCCCTGCCTCGGCCGGACCGAGAAGGACCACCAGCGCAAGGGGATCCAGAGCACCTCGGTCGAGGACTCGATGAGCATGGTGCGCCTGCCGCTCGGCTTCCGCATCGAGCAGCCCGCCCGCGAGCTGGTCTTCCTCACCGACTCCGGCCGGGCCGAGTTCTCCTCCTCCGCGCTGCCCGACGTGGTGCCCGCCCCCGGCGAGCCGGCCCTGGGCACCCTGCGCTCCCACGACCGGTGGATCACCACGATCCACTCCGACGACGACCGCTACCGGGACGTCAAGAACCTGCGCACGCCCGTCTTCATGAACCGGGCCGACATGCGCGAGCGCGGCATCGCCGACATGGGCCCGGTCGACATCACGAGCACCGCGCGGGACGGCGGCCACCGGCACCTCAACGGCTGCCTCGCCGTCCCGTACGACATCCCCCGGGGGTGCGCGGCCGGCTACATGCCCGAGATGAACGTGCTGTGCGCGCCGGACGACCGCAGCACCCGGAGCGACCGGCCGATCGTGAAGCACGTCCGGGTCACCGTGGTCCCCGCGGGCGCCCCCGCGTGACCGCGTGACGGTACGGGCGCGATGCCGGGGCGCACCCCGCGTCGCGCGCCGCTCCCCGGACGGCTACCGTCGGCGGTCGGGCGGCGTGACACCGCGGCCCCGGGATCCGGCGTCCGGTCCACCGGCCGGAGCCAGAGGGAGGAAGAACCATGGGACGAGTGACCGCGCGGCGGCGCGTCCTGCGCGTGCGGGAGGGAGGGGCCTCCTACCGCCCGGACACGCTGGCCGCCGAGGAGCCGATGGAGATCAGGGTCGGCGGGCGTCCGCTGACCGTGACGATGCGCACCCCGGGCGACGACTTCGACCTGGCGGCCGGGTTCCTGGTGAGCGAGGGCGTGGTGCACGCGGCCGGGGACGTGGCCGGGATCCGGTACTGCGCGGGCGCCACCTCCGACGGCGGCAACACGTACAACGTGGTCGACGTCGTCCTGGCGCCGGGCACGGCCGCCCCCGACGCCTCCCTGGAGCGGAACTTCTACACGACGTCCTCGTGCGGCCTGTGCGGCAAGGCGAGCCTGGACGCGGTGCGCACGACGGCCGCCTGGTCGGTGGCGGAGGACCCGCTGCGGATCGGCACGGAGGTGCTCACGGCCCTTCCCGACCGGCTGCGGGCCGCCCAGCGGGTCTTCGACAGCACGGGCGGGCTGCACGCGGCCGGGCTCTTCTCGGCGGGGGGCGAGCTGCTCTGCTTGCGGGAGGACGTGGGCCGGCACAACGCCGTGGACAAGGTCGTCGGCCACGCCCTGCGGTCGGGCCTGCTGCCGCTGCGCGGGACGGTCCTGATGGTGAGCGGCCGGGCCTCCTTCGAGCTGGTGCAGAAGGCGGTGATGGCGGGGATCCCGATGCTCGCGGCCGTCTCCGCGCCCTCCTCGCTCGCCGTGGACCTGGCGGCGGAGAGCGGACTGACCCTGGTCGGGTTCCTGCGCGGCACGTCGATGAACGTGTACTGCGGGGACGAGCGCCTGGAGACCGTGGCGGTGGCCTGAGACCGGCCACCGCCGGGCGCCCGCGCGGGCGGTCCTACGCCGCCGCGGGGCTCTCCGCGTCCTCGCGGTGGGCGCCGCCCCCGGAGTCGCCCTTGCGGACCGTGCAGTGGATCGAGTCGTCCACCACGTCGGCGACGATCGTGTCGCCGGGTTCGGCGTCACCGCCGAGCAGCAGGGAGGCGACCCGGTTGTCGAGTTCGGTCTGGATGGTGCGGCGCAGCGGCCGGGCGCCGAACGCCGGCTGGTAGCCGTGGGCGACGAGGAGCTTCTTGGCCGCCTCGGTGACCTCCAGGGTCATGCCCTGCGCATGGACGCGGTGCTTGCTGCGGTCCAGGAGGTGGCCGACGATCTCCGACAGGTCCTCCTCGGTGAGACTGTGGAAGACGATGATGTCGTCGATGCGGTTGAGGAACTCGGGCAGGAAGCGTTCCCGCAGGTCCTCCATCAGCCGGTCCTTGAGCTCGGCCGCGTCCCCCCGGTGGTCGAGGATGCGGTGGGCGCCGATGTTGGACGTCATGATGACGACGCAGTGGCGGAAGTCGACCGTGCGGCCCTGCCCGTCGGTGAGGCGTCCGTCGTCGAGGATCTGGAGCAGGGTGTTGAAGACGTCCGGGTGGCCCTTCTCGATCTCGTCGAACAGCACCACGCTGTAGGGCCGGCGGCGGACCTTCTCGGTGAGCTGGCCGGCCTCCTCGTAGCCGACGTACCCGGGAGGCGCGCCGACGAGCCGGGCGACCGTGTGCTTCTCCTGGAACTCGCTCATGTCGAACCGGATCATGCGGTCCTCGTCGCCGAAGAGCAGCTCGGCGAGCGTCTTGGCGAGTTCGGTCTTGCCGACGCCGGTGGGGCCGAGGAAGAGGAAGGAGCCCACGGGGCGGTCGGGGTCGCCCATGCCGGCCCGGTTGCGGCGCACGGCCTCGGAGACCGCCGTGACCGCCTCGGCCTGGCCGACGATCCTGGCGTGCATCTCCTCCTCCAGCCTGAGGAGCTTCTCCTTCTCGCCGGCGGTGAGCTGGGAGACCGGGATGCCGGTACGGCGGGACACGATGTCGGCGATGTCGGCGGCCGTGACGGAGACGACGCCCTCGCGCCGCTCCTCGATGCCCGCGAGCTCGCCCTCGACCTCGGCGATCTGCCGCTTGAGGTCGGAGGCCTTCTCGAACTCCTCGCCCGCGACGGCCTGGTCCTTCTCGCGGCGCAGCTTGGCGAGCCGGTCCTCGCGGCCGACCACCTCGGTGGAGCGGCCGCCGCTGCGCAGCCGCACCCGGGCGCCGGCCTGGTCCATCAGGTCGATGGCCTTGTCGGGCAGGAAGCGGTCGTTGACGTAGCGGTCGGAGAGCTCCGCCGCCGCCGTGAGGGCGCCGTCGGCGAAGCGGACCCGGTGGTGGGCCTCGTACGCGTCGCGCAGTCCTTCGAGGATCTGCACGGTCTCCTCGACGGTCGGTTCCGGGATCAGGACGGGCTGGAAGCGGCGTTCGAGGGCGGCGTCCTTCTCGATGTGCTTGCGGTACTCGTCGATGGTGGTCGCGCCGACCACGTGCAGCTCGCCGCGGGCGAGGGCCGGCTTGAGCATGTTGCCGGCGTCCATCGAGCCCTCGCCGGTGGCGCCGGCGCCGACGACCGTGTGCAGCTCGTCGATGAAGAGGACGATGTCGCCCCGCGCCTCCTGGACGTCCTCGATGACCTTCTTCAGGCGCTCCTCGAACTGCCCGCGGTACTGGGCGCCGGCCACCATCCCGGAGAGGTCGAGGGAGACGACCCGCTTGTCCTTGAGGGTGTCGGGCACCTCGCCCGCCACGATGCGCTGGGCGAGGCCCTCGACGATGGCGGTCTTGCCGACGCCGGGCTCGCCGATGAGGACGGGGTTGTTCTTGGAGCGCCGGGAGAGGATCTCGATGGTCTGCTCGATCTCCTCGGCCCGTCCGACCACGGGGTCGAGCTTCCCGGCCCGCGCCTCCTCGGTGAGGTCCCGGCCGAACTCGTCGAGGGTGGTGGCCGGCTGCTTCGGGGCGGGGGCCGCGCCCTCGCCGCCGAAGGCCGCCCGGTCCGCGGCGCCGCGCAGCTTGGAGACGTCCAGGTCCCCGGCGCGCAGGAAGCGGGAGGCGCCGGAGTCGGGGTCGCCGAGGAGGGCGCCGAGGATGTGCTCGGGGCCGATGTAGGAGACGCCGGCGGCCTGCGAGCGGGCGTGGGCGAGGGCGAGGGTGCGCTTGGCCGCCGGGGTGAGGCCGGGCTCGGAGGAGGGCTCGGCGGACTCCCCGGGCAGCGCCTCGGCGATCCGGTCCGCGAGGGCGTCGGGGTCCACGCCGCCCCGGGCGAGCAGCCCGCGGGAGGGGTCGACCCGGGTGGCGGCCCACAGCAGGTGTTCGGTGTCGAGGTCGGACGTGCCGTCCTCGGCGGCCTTGCGGGTGGCCAGGTTGAGCAGTTCGTGCGAGGACTCCGTGAGCAGCCTTCCGATGGGCACGCGCTGCACGGCCGGGGGCGAGGAGGCCGGCGACATGCCGAAGAACCGGTTCAGCATCTCGCTGAACGGATCGGAGGAACCGAAAGGTGAACCGAACGCCATCGACATGTCTGCTCCAGAGAAGCGTGGGGGGGAATCCCTCTCACTGAAACGCCATGTCCACCGCTCCGCAAACGGACGAACGGGATGTACGGGACCCCGAAACCGGCGCGACCGGAACGTCCGCTGCGCCGGTTCACCCCACGGCCCGAGGGGGCGGTCCGGCTACTCCTCCTCGTCCCACGGCGGCTCGGACTCGTCGAAGTCGAAGGGCGGTTCGTCGTCGTACGGGGCGCCGGACGCGGGCGCGGACGCCGCTTCGGTCCGGGCGGGCGCGGCCGGGGCGGTGGCGGTCGGGGCGGTGGCGGTCGCGGCCGGGGCGTTTTCCGCCGGGGCCGGAGCCGGGTCCTGTCCGGCCGGGGCCGCGGGACCGGCCGCCGCCAGCGTCTCCAGGACGCCTTCCGCGTACTTGGTCAGCTTGGCCTCGCCGACCCCGCCGACGGTGCCCAGCTGCTCGACCGTGGTGGGGCGCAGGGTCGCGATCTCCCGCAGCGTCGCGTCGTGGAAGACGACGTACGCCGGCACGCCCTGCTCGCGGGCGGTCGCGGCCCGCCAGGCGCGGAGCGCCTCGAAGACCGGCACGGCCCCGGCCGGCAGGTCGACCGGCACGCGGGCGCCCTTCCCGGAGCGGCTCCCGGGCTCCTTCCGGGCCGGGGCGACCGTCTTCTCCTTGCGCATCTGGACGGTGCGGCGTCCGCCCAGGACCTCGCCGCTCTGCTCGGTGAGGACGAGCGTCCCGTAGTCCCCCTCGACCGCGATCAGCCCCTGGGCGAGGAGCTGGCGGACGATCCCGCGCCACTCGGGGGTGCCCAGGTCGGAGCCGACGCCGAACACCGAGAGGGCGTCGTGGTCGAACTGGATGACCTTCGCCGTCCGCTTGCCCTGGAGGATGTCGATGATCTGTCCCGCGCCGAACTTCTGGCGCCGCTCCTTGGCGAGCCGCCACACCGTCGACAGCAGCTTCTGCGCGGCGACCGTGCCGTCCCAGGACTCGGCCGGGGTCAGGCAGGTGTCGCAGTTGCCGCAGGGCTCGCCCTTCTGGCCGAAGTACTCCAGGAGGCGCACCCGGCGGCAGTCGACGGTCTCGCAGAGCGCCAGCATGGCGTCCAGGTGCATGGCGAGGCTCCGGCGGTGCTGCTCGTCGCCCTCGGAGGAGTCGATGAGCTTGCGCTGCTGGACCACGTCCTGGAGGCCGTACGCCAGCCACGCCGTGGCCGGTTCGCCGTCGCGGCCCGCGCGGCCGGTCTCCTGGTAGTAGCCCTCGACGGACTTCGGCAGGTCGAGGTGGGCCACGAACCGCACGTCCGGCTTGTCGATGCCCATGCCGAAGGCGATCGTCGCCACCACGACGACCCCGTCCTCGCGCAGGAAGCGGGCCTGGTTCGCGGCACGCGTGCGGGCGTCCATGCCGGCGTGGTACGGCACGGCGTCGACGCCCTGCTCCACGAGGAGCGCGGCGGTCTTCTCGACGGAGGACCGCGAGAGGCAGTAGACGACTCCGGCGTCCCCGGCGTGCTCGGTCCTGATCAGCTCCAGGAGCTGCTTGGTCGGGTTGTTCTTGGGGACGATGCGGTACTGGATGTTCGGCCGGTCGAAGCCGGCGACGAAGTGCCGGGCGTCCTCCAGGCCCAGCCGCTTCGCGATCTCGGCGTGGGTGGCCTCGGTGGCCGTCGCCGTCAGCGCGATCCGCGGCACCTTCGGCCACCGCTCGTGCAGCATGGACAGGGCCAGGTAGTCGGGCCGGAAGTCGTGGCCCCACTGGGCGACGCAGTGCGCCTCGTCGATCGCGAAGAGCGACACCCGGCCCCGGTCCAGGAGCCGCTGCGTGCCCTCGGTCCGCAGCCGCTCGGGGGCCAGGTAGAGCAGGTCCAGCTCGTCCGCGAGGAACGCCTGCTCGACGGCCTGCCGCTCGTACGGGTCCTGCGTGGAGTTCAGGAACCCGGCCCGCACCCCGAGCGCCCGCAGCGCGTCCACCTGGTCCTGCATGAGCGCGATGAGGGGCGAGATCACGATGCCCGTGCCGTCTCTGACCAGGGCCGGGATCTGGTAGCAGAGCGACTTGCCGCCGCCGGTCGGCATCAGCACGAGCGCGTCGCCGCCGCCGACGACCTGCTCGATGATCTCCTGCTGCTCCCCGCGGAAGGAGTTGTAGCCGAAGACACGGTGGAGCACCCGGGCGGGCTCGGAGATCTCTGGGGAAGCGTCGGAGAGGACCATTCGTGAAGCGTATCCGTCCGCGCCGACAGCCCGGTCCCGTCCGTCGCAACCTGTGGAGAACCCGGCCGGCCGGGCCCCGGCGGCCTGTGGAAAACCCGCCCGGGGCCCCCTTCTACCCGTCACCGGCGCAGTTCGGCTCCCTCCCTGGTGTCGTCGAGGAAGCCGCCCGACTGGTGCTGCCACAGCTTGGCGTAGGCGCCCTCCGCGTCGAGCAGCTCCTGGTGCGTGCCCTGCTCGACGACCCGTCCGCGGTCGAGGACGACGAGCCGGTCCATGCCGGCCACCGTGCTCGGCCGGTGGGCGACGACGAGCGCGGTCCGTCCCTCCATAAGGCGCCACAGCGCCTCCTGGACGAGGATCTCGCTCTCGGAGTCCAGGGCGCTGGTGGCCTCGTCGAGGAGGATCGGGGCGTCGCGCAGGATCGCCCGGGCGAGGGCGACCCGCTGGCGCTGGCCCCCGGAGAGCTTCACGCCCCGCTCGCCCACCATGGTGTCGAAGCCGTCGGGGAGCCCGTCGACGAACTCCGTGACGTGCGCCGCCCCGGCCGCGCGCCGGATCTCGGCGTCGGTGGCGCCCGGCCGGGCGAAGGCGATGTTGTCCCGCAGGCTCCGGTGGGACATCGCCGGGTCCTGCGGGACGTAGGCGATCATGCTCCGCAGGTCGGCCCGGCGCAGCCGGCCGATGTCCTGCCCGCCGACGAGGACCCGGCCGCCGTCGACGTCCGTCATCCGCAGCAGCAGCCGGGTGAGGGTGGTCTTGCCCCCGCCGGACCTGCCGACGAAGCCGATCTTCGCCCCGTCGGGCACGTCCAGGTCGAGCCCCTCGAAGAGGGGCTTCGCGCCCGCGTGGGCGAAGGTGACCTTCTCGAAGCGGACGCCGGCGCCCCGGGGCTCCAGCGGCTCCGGGTCCTCCGGGTCGAGCACGGTGGGCGGTTCGAGGAGCAGTTCGGTGAACTGCCCGGCCTCCGTCATCGCGCTCTCCAGGCGCCGGTAGGTTGCCCATGATCGAGAAGATCAGCGTGTCGACGAACACCTCGAAGCGGGAGGCGAAGCCGAGGACCCGCTTGGTCAGCGATCCGGCGAAGTTGTCGTGGAAGAACGAGGTGTCCTTGGCGAACAGCTCGTCCATGCCGACGACGTACAGGTGCTCGATGCCCCGGGCGTCGAGGCGGTTCAGACAGTGCGGTCCGACGCGCCACAGCGCCTCGCCGAGCAGCAGCACGCCGGCGAACCCGAGGACGTACGGAAGGTGCGCGCCGATGCCTCCGGCGTCGGCGCCGTCCCCGGCGACCCGTCCGACGAGCTTGGCGACGACGAGCGGTGCGACGTAGAAGAGGCCGATGTTGCCGAGCGCCGGCAGCAGCATGGCCGGAGCGGTCAGCCGCCGCAGACGGAGCAGCTCCCGTCCGTAGTGGCGCAGCGCGAGGAGGACCGAACCCTTGGAGGGCAATCCTTCATGATTTTCGGGTGATCCCATGCCGCACCCCCTTTCTGCCGTACGGAAGGCAGGAAAGGGGAGTTTTCCGTGCAAATGCCTCCGGGGTCCACGTGTTCTTTCGGCATCCCTCGGGGGTCTTCGGCGGCCGGGGCAACCCGCCGCGCCCGGGCCGCGTCCTTCCGCACAGGACCCGACGCCACCCGGCGGCCACCGACCCAGGAGCCAGGACACCCCATGAGCGACAAGGCCCGGACCCTCTTCGACGCGCTCGACCTCGACCGGGACGGGGCGCTGACGCGTACCGAGGTCATCAACGCCCTGCGGTCCGAGGGCCCCACGCTCGCCGCGCGGGGCGTGATCCCCTTCTGGGGCGTGGGGACCGACGCCGACTCCTCGGCCCTGTTCGACGAGGCCGACCTGAACGGCGACCGGGTGCTGTCCTTCGAGGAGTTCGCGACGCTGGTGAACCGGCGCTTCGGCTGGTGACCCCGGGCCCCCGCACAGGCCCCGCCCGGACGCGCGAACGGCACCGCGCGGAGGGCGCGGTGCCGGTGCGGGGGCCGGTGAGGGCCGGGGGAACGGGTCGGACCGGGTCAGACGGAGACGGCGGGGAGCACCCCGGTGACCGGCGCGGCCAGGTCGGTGAGCTGGTGGAGCTGCTGCAGGTCGTGGATCCGCTGGAGCCCGCCCAGCTGCTCGGAGATGCCGGGGAGCTGCGCGGCCTCCTCCTCGGGGAGACCGGTCGCGGCGAGGGAGTCGAGCTCCGTGACCGGGTTGATCGGCGGGCCGAGCGGACCGGCGGCGGGGGCGGCGCTCGCCGCGGACGCGCCCAGGCACGAGAAGGCGGCGGCGACGGCGAGGACGGAGGAGATGCGTCGTGCTGAGGTCATGCCCCCACCAACGCGTCCGGCCCGCCGGCGGTCACGGTCGCCCCCGTTCCCACCGCCCGAACGGGGGCCCGCGGCAGAAGTCGAAGGGCGGGGAAAGCGAAGGTCACCCGTGCGCGGAAGGTGAGGAGGAAGCCCTCTCACGACAAGTCCGGTGGACGGGATCGGATCCGGACGGTTGACGCGCGGGATCCGGGGAACCCGCCTAATGTGACCGAAGTACCCTAGTCAACCAGAAAAGGGGCATAGCAGTCATGGGTGAGAGCCACGTGGACAAGGCCAAGGGCAAGCTCAAGGAGGCCGCCGGCAAGGCGACCGGAAACGAGCGCCTCAAGAGCGAGGGTCAGGCGGACCAGGCGAAGGGTCAGGCCCGCAAGGTGGGCGAGAAGGCCCGGGGGAAGGCCGAGGGCGTTCGCGACTCCCTCAAGCGCGACGACTCCTAGGGCTCGCACCTCCGAAACGCTCGGGCCGCCGTACCGCGCTCTGGAGGACGGCCCGAACAGCGGAAGGACCGCCCGGCACCCGCCGGGCGGTCCTCCTCGCGTCTCCGGGGCCTCCGCCGGTACGGATCCTCAGGGGGTCGTCCGTACGGGGAAGCTGAAGGCGTGCCCCTGCTGCTTGAGCCACGGCAGCACCTGCCGCAGCGCCGCGACGGTCTGGCCGCGGTCGCCGCCGCCGTCGTGGAAGAGGATGGTCGGGCCGTTGGACAGCTCGTTCTTGACCGTGTTCACGATCGAGGCCGTGCCGGGCAGCTCGAAGTCCTTGGTGTCCACGTTCCAGCCGAGCGGCCGCATGCCGGCCGCGGCGGCGATCCGCCGGCTGTCCGGGGTGAAGGCGCCGCCCGGCGCCCGGTAGTACTCGACCTTCGCTCCCCCGGCCGCGTCCTCGATCATCTTCTTCGCGTCCAGGATCTGCCGCTTCTGGTACGCGACGGACTTCTTGTCCATCGAGGTGTCGTGGGAGATCGTGTGGTCGCAGAGCCGGTGCCCGTCCGCGACGACCTTCTTGACCAGCTCGGGGTGCCGCTTCGCCTCGGGTCCCACCATGCAGAAGACGGCCTTGACGCCGTTCTCCTTCAGGATGTCCAGCATCTGGGGCGTCCAGCGCGGGTCGGGCCCGTCGTCGATCGTGATGTTCACCGCCGTGCCGCCCGCCTCGGCATCGTGCGCGATGCTCTCCGGCGTCTTCTTCGGCGGCGCCTGCGCGGGCCCCTCGGCGTCCCCGGACGGCGACTGTCCGGCCGTCGGCCGCCCGCCCCCCGCGCTGGCCTCGGCCTCCGTCTGCGTGACGGCACTGGCCGCCCACACCGCCAGGCTGAGTCCGACCGCGGAGGCGACCACGGCTATGTGCGCTGTGTACTTGTTCCGCCCCATGGAATTGTCCACTCCCCGTTGTTCCAGGTCCTTCTCCCGGGTGAGAGGACGGTACAAGCGGCGAGAAGGTTTCACCCAAACGGCGGGACTTGCGTCCCGGAAGCGGAGGACGCACGTCCCTGCACCGGCAGGACGTACGGCCCCCGGCCCGAAGGGCCGTACGTCCCTCCGGGTCGGCGCGCGCGTCCCCCTCCGTGGTTTCCCGTCGTCCGCCCGGCCGTTGCCGGGCGACCCGCCGACGGTGCCGAAAATCGGCCCCCTGGCCGGGAGCGACCGGTGTCCGGCCGGCGCGGCCGGCCCGCCGGGCGCGCGGAACTGCCGCGTACGCGCCAATGGTGTAGCCCACGCCGTGGAGAGGCGCCGGGAGCAGGACCGGCCGGCGGCGCGGGGTCGCACCCGCTGCGGCGTGCGCGGATGCGATCGTCCCGGGCCCCTCACGGTTCCCCCGCGGCTCCTTCACGGGAAGCGCGCTTTCGGCCGCCGGGCGCCCGAGCCGCCCGCGCGGGGGCAGACGCCGGGCCGCGGCCGTCCCTAGCCTCCCGGGCCATGCGATCCCACCTCACGAGACGCCTGGGTCTCACCGCCGTCCTCGCCCTCTTCCTCGCCGTGTTCGGCCTGGCCCCGGCCGCGAGCGCCTCCGCGTCGCTCGCCCCCGCCGAGCTGTCGTTCAGCACCGACGCCGCCACGACCACCCCCGGCGGCACGGTGAACCTGTCCATGACGCTGACGAACAACAAGACCCACGACATCTGGTTCGTCTACCAGACGATCGACCCGACCTGGCTGACCACCCAGCGCCCGGACCTGAAGTACTCCTTCACCGGCTGTTCGCTCGTCGGTCCCGGCGGCAGCACCCCCTGCGCCGGCACCGGCCCCGCCAATCTCGGCGGCAACTACGGGACCACCGTGCCGCCCGGCCAGAGCAGGACCGTGACCCTGACCCTCCAGGTCGCCGCCGACTCCGGCTGCAACGGCAACATCGGCTTCTACTCGTACTTCTACGCCGAGTTCAGCGACAGCTCCAGCGTGAGCGGCGGTCCGGTCTACACGCCCGAGACCCGCGTCCTCTGCGCCTGACGGTCCGACGGCCGGGTGGGGGGAGCGTCCGAAAACAGACCCGACCCCGCCCGACCCACCGGTCTACACCAATGGTGGTCGCCTCGGCGGCCTCCCGGTCCACCGGCGCCCCTCCACCTTCCGCCACCTGGGCTCCGCCTCCCGGGCGCGAGGAGTGACCGGGCCCCGGGGCGAGTTCCGAACCGATCGTCACACCGGAACCACCGCCTCGGACGCCCGCGCTTTTCCGCCACCTTTCGCGACGGGACCACAAAAGCTCCACAGATACCTCACCATTTGACGCGACGGACGCGTGGACGACCGGCCTTCGAGGGGGATGCCGGCGTCCACGAGGGGGTGCGTCCGCTCCTCGGAGCCGTACCCACCCCTGCTCCGGGAGGGGACACCACCGCATGAAGCGGCTCATAGGCACCACCCTGTTCACCACGGGCGCGCTCGTCGCCGCCCTCGCCCTGCCGGGTGCCCCGGCGCAGGCGGTCGAACCGGAACCGCGCATCGACCTGCGGGTCCTCGTCGTGACCGACGGCGGCCCGGCCACCGAGGCCATCGCCGCCGAACTGGACGCCGCGGGAACGCCGTACACGAAGGTCGACCTCAACCGCGCCGACCGGCCCGTCATCGACGCCGGCTACCTCGCGGACACCGTGGGCGACCGGAACCGGGCCAAGTTCCAGGCCGTCGTGCTGCCGAACGACAACCCGTTCCCGGCCGGCTCCGCGGAGATGACCGCGCTCGCGAACTACGAGCGGACCTACGACATCCCGCAGGTCGACGCGTACACCTACGCCCGGCCCGAGGTCGGCCTCCAGTACGCCGTCTACGGCGGGTACGCGGGGAGCCTCGACGGAGTGCGGGCGCAGACGACCGCCGCCGGGCTCTCGGGGCCGTTCGGCTACCTCGAAGGGGCCGTGCCCTTCGAGGACAACTCGCCTGCGGTGGGAGAGAGTTACGCCTACCTGTCGACCCCGGCGACGGGCGCGGACTTCACCCCGTACGTCGATGCCGCGATACCCGGGACGACCAAGCGCGGGTCCCTGGTCGGCGAGTACCGGCACGACGGGCGCCGCGAGCTGGTCGTCACCTTCGTCTACAACCAGTACCAGCAGCAGTTCCGCCTCCTCTCCCGCGGCATCGTGGAGTGGATGACCGGCGGGACGCACCTGGGCTCCTCCCGGAACTACTTCGCCGTCCACGTCGACGACGTGTTCGCGGCGGACGACCGCTGGAACTCCACGCTCAACTGCACGCCCGGCGACGTGGACTGCACCGACCCCAGCGCGGTGCCGGACCCGATCCGCATGACGGCCGCCGACGTGGACCACGCCGCCTCCTGGCAGACCTCCCGCGGCTTCACCCTGGACATGGCGTACAACGCCGCCGGCACCGTCGACTTCCGCGCGGACAACAACGGCGCGGACCCGCTGGCCGACCGGTTCGTCGCGAAGCGCAACGACTTCCGCTGGATCAACCACACCTACACGCACGCCTTCCTCGGCTGCGAGCAGAACACGAGCGTGGTGCCGTGGCAGTGCGCCACCCACCCGAACGGCTCGATCAAGTGGGTCTCCCGGCAGAGCGTCTCCGACGAGATCGCGCTCAACCGCGTGTGGGGCCAGACCGCCGGACTCCCGCTGCAGAACGACGAGCTGGTCACCGGCGAGCACTCCGGGCTGCGCGTCCTCCCCCAGCAGAACGTCGACAACCCCAACCTGGGGCCGGCCCTCGGCGACAACGGCATCGGCTGGCTGGGCTCGGACAACTCCCGCGAACCCGGCCAGCGCCAGGTCGGCACGGCCACCACGGTCCCCCGCTACCCGATGAACGTCTTCTACAACGCGGGCCGGGCGGCCGAGCAGGTCGACGAGTACAACTGGATCTACACCAGCCGCGCGCAGGGCGGCAGCGGGATCTGCGAGGACAACCCGGCCACCACCACCTGCCTGGCCGCCCCGCTCGACCCCGCCACCGGCTACACGGGCCACATCGTGCCCCTGGAGCGGCAGATCGCGCTGGGCCACGTCCTCGCCAACGACCCCAAGCCGCACTTCATCCACCAGTCGAACCTGGCCGAGGACCGCATCGCCTACCCGGTCCTGGACGGCGTCCTCGACGCGTACGACGCGCTGTTCGCCCCGAGCACCCCGGTGGTGAACCTGCGGATGAAGGACATCGGCCAGGAGCTCCGGCGGCGCTCCGCCTGGCGCACGGCCGTCCAGAGCGGCCAGGTCACCGCGTACCGCATCGGCGCGACGGTGACCGTCGAGGGCCCGAGCGGCACGACGGCCCCGGTGACCGTGCCCGAGGGCACCGTGCGCTCCGGCTCCGCCTTCGGCGAGGCGTACGCGGGCGGGCGCTCCGGCTGGACGTCCCTCACGGGCACGTCGCTGGCCCTGGAGCTGCCCTCCGTCCAGGCCCTGCGGGCGGACGGTCCCGCTCCGGCCCGGGTCGCGGCTCCGGCTCCGGCCGCCCGGGTCCCCGCGGGCGTGGCCGAGCCGGTCACCCCCGGCGCGAACGGCTGACCGCCGCACCTCCGGCGCCGGCCCCGTACGGGCGGCGAGGTCCCGACCGCCCACCGGCGGCCGGGACCGGCACGACCACTCCCACCACGGCCGTGGAGTCCACACCCATGCACGTACACCGCGCCGCACGGCGCTCCGGCGCCCCGCGCGTCACCCTTCTGACCGAAGGCACCTACCCCCACAGCCACGGGGGTGTCAGCGTCTGGTGCGACCAGCTCGTCACCGGCATGCCGGACGTCGACTTCGACGTCCTCGCCGTCACCGGCTCCGGCCGCGAGCCGCTCGTCTGGGACCTGCCGCCCCACGTCTCCCGCGTCCTGTCCGTCCCCATGTGGGGCCCGGCGCCGGAGGGCCGGCCGCCCCGCGGCAGGGCCGGCAGACGGCTGGCCGACGCCTACGAGAAGTTCCTGACGGCGCTGCTCGACCCGGGCGCCGAGGCCGGCTTCGGCCCCGCCCTGTACGCCCTCGCGCACGCCGCGGGGGACGGTCTGCTCAGCCCGTTCCTGCGGAGCGACGCCGCGATCGCGGTGCTCACCTCCGTGTGGCGGCGGCCGGGGCTCGCCGTGCGGGAGGCCGGGCCGACCGTGCACGACGCGCTCACCGCCACGGCCCTGCTCGAACACGCGCTGCGGCCGCTGTCCGCGCCGCCGCCCGCGGAGGGGGTCGCGCACGCCGTCAGCGGCGGGGTGGCCGTCCTTCCGGGCCTCGCCGCCCTCGAACGGAACGGGGTGCCGCTGCTGCTCACCGAGCACGGCGTGTACCTGCGCGAGCGCTACCTCGGCTACCGCACCGCCCCCTACCGCTGGCCGGTGAAGGCCGTGATCCTGGGCTTCTTCCGGCTGCTGGCGGAGGAGAGCTACCGCCGGGCGGCCCTGATCACCCCGGGCAACCGCTACAACCGGCTGTGGGAGGAGGAGGGCGGCGCCGACCCCGAGGCGATCCGCACCGTCTACAACGGCGTCGACCCCGCCGCCTTCCCGCCCGCGGGCCCCGAGCCGGACGCCCCCACCCTGAGCTGGGCCGGGCGCGTGGACCCGATCAAGGACCTGGAGACCCTGATACGCGCCCTCGCCCTGGTCCGGGAGCGGATGCCCGCCGTCCGGCTGCGGCTCTTCGGCGGCACGCCCCGGGGCGGAGAGGCCTACCGGGAGCGCTGCGAGGCCCTGGCGGCCGAGCTCGGCCACGCGGACGCCGTCACCTTCGAGGGACGCGTCGACGACATCAAGGACGCCTACGCGGCCGGCAACGTCGTGATGCTGTCCAGCATCAGCGAGGGCTTCCCGTTCACCCTGATCGAGGCGATGTCGTGCGGGCGCGCGACCGTCTCCACCGACGTCGGCGGGGTCCGGGAGGCCGTCGGCGACACCGGGCTCGTGGTGCCGCCGCGCGATCCGGCCGCGATGGCGGACGCCGCGCTCGCGCTCCTCGGCGACGCCGCCCGGCGCCGGGCGATGGGCGAGGCGGCCCGGCTGCGGGTGATCGAACGGTTCACCCTCCGGCAGACCGTCGACACCTTCCGCGCGATCTACCACGAACTGGCCGCCGGCGGACGGCGGTCGGAGCCCGTCCGGATCGTGCTGCCCGTCCCGGTGGCCAGCGGCACGGGGAGCCTCGCCGGATGAGCGGCCCGATGTTCCTCGAACCCGGCGGGGCCGAGCAGGACACGCTCGCCATCCGCCTGGCCGTGCCGCGCCCCCGTCGTTTCCTGGACGACGCGACGCTCGCGATCCGGCTCCCCTCGAAGGGCCCCGACGAGGAGGCGGTCAGCGCGCTCGCCGCCGAACTCGCCGACCGCGTCGGCCCGGCCGTCCACCCCTACGAGGTGGCCGCGCTCCTGGAGGCGGACGGCCTGTCCGCCTCCGTGATCAAGGAGCGGTACGGCCACCCCACCCTGTTCTCGCTGGCGGCGGCGCTGTACGAGCGGGTGCCCCGGGCGTTCCCCGAACCGGCCGCGCCGCCCGACCCGTGGCGGCCGGACACGGTCCGGTGCCTGCTGCGCGGCGTGCTGTTCGCGCTCCCGGCCCTGGCCTATCTGCTCACCGGCCCGCTGTGGCGGATCGACGAGCACGCCCCCGTCCTGATCACGGCGGGCGTCGTCTCCTGGGCGTGGGGGCAGGGGCTCGGGCACCGGGCGCACCTGCGGCTCACCACGGGGCGGCGGGAGGCGTCGCGCACGCTGCTCGCCGGTTCCCTGCTCGGGGCGTGCGTGGCCACGGGCCTCGCCGCGATCCCCGCCGGGGGCGGCCCGGCCACCGTCGCGGCGGCGGCCCAGTCGCTGTACCTGGCGGCGGCGGGCGTCCTGCTCGTGCTCGGCCGGGAGCGGCTGCTGCTCGCCGCGCTCAGTCCGCTGATCGCCGGCGCCGCGGCCCTGCCCTGGTGGGAGCCCGGCACCCTGCTGCGGCTCACCTTCCCGCTGCTCGCGCTCCTCGCCACGCTCGCCGTCGCCCTGCGGGTCCTGGCCTCCGGCCTCGGCGCCCCGGCAGCCGAGGGCCCGCGCCCCAAGCTGCGCGGCTCCGTGCCGTACGGCCTGTTCGGGCTCGCGGCGGCGGTGCTCGTGACCCTGGAGGGCCGCCAGGACGCGTACGCGGTCATCGTCCTGACGCTGAGCATGGGCCCGGCGGAGTGGCTGCTCTACCGCTACCGGGGCTGGTCGGTCGCCGCGCTGCGCGCCAGCGCGACCCCCGGGGCGTTCCTGCTCCGCTCCTCCGGCGTCCTCGCCCTCTGTCTCGTCTGCTACCTGCTGCTCCTGCTGGTCCCCGCGCTGCTCCTGGGATCCGGGCCGGTCGCGCTGCTCTCCCTCGCGGCGGTGCTGTGGGCCGCCCTCCTGCTCCAGGCGTTCGGCGTGGCCTGGCCGCCGGCGGTGGTCTGTCTGGCGACCGCCGCGGGCGCCGTGCTCATCACCCGGGCGGACCTGCCCGACGGGTCCGCCGTGCTGCCGTCGGTCTGCGCCGCGGCCGCGGTCTGCCTGGCGGCCTGTGTCGTCGCCCTCCTGGGCCGGCCGTCCCCGCACGTCTGACGGGCCGCCCGCCGCTCGTCACGCACGACCACCACCCCGTCTGTTCCTGTCGAAAGGACCGAAGAGTTGACCTCCGCACCGCTCGCCGCCGTCACCGGGGCCGAAGGGTTCATCGGCTCGCACCTCACGGAGGCGCTCGTCGCCTCCGGCCACCGGGTCAGGGCCATGGCCCAGTACAACTCGTTCTCCTCGTACGGCTGGCTGGAGACCCTCTCCCCCGAGGTCCTCGACCAGGTGGAGATCGTGCTCGGCGACGTCCGCGACCCGGGTTCGGTGCGCGGCCTGCTCGACGGCGCCGACTGCGCGTACCACCTGGCCGCGCTCATCGCGATCCCGTACTCCTACCAGGCGCCGCACAGTTACGTGGACACCAACGTGACCGGCACCCTCAACGTCCTCGAAGCCGTGCGCGCCCTGGGCACGCCCCGGCTGGTGCACACCTCGACCAGCGAGACGTACGGCACGGCGCAGACGGTCCCGATCACCGAGGACCACCCCATCAACACCCAGTCCCCGTACGCCGCTTCGAAGGCGGGCGGCGACCGGCTCGCGGACAGCTACCACGCCAGCTTCGGCACCCCCGTGGTGACGCTCCGCCCGTTCAACACCTTCGGCCCCCGGCAGTCGATGCGGGCCGTGATCCCCACCGTCATCGGCCAGGTGGCGGCCGGGGAGCGCACCCTCACCCTCGGGGACCTGCGCCCCACCCGGGACTTCACCTACGTGAAGGACACCGCCCGGGCGTTCCTCGCGGTGGGCACGGCCCCGGCGGAGGACGTCGTGGGCCGCACCTTCAACGCGGGCACCGGCGGGGAGATCTCCGTCGGCGACCTGGTCGCGCTGATCGGGAAGGTCATGGACACCCCGCTCGACGTCCGCGAGGACGCGGCCCGGCTGCGGCCGGCCGACTCCGAGGTGATGCGGCTGGTCGCGGACGCGTCCCGGCTGACCGCGGCGACCGGCTGGCAGCCGGACCACTCCCTGGAGGAGGGCCTCGCGCGGACCGCCGAGTGGTTCACCGACCCCGCCAACCTGGCCCGCTACAAGACCGGCATCTACAACATCTGACCCGTCCGGCACGTCCCGCAGGAGGTATGCCATGCACGCTGTGATCCTGGCCGGTGGAAAGGGCGTCCGGCTGCGGCCGTACACCACCGCCCTGCCCAAGCCGCTCGTCCCCATCGGCGACCAGCACGCGATCCTGGAGATCGTGCTGCGCCAGCTCTCCCAGGCCGGCTTCACCCACTGCACCCTCGCCATCGGACACCTCGGCGAGATCATCCGCGCCTACGTGGGCGACGGTTCGCAGTGGGGCCTGAGCATCGACTACGCCACCGAGGAGAACCCGCTCGGCACCATGGGTCCGCTGCTCAACCTGCGGGACCGGCTGCCGGAGCACTTCCTCGTCATGAACGGCGACGTGCTCACCGACCTCGACTACGCCGACGTGCTGCGCCGGCACGAGACGTCGGACGCGCCGCTGACCATCGCCACGTACGCCCGCAAGGTGCACATCGACTTCGGGGTGCTGACCACCGACGACAGCCGGGTGGTGGCCTTCACCGAGAAGCCCAGCATCGACTACCGGGTGTCCATGGGGGTGTACGGCGTCTCCCGGAAGACCCTCGACGCCTACACCCCGGGGCTCCCCCTCGGCTTCGACGAGCTGGTGCTCGACCTGCTCGCCGCCGAGACGCCCCCGCACGCCTACGACTTCGACGGCTACTGGCTGGACATCGGCCGTCCCGACGACTACGACCGGGCCAACGCGGAGTTCACCAGCCGCAAGTCCCTCCTGCTCAAGGGAGCCTGAACAGCAATGCGCATCCTCGTCCTCGGCGCCGGCGGATACCTGGGCGGCCACGTCACCGAGCGGCTGCGCGCCCTCCCGGGCGCGCGGGTCCTCGTCGGCGGCCGTTCCCCGGGGGCCGACGTGGCCGTCGACCTCGCCGCCGACCGCCCGTACCTCCTGGCGGGGGCGCTCGCGAAGGCCGCGCCCGACGCCGTGGTCAACTGCGCGGGCGCGACCGGCGGCGACGCCGTCACGCTCGCGGAGGTGAACGCGCGCGGGCCCGCCGCCCTGTGCGCGGCCCTGCGCGAGGCCGCCCCCGGGGCCCGGCTCGTCCACCTGGGGTCGGCCGCCGAGTACGGCCCGGGCACGCCCGGTCTGCGGGTGACCGAGTCGGAGCCGTGCGCCCCGGCGGGGCCGTACGGCGCGACCAAGCTGGCGGGGACGGTGGCGGTGACGTCGTCGGGGCTCGACGCGGTGGTGCTGCGGGTGGGCAATCCGGTGGGTGCCGGGGCGCCCGCCACGGGCCTGCCGGGCCGGGTGGCCGCGCTGCTCGCCGAGGTGGAGGACCCCGGGGACCCGGAGGGGGAGCTGCGGCTCGGCGACCTCTCCGCGTACCGCGACTTCGTGGACGTACGGGACGTGGCGCGCGCGGTGGAACGGGCGGCGACCGCGCCGGGCCCGCTGCCGCCGGTCCTGAACGTCGGCGGCGGCGAGGCGCTTCCCGTACGGGAGGTGGTGCGGCGGCTCGCGGACGCGGCCGGGTTCCGCGGCCGGATCGTGGAGACGGGGACGGACGGAAGCGGGGGCGGGGGCGGTTCGGAGCGGTCCGCGCGGGTGTCCTGGCAGTGCTCGGACGTCACCGCGGCCGCCACCGCCCTGGGCTGGGCCCCGGCCCACTCCCTGGACGCGTCGCTCGCGGCGCTGTGGGAGGCGCGGCCCCGCTCCTTCGTGCCCGACGGGGTGGCGGCGTCGTGAGCCTGCTGATCCCGCTGTACGTCCACCCGGCCGAGGACCCGGACGCCTGGCACCGGCTGATCAACGGCGCCGCGCACACCTACGCCGTCGTGCTCAACCCGGCGAGCGGCCCCGGCGACGCGCCGGACCCGGCGTTCGCCGCCGCCGCCCGCGCGCTGCGCTCCGCGGGGGCCCGGCTGCTCGGCTACGTGGACACGGACTACGGCATGCGCGACGCGGAGGTCATCACCGAGGAGGCGCTCCGGCACCGCGAGTGGTACGGGGTGGACGGCTGTTTCCTGGACCAGACGACGGCGGGGCGCGACGGCCTGCCGGCCGCCCGGCGCGTGGTGCGTTCGCTGCGCAGGGAGGGCGTCTCCCCCGTGGTCATCAACCCGGGGGTGCACCCCGCCCCCGGCTACGTGCGGCTCGCGGACCTGACGGTCACCTTCGAGGGCCACTGGTCGACGTACGTCTCGACGTTCAGCCGCCCGTCGTGGACGGCGCGGTCACCGTCCGAACGGCTCTGCCACCTGGTGTACGGGGTGCCCGCCCCGCTCGTCCCGCTGGCCGTGCGCACCGCGCGCGAACGGGGCGCGGGGGTCTGCGGCCCGGTCACGGGCGAGCCGCCGAACCCGTGGGCGGGGCTGACCCCGGCCCTGGCGGAGGCGGACCGGTGAGGCGGCGACCGGGCGCGGTCCTCACAGCCGCGGTCCTGGCCCTGACCGTCCTGGCGGGCTGCTCGGGGGAGCCGGAGGGACCGGCCGAGGGGGCGGGTACGGGTACGGGCGGACCGGGCGCGAGCCCTTCCGCGACCGGTCGGCCGACGCGCCCGGCGCCCACTCCCACGCCCGCCCCCACGACCGGCGGCCCGACGACGTCCCGCCCGCCCGGCCCCACCCCCGCCCCCACGCCCGGCCGGCCCGCGACCACCCGGCCCACGCCGGACCGCACGCCCACCCGTCCTCCCGTGTCCGGCGCGCGCTGGCGGCCGCGCCCCGGCCTCTCCTGGCAGTGGCAGCTCAACGGCAAGGTGGACCCGTCCGTCGACGTGCCGGTGTACGACATCGACGGCTTCGAGAACAGCGCCGCCGACGTGGCCCGGCTGCACAGGGACGGGCGGAAGGTGATCTGCTACGTCAACGTGGGCGCCTGGGAGGACTACCGCCCCGACCGGGACGCCTTCCCCGACTCCGTCCTGGGCGGCCCCAACGGCTGGCACGGAGAACGCTGGCTGGACATCCGCCGCGTCGACGTCCTGCGCCCCCTGATGGAACGGCGGTTCGACATGTGCCGCGACAAGGGCTTCGACGCGGTGGAACCGGACCTGGTGGAGGGCTACGGCAACGACACCGGCTTCCCGCTGACGGCGGACGACCAGCTCCGCTACAACCGCATGATCGCGGACATCGCCCACGCACGCGGCCTGGCGGTGGGCCTCAAGAACGACCTCCCCCAGATCCCCCGTCTGGTGGACCACTTCGACTTCGCGGTCAACGAGGAGTGCGCCCAGTTCGACGAGTGCGGTCTGCTCGAACCCTTCATCGCGGCGGGCAAGGCGGTCTTCCACGTGGAGTACGAGGAGACCCCGTCCCGCTTCTGCCCCCGGTCCCGTTCCCTGCGCCTGTCGTCGATGCTGAAGAACCCGGAGCTGGACGTGTGGCGGAAGCCCTGCTGAAGGGGGCGCACCGGGGCCCGTCCGGCGCGGTTAAGGTGTGTCCGTCCGCGACGGCACACGTGCGCCGTTCGCCGCTCGTCGTTCGCCGCTCGCCCAGGAGGTCATGAGTGGGGCCTGCCGAACCCCCGCCGATACGCGTGCCGGTCGGGGAGGGAGCCCACCGGTGGGCGAGCCGCACCGTCCGGCGACGGGTCCTGCTGGTGGTCCACAACGCCACGTCGGCGGGCCGCCTGCTCGACCTCCTGCCGCTGTTCCACGACGACTTCCGCGTCCAGCTCCTGGTCACGTCGACGGGCTCCTCCGCGTTCCGGAGCGGCGTCCAGGAGATCTTCGCCGAGCTGGAACTCCCCGTCCTGCCGTGGGAGCAGGCCCTCTCGACACCGGTGGACCTGGCGATCTCGGCCAGTTTCGGTGGTGAACTCGCCCTGATCCAGGGGGCTTTGTCCGTCATTTCACATGGTGTCGGATACACCAAGCGGCTGGGCACTCCTGGAACCGACGGTCCGGGGCCGACGTTCGGGCTGTCGCCGGAGTGGCTCCTCTCCGACGGGCGGCCCTTCGTCGACGGCCTCGTCCTCTCCCACCCGGAGCAGCTGGAACGGCTGGCCCGGGTGTGCGCCGAGGCGGTGCCCTCCGCCGTACTCGCCGGTGACCCCTGCTTCGACCGCATGCTCGCGGCCCGCCCGTACCGGGAGAGGTTCCGCCGCGCCCTGGGAGTGCGCCGCGGGCAGCGGCTCGTCGTCCTGAACTCCACCTGGAACCCGGAGGGTTTCTTCGGCAGCGGCGACCAGGACGTGCTGCCCGGCCTGCTGCCCCGGCTCGCCGCCGAACTGCCCGCCGACGACTACCGACTGGCCGCCGTCCTCCATCCGAACATCTGGCACGGCCACGGCCCCGGTCAGATCCGGGCCTGGCTGGACCGGGCCCGGCGCGGCGGACTGACCCTGATCGACCCCGTCCACGGATGGCGGCAGGCCCTCCTCGCGGCGGATCTGGTCCTCGGGGACTTCGGAGCGGTGACGTACTACTCCGCGGCCCTCGGCACCGCCGTGCTCCTGGCGGCGGACGGGCGGGAGAGGCTCGACCCCGAGACCCCGCTCGCGGAGTTCGTCCGGCGCGCGCCCCGGCTCGCACCGCACGCGCCCCTGCGCCCGCAGGTGGAACGGGCGCTGGAGGAGCACCGCCCGGACCCCGCCCACGCCGGGTCCGTCACCTCGGCACCCGGCCGGTCGGCCGTGCTGCTGCGCCGGCACTTCTACGCGCTGATGCGCCTCCCCGAGCCGGCCGCCCCCGCGTCCCTGGAGCCCCTGCCCCTCCCCCCGTACGATCCACCGAGGCCGACCGCCCCGCTGTACGTGCGGACGCGCGTGCGCGGGGCGGACGTCACGATCGAGCGCTCCACCGAGCACCTGCACGACGCGGTCGGCGACACCCACCTCGCCGTGCACGAGGACACCCGCCACCCCGGGGACCTGGAGACGGCGGACGTGATCACGCGCGACGGGCGGGCGGGCGATCCGCGCCTGGGGGGCGCGGACCTATGGACCGCCGAAGTGCTGCGGGAGCACCCGCACTGCGCGGCGGCGGTGTACGTGACGGGGCCCGGCACCTGCATCGTGCGCACCCGGGACCACGGCGTGTTCCGGCTGACCGCCGGCGCCGGAGCGGACGCGGACCCGGCGGCGTACGCGTCGTCGCTGCACGCCTGGCTGGCCTGCGGAGGAACGGTCCCCCCGGACGGCATCACGCTTCGGACCCATGCGGCGGGTGGTACGCACCCGGTCGTCGTGGAAGCCGTGGTGGAACCGGGCGAACAGTGGCCTCGCAGCGCTGTCGCAGATTGGCCAGATACCGAAGGTGCGGAGCCGCAACCGGTGTGAGCAGGCCTTCCGCCTGGGCGATCTTCGTCAATGCCGCCGTGTCGTCGCCGATCTTGTGCAGCGTCTCCGCGAGGTCGGTGAGGGCCCGGGCCCAGTTGTACGCCTCTCCCGACCGCTGGAAGAACGCCACTGCTCCCTCCAGCAACAGCCGGGACTCGTCGAGGCGGCCCAGACAGCGCAGGGCCCGTCCCTGGTGACGTTCCACCAGTGCCAGGGCACGCAACAGGTCCTCGGCCCTCTCCTGCCCCGGAGCGATCCTCCGATAGATGCGCTCGGCCTCGACGAACCTTTCGTACGCCTCCTCGGAATGCCAACGGTTCAGGTGCAACAGTCCCTGCAACTCCACGGACGACGCCTCGCCCAAGAGGTGGCCCGCCGCCCGTTCGTACGCGGCGGCGGCCCGCGCCGCGCGGTTGGCCTGCTCCCACCGGTGCAGTTCGCCCAGGCAATGCGCCAACTGGAAGCACAACGCCCCCGTCATACGCTCGTCCGTGCGGTTCTCCTCGCCGCACCGGACTGCGACACGAAGCGCCGGAAGCACCTCGTCCCCGTGTCCGGCCTTCAATTGCAGCGGCCACAGAGCGCGGGCGAGACGCAGCGCGGTGGCGATCTGCCGTCGTTCCTCTGCCACGGACACAGCGTGGACCACGTTGGTCACCTCGGCCGCCAGCACCGCAATGCCCTCCGATTCATCGGGGAGGGCGTCCGACGGCTCCGGATCCGGCTCGGTCCGCCAGCTCGTCGACAGGGCGGCATGCGCCGCGCGCAGCACTCGGTTCAAGAGTGCGTCGAGCACCCGCGTCACCGCGTCCGAGCATTCCTGGGCCCCGTGCTCTGGGGCAGCCGTGTCGGCCAGATGACGCCTGACCTCGGGCCGGAAGCGGTAACGCGCGTCGGGAAGGAGTTCCAGCAGTCCGACGTCCGCCGCCTCGGCCAGCATCCGGGCCGCCCGCTCCTCGTCGTCGTCGACGCCTGCGGCTGCGGCCGCGATCTCGGCGCTGACGGACGGCCAGCCGCCCAGTGCCGTCAGTCGACAGAGCCGTACCGTCTCCGGGCCGAGCCGTAGCGAGGTGCGCTGCGCCATGGCGCGTACCGGATGGTGCCACCACGTTCCGGCTCCCCGATCCGGAACACTCGTTCCCCCGGCCAGCAAGCGTGCCTCCACGTGGAGGGCGAGCGGATTGCCCTGACATCGGTCGAGCAGTCCCCGCAGCTCCGGTTTGAAGCGCTGGAGGTTCTCCTGGCCGACCGTCCTCAACACCATCTGCTTCGCGTGGCGTTTGCTCAACGGCGGTACGGCGACACGTTCCGCCTCCAGCAGAAGAGGCTGCCCTGACACCACGACGAGCAGGAAGACATCAGGCGTGGCCGGCACGAGACCTCGAACCTGGGCCAACGAGGTCACGTGGTCGATCACCACCAGCACCTTGCGCTCTGCGGTGAGCTGCCGGTAAAGCTGCTCCCGGTCCGATTCGGTGGACGGGATCTCGTCGGAGCCCACACCCATCGTGCGCAACAGCCTCAGCAGGACCGCGGCCGGCTCCGGTTCGCTCGCTCCGGCCCATTCACGCAGATCGACACAGAACTGCCCGTCGGAGAACAGGTCGCGGCACTCGGCACCCAGACGGCGGGCCACGGAGGTCGTACCACCGCCAGGAGGGCCGTACAGCAGTGCCGTCCGAGGTCGTCCCTCCCAGGGCCGGGTGGCCTCTCCCATCAACTGCTTCAGGACCTTCTGCTGGTTGGTGAACGCCCAGGGAGCAGGGGGCATGCCACCGCGGGCAAGCTCCATCGCCCGCTCCCGGCCGCTCTCCATGAGGAGCAGCCATTCGCCGGCCAGCCTCGGGTCGTGGACCACCCTCGCGTACACCTGCCTCGCCAGCGCTTCCCGGCCATCCGCGTCGACGGGAAGGGAGACTTCCCGCCCCAGGGTCCTCCTCACAAGGGCGCCTACCGATAAGGACAGGTTCTTGCCGACCTCCCCGGCCGCTCCGTTCCCCACCCCCAACAGGAACGTGGTGAGCGCGCTGAGCGCGACGACCTCCAACATGTCAGTTCCTCCCCCGCGGTTCCCGCAACGACCTCGGCCGGTCCACCCCGCCGTGACTCCGTGCACAAAAGCGTTCGGCTCTCTGTGATTCCCCTTCCCAGCGCAAGACATGCCGCGCACGGGCCCCCTCAGGAGGCCCGAGAACGGTGTGCCTCTCTGACGCGCCGGAGCAGCCCGCCCCAGGCCCCGGCGAAACCACCCGCATGCCTCACAACAGGCGGGGCAGACGCCCCTCGCATAACGTCGACGCAGGCGAAGACGAGGAGGAGGACCCGTGGAATCCGTGGACCAATCCGTGGACCGGAGCACAGCGGCGGACCGGGCCACAGGTGTCCCTGCCGAGGCCGCTTCCACCCTCACCCTGCGGGTCAACGGCAAGGACCGCACCCTCACCGTCGACAACCGCACCACCCTTCTGGACGCCCTGCGCGACCACCTCGACCTCACCGGTTCGAAGAAGGGCTGCGACCACGGGCAGTGCGGGGCCTGCACCGTCCTCCTCGACGGGCGGCGGGTGAACGGCTGTCTGCTGCTCGCCGTCGCCTGCGCGGGCGCGTCCGTGACCACGGTCGAGGGCCTCGCCGACGGCGACCGGCTCCACCCGGTCCAGGAGGCGTTCGTCGCGCGGGACGCCCTGCAGTGCGGCTACTGCACCCCCGGGCAGATCTGCTCGGCCGTCGCCCTCCTCGACGAGGCCGCCGACGGGCAGCCGTCGTACGTGACGCCGCCGGAGCGGTCGCCGGGCGGCCCGGTGTCCCTCACGCCGGAGGAGATCCGCGAGCGCATGAGCGGGAACATCTGCCGCTGCGGCGCCTATCCGAACATCGTCGACGCGATCGAGGAGGCCGCGCGGTGAAGCCCTTCGCGTACGTCCGGCCGGAGCGCACCGAGGAGGCCATCGACCGGTTCGCGGCCCAGCCCGGCGCCCGGTTCCTCGCGGGCGGGACCAACCTCGTGGACCTGATGAAGCTGGGGGTCGCGGGGCCGCCGCTGCTCATCGACATCAACGGTCTGCCGCTCGACACAGTCGAGGAGACCGCCGCGGGCGGCCTGCACATCGGCGCGACCGCGCGCAACAGCGACGTGGCCGCCCATCCGCTCGTGCGCGACCGCTACCCCGCCCTCTCGCAGGCCCTCCTGGCCGGCGCCTCCCCGCAGCTTCGGAACGCGGCCACCACCGGGGGCAACCTGCTCCAGCGCACCCGCTGCCCGTACTTCCAGGACACGTCGAAGCCGTGCAACAAGCGCGCGCCCGGCTCGGGCTGCCCGGCCAGGGAAGGGGTCCACCGCGACCTCGCCGTGCTCGGCCACTCCGCCCACTGCGTCGCCACGCACCCGTCGGACATGGCGGTCGCCCTCGCCGCCCTGGACGCGGAGGTCCGGCTGCGTGGCCCGGCGGGCGAGCGGACGGTGCCGGTCGCGGAGTTCCACCGGCTGCCCGGCGACCGTCCCGACCGGGACACCGTCATCGAGGACGGCGAGCTGATCACCGGCGTGACGCTGCCCGCGCCCCCGCCCGGCGCGTACGGCACCTACCGCAAGGCCCGCGACCGTGCCTCGTACGCCTTCGCGCTCGCCTCCGTCGCCGCCGTCCTGACCGTCGAGGACGGACGGATCGGGCACGCGGCCCTCGCCTTCGGCGGTCTCGCCCACAAGCCCTGGCGGGCCCGCGCGGCGGAGGAGGTGCTGCGCGGCGCCCCGGCGACCGCCGAGACGTTCGGGCGGGCCGCCGACGCCGAGCTGGCCGCCGCCGAGCCGCTGCGCGACAACGGCTTCAAGGTCCCCCTCGCCCGCAACCTCGCCGTGAGCGTGCTGCACGACCTCGCGTCCCGCGCCGACACGGCCTGACCACCCCACCCGTCCACCCGACGCCCATCACAGGAGGCACCGCGCCATGACCAGCCAGCTCGTGCGGCCGACGACGGGGGCCGTCCGCCGCGACGCCCGGCAGAAGGTGACGGGCGAGGCCCGCTACGCCGTCGACCGGACGCCGCCCGGCTGCCTCCACGCCTGCCCCGTGCCCGCCACCGTCGCCCGCGGCCGGGTCACCGCCGTGCACGCCGACGCGATTCTGGAGCGCCCCGGCGTGCGCGCCGTGCTCACGCACGAGAACGCGCCCCGGCTCGGCGAGTCGGACGACCCGACGCTCCTGCTGCTCCAGGACGACCGGGTGCCGCACCGCGGCTGGTACGTGGCCGTCGTCGTCGCCGACACGCCGGAGATCGCGCGCGAGGCCGCCGAGGCCCTCGACATCGACTACGCCACCGAGGACCACGACGTCCTGCTGCGCGCCGACCACCCGGACCTCTACACGCCGGAGGAGGCCAACGGCGGTCACCCGGCCGTGCGCGAGCGCGGCGACTTCGCCGAGGCGTTCGCCGCCTCGCCGGTGCGGATCGACGCGACGTACTCCATGAGCGCCCTGCACAACCATCCGATGGAGCCCCACGCGTCCACGGCCCGCTGGGAGGACGGCGGCCTCATCGTCTACGACTCCAGCCAGGGGGCGTCGACGGTACGGGACGTGCTCGCGGGCCTGTTCGAGCTGCCCCCGGAGCGGGTCACGGTCGTCTCGGCCTTCGTCGGCGGCGGCTTCGGCTCGAAGGGCACGCCCCGGCCCCCGTGCGTCCTGGCGGCGATGGCCTCCCGGCACACCGGCCGTCCGGTGCGGCTCGTCCTGCCCCGCCGGGAGCTCCCGGCGGTCGTGGGGCACCGCGCGCCCACCGTCCAGCGCCTGCGCATCGGCGCGTCCGAGGACGGGGTGATCAGCGCCCTCTCCCACGAGGTCGTCACCCAGACGTCGACCGTGAAGGAGTTCGTGGAGCAGGCCGCCGTCCCCGCCCGCGCCATGTACACCTCCCCGCACAGCTTCACCGGCCACCGGGTGGTGGCCCTGGACGTGCCGTCCCCGTCGTGGATGCGGGCGCCGGGCGAGGCGTCCGGCATGTACGCCCTGGAGTCGGCCATGGACGAGCTGGCCGGGGCGGTGGGCGTCGACCCGGTGGAGCTCCGGCTGCGCAACGAGCCCGACGCGGAGCCCGACAGCGGCAAGCCGTTCAGCAGCCGGGGCCTCGTCGACTGCCTGCGGGAGGGCGCGCGGCGCTTCGGCTGGGAGGGCCGCGACCCCCGGCCGGGCGTCCGGCGCGACGGGGACCTGCTGTGGGGCACGGGGGTCGCCTCGGCCACCTATCCCGTCCTCCTGAGCCCGTGCAAGGCGTCGGCGCACGCGGCGCCGGACGGGCGGTACACCGTACGGGTCGACGCCACCGACATCGGCACGGGCGCGCGCACCGTCCTGGCCCAGATCGCCGCCGAGGCCCTCGGCGTCCCGCTCGACGCGGTGCGGGTCGAGCTCGGCAGCAGCGTCCTGCCCGACGCCCCCGTGGCGGGCGGTTCCTCCGGCACGGGCTCCTGGGGCTGGGCCGTGCACAAGGCCTGCACCGCCCTGCGCGAGACGCTGGCCGACCGTTCGGGAGCGCTGCCGTCCGAGGGGGTCACCGCCGAGGCGGACACGGAGGAGGAGACGGGCGAGGACTCCCCGTACGCCCGTCACGCCTTCGGCGCCCACTTCGCGGAGGTCCGCGTCGACACCGTCACCGGCGAGGTCCGGGTGGGCCGGCTGCTCGGCGTGTACGCGGCGGGGCGGATCCTCAACTCCCGTACGGCCCGCTCCCAGTTCATCGGCGGGATGACGATGGGCCTCGGCATGGCACTGACCGAGCACAGCACCATGGACGCCGCCTTCGGCGACTACACCGAACGCGACCTGGCCTCCTACCACGTGCCGGCCTGCGCCGACGTGCCGGCGATCCAGGCGCACTGGGTGGACGAGCACGACCCCCACCTCAATCCGATGGGCAGCAAGGGCATCGGGGAGATCGGCATCGTCGGCACGGCCGCGGCGATCGCCAACGCCGTCCACCACGCGACCGGCGTGCGGCTGCGCGACCTGCCCCTGACCCCGGACCGGCTCCTGCCGCACCTGACGGCGGCGGACCGCACGCGGTAGGAGGGCCGGTCTCAGTCCCGGGCCGCGGCGGTCCGCCGCGCTCCGGGGCCGTACCAGCAGAGGGCGGCGGCGAGGAGGGCGAGGGCGGTCGGTCCCGAGGCCCGGCCGAAGACGGCGGAGATCGTGCCGGCGGTCTCGCCGTCGCCCGAGGTGAGGGGGACGAGCAGCACCGCGAGGCCGATCGAGCCGCCCACGCCGAGGGCCTGTCCGGGGACACCGACCCGCTGGAGGCGCCGACCATCCGGATGGGCCACGCCGTGCGGCACTCCAGCACCTTCCGCGGCCTGGTCGGCATCCTCACCCGGAGCATGTACGACGAGGGCACCCCCTCGCACGCCGCGTGCGCCGCCATGCACGGCAGTGGCGCGGACCTGCTGCGGGCGGCCCGGCGGGCCGGCCGGGTGCGCGCCGACCTCACCCCGGACGAGCTGTTCGACCTGCTCAGCGGCGCGGCCTGGGTCCGCGAGAACGCCCTGCCCGAGGGCCGCGACCGCACCGACCGGCACCTCCGGCTGATCATGGAGGGCAGGGTCACGCGCCCACGGACGGGATGAGACGCCTCCGAACGGGGTGAGACACCCCGGCGCCCCCGGACGCACGAAAGGCCGCCCTCTCGATGCGAGAGAACGGCCTCCGACCTGCGTTTCCGCGTGGTCGGGACGACAGGATTTGAACCTGCGACCCCTTGACCCCCAGTCAAGTGCGCTACCAAGCTGCGCCACGTCCCGTTGCCCGCCTGACCTGGGGTTTTCCCCTGGCCGAACGTGCATGAGAACAATACCGCACTTTCCCGGGTGGTCACGAACCCCTTTCCCGGCACCCCCGGAGGAGGGCGGACGAGGGGGGCGGGGAGGTGGCGAGAAGGCGCCGGAGAGGGACAGAATGCCGCTCTTCTGCGGAGGAGGCCGCTCATATGGTGAAGATGTGGGCTTCACCGCCATATGCCCGGCTCTTCCTTGCCTCTGGCATGTGGCAGAAACATGCCCACGGGCGGGAGGGTGCGGAGAGGGCCGAGCAGGCCAAGACCACCCGAAACATAGTCGAACTCAATCGTCAACCGCTCCTGTTTCAGACAAACTTCGTTCCGTTATTGATCCATCACAGAAAGATCAACACCATGAAGAGGTCGGCCTGTTCGGGACGGGACCACTGCCGATGCACCACCTGGTCGGACAACCCGACGATCAGGCGTTTCGCGGGAGGAACTCGTCATGGACAGCTACTTCAGCAGTCGGCTGCATCATGAGCTCAGGGAGACGGTGAGGGACTTCGCGGAGCGCGAGGTCCGGCCGCGGATAGCCGAGATGGAGGCGTCCCGGACGGTCCACCACGAGTTGTCCCGGATGATCGCCGCGCAGGGCTGGCTGGGTGCGACGATCAGTCCCGAGTACGGCGGCATGGGCGCGGGCCACCTGGCCAAGACCATCATCATCGAGGAGCTCTCCCGGGTCAGCGGCGCCATGGGCGCCATGGTCCAGGCCTCCCAGCTGGGCACCGCCAAGATCGTGCACTTCGGCAGCGACGAGCAGCGCAAGACCTGGCTCCCGGCGATCGCCGCCGGCGAGTGCCTGCCGACCATCGCGGTCACCGAGCCCGACGCCGGCGGCCACGTCCTCGGCATGAGCGCCAGCGCGGTCCGGGACGGCGACGACTACGTCCTCAACGGCAGCAAGGTCTACGTCGGCAACAGCCACGTGGGCGACCTGCACGGCGTCGTGGTCAGGACCGGGCCCGGCTCGAAGGGGCTCAGTGCGTTTCTGGTCGAATCCGATCGACCGGGTTTCAGGACCGGTCCGCAGCAGACGGCCATGGGGCTCCACGGCTTCAGCTTCGGCGAGCTGATCTTCGAGAACTGCCGGGTGCCGGCCGCCAACCGGCTCGGCGACGAGGGCGACGGCCTCTCCGTCGCGTACTCCTCCAGCGTGCTGTACGGGCGGGCCAACCTCACCGCCGTCTCCCTCGGCATCCACCAGGCGATCCTGGAGGAGACCACCCGCTTCGCCTCCGAGCGCATCCGCTACGGAAAGCCGCTCCACGACCTCCCCACGGTCAAGCTGAAGCTGGGCCGGATGCAGTCCCGGCTCATGACCGCCCGGCTGGCCGCGTACCATGCCGTGCACCTGCTCGACCAGGGCCTCTCCTGCGACGCCGAGCTGATGAACGCCAAGCTCGTCAACGTCGAGTCGGCGATCGACTCCGGCCGCAACGCCATGGAGATCCACGCCGCAGCCGGCCTCTTCACGGACCGGGCCATCGAGCGGTACCTCCGGGACGCGCACCACATCTTCGCCCCGGCCGGCACCTCCGACATCCAGCTCCTGCGCCTGGCCGAGGTCGCCCTCGGCCAGGACAAGGGCAGCTGGTCGGAGCGGCTCTCCGAGGTGGTCCGCACCCCCGTGCCGGAGCCGCTGCCCGTCTGAGCCGCGACCGGTCCCGACGGGCCGGGGCCCGGTACGGCCACCGCCGTACCGGGCCCCGGCCCGTCGTCGGACGCCGGCGGTCAGAGCACGCCGTCCTCGCGGCGGTGGATCTGCTCCACCAGCTCCGCGGCCATCGCCTTGATGGTCTCCAGACCGGCGCGGCCCCACGGGCGCACGTCGGTGTCGACCACGCAGATGGTGCCGAGCGCGACCCCGGTCCGGTCGATCAGCGGCGCCCCCATGTAGGAGCGGATGCCGATCTCGTCCACGACCGGGTTGCCCGCGAAGCGCGGGTAGTCGCAGACGTCCTCCAGGACGAGCGCCTTGCGCCGCACCACCACGTGCGGGCAGTAGCCGTGGTCACGGGCCATGAAGCGCCCGACGCCGCCCCCGCCCGCCGCCGCGGCGGCGCCCAGGTCGCTGCCGGTGTGGGTGCCCTCGGGGGTGTGGAGGCCCGCGAAGAACTGCCGGTTCTCGTCGATGAAGTTGACCATCGAGAACGGGGCGCCGGTCATCTCGGCGAGCCGCTGCGCGAAGTCGTCGAACGCCGGCTCCGGCCGCTCCCCCAGGCCGAGCTCGCGCAGCCGCCGCACCCGGGCCGGCGCGTCCTTGTCGTTCGGGGTCAGCAGGAGGTGACCGGTCGGGTCGTAGGTCATGGCGTGGCTCCGTAGCTCGGCACGGTGTCCGGGATGGTGGTGAGCAGGTACTGGACGAGGGTGAGCAGGGTGCGGATGCCGGAGCTGGAGATCCGGGCGTCGCAGAGGACGACCGGCACCTGCGGGTCGAGGTCGAGCGCGGCCCGCACCTCGTCCGGCTCGTAGCGGTGGGCACCGTCGAACTCGTTGATCGCGACGACGAAGCGGATCCCCCGCCGCTCGAAGAAGTCGACGGCGGCGAAGCACTCCTGGAGCCTGCGGGTGTCGGCGAGGACGACCGCCCCGAGCGCCCCTTCGGAGAGCTCGTCCCACATGAACCAGAAGCGCTCCTGGCCGGGGGTGCCGAAGAGGTACAGCACGTGGTTGTTGTCGAGCGTGATGCGGCCGAAGTCCATGGCGACGGTGGTCGTGGTCTTGGACTCCACGCCCTCCAGACTGTCGGTGGCCGCGCTGACCGAGGTCAGCAGCTCCTCGGTGCTCAGCGGTTCGATCTCGCTGACGGCGCCCACGAGGGTCGTCTTGCCCACGCCGAAGCCGCCCGCCACCAGGATCTTGACCGCGGTGGGAAAGGAGTCGGCGGGGAAGGGGTCGGCCGCGAAGCTCTCGTGGCGCTCAGAGCCGTTGTCGTAGGCCATCGAGCACTGCCTCCAGCAAGGAACGGTCGGTGGGGTTGGCGTGGAAGCGGGGCGCCCGGGCGGTGAGCGCCCCGCAGTCCACGAGGTCGGAGAGCAGGACCTTGGTGACGACGGCCGGCAGCCTCAGGTGCGCCGCGACCTCGGCCACCGAGGTGGGCCCGCCGCACAGTCCGAGGGCCAGGCTGTGCTCGGGGCCCATGTGCGCCTGGGGGGACGAACCGGTCGCCATCACCATCGACAGCAGGTCGAGGGCGGTGGTGGGCCTGGTCCGGCCGCCGCTGACGGTGTACGGACGGATCAGCCGGCCGGCCGCGTCGTCGAGCCAGGGTCCTTCTTGGGGGGACGTCACGGTTACTGTCCGAAGCCGCCGAGGGCGCCGGCGGCCTGCCGGGCGGGAGTGACCAGGTACGGCCGGACGCTCTTGACGAGCATCGCCATCTCGTAGCCGAGGACGGCGGCGTCCGCCTCGCGCCCGGCGAGGACGGCCAGGCAGGTGCCGGAGCCGGCGGTGGAGACGAACAGGAGGGTGGAGTCCAGCTCCACGACCACCTGGCGGACCTCGCCGCCGTCGCCGAAGCGGGCACCCGCGCTCCGGCCGAGCGAGTACAGGCCGGAGGCGAGCGCCGCCATGTGGTCGGCGGCGTCGGGGTCGAGCCCGTGGACGGATTTGACGAGGCCGTCGGAGGAGAGCAGAACGGCGTTGCGGGTGTACGGGACCCGCTGGACCAGTCCGCTCAGCAGCCAGTCGAGGTCCGAGGAATGGCCGGTCGGCACATTGCTCGCCATGGTGCATCTACTCCTTGTGGGGGTCGCCGGGACGCGGCGACTCATGGGGGGCGGGCTGGGATTCCGCGAGGCCGATGCCGCGCTGGAACGCGGCCATCAGACCCGGGTCGTGCAGGGCGTGTTCCTCGGTCCTGCGGGCCACCGGCTCGTCGCGCAGCTGCGGGACGAGGTGCTCCTGGGCGCGCCGCTTGGGGAGCAGGGGCCTGCCGTCGTCCTCGGCGGGGGGTGCCGGGGGCAGCGGCGAGACCAGGGAGGCCGGCGGGCCCTGGTGGTGTCCGGTGTCGGCCGGACGGTCGGAAACCAGGGGTACGGGGCCGGTGTCCCCGTACCCGCCGGGCCGCTCGGTCGTACGGGGGTACGCGTACGAGCCGGTGGCGGGGGTCTCCTCGTGGCGGGCGGCGGCCCGCTCCGGGGAGGGGGCGGCCGCCGGTGTGCGGGAGGCGGGCGCTCCGTTCGCCTGCGCGGGCACGGGCGCCTGCGGGTGGGACGGGGCGGCGGGGGGCGCCTGGGCCGGTACGGGGGCCGGGTACGGGTCGGGGGCCGGCGCGTGGGACGGGGTCCGCGCGGGGGACGGGGCCGTGATCGCGGGCTGCGCCGGGGGCTGGGGCTGGAGCTGCACCTGGCCGGGCGGGATCGCCGAGGACCCGGCGGTCGCGGCGGCCTGGCGCTCGTGCTGGGCGAGGCCTTCCGGGTCGGCGCCCAGGAGGCCCTGCGGGAGGACGAGCACGGCCTGGACGCCGCCGTAGATGTTGGACTGGAGGCGTACGGCGATGCCGTGCCGCCGGGCGAGCGCCGAGACGACGAAGAGTCCGATGCGGCCGTCCTGGAGCAGGTGCGAGACGTTGACCTGGTCGGGGTCGGCGAGGAGGGCGTTCATCTTGTTCTGCTCGGCGGCGGGCATGCCGAGTCCGCGGTCCTCGACCTCGATCGCGAGGCCCGCCGTGACGTACTGGGCGCGCAGCAGCACGGTGGTGTGCGGCGCGGAGAACAGCGTCGCGTTCTCGACGAGTTCGGCGAGGAGGTGGATGACGTCGGCCACGGCATGGCCCCGGAGCGTACCGTCGATCGGGGGTACGAGCTTCACGCGCGGGTACTGCTCGACCTCGGCGATGGAGGAGCGGAGCACCTCGGTCATGGTGACCGGGTTCGACCACTGGCGGCGGGAGATGGCGCCGCCGAGCACGGCGAGGTTCTCGGCGTGGCGGCGGATGCGGGTGGCCAGGTGGTCGACGTGGAACAGGCCCTTGAGCAGCTCCGGGTCCTCGACCTCGTTCTCCAGTTCGTCGAGGAGCTGGATCTCGCGGTGGACCAGGGACTGGAGGCGCCGGGCGAGGTTGACGAAGACCTCGACCTTCTGTTCGTTCCCGACGCTGCTGGAGAGCCGGGACGCCTGCACGACGGCCGCCACGGAGGCTTCGTGAGAGCGCGTCAGTTCCTGCGCGAGGAGGTCGAATTCGTCACCTGTGGTGGTCGCGGCCGGCGGGGCGGGCCGGGGCGGGATCCCCTCTCCCCTGCGCAGTTGTTCGACGATCGCGCGCAGTTCGCTCTGGCCTCGGGCGCTGGCGCGGCGCAGGGCGTTGCAGCGGTCGAGGACCGCCTTGGCGGCGCGGTCGGCGCCGAGCGCGGCGGCCGCGACGGAAGCGACGGTGAGGGCGGCGGCGCCGGTGAGCGCGGCCCAGAGGCCGGGGGTGGGGGTGGCTCCCGTGGAGCGGATGGTGAAGAGGACGGCCGCCGCGCCGCCGAGGGCCACCGCGACGGCGGGGAGGACCGAGGTGCGCAGGAGCTGTGGACGTATGCGGGCTTCCGCCGGGAGCGGCGCGGGGGGCTGCGCCGTGGGGTTGCTGCCGTTACCGGTGGCGGAGCGGGCGCCCGGCCGGCCGTGCCGCCCGCCCTCGCGTCGGTCGGAACGCGAGGCGGGTGCGCGAAGTTGAGACATGAGTGTCCTTGGTACGTGCCCAGGAGTCGGCGTACTGCGGGGAGCGTGTCGGGGGCGAGCCGGGTGTTCTCCCGGAGGGAATACGGGGATCGTCTGCGGGGGGGGGATGTCTACAGGGATGGGGGGAGCCTACCGATGATCATCAACCACACACTGTAGTCGTCAACCGTTCATGTGCGGTGCGCAGTTGGCAAACTTACCCGTAGTGCGACCCGGTCCGGTATCACCCCTCGGACGACAGGCCGAGAACCGTCGGCCGAAAGCCGCTTCAGTGGCGCGGAGTGACCGCCGCGGAACAGAAACGGAAGCGGGCGGAGGCGTGGAAACGCCTCCGCCCGCCGGACGGCACCCTCTGACCGGAACGCCCCGGACGGCACCGGCGGCGAGCGCCGTGTCACACCGGGTGAGCGCACGGGCTCCCCGCCGCCGACCGCGGGGCCCGGCTCAGGCCGAACAGGCCGGCAGGCCGCCGTGGAAGGCGACCATGTCCGCGAAGAGCTCCTCGATGTCGAGCGGAGCGCCGGGCTCCGCCCCCTGGGCCTCGGCGTAGGCGCGGTGGAGGTTGGGCACCAGGCGCTCGCTGTCGAGGAGTCCGGCGTACGGGCCCAGGTCGGCCTCGCGGGCCGCCTCCAGCGGGGTGAGCCCCGTGGCGATCCCCTTCGCCGCGAGGTCCTGCACGAACCGCAGGTAGTCGGCTCCGGCGTCGAGCACCTCGGGGCCGCCCACCGGGCCGTGTCCGGCGACGACGACGGCGGGGTCCAGGGCGCGCAGCCGGGCGAGCACGTCGAGCGAGCCGGCGACGGAGCCGGTGAGGCAGAACGGGGTGACGCCGGACATGGCGACGTCCCCGGTGAACAGGACGCGCCGGTGGGGCAGCCAGACCACGGTGTCGTTGCGGGTGTGGGCGACGCCGAGGTGCATCAGTTCGACGCGGACGTCGCCGACGTGGAGGGCGAGGGGCTCACGGAAGGTGATGCCGGGGAGCTCCACGGCGACGTCGCCCCAGCAGACGTCCGGCCACAGCGTGGTGAGGTGCAGGCCGGCGAGGGCCATCTCGTCGCGGGTCGCCTCGTGCGCCACGACTACGGCCCGGTCCGTGAAGAAACGGTTTCCGAAGGTGTGGTCGCCGTGCGGGTGGGTGTTGACGACGTACCGGGGCGCGTGCGGCGTCACCGTCGCCACGGCGGCGCGCAGAGCGCGGGCGCGGGCCTCGGTGGCGGCCGTGTCGATCAGGGCGGGCCGGTCGCCGGCGGCGACGAGACCGGCGTTGTTGAGGCACCAGCCGCCGTCGGGCTGGACGTAGGCGTAGACGTCCTCGGCCACCTCGTGCAGACGGGCGGCGGCCGGTGAGTGGTCGGCGGTCACGGCGTTCCTTCGCTCGGTCGTGCGCGGCGGGGCGGCGTCAGCGGGTGGCGGCGGGGGCGCGGACCGGGCCCGCGTCGGGCCGGGCGAACCGGCGGTTGTGGTAGACGAGGGGTTCGGTGCCGCCCTCGTACACGGCCTCGACCCGGCCGACGAGGATGCTGTGGTCACCGCCGTCGAGCACCTCGTGCAGAGTGCAGGCCAGCCGGGCGGTCGCGGCGCGCAGGCCGGGCAGGCCGAACTCGCAGGGCTCCATGGGCGTTCCGGCGAACTTGTCGCCGCCGGAACGGGCGAAGGCCCCGGCGATCGGGACCTGGCCGGTGGACAGGACGTTCACCAGGAAACGGTCGGCGGCGACGAAGGCCGGGTGGCAGGAGGCCGTCTTGGCGGGGCAGACCAGGACGAGGGGCGGGTCGAGGGAGAGGGAGGTGAAGGAACCGGCGGTGAACCCCCAGCGCCGGCCGGTTCCGTCGACGGTGGTCACGACGGTGACCGGGCTGGGGACGTGCGCCATGGTCCGGGTGAACGCGGCGGGGTCGACGGTGGGCAACGGTTCTCCTGACTCTGGGGTGGGCGCCTCCCGGCCGGGTCGCCGCCACGGACGGCGGCCCGGCGGGTGCGGCGGACGCGCGGGACGCGCGGGATGCGCGGCGGGGTCAGGACGCGGCCCGCACCACGATCGCCGAGTTGAAGCCGCCCCGGCCCCGGGCGAGCACGAGCGCCGTCCGGAGGCGGGCGGACCGGGTCCGGACGACCAGGTCGACGGGGCAGTCGGCGGCCGTTTCGGTCACGTTGACGGTGGGCGGGATCACCTGGTCCCGCAGGGCGAGCAGGGCGGCGGCGACGTCGAGGGAGCCGGCGCCCGCCGCGAGCCGGCCCGTCATCGTCTTGGGCGCGGTCACCGGGACGGCCCGGGGGCCGAAGAGGGCGGCGAGCGCCTCGCTCTCCTCCCGGTCGGCCGTGCGGCGGCCGGCCGCGTCGGCGAACACCACGTCGACGTCACCCGGCTCGGCCCCGGCGTCGCGGAGCGCCTGCGCGGCGGCGCGGCCCAGTCCCGGCCCGCCGGGGACGCCCGGGGCCGGGTCGAAGGTGGCGGCGTACCCGGCGATCGTCCCGTACGGGCGGGCGCCGCGGGCGGCGGCGGAGTCCGCGTCCTCCAGGACGAGGAGGGCGCCGCCCTCGCCGACCACGTGTCCGGAGGCGTCGGCGGAGAACGGCAGGTAGGCGCGGTCGGGATCCTCGCCGCCGCTGAGCTCGCCGCCGGCGATGTGGGCCGTCCAGCCCCACGGGCAGAGGGAGGAGTCCACCCCGCCGGTGATCACCAGGCCGACGCCCTTGCGGATCTGGCGGCGCGCCTGGGCGATGGCGTCGAGGCCGCCCGCCTGTTCGGTGACCAGGACGCCGCTGGGGCCGCGCAGGCCGTTGCGGATCGAGATCTGGCCGGTGTTGACCGCGTAGAACCAGGCGAAGGACTGGTACGCGCTGACGAACTGACCGCCCTTGCTCCAGAGGGCCTCCAGTTCGCGCTGTCCGAACTCGAAGCCGCCCGCCGAGCCGGCGGTGACGACTCCCGCGCCGAAGTCCGGCAGGTCGGCCGGGTCGACGCCGGCGTCTTCGAGGGCCTCCTCCGCCGCGACGAGCGCGAGTCGGGTCATGTGGTCGGTCTGGGGCAGCAGCCGACCGGGCAGGTGCGCGGCCGGGTCGAAGTCCTGGACCTCGCCGGCGAGCCTCGCGGGGTAGGGGCCGCCGTCGAAGCGGGTGAGGGGGCGGATGCCGCTGGTGCCGTCGCGGACGGCGTCCCACCACGTCTTCGCGCCCAGGCCGTTGGGCGCGGTGACGCCGATGCCGGTCACGACCGGCGCGGCGGGCGCCGCCGGGGGCACCGGGGCGAGGGGGGCGGCCGGTGCGGTCGGGCCGGTCATGCGGCGGCTCCCAACTGGGGACGGGTGAGGATCATGGCGCTCTGGAAGCCGCCGAAGCCGCTGCCGACGCTGAGGACCGTGTCCACGCGCCGCTCTCGGGCGGTGAGGGGGGTGTAGTCGAGGTCGCAGACCGGGTCGGGCTCGTGCAGGTTGGCCGTCGGCGGCACGGTGTTGTGCTCGATGGCGAGCGCGCTGGCGGCGATCTCCAGGGAGCCGATGGCGCCGAGCGAGTGCCCGATCATCGACTTGATGGAGCTGACCGGGACGTCGTAGGCGTGGGCACCGAGGGTGCGCTTGAACGCCGCGGTCTCGTGCCGGTCATTCTGCTTGGTGCCGGATCCGTGGGCGTTGACGTAGTGGACGGCGGTGGGGTCGAGACGGGCCTCGTCGAGGGCGGCCCTGATCGCCTCGGCCATCTCGACGCCGTCGGGGCGGAGCCCGGTCATGTGATAGGCGTTGCAGCGGCTGGCGAAGCCGGAAATCTCGGCGTACACGTGGGCACCTCGGCGACGGGCGCTCTCCCACTCCTCCAGGACGAGGACGGCGGAGCCCTCGCCGAGGACGAAGCCGTTGCGCGTGGCGTCGAACGGACGGGAGGCGGTCTCCGCCTCGTCGTTGCGCGGTGTGGTGGCCTTGATGGCGTCGAAGCAGGCGACGGTGATGGGGGAGATCGGGGCTTCGGTGGCACCGGTGACCATCACGTCGGCGCTGCCCTCGCGGATCAGCTCGACGGCGTGGCCGACGGAGTCGAGTCCCGAGGTGCAGCCGGTGGAGACGAGCGAGACGGGCCCCTGGACCCCGACGCGCCGGGCGACCTCGGCGGCCACCGAACTCGGCACGAAGTAGTCGAAGAGGTGCGGTACGGCGAGGGTGTGGTCCACGTGCCAGGTGCTGCCGCCGCGGCTGACGTTGTTGTACTCCGTGTCGAGCCCCATGGTGCAGCCGACGGCGCTGCCGAGCGTCACGCCGGTCCGCGTGGGGTCGAGGGCGGCGAGTTCGAGTCCGCTGTCGCGCACGGCCTCGTCCGCGGCGACGAGGGCGAACTGGGCGGATCGGTCCAGCCGTTCGGCGTCCTCGGCGCCCAGGCCGTGGTCGAGGGGGTGGAAGTCCGCCTCCGCGGCGATCCGGGAGCGGAAGGAGGAGGCGTCGAAGAGGCTGATGGGGCGGGTGGCGGTCTTCCCGGCGGTGAGCAGGGACCAGAACTGCGCGGTGCCCACGCCCCCGGGTGCGACCACGCCGATTCCGGTGATGACGACGCGTCGGCTCATGAGGTGTCCTTCACGGTGAGTCTCTCTCGGTGCGGTTCGAGGGTCGGTGCGTCGGGGGTCGGTGGGTCAGGGGTCGGGGGTCGGCGGTCGGTGCGTCGGGGGTCGGTGGGTTCGGGGGCCGGTGCGGTCCGGTCACGCCCCGGGTCCGGCCGCCCGGTTCCGCACCGCCGTGCGGAACGAGTCGGCGACCCCGAGGACGTCCTCGTCCGTGAGCCCCGGGTGCAGGGGCAGGCAGAGCGTGCGCTCGGAGGCCCAGTCGGTCGAGGGCAGCTCCCCGCCGGTGTGCCCGTAGGCGGGGACCTTGTGCAGGGGGGCGTAGCGGAACGTGGTGTAGATGTCGTCGGCGAGCAGGTCGCCGGCCACCCGGTCGCGCAGCCCCGGGGGGAGCTGGACCCAGTAGAAGTAGTGGGTGGACTCGTGGCCCTCCGGCAGGGGCGGCGGGGTGAGCACCCCGTCGAGTCCGGCGAGCCGCTCGTCGTACAGTGCGACGATCTCCCGGCGGCGGGCGATCATGTCGGGGAGCCTACGCAACTGTACGGAGCCGATGGCGGCAGTCAGGTCGTTGCCGATGACCCGGCGCCCGGGCTCGGGGATGTCCAGCTCCCACCAGCGCGGCGAGACCCTGGCGTGCCCGATGCCGCTGGGCTGGGCCAGGCCGTGGTAGGCGAGCCGGCGGACCCGGGCGGCCTGCTCGGCGTCGCGCACGTACACCATGCCGCCGTCGCCGGTGACGAGGACCTTCATGGCGTCGAAGCTCCACATGGCGAAGTCGCCGAAGGTGCCGACGGCCCTGCCCTCGACCCGGGAGGCGACCGAACAGGCGGCGTCCTCCACGAGGACGACGCCCCGGGCGCGGCACAGGTCGGCGATGGCGGCGACGTCCCCCGGGTAGCCGCCGTAGTGCAGGACGACCACGGCCCGGGTGCGGTCGGTGAGGACGCGTTCGACGTCCTCGGCGGAGGGGTTCAGCGTGCGCGGGTCGACGTCGCAGAAGACCGGCGTACCGCCCTGGTCCAGGATCGCGTTCGGCGCGGCGAGGAAGCTCGGCGAGGGCAGGACCACCTCGTCGCCGGGCTTGAGGTCCAGCGCCTCCATGGCCAGGAACAGGCCGGCCGTGCCGGAGTTCACGAAGACCACGTGGTCCGCGGACACGCCCAGGTGGGCCGCGAACTCCGCCTCGAACGCCTTGGTGCGCGGCCCGTGGCCGAGCCAGTGGTCCCGGAAGACCCCGGCCACCGCTTCGAGTTCCTCGGCGCCGACCTGAGGTTGGAAGAGATTGATCACAGCCGCCCCTCACATCCCGATGTCGGCGTCGAGCTTGGGAACGTCCGCTCGATCCTCGATCGAGCGGCGGTCGGGGACGGTTCCGCGCGGCGGATCCCGAGTCCCCTTCGAGTACTGCTCAAGGGCCGGAAACAACTCTTCGCCTGCGAGCCGGGGTACGGCACCGCGGTGCCCCGCCCGCCACGGACCAGCCTTCCGAACCAGAGCCGTCGAGGAGAACCGATGCCGGATCAGGACAGCCAACACGAGCGGGTCGCCGTGGTCACGGGTGCCACCAGCGGAATCGGGCTGGAGTCCGCCCGGGTCCTCGCGGCGTCCGGTCACCGGGTGTTCATCGGGGCGCGGGACGCGGACCGGGTCGCCGGGACGGTCGGACTGCTCCGCGACGAGGGGTTCGAGGTCGACGGCACCGCCCTGGACGTCCGGGACAACGACAGCGTGCACGCCTGGGTGCGGGCCGCGGTGGAGCGGTTCGGCACGGTCGACGTGGTGGTCAACAACGCCGGCCGGTCGGGCGGCGGTGTCACCGCGGACATCACCGACGAGCTGTGGGAGGACGTCATCGAGACCAATCTGAACAGCGTCTTCCGGGTGACCCGCGAGGTGCTGAACGCGGGCGGCATGCGGAGCAAGAGCAGGGGCCGAATCATCAACATCGCCTCGACCGCCGGCAAGCAGGGCGTGGTCCTGGGCGCCCCCTACTCCGCCTCCAAGCACGGCGTCGTCGGCTTCACCAAGGCGCTCGGCAACGAGCTCGCCCCGACCGGGATCACCGTCAACGCGGTCTGCCCCGGCTACGTGGAGACGCCCATGGCCCAGCGGGTGCGGCAGGGCTACGCGGCGGCGTACGAGACGACGGAGGAGGCCGTCCACGAGAAGTTCCGGGCCAAGATCCCGCTCGGCCGCTACTCCACGCCGCAGGAGGTGGCGGGCCTGGTCGGCTACCTCGCCTCGGACACCGCCGGGTCCATCACCTCGCAGGCCCTCAACGTGTGCGGCGGCCTCGGCAACTTCTGACCGTCCCGCCCTCCACCCCCTCGAGCCAAGGAGCGCCACCATGACCCAGTCCGGAGCACGTGAAGTGGAGCACGAGATCGACATCGCGGCGCCGCCCGCCGCCGTGTACCGGCTCATCGCGGACGTGACCAACTGGCCGCGGATCTTCCCGCCGACCATCCACGTCGACCGCGAGGCGCGCGGAGAGCGCGAGGAGCGGATCCGCATCTGGGCGACCGCCAACGGCGAGGCGAAGAACTGGACGTCACTGCGCACCCTGGACCCGGAGGGCCTGCGGATCACGTTCCGGCAGGAGGTGTCCGCTCCCCCGGTCGCCTCGATGGGCGGTACGTGGATCATCGAGCCGCTCGGCTCCGGCGAGGGGTCGCGGGTGCGGCTGCTGCACGACTACCGGGCCGTGGACGACGACCCGGAGGGCCTGGCCTGGATCGACCGGGCCGTCGACGGGAACTCGCGCGCGGAGCTCGCCGCGCTGAAGGAGAACGTCGAGCTCGCGCACGCCGCGGAGGACGTGACCTTCTCCTTCGAGGACTCGGTGCGGATCGACGGGGCGGCGAAGGACGCGTACGCGTTCGTCGACGAGGCCGGACTCTGGTCCGAGCGGCTGCCGCACGTGGCCTCGGTACGGCTCACGGAGGACACCCCCGGGCTCCAGGAGCTGGTGATGGACACCAGGGCGAAGGACGGCTCGACGCACACCACGGCCTCCTACCGGGTGACGTTCCCGCACCACCGCATCGCGTACAAGCAGACGACGCTGCCGGCCCTGATGACCCTGCACACCGGCTGCTGGACGTTCACCGAGGACGACGAGGGCACCGTCGCCTCCTCGCAGCACACCGTGACGATCAACACGGAGAACATCGCGCGGGTCCTCGGACCCGAGGCCACCGCCGGGGACGCCCGACGGTACGTGCACGAGGCCCTCAGCACCAACAGCAGGGCGACCCTCGGACACGCCAAGCGGTTCGCCGAGCAGCGGGCGGGCCGGTGAGCGGGGCGCGGGAACCGGGGACGCCGCGGGTCTGGTTCGTCACGGGCGCCTCGCGCGGACTCGGCCGGGCGGTCACCGAGAGCCTGCTCGACCGCGGGGAGCGGGTGGTGGCCACCGCGCGGTCGGTGTCCTCCCTCGACGACCTGGCCGAGAAGTACGGCGACCGCGTCCTGCCGACGGCGCTGGACGTCACCGACCGCGCCGCCGTGTTCGCGGTGGTGGCCGAGGCCGCCGAACGGGCGGGCCGGATCGACGTGGTGCTCAACAACGCGGGGTACGGGCTGGCCGGAGCCGTCGAGGAGGTCTCCGAGCGGCAGGTGCGCGAGCAGTTCGACGTGAACTTCTTCGGCGCGCTGTGGGTGACCCAGGCCGTGCTGCCTGTGCTGCGGCGCCAGGGCTCCGGGCACGTCCTCCAGATGTCGAGCATCGCGGGCGTCACCACCTACCCGAACCTCGGCGCGTACTGCGCGAGCAAGTGGGCGCTCGAAGCGGCGAGCGAGGCCCTGGCGCAGGAGGTCGCCGGCTTCGGGATACGGGTGACCCTGGTCGAGGCGGGCGAGTTCCGCACCGACTGGAGCGCGGGCAGCATGGTCCGGGCCACCCCGAAGAGCGCCTACGACTCCGTGCTCGCCAAGCGTCGGCACGGCCTGTCGGGCGCCTACGCGCACCTGCAGCCGGGCGACCCCGGCCGGGTGGGCGCGGCGCTGCTGGCCCTGGTCGGAGCCGAGGCGCCGCCGCTGCGGGTACTGCTGGGCGGCGGGGCGGCCGAACTGGCCCCGGCCGTGCTGCGCGGCCGGCTCGCCGAGTGGGAGGAGTGGCGGGAGCTCGCCGCCACGACGGACGCCCCTCCCGGATCCCCGGCATGACCGCGCCGCTCCTCCGCACCGCCGCGAGCGAATCCGCCGGGTCCGCCGGGCCCACGGCGTCCGCGGTGTTCCCGATCGCCGCGGGCGGGACGCTCCCCCGCACCGCGGCGGCCTCCGGGTCCCTCCCCGTCGCGGACGCCGTCGCGGACGGGACTCCGCATCGCTCCCGGCTGCTCGCGGCGTTCGCGGGGCTGCGCCCCGTGCTGCTCGGCTCGTACGCGCTGGCCCAGGCGATCGCGACGTCCTGGGCCGCCCTCGGGCACGCCCGGGCCGCTCCGCCGCCGCCGGGGGACCACGCCTGGTGGCACGGCGCCGGACCGGTGCCGCCGGAGACGCCGGGTGCGGGACTCTTCCTGGCCCTGCTCACCGTGGCCTTCTACCTGACGCTGCCGGTCCTGGCATTGCTCGCGCGCGGGCTGCGCCGCCGTCACGCGCGGGGCCGGGACGCGCGGGCGGGGGCGGCCCTGTCGTTCGCCGCCGCGTCGACGGCGGCCGCTGCCGCCGTGTTCCTTCCGGTGGCCGCCCTCGCCACGGCCCTCGGGCCGGCGGGACCGGCCGTGTGGACCGCCGGGGTCGGCGACCTGCCGAACGTCCTGCGGCTGTGCGCCTCGGTCGCGCTCGTGCTCGCGGTGGTCGCCGGGGCGCCGTGGGGGACGCCCTCCGGCCCCGGCACACCCGGTCGGTCCGTCGATCCCGACGGGCCGCCTTCCCTCCGAAGATAGGCTGTTGATGCTGAACCGTCGCACCGCACTCAAGACCGCGGCCGCCGCTGGCGCCGTCGCCCTGTTCCCCTGGGACCGGATCACGGGCTCCGGTGCTCCGGGCGCCCACGCGTCCGTCACCGCCGATCCGGCTCCGACCACCCCGTTCCTCCACGCCATGCCCGTGCCGAAGGTCCTCACGCCGGTCTCCGCGACGGCCGCGTCGCAGCGGTACGAACTGCGGATGCGGGAGGCGCAGGTCGAGATCGTGAAGGGCCTCACCTCCACCGCCCGGACGTACGACGGCGCCTTCCCGGGCCCCACCATCCAGGCCGAGCGGGGACGCGAGGTCGTCGTCCGGCAGGTCAACGAGCTGGCTGTGGACACGGCGGTGCACCTGCACGGCGGCCACGTGCGGTCCGAGCACGACGGGCTGCCGATGGACACCGTCGCGCCCGGTGCCGAGCGCACCTACCGCTACCCGAACGCGCAGCGGGCGGCGTCGCTCTGGTATCACGACCACGCGCACCACCTGGAGGCGGAGAACGTCTACCTGGGGCTGCACGGCCTGTACCTGCTGAGCGACCGCCACGAGCGGGCGCTGCCGCTGCCCTCGGGGGCGTACGACGTCCCCCTGGTCATCAGGGACGCGCGCGTGGAGGCGGACGGGACGCTGCGCTACACCCGGCCCTCGGACTGCCCGCACATGCTGGTGAACGGCAAGGAGCGGCCGTACTTCAAGGTGGCCGCTCGCAGGTACCGGCTGCGGATCTACAACGCCTGCGCGAACCGGTACGTGAAGCTCCGCTTCGCGGACGGCGCCGAGTTCACCCAGATCGGCACGGACGGCGGCCTCCTGGAGCGACCGGTCACGCGCACCGAACTGGTGATGCTGGGCGGTGAGCGGGCCGAGATCGTCGTGGACTTCGCCCGTTACGGGGCGGGCCGTTCGGTCGTCCTGGAGAACACCGGGGCGCAGCCGTCGGAGCGTCCCGAGGTGCTGCGCTTCGACGTGACGCATCCGGTCGCCGACACCAGCTGGGTGCCCGCCCGGCTCGCCCCGGAACCGGACCCGCTGCCGACGCCCACCGTCGAGCGGGACTTCGAGCTGCGCACCTTCCCGGCCATGACGATCAACGGCCTGTCGTACGACCCCGCCCGGGTGGACGTCACCGCCCGGCTGGGCGCCACCGAGGTGTGGACGATCAGGAACGTCGACGTGCCGGCCGCGCCGGGCGCCCCGGACTTCCACCTGTGGCACAGCTTCCACACCCACCTGGCGTACTTCCGGGTCCTGGAGCGCAACGGGGCGCCGATCGGCGTCCGGGACACGGGCCTGAAGGACACCGTGGCGCTCGGCCCCGGCGAATCGGTGCGGATCGCCATGACCTGGGGCCCGTACACCGGCCAGTACGTGTACCACTGCCACCAGCTCGGCCACTCCTCCGGTGGGCAGATGGGACGCATCGACGTCGTCGCCTGACCGGCGCCGACGGGCCGCGCCGGGGTCCCGTGACGGGATCCCGGCGCGGCCGTGCGCTCAGTCCCGGAGGGTGGTGACGGTGCCGTCCTTCCCGTAGGCGCGCATCCGCTCGACGAACAGCTCCCGGTCCCGCACCTCGTCGATCCGGTCGAGAAGCCGGTCGAGGTCGTCGTGGACCGAGAGGTAACGGCCGTGGAGGGCGTCGTAGCGGCCGGTGGCGAGGGCGGCGACCAGGCGGCCGCTCTCCTCGGCCGGGGTCCAGTCGTGGTCGGGGAAGCGGGCGGCGAAGGGCTCGGTCATCCGGGTCCGCACCGACCCGGGGTTAATCGCGAAGGTCCGTACGCCGGTGGCCCCGGCCGCGTCGAGCGAGAGGCCGAGGGACTCGGTGAGCCGGATCCGGGCGGCCTTGGTGAACTGGTAGGCGGTGAGCGGGTACGGCAGGGCGCCGAGGTCACTGGAGACGGTGACGATCCGGCCGCGGCCCGCGGCGACCATTCCGGGCAGCACCGCACGGGCGCAGACCAGCGGACCGCGGACGTTGACCTCGACGGTGTGCCACCAGGCGTCGAGGTCGGCCTCCCACAGCGGCGGTTCGTCGAGGGTGTGGACGGCCGCGTTGTTGACGAGCAGGGTCACCGCTCCGAAGCGCCCGGCGGTCTCCTCGACGACGCGGGCGACGGCCTCCCCGTCGGTGACGTCGGCGGGGGCGACGAGCACCCGGGAGCGGTGCTCGCCGGCCAGTTCCTCGGTACGGGCCAGCTCCTCGCGGGTCCGGGCGAGCGCCACGACCCGGGCGCCGTCGCGGACGAGGGCGAGGGCGATCGCCCGGCCGATGCCCCGTCCGGCTCCGGTCACCAGCGCCACGTGGTCCGACAGGGTCATGGGTTTCCTCCAGGGGTCGGGCGGCGCGGGTTCAACGCGCCGCGAGCCGGGGCCGCGCGACGGGCGCGGGGGCGACGCGGCGGTGGATGTCGAGCGCCGCCGCGGAGCGGTTCAGGGTGATGTAGTGCAGTCCGGGGGCGCCCTCGTCGAGGAGGCGCCGCGCCATCGCCGTGGCGTGGTCGACCCCGATCCGGTGGCCGGCGGCGGGGTCGTCGCGGGCCGCTTCGAGGCGCCGGGCGAGGTCCGCGGGAAAGGCGGCGCCGCTCAGCGCGGCGAAGCGGGCGATCTGCCGGACGTCGGTGGCCGGCATGATCTCGGGGATGATCGGGGTGTCGCAGCCGGCGGTGGCGACCCGGTCCCGCAGCCGCAGGTAGTCCTCGGGATCGAAGAACATCTGGGTGACGGCGTAGTCGGCTCCGGCCCTGCACTTGGCCACGAAGTGCCGGACGTCGCTGTCCCAGTCCGGGGAGCGCGGGTGCCGTTCGGGGAAGGCGGCGACGCCGACGGTGAAGGCCCCGGACTCCTTGAGGAGCGTGACCAGCTCGTGCGCGTGGCGCAGGCCCCGGGGGTGCGGGGTCCAGGGGCCTGACGGGTCGCCGGGCGGGTCGCCGCGCAGGGCGAGCACGTCGCGGATGCCGGCGTCCGCGTAGCGGCCGATGACGTGGCGGAGTTCGGCGACGGAGTGGCCGACGGCGGTCAGGTGGGCGACCGGGCGGAGGGTGGTCTCGGCGGCGATGCGTTCGGTCAGCCCGACGGTGCGGTCGCGCGACGAGCCCCCGGCGCCGTAGGTGACGGAGACGAACGCGGGGGCGAGGGACTCGACGCGGCGGACCGTCCGCCACAGGGCGCGCAGCCCGGTGTCGGTCTTCGGGGGGAAGAACTCGAAGGAGAAGGAGGGGCCGCCGTCGCCGGAGAAGGGGTTCACCGGCGTTCGTCCGGGACGGGCCCGTCCAGGTGGGGGGCCAGGTCACGGGCGGCGTCGACGCCGTAGGCGCACTCGACGGAGGCCAGCAGGTCGGTGGGGAGCAGCTTGTACTCCTGGGTGCCGACGGACTCCAGGACGACGGTGGCCAGGGCGCAGCCCAGCTGGGCGGCGCGTTCGGCCGGGAGCCCCCAGGATAGGGCGGCGAGGAAGCCCGCCCGCAGCCCGTCGCCGCCGCCGGTCGGGTCGACCACCCGCTGCGGGACGACCGCCGGGACCGGTACGGGCGGTCGGTCGACGGTGAGCAGGCGTACCCCTCCGGCTCCGTGGGTGACGGCCCAGGTGCCGACCCGCCGGAGGACCTCCTCCTCGCTCCAGCCGGTGCGCTCCATGAGGAGGGCGCTCTCGTAGGCGTTGGTGAACAGGTAGCGGGCTCCCTCGACGAGGGACCGGACCTGTTCCGCGTCGAGCCTGGCCAGTTGCTGGGAGGGATCGGCGGCGACCGGGATGCCGAGCCGGTGGGCGGTGGCGGTGTGGCGCAGCATGGCCTCGGGGTCGTCGGCGCCGACCAGGACGAGGTCGAGGGTCCGGCGCCGGTGTGCCTCGGCGAGGTCGATGTGGCGCGCCTCGCTCATCGCACCGGCGTAGAAGGTGGCGATCTGGTTGTGCTCCTCGTCGGTCGTGCACACGAACCGGGCGGTGTGCAGGGCGTCGCTGACCCGCACGCCGGAGGTGTCGACGCCCGCGCCCGCCAGCCACCTTCCGTACTCGGCGAAGTCGACGCCGGCCGCGCCGACGAGCAGCGGGCGCAGGCCCAGGCGGGCGAGGCCGAAAGAGATGTTGGCGCCGACGCCGCCGCGGCGGACCTCCAGCCGGTCGGCGAGGAAGGACAGGGAGACCGCCGCGAGGCGGCCTTCGAGGAGCTGGTCCGCGAAGCGGCCGGGGAACACCATGAGGTGGTCGGTCGCGATGGACCCGGTGACGGCGATGCGCATGTCAGGCTCCCGCGGCCTTCTTGAGGGCGTCGACGCGGTCGGTGCGCTCCCAGGTGAAGTCGGGCAGCTCGCGGCCGAAGTGGCCGTAGGCGGCGGTCTGGGAGTA
>NZ_JBIVIR010000023.1:0-117480 GCF_044749825.1 Streptomyces sp. NPDC088915
GCCCGGTTACATTCCGAACCCGGAAGCTAAGCCTTTCAGCGCCGATGGTACTGCAGGGGGGACCCTGTGGGAGAGTAGGACACCGCCGAACAATTCTTCAGGACCCCTGGTCCCAGCGTTCATGCTGGGACCAGGGGTCCTTTTGTTTTTCCTTGATTTTTCTCCACTGCGCGGCTGAGTGCCGGCTGCGCGAGAATGACTGCAGTACCCGAAGACAGGAGTCACGACCATGCCCACCAACTCTCCCGACGACCGTCCGGAGCGCGAGCCGCGTCGCAGGGACGGTGGTGGTGGCGACCGGGGCGGCTTCCGTGGGCCGCGCCGGGACGACCGTGGCGGCGACAACCGGGGCGGGGGCGGCTTCCGCCGCGATGACCGCCGTGACGACCGTGGCGGGGACAACCGGGGCGACAACCGTGGTGGTGGGTTCCGTCGCGACGACCGTGGCGGCGACCGCCCGTCCTTCCGCCGGGACGACAACCGGAGCGGCGGCGGCGGCTTCCGCCGTGATGACCGTCGTGACGAGCGTCCGTCGTTCCGTCGCGATGACCGCCCTTCGTACCAGCGTGACGACCGTCGGGACGACAACCGTGGCGGTGGCTTCCGCCGTGATGACCGTGGCGGCGACAACCGTGGTGGTGGCGGCTTCCGCCGCGACGACCGTGGTGGGGACAACCGGGGCGGGGGCGGTTTCCGTCGCGATGACCGTCGCGACGAGCGGCGTGATGACCGTCGTGATGAGCGTCCGTCGTTCCGTCGGGACGACCGGCCTTCGTACCAGCGTGACGACCGTCGGGACGACAACCGGGGCGGTGGCTTCCGGCGGGACGACCGTGGCGGCGACAACCGTGGTGGTGGCGGCTTCCGCCGTGATGACCGTCGTGACGAGCGTCCGTCGTTCCGTCGGGACGACCGGCGGGACGACAACCGTGGTGGCGACAACCGCGGCGGTGGGTTCCGGCGTGATGACCGCCGTGACGAGCGGCGTGACGAGCGTCCGTCGTTCCGTCGCGATGACCGGCCTTCGTACCAGCGTGACGATCGTCGGGACGACAACCGGGGCGGTGGCTTCCGCCGTGATGACCGTGGCGGCGACAACCGTGGTGGTGGCGGCTTCCGGCGTGACGAGCGGCGTGATGAGCGTCCCTCGTTCCGTCGGGACGAGCGGCCTTCGTACCAGCGTGACGACCGTCGGGACGACAACCGTGGCGGTGGGTTCCGGCGGGACGACCGTGGCGGCGACCGGCCTTCCTTCCGGCGCGATGACAATCGCGGTGGTGGCGGGTTCCGGCGGGACGACAGCCGAGGCGGTGGCTTCCGGCGGGACGACCGGGGCGGTGACAGCCGTGGTGGGTACGGGCGCCGTGACGACCGGGGCGGTCGGGACCGTGACCGGGACCGTGGTGACCGCGCGCCCGTCAAGCGGCTGCCGATCCCGCCGGAGGTCACCGGCGAGGAGATCGACCCGGACGTGCGCCAGGAGCTGATGAGCCTGCCCAAGGGGCTCGCCGAGGACGTCTCGCGCAACCTCGTCATGGTCGCCCAGCTCATCGACGAGGACCCGGAGAAGGCCTACGGCTACTCCAGGGTCGCCCTGCGGCTCGCGTCCCGCGTCGCCGCCGTCCGCGAGGCCGCCGGCTTCGCCGCGTACGCCACGCAGAAGTACTCCGAGGCGCTGGCCGAGTTCCGGGCCGCGCGGCGGATGAGCGGCGGTGTCGAGCTGTGGCCCGTCATGGCCGACTGCGAGCGCGGCCTCGGCCGGCCCGAGCGGGCGCTCGCGATGGCCGGTGAGCCCGAGGTGCAGAAGCTGGACAAGGCCGGGCAGGTCGAGATGCGGCTCGTGGCCGCCGGCGCCCGCCGGGACATGGGGCAGATCGACGCGGCCATCGTGACGCTGCAGAGCCCCGAGCTCGCCTCCGGCGCCGTTCACCCGTGGACCGCGCGCCTGCGGTACGCGTACGCCGACGCGCTCCTGGCCGCCGGTCGCGAGCAGGAGGCCCGCGAGTGGTTCGGCAAGGCCCTGGAGGCCGACAAGGACGGCGCCACGGACGCCTCCGACCGGCTCGCCGAGCTGGACGGCGTCGAGTTCGTCGACGCGTTCGACGACTCGGAGGAGGAGCACGCGGAGGACTCCGTGGAGGAGACCGGCGGCGTTGTCGTCGACGACGTCGAGCTCGACCGTGACGACCGTGACGACCGCGAGGGCCGTGACGGCGACAAGGGCTGATCCGGGCAGAGGCCGGTGAGTGAGAAGGGCGGCACCCCCGGGTGCCGCCCTTCTTCGTTTCCGGTGGTCCTCAGTCCAGCGCGAGGCTTCTCAGGACCAGGCCCGTCGCCGGCTTCGGGCCGAAGGAGGTCGACTTGCGGGGCATCGTGACGCCCTGGCGGGCCAGGTCCCGGACGACCTCCTCCCGTACCGGGTGCATGAGGACCGCCGTACCGCCCCGGCGTTCCGCCTGGGCCACGGCCGCCTCGGTGTCGTGGATGTAGGCGATGTCCTCGGGGGCGTCCGGGACGTGCCAGACGTGCTCCAGGAGGGCGGAGTGCAGGACGGTCGCGTCCAGCGTGCGCCAGGCCTCGGGGCGGTCCGTACGGATCGTGCGGTCCAGGAGGGCCGGGTCCGGGCGGTCCAGGAGGTGGAAGGCGCCGTCGCCCGCCAGGAGGAAGGCGTTGCCGTCGGCCGTGGCGGTCGCGAGGGCCTCCAGCGCCGCCGGCAGGGGGACGTCGAGGCGGCGCACCCGGAAGGAGCCCTCGACGGCCGCGAGGGCGTCGGCGACCGGGAGGCGGTTGAGGAGGCGGTGGATCGCGCGGACCCGCAGGGGATAGCGGGCGGTGTCGACCAGGAGGACCAGGCCGTGGTTCCAGGGGCCCGGGGCGACGTGCTCCTCGCGCAGGCGCAGGTACGTGGCCCAGCGGTGGTGGCCGTCGGCGATGAGGGCCTGGTGGCGGCCGAGGTCCGCGGCGACGGCTGCCTGCTCGGCCGGGTCGGTCACCGCCCACAGGCGGTGGCAGAAGCCGTCCTCGGTGGTGGTGGAGAACAGCGGTTCGCGCTCCGCGGCCCGCTCGATCACCGCGTCCGCGCCGCCGCCCTCCTCCCCGACGTAGGTGAGGAGCAGGGGTTCGAGGTTGGCCGCGGTCGTCCGCATCAGGGCGGCGCGGTCCTCGACCACGTGCGGCATCACGTCCTCGTGCGGGAGGACGACGCCCGCCTCGGGGGCGGAGAGCTCCAGGGCCCCGATGATCCCGCGCTGGAGGATCCCGTCGCCCCGCTGCTCGTACACGTAGAGCGCGGGCACCGGGTCGGGCGCGAGGACGCCGTCCGCGAGCCAGCGGTCGAGGGTGACGGCGGCCTTGCGGTGGCGGGTGCCGGCGGTGAGCGCCTGCGGGAGGATCAGCCGGACGATGTTGTGCGGGTCCGCCGACTCCAGGTGGAGCAGCCCGTCAGGTCGTACGACGACGTCGTAGGGAGGGGACGTCACGGCGGCGAGGCTGCCGACCCGCTCGGGGACGTACCGCAGCCCGCGGAACGGGGACAGGCGCAGCCCCGCGCTGTCGTCGCGGACGTCGGCGGCCGCGTGACCTGAGGTGTTCATCTCGACATCGTATGTGCGCCGGGGCATGAGCGATGATCGGGGTAGTGGGGGGATCACAACCGGTGAGGCGAGGAGCGAGCGTGACGGTGCACGGTGACCAGGGACGGCAGGGCGGCGGCAGGACGCGGCCGGGGAGCAGCGCGGAGCCGCTGAGCGGGGCGTACGACACGGCCCTCCTCGATCTGGACGGGGTCGTGTACGCGGGCGGTATGGCCGTCCCACACGCCGTCGAGTCCCTCGGGACGGCCCGGGACGGCGGGATGCGCCTCGCGTACGTCACCAACAACGCGCTGCGGACGCCGGAGGCGGTCGCGGAGCACCTCACGGAGCTGGGGGTGCCGGCGGAGGCCGGGGACGTGGTCACCTCGGCGCAGGCCGTCGCCCGGCTGATCGCGGACGAGGTGCCGGCCGGGTCCCGGGTGCTGCTGATCGGCGGCGAGGGGCTCGCGGTGGCGCTGCGCGAGCGGGGCCTGGTGCCGGTGGAGTCGGCGGACGACGACCCGGCGGCGGTCGTGCAGGGGTACGGGGGGCCGGAGCTGCCGTGGAAGCGGTTCGCGGAGGCCGCGTACGCGGTGGGGCGGGGCGTGCCGTGGTACGCCTCCAACACGGATCTGACGATCCCCGGGGCGCGCGGGATCGGGCCCGGGAACGGGGCGGCCGTGGAGGTCGTGCGGATCGCCACCGGCGGCCGCTTCGAGCCGAAGGTCGCGGGGAAGCCGCTGCCGCCGATGCACCGGGAGACGGTGCTGCGGACCGGGGCGGAGCGGCCCCTGGTCGTCGGGGACCGGCTCGACACGGACATCGAGGGCGCGTTCAACGGCGGTGTCGACTCGCTGCTCGTCCTGACCGGGGTGACGGACGTGGCGCAGCTGCTCGCGGCCGCGCCCGAGCACCGGCCCACGTACGTGGCGGCCGATCTGCGGGGGCTGCTCACGGGCCAGCCGGAGGTGGTCGCCGACGGGGACGGCGGGTTCGTGTGCGGGGCGTGGCGGGCCTCGGTGAACGGGGGCGCGCTGGCGATCGAGGGGACGGCGGCCGGGGAGGCCGACCCCGTGGACGGCGTACGGGCCCTGTGCGGGGCCGCGTGGTCGGCGGCGGAGTCCGGCGCGGGTGCTTTGGACGGGGAGAAGGCGATCGCGCGGCTGGGGCTGTAGCCCTGGCTGTTGCTGTTGCTGTTGCTGTTGCTGTTGCTGTGGCCGTGGCCGGGACCAAGTGGCTGGGGACGGGGTGAAGGGCTCTGGTCGGAGGGGGGAGGCGGAGGGGCCGGGGCGGACGGCTGCGGGGCGGTTCAGGAAGTTGGGTAGGCTAACCTAACTCCGCTTGGGTCGTGGTCGTCAGCGTCCGCCACGGTCACGGACGAGGAGATCGGGAGTCGCGGGTATGGCGGGTACGGACGGTCGGCGGGAGCAGCGCCTGCGCGCGGAAGCGGTCACCCTGGCGTACGAGCAGCGGGTCATCGCCCGTGACCTGTCCGTCGAGATCCCCGACAACTCCTTCACCGTCATCGTCGGGCCGAACGCCTGCGGCAAGTCCACCCTGCTGCGCGCCCTCTCCCGGATGCTGAAGCCCACCGAGGGGCGCGTCCTGCTCGACGGGCAGTCGATCCACTCCCTGCCCGCCAAGAAGGTCGCCAAGACCCTCGGGCTGCTGCCCCAGACCTCCCTGGCCCCCGACGGCATCACCGTCTCCGACCTCGTCGCCCGTGGCCGCTACCCCCACCAGGGGCTGCTGCGCCAGTGGTCGCCGGAGGACGAGCGGATCACCCGGGAGTCGATGGCGGCGACCGGCGTCGCCGAACTGGCCGACCGGTACGTGGACGAGCTCTCCGGCGGCCAGCGCCAGCGCGTCTGGATCGCCATGGCGCTCGCCCAGCAGACCCCGCTGCTCCTGCTCGACGAGCCGACGACGTACCTCGACATCCAGCACCAGATCGACGTCCTCGACCTGTGCGCCGAGCTGCACGAGACGCAGGGGCGCACGCTCGTCGCCGTCCTGCACGACCTCAACCATGCGGCCCGGTACGCGACCCACCTCATCGCCGTCCGCGCCGGCGAGGTGGTCGCCGAGGGGCCGCCGTCCGAGGTCGTGACCGCCGAGCTGGTCGAGCGGGTCTTCGGGCTGCGCTGCCAGGTCATCGAGGACCCGGAGACGGGAACGCCGCTGGTCGTGCCCGCCGGGCGGAAGGCGCGCGCCGCCGCGACGGCGGAGCCCGCGCTGCGGAAGTGACGCGGGGCGGGGAGCGGCGCGGGCCGGGGGAGCAGAGCTACAGGAGCGAGCGGAGCCGCAGGAGGTCGCGGAAGCCGGCCTCCAGCCTGACCCGGCCCGAGGCCCAGGCCTTCGCGAAGTTCAGCCGCCCGTCCACCATCGCCACCAGGTCGTCGCCGGTCATCGCGAGCCGGATCTGCGCCTTGGCCGGCGGCGGGCCCTGCACCGTGGAGTCCACCCGGATCCGGCCGTCCGCGAGGCGGCCCGTGAAGGTGGTGTCCAGGTCGGTGACGTGGCAGCTCAGGCTGCGGTCGAGCGCGGCGGCGCCGCGCACGTCGCCGTCCGCCCGCGCGAGGCCGTCGGAAAGTCTGTCCAGTGCGCCGCGGCACTCCGTGATCGTCGCCATCGCCGTCGACGGTACCCCAGGGCTTCGCGGTAGCGTCGGGGCATGAGCGACGCGATGCCGGAGCCGGTGGTGGAAGCGGCGGCGGAACCGGTGGTGGACGACCGGGCCGACGAGGGGTTCGAGGAGGCCGGTGGAGCCCCCGGCGGGGCGTCCGGAGAGGAGTCCGGCGAGCCCGCCGCGCCCGCGCCCCTCGGGGTCGCCCGGGACCGCACCGGCCACCCCGCCGTCGACGCCCGCCTCGCGCGTCTCGCCGAGGTCGACGCCCTCCCGGCGGACGGGCACCCGGAGGTGTACGAGGATGTACACCGTGGCCTGCGCGACGAGCTGACCTCGCTCGACGCGCACCCCGCCCCCCGTCCGCACGACAACAGGAGCTGAACAGAACGTGGCAGGAGTGGCACGCCGCCGTCTCGACGCCGAGCTGGTCCGGCGCAAGCTCGCGCGCTCGCGGGAGCACGCGAGCCAGCTGATCGCCGCGGGCCGGGTGACCGTCGGCAAGACCGTCGCCACCAAGCCCGCCACCCAGGTCGAGACCGCCGCGGCCATCGTCGTCGTCCAGGACGACTCCGACCCCGACTACGTCTCGCGCGGCGGCCACAAGCTCGCCGGGGCCTTCGAGGCCTTCGTCCCGCGGGGGCTCGTGGTCCAGGGGCGGCGGGCCCTCGACGCCGGGGCCTCCACCGGCGGCTTCACCGACGTCCTGCTGCGCGCGGGCGCCGCCCACGTCGTGGCCGTCGACGTCGGTTACGGGCAGCTCGCCTGGTCGCTGCAGAGCGACGAGCGGGTCACCGTGAAGGACCGCACGAACGTGCGCGAGTTGACATTGGACGTGATCGACGGCGTGCCCGTCGACCTCGTCGTCGGGGACCTGTCCTTCATCCCGCTCGGCCTCGTCCTGCCCGCCCTCGCGTCCTGCACGGCGCCGGACGCCGACCTCGTCCTGATGGTCAAGCCGCAGTTCGAGGTGGGCAAGGAGCGGCTCGGCACGGGCGGAGTCGTCCGTTCCGCCGAACTGCGGGCCGACGCAGTGAAGAACGTGGCCCGGCGGGCCGGCGAGCTGGGGCTCGGCGTCCTCGGCGTCACCGCCAGCCCGCTGCCCGGCCCCTCGGGGAACGTCGAGTACTTTCTGTGGCTGCGGGCAGGGGCGCCCGCGCTGGATCCGGCGGACGTCGACCGCGCCGTGGCGGAGGGACCTCGTTGAGCTCAACGGCAGCACCACCAGAGACCGCACCACGCACCGTCTTCCTGCTCGCGCACACCGGTCGGCCGGCCGCCGTGCGCAGCGCCGAACTGGTCGTCGAGGGGCTGCTGCGCGCCGGGCTCGGCGTCCGCGTCCTGGAGGCCGAGGCGGCGGACCTGCCGCTGCCGTCCTCCGTGGAGAAGGTCCCCGAGGCCTGCTCCGAGGCCATCGACGACTGTGAACTCCTCGTCGTCCTGGGCGGCGACGGCACCCTGCTGCGGGGCGCCGAGTTCTCCCGCGCCTCCGGGGTGCCGATGCTCGGCGTCAACCTGGGGCGGGTCGGCTTCCTCGCGGAGGCCGAGCGCGACGACCTCGACCAGGTCGTCGACCGGGTCGTCACCCGGGCGTACGAGGTCGAGGAGCGGATGACCCTCGACGTCACCGTCTACCAGAACGGCGACGTCCTGCACCGCGACTGGGCGCTCAACGAGGCGGCCGTGCAGAAGGTGTCCCCGGAGCGGATGCTGGAGGTCGTGCTCGCCATCGACGGGCGGCCGGTGACCGGCTTCGGCTGCGACGGGGTGATCTGCGCGACACCGACGGGCTCCACCGCGTACGCCTTCTCGGCGGGCGGGCCGGTCGTCTGGCCCGAGGTCGAGGCGCTGCTCATGGTCCCGATCGGGGCCCACGCCCTCTTCGCCAAGCCGCTGGTGACCACCCCCGAGTCGATCCTCGCGGTCGAGGTCGAGCCGCACACCCCGGACGGGGTGCTGTGGTGCGACGGACGGCGGACGGTGGAGCTCCCGGCGGGCGCGCGGGTCGAGGTCCGGCGGGGCGCCGTCCCGGTCCGGCTCGCCCGGCTGCACCACGCCTCCTTCACGGACCGGCTCGTCGCCAAGTTCGCCCTCCCCGTGTCGGGCTGGCGGGGCGCCCCGCGCTGACCGGCCCCGCTCCGCCGGGTGTCCGAACGATCGGCGCGCCGGAGGGTTACGGCCGGGCCGATGTCGCATCGGACCAGGGAAACCTCGTAAGGTCTGGGGCGTGCTGGAGGAGATGCGGATACGGTCGCTCGGGGTCATCGACGACGCTGTGGTCGAGTTGTCGCCCGGCTTCACCGCGGTGACCGGTGAGACCGGTGCGGGCAAGACCATGGTCGTGACCAGTCTGGGGCTGCTGCTCGGCGGACGGGCCGACCCGGCGCTCGTGCGGATCGGCGCGGCGTCGGCCGTGGTCGAGGGGCGGATCAGCGTGCCCCCGGGCGCGCCCGCCGCCGTGCGCGCCGAGGAGGCCGGGGCCGAGCTCGACGAGGGGGTCCTGCTCGTCAGCCGTACCGTCTCGGCCGAGGGGCGCTCCCGGGCCCACCTCGGCGGGCGCTCCGTGCCCGTCGGGCTGCTCGCCGAACTCGCCGACGAACTCGTCGCCGTCCACGGCCAGACCGACCAGCAGGGCCTGCTCAAGCCCGCCCGGCAGCGCGGCGCCCTCGACCGGTACGCGGGCGGGGCCGTCTCGGCGCCGCTCGCCTCCTACGGCGAGGCGTACCGGCGGCTGCGGGCCGTCACCGCCGAGCTGGACGAGATCACCACCCGGGCCAGGGAACGCGCCCAGGAGGCCGATCTGCTGCGCTTCGGGCTCGACGAGGTCGAGGCCGTCGCCCCGCTGCCCGGCGAGGACGCCGAACTGGCCGCCGAGGCCGAGCGGCTCGGGCACGCCGAGGCCCTCGCCTCGGCCGCCGCGCTCGCCCACGCCGCGCTCGCGGGCTCGCCCGAGGACCCCGAGTCCGTCGACGCGACCACGCTGGTCGCGGGCGCGGGCCGGGCCCTGGAGGCCGTGCGGTCGCACGACCCGGCGCTCGCCGCGCTCGCGGACCGGATGGGGGAGATCTCCATCCTGCTCGCCGACGTGGCCACCGAGCTGGCCGGGTACGCCGACGACCTGGACGCCGACCCGCTGCGGCTCGCCGCCGTCGAGGAGCGGCGCGCGGCCCTCACCCAGCTGATCCGGAAGTACGGGGACGGGGAGGGCACCGGCGCGGTCCTGGCCTGGGCGGAGGAGAGCGCGGCCCGGCTCGGGGAGCTGGACAACGACGACGACCGCGTCGAGGAGCTGACCGCCGAGCGGGACCGGCTGCGCGACGAGCTGTCCGCGCTCGCGCAGCGGCTCACCGACGCGCGCACGGAGGCGGCGGACCGGTTCGCCGCCGCCGTCACCGCCGAACTCGCCTCGCTCGCCATGCCGCACGCGCGCGTGTCCTTCGACATCCGGCAGACCGATGACCCCGAGGGCGTCGAGGTCGGCGGCCGACGGGTCGCGTACGGCCCGTCCGGGGCCGACGAGGTCGAGCTGCTGCTCGCCCCGCACCCCGGCGCCCCGCCGCGCCCGATCGCCAAGGGGGCGTCCGGCGGCGAGCTGTCCCGGGTGATGCTGGCCGTCGAGGTCGTCTTCGCCGGGGTCGACCCGGTGCCCACGTACCTCTTCGACGAGGTCGACGCGGGCGTCGGCGGCAAGGCGGCCGTCGAGATCGGCCGCCGCCTCGCCAAGCTGGCCAGGACCGCGCAGGTCGTCGTCGTCACCCACCTCCCGCAGGTCGCGGCCTTCGCCGACCGCCAGCTCCTCGTCGAGAAGACCAACGACGGCTCGGTCACCCGCTCCGGCGTCACCGTCCTGGAGGGCGAGGAGCGGGTCCGCGAGCTGTCCCGGATGCTCGCCGGCCAGGAGGACTCCGAGACGGCCCGGGCCCACGCGGAGGAACTCCTCGCCGCGGCGCGGGCGGACGGGTGAGGCGCGCCGTCTCCTTCGCCGTGGCCGCCGGGGCGACCCGCGCGGTGTACGAGGGGCTGCGCGGGCTCCCGCGCGACGCGCGGTGGACGCGGACGAACCACGCGGGGCGCGAGGCCGACCTGTACGCCGGGCCCGCCGTCGCCCTCGGGGCGGCGGCCGGGAGCGGCAGCGCGCCCGTCGCGTTCGCCGTGCTCGCGGCCGGGGCGTGCGGGGCGTACGACGACGTGAGGGGGGATCACCGGCGCGGTTTCCGGGCGCACTTGGCGGCGCTGCGGGACGGCGAGGTGACCAGCGGGGCCGTCAAGCTCCTCGGGATCGGGGCCGCCTCGCTCGTGGCCGGGGCGCTGCTCAAGGAACGGCCCGTGGACAAGGTCCTCGCCGGGATCGTCGTCGCGGGCAGTGCCCATCTGGTGAACCTCGTGGACGTGCGGCCGGGGCGCGCCGGTCTGGCCGTGCTCGCGCTCGCCGCCCCCGGGCTGCTGCGCGGCTCGCCCGCCGCCGCCCCGATGGGGGCCGTCGCCGCGGTCCTCGCGGACGACCTCGGGGAGTCGACCATGCTCGGCGACACGGGCGCGCACGCGCTCGGCGCCGCCGTCGGCGGGGCCGTCGCGGCCGGGAGCGGGCGGCTCGGGCTCGCCGCGCACGCGGCCGCGCTCGTCGCCGCCGCCGTCCGGGGGGAGCGCGCGGCCTCCTCGCGCGCTCACCCGTGTGAGTGAACTCGTGGGATGAGCCCCGGTGTCGGGCGCCCTCCGCGCAAGGGAAACGACTCCATTTCGGTGCCGGAACGTGCGTACGGTCGCAGGTCCGGACTGGCATCCTTGGGCGCGTGACACAGCTCCGTACGGTCCAAGTGCTGGGCGGCGGCAGCGCGGGCGGCAGCGCTCACGTCCGATCACTCGCCGCGGGGCTCGTGGCGAGGGGCGTGCGGGTGACCGTGTGCGCCCCTCCCGCACTCGACCGCGTCCACGACTACCCCGCCGCCGGCGCGCGCTTCGTGCCCCTGCCGCGCCTCGGCGACCCCGCCGCCGTCACCGCCCTGCGCAACGCCTGCGTCGGCGCGGACGTGGTCCACGCGCACGGCCTCCATGCCTCCGTACGGGCCGCGCTCGCGCTGTCCGGCGGGGCGCCGGTCCCGCTCGTGACCACCTGGCACACCCGCGGCCACGCGGAGGGCGCGCGGGGCGGGCTCCTCCGGCTCCTGGAACGGCGGACCGTACGGGCCGCGAGCGTCGTCCTCGCCACCTCCTCCGAACTGGTCGACCGGGCCCGGCGGCGCGGCGCCCGCGACGCCCGCCTCGCCCCCGTCACCCTGCCCGCCGCGCGCGGACCGGTCTGCCTCCACGACGGCAAGGCGCGCGCCGAACTCGGCGCCGTCGACCGACCGCTGCTCATGGCCGTCGGCGCGCTCGAACGCGGCCGGGGGTACCGGACCCTGCTCGACGCGGCCCGGCGGTGGCGGGACCTCGACCCGCAGCCGCTCCTCGTGATCGCCGGGGAGGGCCGCGAACGGGCCTTCCTCCAGCGGCGGATCACCGAGGAGGACCTGCCGGTCCGGCTGATCGGCAGCCGCGAGGACGTCGCCGAGCTGCTCGCGGCGGCGGACGTCGCCGTCCTCCCGTCCCGCTGGGAGGCCCGCTCCCCGCTCGCCCAGGAGGCGCTGCGGCTCGGCGTGCCGCTCGTCGCGACGGCGGTCGGCGGGGTGCCGGAACTCGTCGGGGACGCCGCCGAACTGGTGCCGTACGGGGACTCCGCGGCCCTCGCGGCGGCGGTCCGGGGCCTCCTGGAGGACGCCGACCGGCGGATGGACCTGGCCGCCGCCGGCCGGGTCCAGGCGGGCACCTGGCCGACCGAGGACGACACGGTGGCGCACGTGCTCAGCGTGTACGACGAGCTGGTGGGGCGCTGAGCAGGGGTTACGTCGTGTGGCGGCGGGCCCTGAGCGCCAGGGACAGGGCCAGGACCGTCTGGGGGTCGTCCAGGTCCGTGCCCAGGAGCTCCGAGATGCGGGCAAGCCGGTTGTAGAGGGTCTGGCGGTTGAGGTGCAGCTCGCGGGCCGTCTCCGCCTTGCGGCCCGCGTGGGCCAGATACGTCTCCAGGGTGGGCAGCAGCGGCGGCCGGGAGGTGCGGTCGTGCTCCTGGAGGGGGCCGATCGCCCGGTCCACGAAGGCCGCGAGCACCGTGTCCCCGTGGAAGTGCAGCCGCCACAGGAGCAGGTCGATGTCGAGGCGCCGCGCGTCGTACCAGGGCAGGTCCGACAGGCCCTGCGCCGCCGTCGCCGTCTCCGCCGCGTGCCGCAGGCCAGCCGAGGCCGCCGCCCAGCCGCCCGCCACGCCCACCACGATCACCGGCGGGTGCGTCCCCGCACGCTCCAGACCGGCCCGCTCCACGCCCGCGCGCAGGGCCGCCGCGACCCGGTCCGCGACCGCCGTGCGCTCGGTCTCCGAACGCAGGCCGAGCAGGAGCGGGACCCGGCCCTCGACCGGGCGGACGCCGAGCAGGACGGGCACGCCGACGGAGGAGAACTCCTCCAGGACCGCCCGGGCGAACAGCGCCCAGTTCCCCGACGGGGAGAGCTCCGGGGCCAGCCGCATCACCACCGGCAGGAGCGGGCCGTCCCCGGGCCTGAAGCCGAGCACCCGGGCCTGCGCCGGGGCGTCCTCGGCCGTGATCCGGCCCTCCGCCAGGTCCGTCAGGAAGTCGCCCCGGCCGCGCGCGGCCAGCTCCTCCTCCTGCCGCGCCTGCATGAGGACGACGGCGAGGAGCCCGGCCGCCCGCTCGGCCGCCATCCGGTGGACGGGGGAGAGGGCGCCGGAGACCGCCAGGAGCACCAGACGGGCCCGCACCGAGCCCGTACCGGGGCCGCCGCCGGGCACGTCCACCAGGACCGTGCCGGTGGGCGGACCGGACTCGCGGGCCGCCCGGCCGCCGCGCAGCCCGTCCCACACCTGGAGCGGGTCGGCGGGCGCGGACTCGGTGCCCGCCGCGTACAGCAGCTGCCCGTCGGGGGTCTCCAGGAAGACCGGGTTGGCGGCGAAGTCGGAGAGGATCCGCAGCACCTGCGGGACCCCGCCGCCGCCGAGCAGGGCCTCCGTGCACTGCCGGTGGACCTCCTCGGCCCGCCGCTGGAGGGCGTAGTGGCCGTTGACGATCTCGGTGTGGATCTCCTCCGTCACCGTCACGAACGGCACCTCGCGGTGGAGCTGCACCAGCGGCAGCCCCGCCGTCCGCGCGGCCTCCACTATGGTCGCCGGGAGGCGGGCGAAGCGGGGCCCCAGCTCCACCACGAGCGCCGCGATGCCCCGGTCGGCGAGCCGCCGTACGAAGGCCCGCTGCTCGGCCGGCCGGGTCCCGAGCCCGAGGCCCGTGGTCAGCAGCAGCTCGCCGCCCTTGAGCAGCGAGGCGATGTTCGGCACCTCGCCCGCGTGCACCCAGCGCACCGTCCGGTGCAGCCGGTCCGCGCCGGCGACGACCTCCGGGAGCCCGCCGCGCAGGCCGGGGAGTTCGAGGGCCCGCTGCACGGTGATACCGCCCTGGTTGTCCATGGCCCCGGACGCTACCCGCGTCCGACTTCCGGCGACATCACCCCACGGTCACGGCGCCGGACACTTCGTACACCGCCCCGACAACTCGTCGCCCCCCGAGGACAATTGCGTGATCATGTGTCGAGTGTGTCCTACGTCACTCCAGGGGGGCGGGGGAGGGGTGGATCTCAGGCCGCCGGGGCGATGTTGTGGTTGAAGCGGAACGCGTTCCCGGGGTCGTACGCCGCCTTCACCTCGGCCGGCCGGCGGGCGTTCTCCGCGCCGAGGCCCGCCACCACCCGGTCCGCGCCCTCGGAGCCGATGAAGATTCAGGTGGACGGCGCCGATCGCCCACGGCCGCACGTCGGCCCGGACGTCCGCACCCGACGGATCGCCCGGCGGTCCACGGCCTCGTCCGGGAAGGCGTCCAGGTACTCGGCCGACCAGTGGTTCCGCCGCCCCGGCGGGTCGTCCGGCATGCACTGGAAGTCGGCGTACGGGATCTCCGCCACCACCGTCACCGCCGGGCCGGGCGCGAGCAGCGGCGCCACCGCCTCCCGCAGCTCCGCCTCGAGCCCCGCGTACGTGACGGCCACGGCGCACATCCGCGCCCCCGCCGACCCCGGTCGTGGACGCCCGGCCGCCGGTCACCGCCACGTGGAACGGCCGGCAGGCGCGGTCCAGGTGCGACATGGTCGCCCCGCCCCCGACCCGTACCGTCATGTGCTCGGGGTCCGCGACCACCGCGTGCATCCGGCGCGGGTCCACCACCAGGCCGCCGTCGTTGAGGGCCGTCCCGGCGACGGCGTGGCCGCCGTCGCGCACCGCGACCGGCAGACCGGCCTCCCGGCCGAAGAGCACCGCGTCGGCGACGTCCTCGGGGGTCGCGCACCGGGCGACGACGGCCGGACGCCGGTCGATCATGCCGTTGAAGACGGTCCCCGCCCCGTCGTAGCCGGGGTCGTCCGGCACGAGGACTCACCCGCCAGGTCCTCCCGGAGACCGGCCGGGGCACTGTCGGGGGCGAGCGTTCGGGGAGCCATGGGGTGCCCCCTTCCTCGCGGGGGACAGGACCCTTTCACCGGAGGTCCGGCCCCCGGCCCGTGCGCCCCGGCCGCCGCGCGCCCCCGCGGGTTCCCGTGCGCCGGCCGCGCCCGGCGGGTCAGGCCCGCAGGTAGGTGAGGACGGCCAGGACCCTGCGGTGGGTCTCGTCCGCCGGAGGCAGGTCCAGCTTGGTGAGGATGTTGCCGATGTGCTTGCCGATCGCCGCTTCGGACACCACCAGCTCCCTGGCGATCGCGCCGTTGGACCTGCCCTCGGCGATCAGTGCCAGCACCTCGCGTTCGCGCGGGGTGAGCCGCTCCAGCGGATCGCGGCGGCGGCGCAGCAACTGGCGCACCACCTCGGGGTCGACCACCGTCCCGCCGTCCGCCACCTCGCGCAGCGCCTCCACGAACTCCTCGACCTGGCCGACCCGGTCCTTGAGCAGGTAGCCGACGCCCGTTCCGTCGCCGGAGTCCAGGAGTTCGGCGGCGTACGCCCGCTGCACGTACTGGCTGAGGACCAGGACCGGGAGCGCGGGGCGCTCCTCGCGCAGCCGCACCGCCGCGTGCAGCCCTTCGTCCTGGAAACCGGGCGGCATGCGCACGTCCGTCACCACGATGTCGGGGGCGTGCTCCTCGACGGCGGACACCAGTGCCCGCGCGTCCCCCACGGCCGACACCACCTCGTGGCCGCAGCGGCCGAGCAGGCCGATGAGTCCTTCCCGCAGCAGCACGCTGTCCTCGGCCAGCACTACGCGGAGCGGCCGGCCGCCTCGGTCAACTCGCAAGGAAACTCCACACGCAACAGAGTCGGCCCACCCGGCGGACTGGTCAGGGCCAGTCTGCCATCCAGGACCGACACCCGGTCCGCGAGGCCGGTGAGACCGCTGCCCGCCGAGGGGTCCGCGCCGCCGCGGCCGTCGTCGCGCACTTCGAGGAAGAGGCGTCCGTCGCGATGACCGCCGTCCACCCGCGCGCGGCCGGCCCCGCTGTGCCGGGCGACGTTGGCCAGCGCCTCGCAGACCACGAAGTACGCCGCGGACTCGACCGCCTCGGCCGGCCGGCCCGGCAGTTCGAGGTCGACGTCGACGGGGACCGCGCAGCGGTCGGCGGCGTCGGTGACCGCGGCCCGGAGGCCGTAGTCCGTGAGGACCTTGGGGTAGACGCCCCGGATGAGCTCGCGCAGTTCCGCGAGCGCCCTGCCCGCCTCCTCGTGGGCCCTGGCGAGCTGGTCGGCGAGCGGACCGGGCGGGGCGTCGAGGCGGGCGAGGCCGAGGGCCATCGACAGGGCCACGAGGCGCTGTTGGGCGCCGTCGTGCAGATCGCGCTCGATGCGGCGCCGCTCGGCCTCGAAGGCGTCCACCAGCCGGGCGCGGGAGCGGGCCAGCTCGACCACCTCGGCACCGAGCTCGCCCTCGCGGGAGGCGATCAGCAGCCGGGCCAGCCCCGCGCGGGCGCCCGCCGCGGCGCAGAGCGCGTACGCGCCCAGGCCCAGCAGGAGCAGACCCGGCACGGCGACGCCGAACGCGGTCGGCCAGGTGGTGACCGTCCACTGCTTGAGCACCTTCGCCTCGTGGCCGTCGCCGACCGTGGCCATCAGCAGCGGGGTGGCGACCACGGACAGCGGGAGGAGCAGGGCGACCGTGACGGCCAGGGCGTCGACCGGCCACAGCAGCACGGCGAACAGCAGCGCGTACCCGAGCTCCCGCCAGGTCGCCTGTTCGCGCAGCCGGGTGGTCAGCCAGGCCCACAGTCCCGGCGCGGCCGGCACCCGGTGCCGGCCGGACACCGGGGCGCGGTCGACCAGGCGCAGCCTGCGCCGCTCCACCCAGGCCACGGGGATCCCGCCGAGGGCGACCAGGACGAGCAGGGGCAGCCCCACCAGGACGACGACGAGCACACCGCAGACCGCCACCGCCGTCACGATCCCCACCAGGACGACGGCACCGGTCACCGCGCCGGTGGACAGGTACGCGGCGGCGCGCCAGGGCCAGGCCGACAGCAGGAAGCCCGGCCGGGACATGGCCTGCCACACGTTTCGAGGGTGCATGCGCATGACCGTAAGGGGCCCCGCCGGTCCGGTGCCATCGGCCCGGGGCCCCTCGGGGGTGGGCCTGGCACTACCTCAAGTCTCCTCCGGGCCGTACTGCGTCACGCGGGGCTTCCGCGGTTTCGTGGGGGGACCGACGAGCCGAGGAGCAAGTCCCGATGGGGGAACACATGAGCAACGACGCGATCCGATTGCGTTCCGTGACCCGGCGGTACGGCGCGGGCGGCACCTCCGTCACCGCCCTCGACGAGGTGTCGCTCACCTTCCCGAAGGGGACCTTCACCGCCGTGATGGGCCCCTCCGGGTCCGGCAAGTCGACCCTGTTGCAGTGCGCCGCGGGCCTGGACCGGCCCACGTCGGGCTCGGTCACCGTGGGCGGCACCGAGCTGACCGGGCTGAGCGAGACCGGGCTGACCCTGCTGCGCCGCGAGCGCATCGGGTTCGTGTTCCAGGCGTTCAACCTGCTGCCCTCGCTGACCGCCGAGCAGAACGTCGCCCTGCCGCTGCGGCTGGCCGGCCGCCGCCCGAAGCGGGCCCGGGTGCGGGAGGTGCTCGAACAGGTCGGGATCGGCGACCGCGCGCGGCACCGCCCGACGGAGCTGTCCGGCGGCCAGCAGCAGCGGGTCGCCCTGGCCCGCGCCCTGATCACCCGCCCCGACGTGCTGTTCGGCGACGAGCCGACCGGCGCGCTCGACTCGCGGACCGGCCGCGAGGTGCTGGCCCTGCTGCGCGGCACGGTCGACCGGGACGGCCGGACGATCGTCATGGTCACCCACGACCCCGTCGCCGCCTCCTACGCCGACCGCGTCGTCTTCCTCGTCGACGGCCGTGTCCACGGCGAGCTGGTCGGCGCCTCCGCCGAGGACGTCGCGGCGCGCATGACCAGGCTGGAGGCGGAGCCGTGCTGACCACCGCGCTGAGCACCCTGCGCACCCGCCGGGTCACGTTCGCCGGCAGTTTCGTCGCCCTCTCCCTCGGCGTGGCGCTGATCGCCGTGATGGGGCTGGCCCTGGCGTCCTCGCTGGACGCGCCCGAGCGGGGGCCCGAGCGGTTCGCCGCCGCGCGGGTCGTCGTCAAGGGCCGGGACACCCTGGAGGTGTCCACCCCGATCGGCGTTCGCGGCCAGGAACTCGCGCAGCCGCGTGCCGTGCCCGCCGGCGTGGTCGCGAAGCTGCGGGACCTCGGGACCGTCGTCGAGGACCGGTCGTTCGCCGTACGGGCCGAGGGCGGGCCCGCCGATCTGGTGGGCCACCCCTGGTCCACGGCGGCCTTCGCGCCGTACGCACTCGACGCGGGACGCGCGCCCCGGGCCGCGGACGAGGTCGTCGTCAGCGGGGACTGGGCCCGTCCGGGCACCCGGGTGCGGACCGACGGCGGCACGGTGCGGGTCGTCGGCACCGTGGCCGGACTCGGCTTCGAGAACGCCGTGTTCCACACCGATGCCCGCGCCGCCGAACTGGCGCCGCGCAGCCTCCAGCTCGTGGTCGACGCCGACGCGGCGGCCGTGCGCGAGGCGGTGCGCGGCGGTGAGGGCGTCCAGGTCCTCACCGGGAACGCGCGCCGGTACGCCGACGCCGACCCCGACCGGGACGCCGAGGCCCTCACCGCGATGAACGCCATGTTCGGCACGGCCGGCGGCGTCACCGGGTTCGTGTCGGTGTTCGTGGTGGCCTCGACCTTCGCGTTCGCGGTGGCCCAGCGGCGCCGCGAGTTCGGGCTGCTGCGCACCGCCGGGGCGACCCCGGGCCAGATCCGCCGCATGGTCCTCCACGAGGCGCTCGCGGTCGGTGTGCTCGCCTCGGCCGCCGGCTGCGTGCTCGGTTCCCACGCGGCCCCCGAACTCGTCGAGTGGGCGGTCGACGAGAACCTCGCGCCCCGCTGGTTCACCCTCGGCGACCACACCTGGCCCTACCACCTGGCGTTCTGGACGGGCCTGCTCGTGGCCCTGTGCGGCGTCCTCGCCGCGTCCTGGCGGGCCGGGCGCACCGGCCCCGCCGAGGCACTGCGCGAGGCGTCCGTCGACGCCCGGCCGATGACACGGGGCCGCCTGCTGTGCGGCACGGCCCTGCTGGTCGCCGCCGCGGCGACCCTGGTCCTGGCCCTGGCGACGGACCCGGGCGGCCTGCTGCAGCGCAAGACCTACGTGAGCCGGCCGATGCTGCTGATCACCGCGGTCGCGCTGCTCGCGCCGCTGCTGGTGCGGCCGCTGGTCCGGCTGATCGCCTGGCTGCCGGCCCGGCTGCCGGGCGCCGGCGGGATGCTGGTGCGGGAGAACGCCGCCGCCGGGGTCCGCCGCACCGCCGCCGTCGCGGCGCCCGTGCTCGTCACGGTCGCCCTCGCGGGCTCGCTGCTCGGCGCCACCGCCACCCTCGACGGGGCGAGGGCCACCGAGGTGCGCGAGCGGACGGCCGCCGACTTCGTGGTCGCTCCGGCGGGCGGAGCGGGCTTCGACGGGGCGACGCTGCGGCGGCTCCGGGCCGTGCCCGGCGCCGAGGTCTCGGCGAGCTCGTCGAGCGCCGTGTACGTCCTGGAGGAAGGGGTGGCGCTCGTCAGGTCCGACGCCAGGGCCGCCGAGCCGGGACCGCTCGCGGCGACGACCCGCCTCCCGCTCGCCGCGGGGAGGGCGGACGACCTGGACGACGACTCGATCATCGTCAACGAGGAGTGGGAGAAGCGCACCGTGGGCGAGCGGGTGGACGTGTGGCTCGGCGACGGCACGAGGAAGTCCCTGAGGATCGCCGCGGTCATGACCGTCGGCACCGGCGACAACGGCGTCTACGTCACCCCGCGCAACGCCCCCGCGGCGCCCGTCGACCGGGTCGACGTACGCCTCGCGCACGGTGCCGACGCGAGCGCCGTGGCCGACGGTCTGCGCCGGGCGGTGCGGGCGTCGGGCGGGGAGGTGCTCACCGGGGAGGCCTGGGTGCGGGCGATGCGTCCCGAGACCGACCGGACGACCCGTACGGGGCTCTTCCTGGTCCTCGGCATCGCCCTCCTCTACACCGGCATCTCGCTGGCCAACACGATGGTCATGGCGACCTCCGACCGGGTCCGCGAGCTGGCCGCGCTGCGGCTGGCCGGCGCCACCGGGGGGCAGGTGCTGCGGCTGGTGGGCGCCGAGGCGCTGATGGTGGTCGCGGTCGGCGGACTGCTGGGAGCGCTGGTCGCCGGGCTCGACCTGGCGGGCATGTGGAGCGCGCTGGGCCTGCTCTCGGTGTGGACGCCGATCGAGGTCCCGTGGGCGACGCTCGGGGCGGTCCTGGGCACCTGCGCGGTGCTCGCCGTGATCTCGGCGGTCGTGCCGGCCGGCCTCGCCCTGCGCCGCGGGGCGGTGGAACTCGCGGGCACGCGAGAGTGACCCTCCGGGCCCGGAGCCGGGCCGCCCCGGTCGTACGCGTCGACGACGACCGGGGCGATCCGGCGCGCGAAGGGGGAACCCTCGGCGCCGGAGGCGTGAGCCCCCGCAGCCCCCTCAGCCCCCTCAGCCGCCGTAGGCGCCGCTCGCCGTCAGGCGCAGCGCCGTGTCGATCAGCGGGACGTGGCTGAAGGCCTGCGGGAAGTTGCCCACCTGGCGCTGCAGCCGCGGGTCCCACTCCTCGGCGAGGAGCCCCAGGTCGTTGCGGAGCCCGAGGAGCTTCTCGAAGAGGGTGCGGGCCTCGTCGACCCGGCCGATCATCGCCAGGTCGTCGGCCAGCCAGAAGGAACACGCCAGGAACGCGCCCTCGTCGCCCTCCAGGCCGTCGACGCCGGCCTCCTCGCCGGCCGTGGGGTAGCGAAGCACGAAGCCGTCCTCCGTGGACAGCTCCCGCTGGATCGCCTCGATCGTGCCGATGACCCGCTTGTCGTCCGGCGGCAGGAACCCCATCTGCGGGATCAGCAGCAGCGAGGCGTCCAGCTCCCGGGAGCCGTACGACTGCGTGAAGGTGTTCCGCTCCTTGTCGTAGCCCTTCTCGCAGACGTCCCGGTGGATCTCGTCGCGCAGCTCCCGCCAGCGCTCCAGCGGGCCGTCGGCGTCCCCGGACTCGATGAGCTTGATCGTGCGGTCCACGGCCACCCAGGCCATCACCTTGGAGTGCACGAAGTGCCGGCGCGGGCCGCGGACCTCCCAGATGCCCTCGTCGGGCTGGTTCCAGTTCTTCTCCAGGTACTCGATCAGCTTGAGCTGGAGCAGGGAGGCGTAGTCGTTGCGGGACAGGCCCGTCATGTGCGCCAGGTGCAGGGCCTCGGTGACCTCGCCGTACACGTCGAGCTGGAGCTGGTTGGCGGCGCCGTTGCCGACCCGGACCGGACCGGAGTTCTCGTACCCCGGCAGCCAGTCGAGCTCGGCCTCGCCCAGCTCGCGCTCGCCCGCGATGCCGTACATGATCTGGAGGTTCTCCGGGTCTCCCGCGACGGCGCGGAGCAGCCAGTCCCGCCAGGCGCGGGCCTCCTCGCGGTAGCCGGTGCGCAGCATCGAGGAGAGGGTGATCGCCGCGTCCCGCAGCCAGGTGTAGCGGTAGTCCCAGTTCCGCACGCCGCCGATCTCCTCGGGCAGCGAGGTCGTCGGGGCGGCGACGATCCCGCCGGTCGGCGCGTACGTCAGCGCCTTCAGGGTGATCAGGGAGCGGACCACGGCCTCCCGGTAGGGGCCGTGGTACGTGCAGTGGTCGACCCACTCGCGCCAGAAGTCGGCGGTCGCCTCCAGGGCCCCCTCGGGGTCCGGCAGCGCCGGCTGGTCCTTGTGGGAGGGCTGCCAGGAGATCGTGAGGGCGACCCGCTCGCCGGGGCCGACGGTGAACTCGGAGTACGTGGTGAGGTCCTCGCCGTGGGTCTCGGCCTCCGCGTCCAGCCACACCGAGTCGGGCCCGGCGACCGCGACCGTGCGGTCGCCCACCTTGTGCACCCAGGGCACGATCCGGCCGTAGCTGAACCGCATCCGCAGCGCGGAGCGCATCGGGACCCGGCCCGAGACGCCCTCGACGATCCGGACCAGCTGCGGCGCGCCGTCGCGCGGGGGCATGAAATCGGTCACCCGGACCGTGCCGCGCGGGGTGTCCCACTCGGACTCCAGGATGAGCGAGTCCCCCCGGTAGCGGCGCCGGTCGGCGGGGGCCGGCTCGCCGTCCTCGGGGCCCGCGGGGGCCACCCGCCAGAATCCGTGTTCCTCGGTGCCGAGGAGTCCCGCGAAGATCGCGTGCGAGTCGAAGCGGGGCAGGCAGAGCCAGTCCACGCTGCCGTCCCGGCAGACCAGGGCAGCGGTCTGCATGTCTCCGATGAGTGCGTAATCCTCGATGCGCCCGGCCACGTGCTTCACTCCAGTCGAACGGCCATGTCCGCCCCTCGGGGCGCTTGCTCCAGATGCCCGGCCGCATATGCCGGCCGGGGTCCGAGTGTGTCAGCGATCGGGGGGTCTGCGACAAGCCTCGGTCCGGGATGGGTCCCCGGGCGTTCGACCCCGGAGGGACAGGCGGTGGCGTCGTCGGCCGGCCGGCTCGGCGGGCCATGTCCGAGCAGGATACGTCGCGCCCCGCGCCACCCGTTGATCACACCGGTAACGTCGTTGCTCCAATCGGGTGAACACCCCCTTTCCCCGCCCGGAGCTGGTCGGACTCCGGTCGCTCGCCGTCCGTGAACACCCGGCTGCCGCGTGTGGCCGGAAGCGGCCTCCCCGGGTCGCTGATACCCTGGTACCCCGTGGACCGGTGGGAAACGGCGACAGCCGAGGACCCCGCAACCGCAGCGACGGCACCCCCCGATTCTTCCGGAGGGGCAGCCGGTACGCACCTCCAGAACGCGACCACGGGAGCCCCCTCTTGGCGATGCCGCCCAACACCACGACGACCAAGCACATCTTCGTCACCGGGGGTGTCGCCTCCTCCCTCGGCAAGGGCCTGACCGCCTCCAGCCTGGGTGCGCTCCTCAAGGCGCGGGGCCTGCGGGTCACGATGCAGAAGCTCGACCCGTACCTGAACGTCGACCCCGGCACCATGAACCCCTTCCAGCACGGTGAGGTGTTCGTCACCAACGACGGCGCCGAGACCGACCTGGACATCGGCCACTACGAGCGCTTCCTCGACGTCGACCTCGACGGCTCGGCCAACGTCACCACCGGCCAGGTCTACTCGCAGGTCATCGCCAAGGAGCGGCGCGGCGAGTACCTGGGCGACACCGTGCAGGTCATCCCGCACATCACCAACGAGATCAAGTCCCGGATCCGCCGCATGGCGACCGACGACGTCGACGTGGTCATCACCGAGGTCGGCGGCACCGTCGGCGACATCGAGTCCCTGCCGTTCCTGGAGACCGTCCGCCAGGTCCGCCACGAGGTCGGCCGCGACAACGTCTTCGTCGTGCACATCTCGCTGCTGCCCTACATCGGCCCGTCCGGCGAGCTGAAGACCAAGCCGACCCAGCACTCGGTCGCCGCCCTGCGCAACATCGGCATCCAGCCCGACGCGATCGTGCTGCGCGCCGACCGCGACGTTCCCACCGCCATCAAGCGCAAGATCTCGCTGATGTGCGACGTGGACGAGGCCGCCGTGGTCGCCGCCATCGACGCCAAGTCGATCTACGACATCCCGAAGGTGCTGCACACCGAGGGCCTGGACGCCTACGTCGTCCGCAAGCTCGACCTGCCCTTCCGCGACGTGGACTGGACCGTCTGGGAGGACCTCCTGGACCGCGTCCACAACCCGGAGCACGAGGTCACCGTCGCGCTCGTCGGCAAGTACATCGACCTGCCCGACGCCTACCTGTCGGTCACCGAGGCCATGCGGGCCGGCGGCTTCGCCAACAAGGCCCGGGTCAAGGTCAAGTGGGTCACCTCCGACGACTGCAAGACCCCGGCCGGCGCGGAGAAGCAGCTCGGCGACGTCGACGCGATCCTCGTCCCCGGCGGCTTCGGCGACCGCGGCGTGAGCGGCAAGGTCGGCGCGATCCAGTACGCCCGCGAGCACAAGGTGCCGCTGCTCGGCATCTGCCTGGGCCTCCAGTGCATCGTCATCGAGGCGGCCCGGAACCTGGCCGACATCCCCGAGGCCAACTCCACCGAGTTCGACCCGGCCACCGCGCACCCCGTCGTCTCCACGATGGAGGAGCAGCTCGCGTACGTCGAGGGCGCGGGCGACCTGGGCGGAACGATGCGCCTGGGCCTGTACCCGGCGAAGCTCGCCGAGGGCTCGATCGTCCGCGAGGTCTACGGCGACGAGCCGTACGTCGAGGAGCGCCACCGTCACCGCTACGAGGTGAACAACGCGTACCGCGCGGAGCTGGAGAAGAAGGCCGGCCTGGTCTTCTCCGGCACCTCCCCGGACAACAAGCTCGTCGAGTACGTCGAGTACCCGCGCGAGATCCACCCCTACCTGGTCGCCACCCAGGCGCACCCGGAGCTCCGCTCCCGCCCGACCCGCCCGCACCCGCTCTTCGCAGGCCTGGTGAAGGCCGCGGTGGAGCGCAAGACGGGCAAGTAGGGCGCAGGCGTTAACGTTGCCGGGGTGCGGGCCCGTTCGGGTCCCGCACCCCGGTTTTCGTATGGGCCGTGTGGCCGTGTGTTCGTGTACGGGAGGACAGCTGATGGAGTTGCAGGACACCCCGCAGGAGTGGCGGGTCGTCGCGACGGAGACACCCTTCCAGGGCAAGAAGACGGGCGTCCGCACGGACGACGTGGTCATGCCGGACGGCACGGTCGCGCGCCGCGACTACCAGGTCCACCCCGGCTCGGTGGCCGTCCTGGCCCTGGACGAGGAGGACCGGGTCCTGCTGATCAAGCAGTACCGGCACCCGGTGCGGCAGAAGCTCTGGGAGATCCCGGCCGGGCTGCTCGACGTGCCCGGGGAGAACCCGCTGCACGCGGCCCGGCGCGAGCTGTACGAGGAGGCGCACGTCAAGGCGGAGGACTGGCGGGTCCTCACCGACTTCTACACCTCCCCGGGCGGCAGCGACGAGGCCGTGCGGATCTTCCTCGCGCGGGACCTCGCGGACGCGGAGGGGGACCGCTTCGAGGTGGCGGAGGAGGAGGCCGACATGGAGGTGGCGCGGGTGCCGCTCGCGGAGGTCGTACGGGGTGTCCTCGCGGGCGACCTGCACAACAGCTGCCTGGTGAACGGCGTCCTCTCCCTGGCCGCCGCCCGCGCCGGCGACGGCCTGGACGCCCTCCGCCCGGCGGAGGCGCCCTGGCCGGCCCGCCCCTTCGAGGCGTAGGCCCCGGCGGGGCGGTGCGGATGGACGGGGCCGATCCGCCCCGGGGCCCGACGGGGCCGGTCCGGACCGATCCGCCCGCCCCGGCCGAGCCGTCGCACCCCCGAGGCGCACCGGGGGGCGGGCACAGCGTCCGGTGTGACCATCTGCTGATCCGATCGGGGGACGTGTCCGCCCTGCTCCGCCGGGTACGCGTCCCGCCCTGAACTACGCTCGGAAACGCCCGCACGGAGCCCCTCCCGCGGGATCGGCTCGTGCGCAGGTGGACGGGAGCGTGGCCCGTGACGGATCAGGCGGTGGCGGCAACCGGCAGCCGGCGGTTCTTCGGCCGCCAGCGCGAGTTGAAGGCCCTGCGCGCCGACATCGAACGGACCGGGCTCGACACCCTCACCGGCCGCAAGGTGCCCCGCGCCCGGGTCCTGCTCGTGGCCGGCCGGCCCGGCTCCGGGCGCACCGCCCTCGCCGAGGAGCTGGCCGCCGCGGTCGCCGACCGGTACCCCGACGGGATCTTCCGCGCCCGGCTCACCGAACCCGGCGGCGTGCCCGTGCCCACCGCCCGGGCCGCCCAGGAGCTCCTCGCCGCCCTCGGGGTCGCCGAACCCCCCGGCGCCGCCGAGGACGAGCTGGCCGAACTGGTCCGCGGCGCCTTCGCCGGGCGCCGGGCCGTCCTGATCCTCGACGACGCCGTCGACGCCGCGCAGGCGGACCCGCTGATCCCCGACGAGCCCGACACCCTGGTGATCGGGGTCGCCGCAGGGCCGCTCACCGGCATCCCCGACGTGCGGCCCTGCACCCTCGGCGGCCTCGACCCCAAGTCGGCCATCGAGCTGCTCACCTCCTTCACCGGCTCCGTCCCCGTCACCGTCGACCCGCAGGCCGCCGAGACCCTCGTCGAGGAGTGCGGGGGGCTGCCCGCCGCGGTCGTCCTCGCCGGCGGCTGGCTCTCCACCCACCCCAAGTCCTCCGTCGCCGACCTCGCCAAGCGGCTGCGCGAGCCGAGCGGCGACCCCCTCACCCGGGCCTTCCTGCTCGCCCACGACGGCCTGCCCGCCACCGCCGCCCGGATACTGCGATTCCTCGCGCTCGCCCCGCTCGGCCGGGCCGACGCCCACACCGCCTCCGCCCTGGCCGGCTGCTCGGTCTCGGCGGCGGCCACCACGCTCGCCGACTTCGAGGCCCTGGGACTCGTCTCGGCCGGCGAGGACGGCCAGTACGAGGTGCGCGCCCACCTCGTCCCCCTCCTGCGCGCGCAACTGGAGGAGCGCGACCGGCCCGCCGAGGTGCAGCTCGCGCGGGCCCGGATGCTGGAGCGGACCGTGCGGCTCCTCCAGTCCTGCCGCGCGGTCACCGAACCCGAGGGCTCGCCCGCCCGCAGGAAGCTGGCCGGGCTGCCGCGCGCCCTGCGCTTCCCGACCGCCGCCGCCGGGGCGGCCTGGCTGGACTCCCGGCGGCCCGTCCTGCTCGCCTCCGCCCGCCTCGCCGTCGCGGACGGGGAGCTCGACACCCTGGCCCGCCGCCTGATCGCCTCCCTCGTCCGGGCGCTCGCCGCGCACCGGGGCGCCGAGGCCGCCGCCCCCGAGCTGTACGGGCTGCACCGGCTCGTCCTGGACGTGGCCGAGCGGCACGGACTGCACCGCGAGCGGGCCGCGGCCCTGCTCAACCTGGCCGACCTCGACGCCCGCACAGGCAGGACGAAGGAGGCTCTGCTGCGATATCGGTCGGCTTTGGAGGCCGGACGCGCAGCAAATGACCCGTACGCGACCGGTCGCGCGATGGAATCCGTAGGTGGCTCCTATCAGGAGCTGGGGGACTGGCAGCGGGCCGGCGACTGGTACGGGCGGGCCCTCGCCCAGCGCCTCGCCCGGGACGAGCGCGCCGACCAGGCCCGGCTGTACGCCCGCCTCGGCGCGGTGCAGACCTACGCCGGGCGGTACGGGGAGGCCCTGCGGAACTGGCGGGCCGCCGCCGCCGGCTACCGCAGGCTCTCCGATCTCCCGGGCTACGCGCGGGCGTTGAGCGAGGCGGCGCGGGTCCAGGAGTACGCCGGACGGCCCGAGGAGTCCCTGCGGACCTGCGAGGAGGCCGTGGAGTGGGCCCGCCGGGCCCAGGACGTCCGGCTCCAGGCGGCGCTCCGGCTGCGCCTCGCCGACACCCTCGACCGGCTCGGCGACCCGGCGGCGGCCCGGCTGCACCGGGCCGGAGCGGAGAGACTGCTGGAAACGGAACCTTCTGCCTACGAAATCCGCAGTGGCTCCGTCAAAGATTAGTACTTTGAAAGGCTAGACAGCGGGAACTCCTTCATTAGACTGGCTCTGCCGCGTTCGAACGTGGTCTGCCCCGGTGCGTCGCGATGCATCCGGGTATGTATCGCAGTGCGCCAGTTATCCCTCCCTGATTCAAGGACCGTGATCGACGATGAAGGTCGGCATCCCCCGCGAGGTCAAGAACAACGAGTTCCGCGTGGCCATCACCCCCGCCGGTGTCCACGAGCTCGTCCGCCACGGCCACCAGGTCTTCGTCGAGCAGAACGCCGGTGTCGGCTCCTCGATCACGGACGCGGAGTACGTCGCCGCCGGCGCCGAGATCCTCCCCACCGCCGACGAGGTCTGGGCCACCGCCGACCTGCTGCTCAAGGTCAAGGAGCCCATCGCGGAGGAGTACCACCGCCTCCGCAAGGACCAGACCCTCTTCACCTACCTGCACCTCGCCGCCTCCCGCGAGTGCACCGACGCCCTCCTGGCCTCCGGCACCACCGCCATCGCGTACGAGACCGTCGAGACCGCGAACCGCGCGCTCCCGCTGCTCGCCCCGATGTCCGAGGTCGCGGGCCGCCTGGCCCCGCAGGTCGGCGCCTACCACCTGATGCGCTCGGCCGGCGGCCGGGGCGTCCTGCCCGGCGGCGTCCCCGGCACCCACGCCGGCCGCGCGGTCGTCATCGGCGGCGGCGTCTCCGGCTGGAACGCCACCCAGATCGCCGTCGGCATGGGCTTCCACGTGACCCTGCTCGACAAGGACATCAACAAGCTCCGCGAGGCCGACAAGATCTTCGGCACCAAGGTGCAGACGATCGTCTCCAACGCCTACGAGCTGGAGAAGGCCGTCGTCGAGGCCGACCTCGTCATCGGCGCCGTCCTCATCCCGGGCGCCAAGGCCCCGAAGCTGGTCACCAACGAGCTCGTCGCCAAGATGAAGCCCGGAAGTGTCCTTGTCGACATCGCGATCGACCAGGGCGGCTGCTTCGAGGACTCGCACCCGACCACCCACGCCGAGCCGACCTTCCAGGTCCACGACTCGGTCTTCTACTGCGTCGCCAACATGCCGGGCGCGGTCCCGAACACCTCCACCTACGCCCTCACCAACGCCACGCTGCCCTACATCGTGTCGCTGGCGAACAACGGCTGGGCCGAGGCGATCCGCCGCGACGCCGCCCTCGCCCTGGGCCTCAACACCCATGACGGCAAGGTGGTTTACAAGGAGGTCGCCGAGGCGCACGGCCTCGAGCACGTCGAGCTGAGCAGCCTCCTGGGCTGACCCCCGCGGCGCCGCGTCAACGCGCGCCGTCAATACCACGCACCCGGCCGGACCTTGTTCGACAAGGTCCGGCCGGACGTGTCTCCGGCCACGCCGAAACGTTCGGGCAACTCGCGGCGAACGTAACTCTTTAACCGTTTCGCGCACCCCGGAAACGTGCGGATGCGTGACCGCGCGCCCTTGACAGAGGCGTGTTCGGTTACCGACACATCGGGCCGGGTCCGGCGGATTGTGTTGCTGCGGACCGGTGACACGCCATAGAGTCGCCAACCGTCGGCATGGTGCCACGCTGACCTATCGATAAATGTTCCCGGTCACACCCAAGGAGGTAAGACGACTTGTGAATGAGTCGACATTTACTCCCGGGAGTGGTGCGCCGGGAGCTCCGATCGGCTCCGTCGCGGTGCGGACCTTCGCGACGCACCAGCCCGTGACGACAGCCCACACGATGAAGACGATGGACGGCCTACACGTGAACGCCACGGCCGGCAACGAGATGGGCCGAGAGTCCACCCACTTCGCCGCCTACGACGAGGTGCCCGAGGGGCACTTCTACGACCCCGACGCCGAGTACGAGCCCGATCCGGAGTACGCGGCCACCCTCGCGCCCGACGCTGCCCGCCAGCGCCGCGAGCGGATCGGCCCGACCGGACGGCCCCTGCCGTACTTCCCGATCCCGGGCCCGCTGACCGACCACGGACCCGCGAAGATCATCGCGATGTGCAACCAGAAGGGCGGCGTCGGCAAGACCACGTCGACCATCAACCTGGGAGCCGCGCTCGCCGAGTACGGACGGCGGGTCCTGCTCGTCGACTTCGACCCGCAGGGAGCCCTGTCGGTCGGCCTCGGCGTGAACCCGATGGAGCTCGACCTCACCGTCTACAACCTGCTCATGGAGCGGGGCATGTCGGCGGACGAGGTCCTCCTCAAGACCGCCGTGCCCAACATGGACCTGCTGCCGAGCAACATCGACCTCTCGGCCGCCGAAGTCCAGCTCGTCAGCGAGGTCGCGCGCGAGTCCACGCTCCAGCGCGCCCTGAAGCCGCTGATGAACGACTACGACTACATCGTGATCGACTGTCAGCCCTCGCTCGGCCTGCTGACCGTGAACGCCCTGACGGCCGCTCACAAGGTCATCGTGCCGCTGGAGTGCGAGTTCTTCGCGCTGCGCGGCGTCGCGCTGCTGACCGAGACCATCGAGAAGGTCCAGGAGCGGCTCAACCCCGAGCTGGAGCTCGACGGCATCCTCGCCACGATGTACGACTCCCGGACCGTGCACAGCCGCGAGGTGCTCGCGCGCGTCGTCGAGGCCTTCGACGACCACGTGTACCACACGGTCATCGGGCGGACCGTGCGCTTCCCGGAGACCACGGTCGCCGGCGAGCCCATCACCACGTACGCCTCCAACTCCGTGGGCGCCGCCGCCTACCGCCAGCTCGCCAGGGAGGTGCTCGCCCGGTGTCACGCCGAGTGAGCCTGCCCGGCGCCGACGAACTCTTCCGTACGACCGGGGGGACGGCGCTGCAGGCGTCCTCACCCCGCCGGGCCGTCCCGGCACCGGCGGGCGAGAGCGACCCGGCGGCGGCCGAGGGCTCCGCGGAGCACGCGGCGGCGGACTCCGAGGCGGCGGAACCGCGCGCCCGGACGTCCCCCGAGACCGAGAAGGCGGCTCCGGCCGCCGCGCCCCGGCGGCGCGGCGGAGGCCGCACCGCGAGCCGGCGGCCCAGCGGCCGCGAGCGCCACGACGAGAAGATCACGGTCTACGTCTCCGCCGAGGAGCTGATGGACCTGGAGCACGCCCGGCTCGTGCTGCGCGGCGAGCACGGCCTCGCCGTCGACCGGGGCCGGATCGTCCGGGAGGCCGTCGCGGTCGTCCTGGCGGACCTGGAGTCCCGCGGCGACGCGAGCATCCTCGTCCGCCGTCTGCGCGGCCGCTGACGGTAGCCTGCGGGCTGCCGCGCCCTCCGCTCCCCCTGGACCTCCATGCACCACGCCCCCGACCCCACCCCGGACGAAACGTCCCGCCCGCCGCGCCGCCGCACTCTGGGACACGGCGGGGGCACGGGGCCCCTGCGGGGGGCGTGGGCGGGGCCCGAGGTCCCCGAACCCTCCGGGGCTCCCGAAGCGCCCGCCGGGGCCTTTGCGGCTTCCGCCGGCCCCTCCGGAGCGCCTGCCGGGACCTCCGGGGCGCCCGCCGGAGCCCCCGAGGCGCCCGCCGGGACCTCTGGGACGGTCGTACGGGCCCCCGAGGCGGCCGTACGGGCCCCCGCGCCCGACGGGGAGCCCCCGGGGCCCGCCGCCGAGCTCTCTGCGCCCTCGGGGAAGCCCGCACCCGCGGCCGACCGGGAGCACCCGGAGCCCGCCGACGGGCTCCCGACCGCCGCCGACGAGCCCCCGGCCGCGGTCGCCGCCGACGAGCCCCCGGCCGTCACGGACGGCCCCCCGGCCACCGGTCCCGTTGGGGTCGACGGGCGGTTCACCGTGCGGCTCTCGAACTTCGAGGGGCCCTTCGACCTGCTGCTCCAGCTCATCACCAAGCACAAGCTCGACGTCACCGAGGTCGCGCTCTCGCAGGTCACCGACGAGTTCATGGCGCACCTGCGCGCCCTCGGGCCCGACGGGGACCTCGACCAGACCACCGAGTTCCTCGTCGTCGCCGCCACCCTGCTCGACCTCAAGACCGCCCGGCTGCTGCCCGCCGCCGAGGTGGAGGACGAGGCCGACCTCGCCCTCCTGGAGGCCCGCGACCTGCTCTTCGCCCGGCTCCTCCAGTACCGCGCGTACAAGCGCGTCGCGGCGATCTTCGAGGAGCGGTGGGAGAGCGAGGGCCGCCGCCACCCCCGTACCGTCGGACTCGAACCGCACCACGCCGAGCTGCTCCCCGAGGTCGTCATCTCCATCGGCGCCGAGGGCTTCGCGAAGCTCGCGGTCAAGGCCATGCGGCCCAGGGCCGAGCCGCAGGTGTACGTCGAGCACATCCACGCCCCCCTCGTCAGCGTCCGCGAACAGGCCGCCGTGGTCGCCGCCCTGCTGCGCGAGCGCGGCACGGCGGCCTTCCGGGAGCTGATCGAGGACGCCGGCGACACCCTCACCGTCGTCGCCCGCTTCCTCGCCCTCCTGGAGCTCTACCGGGAGCGGGCCGTCGCCCTCGACCAGGAGACCGCCCTGGGCGACCTCACGGTCTCCTGGACCGGCGGGGACGGGGAGGCCCGGGTCACCGACGAGTTCGACCAGGAACCCGGACAGGAAACGGAGGCCCGCGCGTGAGCGCCCCCGACACCGACACCGACACCGACACCGACGCCGACGACGGCACCACCGGCACCGACCTCAAGCCCTCCCTCGAAGCCGTCCTCATGGTCGTCGACGAGCCCGCCACCGAGGCCCACCTCGCCGAGGTCCTCGACCGCGCCCCCCGGGAGGTCGCCGACGCCCTGCGCGAGCTGGCCGACGAGTACACCGCCCAGGGCCGCGGCTTCGAGCTGCGCCAGGTCGCCGGGGGCTGGCGCTACTACACCCGCCCCGCGTACGCCCCGGCCGTCGAGGCCTTCGTCCTGGAGGGCCGGCAGGCCCGGCTCACCCAGGCGGCCCTGGAGACCCTCGCGGTCGTCGCGTACCGCCAGCCGGTCAGCCGTTCCCGCGTCTCCGCGGTCCGCGGGGTCAACTGCGACGGCGTCATGCGGACCCTCCTCCAGCGGGGTCTGGTGGAGGAGGCGGGCGCGGAACCCGAAACAGGTGCGATCCTGTACAGGACGACGAACTACTTCCTGGAGCGGATGGGCCTGCGCGGCCTGGACGAACTCCCCGAGCTCGCGCCCTTCCTCCCCGAGGCGGAGGCGGTCGAGCCGGACTCCCTCGAAGGCGTCCCGTCGTTCGAACCCGACGCAGACGTAGACGACAAGACGGAACTTTGATGCGAAGCAGCAGCGGCAGGAACAGCAGCGGAAACAACGGCGGGAGCCGTGGTGGCAACAGCGGCGGCCGCGGCGGCAGCGGTGGCGGCCGTGGAAGCGGTGGCGGCGGCGGTGGCGGCGGACGCGGGAACTACCGCGGCGCCGGCAACGGCCGCGACGACCGCCAGGGCGGTGGCCGCCCGGGTCAGGGCGGCGGCCGTCCCGGTGGCCAGGGCGGCGGCTTCCGGCAGGGCGGCCAGGGCGGCGGCGCCAACACGCGCCGGCCGCGCCCGGAGGAGCGCAGCTACGACGTGGAGGGCCTCGCCGGCCGCCCGGACGGCCCGCCCAAGCGCGGTCGCGGCGACGCCGCGCGCGGCGGTGCCAAGGGCGGCCCCCGGCAGTCCCCGCAGCGCGGCGGAGGCCGCACCGCGCCCGCCCGCTCGCGCGAGTACGACGCCCGCACCGAGGAGCGGAACCGGGAGCGGTACGCCGGCAAGCCCGAGATCAAGACCCCCAAGACCTTCCCCGGCGCCGAGCAGGAGGGCGAGCGGCTGCAGAAGGTCCTCGCCCGCGCCGGCATGGGCTCGCGCCGCGCCTGCGAGGAGCTGATCGAGCAGGCCAGGGTCGAGGTCAACGGCGAGATCGTCGTCGAGCAGGGCAAGCGCGTCGACCCGGAGAAGGACGAGATCAAGGTGGACGGCCTGACCGTCGCCACCCAGTCGTACCTGTTCTTCGCCCTGAACAAGCCCGCCGGCGTCGTCTCCACCATGGAGGACCCGGACGGCCGCCAGTGCCTCGGCGACTACGTCACCAACCGCGAGACCCGGCTCTTCCACGTCGGCCGGCTCGACACGGAGACCGAGGGCATCATCCTGCTCACCAACCACGGCGAGCTGGCCCACCGCCTCACGCACCCGAAGTACGGCGTGAAGAAGACCTACCTGGCCGCCATCACGGGGCCGCTGCCCCGCGAGGTCGGCCGGCGGCTCAAGGACGGCATCGAGCTGGAGGACGGCTACGCCCGCGCCGACCACTTCCGCGTGGTCGAGCAGACCGGCAAGAACTACCTGGTCGAGGTCACCCTGCACGAGGGTCGCAAGCACATCGTGCGCCGGATGCTGGCCGAGGCGGGCTTCCCGGTCGAGAAGCTGGTCCGCACCGCCTTCGGTCCGATCGGCCTGGGCGACCAGAAGTCGGGCTGGCTGCGCCGCCTGACCAACACGGAGGTCGGCATGCTGATGAAGGAAGTCGGCATGTAGCACCACCCCTCGGGGGTGCGCGTACGAAGGGGCCCGTGACCGTTCCGGCGGTCACGGGCCCCTTCGCGTCCGCGCCCGGCCCTTGTGGCCGCGGTCCGCCACCCTTTATAGTCAAGGTGACTCTTAAGGAGGCGGGCGTGAGCCTCGCGACTTTGCTCGAACCCCTGCAGCAGCCGCTCTTCACCGTCCTGGACACCCCGGTCAGCTGGACCGAGGTCCTGGGCTTCGGCAGCGGAGCGCTCTGCGTCTGGCTCGTGGCCCGCCAGCACGTGGCCAACTGGCCCGTCGGCATCGCCAACAACCTCTTCTTCGTCCTGCTCTTCGCCCAGGCCGGCCTCTACGCCGACGCCGGCCTCCAGATCGTCTTCATCACCCTCGCCGCGTACGGCTGGTGGACCTGGACCCACGGGGGTGGACCGGGCTCCGACACCCTTCCGGTGCGCCGCACTACGCGCGCCGAAGGGGCGTGGCTGCTCGCGGCGGGGGTGGTGGGGACCCTCGGGCTCACCCTGCTGCTCGACCGCGCCACCGACTCGACCGTCCCCTTCTGGGACGCCCTGACGACCGCGCTCTCCCTCGCGGCCACCTACGGCCAGTGCAGGAAGCGCCTGGAGTCCTGGTGGCTCTGGATCGCCGCCGACGTCGTCTACGTGCCGCTGTACGCGCACAAGGGGCTGTACCTGACCTCCCTGCTGTACGTCGGCTTCATGGCGCTCTGCGTGATGGGCCTGCGTAGCTGGAGCAGGGACCTCGCGGGGGCCCGGCGACCGGCGGCGGAGACGGAGACGGCGGAGGCGACGGCGTGAAGCGCTACGGGCACGGCCTCGTCCTCGGCAAGTTCTATCCGCCGCACGCCGGCCACCACCACCTCGTCCGCACCGCCCTCGACCGCTGCGACCGCCTCACCGTCCTCGTCTGCGCCTCCTCCGTCGAGTCCGTGCCGCTGGAGGAGCGCGTCGCCTGGATGCGCGAGGTCCACCCCGACGCCCTCGTCGTCGGCGCCGTCGACGACCACCCCGTCGACCTCCACGACCCCGACGTGTGGGAGGCCCACATGCGCGTCTTCCGGGCCGCCGTGCCCGAGCGCGTCGACGCGGTCTTCACCTCGGAGCCGTACGGCGAGGAGCTCGGCCGCCGCTTCGGCGCCGCGTCCGTCCTCGTCGACCCCGACCGCGTCCGCTTCCCCGTCTCCGGCACCGCCGTCCGCGCGGACCCCGCAGGCCGCTGGGACTTCCTGGAGGCGCCCGTACGGGCCGCGCTCACCCGCCGGGTCGTCGTCCTCGGCGCCGAGTCCACCGGCACCACCACCATGGCCCTCGCCCTCGCCGACCACTACCGGCGGCGCGGCGGCGTCTGGGCCCGCACCCGGTACGTACCGGAGTACGGCCGCGAGTACAGCGAGCTCAAGCTCGCCGAGCTGAGGGCCGAACGCCCCGGCGCCACCTGGTCCGACGTCACCTTCCGCTCCTCCGACTTCCCCGTCATCGCCCAGCGCCAGGCCGAACTGGAGGAGGAGGCCGCCCGCGACGGCTCGCCCGTCCTCTTCTGCGACACCGACGCCTTCGCCACCACCATCTGGCACGAGCGGTACATGGGCACCACCAGCGCCGACACCGGCGAGATCGCCGCCCGGGGCCGTCAGCACCTCTGGCTGCTCACCGACCACCGGGGCGTCGACTTCGAGGACGACGGACTACGCGACGGGGAGCACCTGCGGCCCTGGATGACCGCCCGCTTCCTCACCCAGCTCGCCCACTCCGGCCGCCGCGCGGTCGTGCTCACCGGCCCGCACGAGGAGCGGCTCGCCAGCGCCGTCGCCGCCGTGGACGCGCTGCTCGCCGAGGGCCCCGGCCTCACCGACCCGCTGCCGGAACGCCGATGACCGCCCACCGGGCCCCCGAGGGCTACGACCCCCGCGCCTTCGAGCCGTTCGCCGTCACCGTCGACCTCGCCGTCCTCACGATCCGCGAGGAGCGCCTCCACGTCCTGCTCGTCGAACGCGCCCAGGAGCCGTACGCCGGGTCCTGGGCCCTGCCCGGCGGCTTCGTGCTGCCCCGCGAGTCCGCCGAGACCGCCGCCCGCCGCGAACTCGCCGAGGAGACCGGGCTCTCCGGCGCCACCGTCGCCGGACTCCACCTCGAACAGCTCCGCACCTACACCGAGCCGGACCGCGACCCGAGGATGCGGGTCGTCTCCGTCGCCTTCACCGCCCTCGTGCCGGACCCGCCCGAACCGCGCGGCGGCGGGGACGCGGCCCAGGCGCGGTGGATCCCGTACGGTACGCACGGGCCGCTCGCCTTCGACCACGACCGGATCCTCGCCGACGCCCACGAACGGGTCGGCGCCAAGTTCGAGTACACCTGCCTCGCCACCGCCTTCTGCCCGCCCGAGTTCACCCTCGGCGAGCTCCGGCAGGTCTACGAGACGGTCTGGGGCGTCGAGCTCGACCGCCCCAACTTCCGGCGCAAGGTCCTCGCCACGCCCGGCTTCGTCCGGGCCGTGGAGGGACCGCCGCGCCTCACCGGCGGACGGGGGAAACCGGCCGCCCTCTACCGGGCGGGCGGGGCCACGGCCCTCCACCCGCCCCTCCTGCGACCGGAAGGACGCTCCTCGTGAACCACGCGCACACCGCCGTCAAGCGGGCCGCGACCGGATCCCTGATCGGCCTCGCGCTGGGCGACGCGCTGGGCTTCCCCACCGAGTTCAACGACGTGCCCGCGATCCTCGCCAAGTGCGGGCCCTGGCGGGAGATGGAACTCGCCGTCAGGAACGGGAAGGCGTACGTCACCGACGACACCCAGATGACCCTCGCCTTCGCCCGGGGCATCCGCACGGCCATGGACCGGGGCGTCCTCGCCCCGAGGCGCCTCGCCCGGCCGGTGCGCGAGGAGTTCGTCGACTGGTACCACTCCCCGGAGAACAACCGCGCGCCCGGCAACACCTGCCTGCGCGCCTGTCGGCTCCTCGACGGCGACCGGCTCTGGCAGGACGCCAGCCAGATCCACTCCAAGGGCTGCGGCGCCAACATGCGGGTCACCCCCATCGGCCTCGTCCCCGGTCTGGACGAGGAGCAGCGGGCCGGTGCCGCGCAGCTCCAGGCGGCGCTGACCCACGGGCACCCGACCGCGCTCGCCGCCTCCGACCTGACGGCCCGCGCCGCGTACCTGCTCGCGCGGGGCGTGGACCCGGCCGGACTCGTCGGACAGCTCCGCTCGTACGCGTACGAGAACCGCTCCCGCTACCACGAGGAGTGGCTCGGCGACCTGTGGACCCGCTCCCAGGACCCCTCCGCCCGGCACTTCACCGAGCGCGGCTGGGACGAGTGCCTGGCGGTCCTGGAGCGCCTGGACGCCGTCCAGCGCACGGCCGACCCGGAGCTCGACCCCTGCACGTACACCGGCGACGGCTGGATCGCGGAGGAGGCCCTCGCGACCGGGCTGCTCTGCTTCCTCCTCTTCCCCGACGAGCCCCTCACCGCCCTGCGCCGGGCCGCCTGCACCCGCGGCGACTCCGACTCGATCGCCGCCCTCGCGGGCGCCTTCGCCGGGGCCCACCTCGGCGCGGACGCCTGGCCGGGGGAGTGGGCGGACCGCGTCGAGTACCGGAGCGACCTCATCGCCTTCGGCGCCCTCTGGGACGTCTGAGCCGCGGCGCCCGGCCCCCGCTCCCGGCTACGGCTCCCGCAGGGCCGACGCGCGGCGGGCGCGGGCCAGGAAGTCCTCCACGCGCGCGTGGTCCGGGGCGGCGGGCAGCGGGGAGGCGTCGTGGGCCCGGTCGGCCTCCTCCTGGAGGCGGTCCATCCAGGACTCGACCTCCGGCCAGGGCACCTCGCCGCGCCTGACCGCGAGGAGGCGGTCGCGGTCCTCGCCGACGTCGACGCGCAGCTCGCCCGTGCGCAGCAGGTCCCGGCAGCTCGTCAGGAGCCGCAGCAGGTGCATGGCGTGCTTCCGGCGCGGATGCCCGTACTGGCGCACGTCCGCGTCCAGCTTGCGGCGCTGCCCGTCCGCGTACCGCACGAACGTCCGGTGCGCCTGCCGGGAGAGGAAGGCGCCGCGCAGGGAGATCAGCTCGCGGCCGAGGTCGTCGGCGTACTCGACGACGGGGGAGTGGAGGCACTCCAAGGCGTTCGGGTTGTTGCGCAGGGCCAGCTCGCAGAAGCGTTCCAGCTCCCAGCTGAACTGCTCCTCGCGCGGCCCCTCCACGTGCGCCGGGGGCTTGTCGAAGCGCCAGAAGAGCGGCGTCGGGGCGAGGTAGACGCCCCGCACGTCCGTGTCGCTGCCCTCGGTCGCCAGACCGAAGGCGCGCGAGCCCATCACACAGGAGTAGATCGTGTGCTCGCGCACCAGCTCGTCCGGAGTCATGCCGGGCAGGTTACGCGAGGGTGATCGTCTCCCCCGAGACATTAATGCGCTCGGCCGGGAGGGGGCGGGTGGCCGGGCCCGTCACCACCGAGCCGTCCGCGACGCGGAACCGCGAACCGTGGCAGGGGCAGTCGATGGTGCCGTCCGCGACCTTGTTCACCAGGCACCCCTGGTGGGTGCAGACCGCCGAGAACGCCTTGAACTCGCCGGCCGTCGGCTGCGTCACCACCACCTTCTCCTCCGGGAAGACCGCGCCGCCGCCGACCGGGATCTCGGAGGTCCTGGTCAGCGCCTCGCCGTCGCCCTCCGGGGACTCGGGGGACTCGGGGGCGTCCGGCGTCTCCGGGGCTTCCGGAGTCTCCGGGGCGTCCGTGCCCGCCGTCGTACCGCCGTCGCCCCCGTCTTCGCCGCCGTCCGAGCCGCAGCCCGTCGTCGTCAGGGCCGCGGCGGCGAACAGGACGGTGCGGCGGCACGCGCGGGGGGACGTCATGGCGCCAGCTTGGCCACGCGCCTCCGCCGGGCCCCGCGACACGCCCGCGTCCGTACCCCGGACGGCGGAACGCGGCGCCCGCCCCCGTCTCGGAGAGCGGGCGGCGCGCTCCCGGCCCCCCGCCCCTGACTAGGCTGAACGGAGCACTGACGCAGGCGAAGGAGCACGACGTGGCGGTACGAGCGGTCCGAGGCGCCGTCCAACTGGAACGGGACGAGGCCGGGCACATGCGCGAGCGGGTCGAGGAGCTGCTCACCGCCGTCCTCGAACGCAACGGCCTCACCGCCGAGGACCTCATCAGCATCTGGTTCACGGCCACGCCCGATCTGCACAGCGACTTCCCCGCCGCCGCGGCCCGGCACATCGGGATCGTCGACGTCCCCCTGATCTGCGCCCGGGAACTCGACGTCGAGGGCGCCATGCCGAGGGTCGTCCGGCTCCTCGCCCACGTCGAGACCGAGCTGCCCAAGTCCCGGATCGCGCACGTCTACCTCGGCGCCGCGGCCGCCCTGCGCAAGGACATCGCCCAGTGAGAACAGCGCTCGTCATCGGAACCGGCCTGATCGGCACCTCCGCCGCCCTCGCCCTCGCCGGCCGGGGCGTCACCGTCCACCTGCGCGACCACGACCCGGCCCGCGCCCGCACCGCCGCCGCGCTCGGCGCCGGCACCGACGAGGCTCCCGGGGGCCCCGTGGACCTCGCCGTCGTCGCCGTGCCCCCCGCCCACGTGGCCACCACCCTCGCCGAGGCCATGACCGCCGGCCTCGCCCGCGGCTACCTGGACGTCGCCAGCGTCAAGGGCGGACCGAAGCGGGAGCTGGAGGCCCTCGGCCTCGACCTCACCGCCTACATCGGCACGCACCCGATGTCCGGCAAGGAGCGCTCGGGCCCGCTCGCCGCCACCGCCGACCTCTTCGAGGGACGCCCCTGGGTCCTCACCCCCACCCGGGACACCGACACCGAGGTCCTCAACCTCGCCCTGGAGCTCGTCGCCCTCTGCCGGGCCGTCCCCGTCGTCATGGACGCCGACGCCCACGACCGGGCCGTCGCCCTGGTCTCCCACACCCCCCAGCTGGTGTCCTCCATGGTCGCCGCGCGTCTGGAGGAGGCCGACGAGTCGGCCGTGCGCCTCTGCGGGCAGGGCATCCGCGACGTCACCCGGATCGCCGCCTCCGACCCCCGCATGTGGGTCGAGATCCTCTCCGCCAACCCCGGCCCCGTCGCCGACGTCCTCTCCGGCGTCGCCGCCGACCTCGACGAGACCGTCCGCGCCCTGCGCTCCCTCCAGTCCGCCGACAAGGACGAGCGCCGGGACGGCGCCACCGGCGTCGAGGACGTCCTGCGCCGCGGCAACGCCGGCCGCTCCCGCGTCCCCGGCAAGCACGGCGCCGCCCCCGCCGCGTACGAGACCGTCGCCGTCCTCATCAGCGACCGGCCCGGCGAGCTGGCCCGGATCTTCGCCGACGCGGGCCGCGCGGGCGTCAACGTCGAGGACGTCCGCATCGAGCACGCGACCGGACAGCAGGCCGGCCTGGTCCAGCTCATGGTGGAGCCCTCGGCGGCCCCGGTCCTCGGCACGGCCCTCCAGGAGCGCGGCTGGGCCCTCCGTACGGGCTGACGCGGACGCCGGGGTCCGGGGACCGGGAGACCGGCCCCCGGGGGCCCCGCACGGGCTGGGCCGAACGGGTGCGTGGGACTCGGTAACCTTGGGGGAGCCCGTCGCGTCCCCGCCGGGTCCTGCCGCCCCACCCCAGGAAGGTGTTCCCACCGTGGAATCCGTGATCGTCGCCATCGACGGGCCGTCCGGCACGGGCAAGTCGAGCACCTCGAAGGCGGTCGCCGCCAAGCTGGGACTGAGCTACCTCGACACCGGCGCCCAGTACCGGGCGATCACCTGGTGGATGATCAGCAACGGCGTGGACGTCTCCGACGGCGAGGCCGTCGCCAACGCCGCCGCCAAGCCGGTCATCGTCTCCGGCACCGACCCGTCCCGGCCCACCATCACCGTGGACGGCGCCGACGCCTCCGGCCCCATCCGCACCGAAGAGGTCACCTCCAGGGTCAGCGCCGTCAGCGCCGTCCCCGAGGTCCGCGCGCTCATCACCGAGCTCCAGCGGACCATCGCCCGGGGCGCCGAGCACGGCATCGTCGTCGAGGGCCGGGACATCGGCACCACCGTCCTGCCCGACGCCGACCTGAAGATCTTCCTCACCGCCTCGCCCGAGGCCCGCGCCGCCCGCCGCTCCGGCGAGCTCAAGGGCGCCGACGTACGAGCCACCCAGGAAGCCCTGGTCAAGCGGGACGCGGCCGACTCCAGCCGCAAGACCTCCCCGCTCGCCAAGGCCGACGACGCCGTCGAGGTCGACACCACCGACCTCACCCTCGACCAGGTGATCGAGTGCGTCGTCACCCTCGTGGACGAGAAGCGGGCGGCCGTCAGGTGACCGTGCCCTCCGCGAAGGGCGCCGCCGTCGGCCGCGGCATCGGCATCGGGCTGATGTACGGGCTGTGGAAGCCGCGCGTCCTCGGCGCCTGGCGGGTGCCGGCCTCCGGCCCCGTCGTCCTCGCCGTCAACCACGCGCACAACATCGACGGCCCCATGCTCATGGGCACCGCCCCGCGCCCCGTGCACTTCCTCATCAAGAAGGAGGCGTTCGTCGGCCCGCTCGGCGGCTTCCTGGAGGGCATCGGGCAGCTCAAGGTGGACCGCCACGGCGCCGACCGCACGGCCATAGCCAACGCCCTGGGCGTCCTGGACCGGGGCGGCGTCCTCGGGATCTTCCCCGAGGGCACCCGGGGCGAGGGCGACTTCGCCTCGCTGCGCGCGGGCCTCGCTTACTTCGCGGTACGCAGCGGCGCGCCGATCGTCCCGGTCGCCGTCCTGGGCAGCACCGACCGCCGGGGACGGCTCGTCAAGGCCCTGCCCCCGCTGCGCGGCCGCGTCGACGTCGTCTTCGGTGACGCCTTCGAGGCGGGCGACGGCAGCGGCCGGCGCACCCGCAAGGCGCTGGACGAGGCCACCGTACGGATCCAGGGGAAGCTCACCGCCCACCTGGAAAACGCCAGGCGCCTCACCGGGCGCTGAGCGAGACTCTCAGTAGTGGAACCCGTCGACCGGGAACCACCGACCACGAATGATCGAGGAACGGACTTCATGAACGACCAGCACGACCACGGGGCACTTGGCGACGCCGAGTACGCGGAGTTCATGGAGCTCGCCGCGGAAGAGGGCTTCGACGCGGAGGAGATCGAGGGCGCGATCGAGGAGGCCGGGCACGGCCCGCTCCCCGTCCTCGCCGTCGTCGGCCGTCCGAACGTCGGCAAGTCGACCCTGGTGAACCGCATCATCGGCCGCCGCGAGGCCGTCGTCGAGGACAAGCCGGGCGTCACCCGCGACCGCGTCACCTACGAGGCCGAATGGGCCGGTCGCCGCTTCAAGGTCGTCGACACCGGCGGCTGGGAGCAGGACGTCCTCGGCATCGACGCCTCCGTCGCCGCCCAGGCCGAGTTCGCCATCGAGGCCGCCGACGCCTGCCTCTTCGTCGTGGACGCCACCGTCGGCGCCACCGACACCGACGAGGCCGTCGTCAGGCTGCTCCGCCGCGCCGGGAAGCCGGTCGTCCTCGCCGCCAACAAGGTCGACGGCCAGTCCGGCGAGGCCGACGCGGCCATGCTCTGGTCGCTGGGCCTGGGCGAGCCGTTCCCGGTCTCCTCGCTGCACGGCCGCGGCACCGGCGACCTCCTGGACGAGGTCCTGAAGAAGCTGCCCGAGGCCCCCGCGCAGCGCTTCGGCAACGCCGTCGGCGGCCCGCGCCGCATCGCCCTCATCGGCCGCCCGAACGTCGGCAAGTCCTCCCTGCTCAACAAGGTGGCGGGCGAGGACCGGGTCGTCGTCAACGAGCTGGCCGGCACCACCCGCGACCCGGTCGACGAGCTGATCGAGCTCGGCGGCGTGACGTGGAAGTTCGTCGACACCGCCGGCATCCGCAAGAAGGTCCACCTCCAGGAGGGCGCGGACTACTACGCCTCCCTGCGGACCGCGGCCGCCGTCGAGAAGGCGGAGGTGGCCGTCATCCTCATCGACACCACCGACACCATCTCGGTCCAGGACCAGCGCATCATCACCATGGCCGTCGAGTCGGGCCGCGCCATCGTCATCGCCTACAACAAGTGGGACGAGCTGGACGAGGAGCGCCGCTACTACCTGGAGCGCGAGATCGAGACCGAGATGCAGCAGGTCTCCTGGGCGCCCCGGGTCAACGTCTCCGCCAAGACCGGCCGCCACATGGAGAAGCTGGTCCCGGCCATCGAGACCGCCCTCGCCGGCTGGGAGACCCGCGTCCCCACCGGCCGGCTGAACGCCTTCCTCGGCGAGATCGTCGCCGCCCACCCGCACCCCGTCCGCGGCGGCAAGCAGCCCCGCATCCTCTTCGGCACGCAGGCGGGCACCAAGCCGCCCCGGTTCGTCCTCTTCGCCTCGGGCTTCCTGGAGGCCGGCTACCGCCGCTTCATCGAGCGCCGCCTCCGCGAGGAGTTCGGCTTCGAGGGCACCCCGATCCACATCTCGGTCCGGGTGCGCGAGAAGCGCGGCCGCAAGAAGTAGTCCCGCGCCGGCGGCGCCGCGCGACACGGCCGGGGGCCGGTACCCGCTACGGGTACCGGCCCCCGGCCGTTCGGTCCTACAGCCCTCTGCGGGGTCCCGGCGGCAGCGCCGGCCGGTGGGTCTGCGGGGGCGGCGGCGCCGGCGCCCGGTCCGCCCACGCCGCGGGGGCCGCGTGCCGGCGCCCCCGCCCGGACCCGCCCGCGCCCAGCGTCGTGCCGAAGGCCCGGAAGGCCAGTCCCTCCTCGCCGCTGCGATCGCCCGGCAAGGTGCGGAACGACCTGCGGTACTCCGAGTACAGGGCGTCGTAGATCGGCGTGGGCGAAGGGCCCGCCGTGACGTCCGGCGCGGGGCGCATGGAGGGGATCTGACTCGGATGAGGCTGGAGGAAAGGGTCGTATGGGTGCACGTAGGTGCCAACGACCCCGCCGCCCGTCGGATGCGGGCGGCTCTCCGAAAGAGGCGCCCGCCGCGGACGCGGCACGGTCGGAGCCCCGGCTCCCGGCGTCCCCCGCCCCGCCGGGGCGCCGCCGACCCGGACCCACCCCGAGCCCGGCCGCGCGCCCTCCCTCACGTGCCGGCCAGGGGCATCGCGGCGGCCACCAGGCGCCCGTTCGCGGCGGCCTTCTCCAGGGCGTCGCGCAGCAGGTCCTCGCGCGGCTGCTGACCGATCGAGCCCACCGGGGCGGCGAAGACCAGGACCGTGTGCGACTTGTTGGCCGCCGCGCGCCAGCCGTCGGTGACCTGGAGCGGCTGGTGCGCCTGCCACCAGGCGGCCTGCCCGGCGCCGCCCGGCCCCGGCTGGAGCACCGAGTGGAGCTGGCCCATGGCGACCAGGACCGACCAGCCCGGCAGCGTCGCCGGCGTCGCCTCCAGGTCCATGACCTGCTGGAAGCCCTGCTCGGCCAGGAGCGGCAGGAACTCGTCGACGAGGCCGTCCGACCCCGGGCGGGCCACCGGGGCGGTCGGCTCCACCACCAGGGCCGGGTGCAGCTCGCCCCGGATCAGGACGAGCCCGCTGGTGACCCCGAGCACGGCCTGCTCGGGGTGGGAGGCGGAGAGCGCGTCGGCGGCGTCCGAGGCCGTGATGGAGGCGACGGCGCCCTGGAGCTGCTCCTCCGCGACCCGGACGACCTGCGAGGGGATGCAGCTGGCGTGGGCGAACGCGAGGACCGCCGTCTCCTCGCCGACGAACAGCACCGTGCTGGTGCGCTCCTGCTCGGAGTCCCCCGGCGTGCGGCAGGAGGTGCAGTCGTAGTGGCCCGGGGCGTTGTCGCCGTCGAGCAGCCGGTCGGCTTCTTCGTCGCCGATCTCGGCGCGTACGTCCTCGCTGACGTCGAGCATGCGCGGCACGGGGGGCTCCCTGGACTCGGTACGGGCGGACGCCGGGCCGTTCCCGGTCGTCTCATGCCGAGTTCAACGGGCCAGGCTCGGCCGGGGTCACGCGCGGATGCGGGACAAGTTGCGGCCGGCCCGCACGGCGGGAGGGTCCGCCGACCGGGTGGGGTGTCGGCGGAGTCCCGCGCGGCACGGGCCCGGGGCGCCCGGGGGCTGCCTAGCCTGCGTCGATGTCGAAGATCAGATTTTTGACGGCCGGTTCCCTCGTGGCGGCCTCCGCGGCCGCGCTCCTCACCCTGGCCCCGGCCCCCGCCCAGGCGCAGGCCCGGACCCAGGCACGGGAGAGCGCCACCGCGCCCCGTACGGCGGCCGCCTCCGTGCCCGCGTACGCCTGCGCGAAGGACCAGTGGCCGTGGGGCTGCGTCGCCGAGTGCGAGAGCGGCGGACGCTGGCACGTCAACACCGGGAACGGCTTCTACGGCGGGCTCCAGTTCTGGCAGCCCACCTGGGTCGAGCACGGCGGCCTCGCCTATGCCCGGCGCGCCGACCTGGCGACCCGCGCGCAGCAGATCAAGGTCGCCGAGGAGGTGCTGCGCACCCAGGGCTGGGGGGCCTGGCCCGTCTGCTCCAAGCGGTACGGCCTGAGCGGGCGCGTCCACACGGTCCGGGCCGGCGACACCCTCAGCTCGATCGCCCGCCGCTTCGGGATCAAGGGCGGCTGGCAGGCGCTGTACGCGGCGAACCGGAGCCTGATCGGGGCCGACCCGAACCGGGTCGCCGTCGGCACCATGCTGCGGATCTCCCCGCTCTGACGGCCCGTCCGGCCGCCCGGGGACACCGGCGCCGCCCCGGCAAGTACAGTCGGGCGACCGACCAACTGACCGGGGGGAACCGGCAGCGCGATGCGTATCTCCTTTCTGCTCCACAACGGCTACCACTACGGCGGCACGATCCGCACCACCTTCACGCTCGCCGAGGAGCTGGCGGAGCGTCACGAGGTCGAGATCGTGTCGGTGTTCCGCCACCGCGACCGTCCGCTGCTCGGCCTGCCCGGCGGGGTGACCCTGCGTCACCTCGTCGACCTGCGCAAGAGCAGCCCGGGGTACGACGGGGACCACCCCGACTTCCACCGCCCCGCCGAGGTCTTCCCGCGCGGCGACGGGCGCTGGAAGCAGTACAGCGCCCTCACCGACGCCCGGATCGGGGAGCACCTGCGCGGGGTGGAGACCGACGTCCTCGTCGCCACCCGCCCCGGGCTCAACGTCCACCTCGCCCGGCAGGCCCGGCGCGGCCCCGTCCTGGTCGGCCAGGAGCACCTGACCCTGGAGGGGCACGGCTACCGGCTGCGCCGGGACATCGGCCACGAGTACGCGCTGCTCGACGCCGTCACCACGGTCACCGAGGCCGACGCCCGCGCCTACCGGCGGCTGGGGTTGTCCGGCGTACGGATCGAGGCCGTGCCCAACAGCGTGCCCGCGCCCTCGCTCCCGCCCGCCGACCCGGCGGCGAGGACGGTCGTCGCGGCCGGCCGGCTGACCCGGGTCAAGCGCTACGACGTGCTGATCGACGCCTTCGCGGAGGTGGCCGGGGACCACCCCGACTGGAAGCTGCGGATCTACGGCTCCGGGGACGCCGTCCAGAACTTCCGGGAGCCGCTCGCCCGGCGGATCGAGGAGCGGGGCCTGGGGGAGCGGGCCTTCCTCATGGGGCCGGTCACCCCGCTGGAGCCGGAGTGGGTCAAGGGCTCGATCGCCGCCGTGACCTCGCAGCGCGAGTCCTTCGGCATGACCATCGTGGAGGCGATGCGCTGCGGCCTCCCGGTGGTCTCCACCGACTGCCCGCACGGGCCGCGCGAGATCATCGAGGACGGGGTCGACGGGCGGCTCGTGCCGGTCGACGACGTGGCGGCGTTCGCCCGGGCGCTGCGCGAGCTGATCGAGGACGACGAGCTGCGGGCGAAGACGGCGCGGGCGGCCCTCGCCGCCTCCGAGCGCTTCGACCCGGCCCGGATCGCCGCCCGGCACGAGGCGCTCTGGACGGAGCTCCTCGACCGGGGCGCGTCCCGGCGCACGCACTCTCCGGCGCGGGCCGCGCTCCACCGGGCCGTGGGCCGGGCCGTCGACGCCGGCTACGCCCAGAAGGCGCGGGCGGGCCGTCTGGTCCGCCGCTTCCGCTGACCCGGCCGGAGCGCCTTCCGCCGATCGCCGGGGCGCCCGGTCCGCATCGAGGACAGCGGCTGTCCGCGAGGGCTGCCAGACTCGGGCGCATGGTGGAGACCTCCGCACGGCTGCTGCGCCTGCTCTCACTGCTCCAGGCCCATCGCGAGTGGTCCGGCGCCGATCTCGCCGACCGGCTCGGCGTCACCCCGCGCACCGTGCGGCGGGACGTCGACCGGCTGCGGGAGCTGGGCTACCCGGTGCACGCCAGCCCCGGCACCGGTGGCGGCTACCAGCTCGGGGCCGGGGCGGAGCTGCCGCCGCTGCTCCTCGACGACGAGGAGGCCGTGGCGGTCGCCGTCGGCCTGCGCGCCGCCGCCGGGCAGGGCGTCGAGGGCATCGGCGACAGCTCCGTACGCGCCCTGGCCAAGCTGGAGCAGGTCCTGCCGGGCCGGCTGCGGCGGCGCGTCGGGGCGCTCAACGCCTTCACGGTCCCGCTGCTGCGCACGCCGAACGAGCGGGTCGACCCGGCGGTCCTCACCGAGCTCGCCCACGCCTGCCGGGACAGCGAGCGGCTCCGCTTCGCCTACCGGGACCACGGCGGCTCGGCCACCCGCAGGACCGTGGAGCCGCACCGGCTCGTCTGCACCGAGCGGCGCTGGTACCTGGTCGCCTGGGACCTGGACCGGGCCGGCTGGCGCACGTTCCGGGCCGACCGGATCGAGCCCGCCCCGCCGCACGGCCCCCGCTTCACGCCCCGCGAACCGCCCGCCGAGGACCTGGCCGCCTACGTGGCGAAGGGCGTGTCCAGGAGCGCCTACGCGACGGAGGCGACGGTCCGGCTGCTCGTGCCGCTCGCCGAGGCCGCCGCGGCCGTCGGCCCGCTGGACGGCGTCCTGGAGGCCGACGGGGACGCGGCCTGTCTGCTGCGCACGGGGGCGCACGGCCTCGACGTCCTGGTGTTCCACGTGCTGATGCTGGGCTTCGACTTCGAGGTGGTCGAGCCGCCGGAGCTCACCGGGCGGATCCGGGACCTCCGGGACCGCCTGTCCCGCGCCCTCGACCGCGCGGACGGCGGGTCCCGTACGGACTCCTGACCCCCGTGCCGGGGTGTTCGGGCGGCGTAAGCATTCTGTAAGGAAAGAGTGAGCGCCCCGCGCGGACGCCGCCGGAACAATTCCGGAAGTCCGCGCGGCGAGAGGTAATGCTCCGCGTTCCGTCGGCGCTCCCCGCTCTCCGCCGAGAAGTGCCGGACATTCTCCGGAAATCGCCGGAGAAGTGGGGGAGAAGTGGCGGACGTCCGGCCTTCCGGGTGACGTGCGACACGGCAAACCGATGTCGAGAACTTGTGACACAAGCGTGACCGGAAAGGGACTAACGTGAGGTTCATGGCACCCACACCGCGCACTCCCGAACCGCCCCGCGACGCCCCCGAGTCCTATGTGGGCCTCGACGCGGAAGGCGCCGAGCAGCTCGCCAGGACCCGGGGCTGGAGCGTCGTCCGCGCCCTGCCGCCCGGCTCGATCATCACCATGGAGTACCTCGCCGGGCGCATCAACTTCGAGGTCCAGGACGGCGCCGTCACCCGCTGCTGGCTCGGCTGACGCCCGGGACCGTCCCACGCACACGGAAGGGCCCCGGCCGGTCGGCCGGGGCCCTTCCGTTCGTACGAGGGGGGGTGGGGATCAGCCCCCGGTCGCCGGGGTGCGCCGGCCGCCGGCCACCCCCACGGGCTCCCGGACCGGCTCCTCGGGGCCGGGCGGGCGGGTCGGGAAGAACCCCGGCCGGGGCCCTCCGGACGCCACCGGCAGCGAGGGCACGAGCCGGCGCCGGTCCCGCAGCCGCTCCCGCAGCCGGTCGCGCGCGGCGAGGATCCACGACTCCGCCACGGCCAGGACCGGCTCGCACCAGGGCAGCGCGAGCAGCACGAGGAGGCCGGCCGCCCAGCCGAGCAGGACGTCGCTCAGCCAGTGGGTGCCCAGGTAGACGGTGGTGAGGCCGACGCCGAGCGCGACCACGGCGGAGAGCGCCGACAGATAGCGCCGGGCCCGCGGGGTGGTCGCCAGATAGGCCAGGATCCCCCAGGTCACGACCGCGTTGGCGGTGTGCCCCGAGGGGAATATGTCGCCGCCCGCGAAGAGCTCGGCGGAGCCGACCTGCGTCGCGTAGTGGGGCCCGAGCCGGCCGAGTCCGAGCTTGACCGAGCCGACCGAGACGTTGAGCAGCAGAAGGGCGGCGCCGAGACACAGCAGGGGGCGCAGGGTGTGCTGGCGCCAGGAGCGCCAGCCCAGCCAGGCGGCCACCATGACGGCCGTGGGGCCGCGCTGACCGAGGACGACGTAGTAGTCGAGGAAGGCGTGCAGCTCCGGCCACTGCTGGTAGGGCCGGAACAGCATGATCTTCCAGTCGAGGGTCACCAGCCAGGTCGACAGCAGGACCGCCACGACGATGGCGAGATAGAACGCCGACGTCCCGCCGAAGAGGGCGAGACGCGTGCGGGTCATCCCCGGGACCTCTATCTTCGGCGGTTCCGGCTCCCGGTCCAGCCGGGCAAAGATGTCGGTACGCACCCAATCGACGTTACAGGGAGTGAGAAGCCGACCCCGTCAAACCGCTCCCTTCGTGATGACGATGTGATGTTGAGCGGCTCGCGAAGGACGGCTCATTACCGGCGTCCGTCCGGAAATCGGATGACCTGCCGACCCATTCCCCGAAGGCGTATTCCGGATGAATGTTTGAACGTCCGGGAATTGTTCCGCGCGATCGGCCCCGGGGAATTCCCCGCGATCCGCGCGCCGCCCCGAGTGGCGTACGCCACACCCGGGGCCCCGGCGGGGTGAGAGGTGCGCCACGCGCTCGACGCTTGAACTCGCGTACGCTGGCGACTCGCTCGCCCGTCGATGCCGGGCCGCCCCGGGGAGGCAACCCCCGGTCGGGGCCCACCGAGCGCGAGAGTCCCACCGGGAGGTACGTACATGTCGCGGACGAACACGGCCCCAGCACGCCCCCGTGCCGCCGCGGGCGGCGGGGCCAACCGCTGGGTCGTCCTCGTCGTCCTCTGCGTCAGCCTCCTCCTGGTCGCCCTGGACGCGACCATCCTCCACGTCGCCGTCCCCTCGCTCACCGAGGACCTGCGCCCCAGCTCCACCGCGCTGCTCTGGATCGTCGACGCCTACCCCCTGATCTGCGCCTCGCTCCTCATCCTCTTCGGCACCCTCGGGGACCGGGTGGGCAGACGCAGGGTCCTGCTGCTCGGTTACGCGCTGTTCGGCGCCGCCTCCGCGGTCGCCGCCCTCGCCACCGAGCCCTCCGTCCTCATCGCGGCCCGCGCGCTGCTCGGCGTCGGCGGCGCCATGATCATGCCCGCCACGCTCTCCATCCTCCGGGCGGTCTTCCCCGACCGGCGGGAGCGCGCCACCGCCATCGGGGTCTGGACGGCGGTCGCCGCGGTCGGCGCCGCCACCGGACCGGTCCTCGGCGGCTTCCTCGTCGAGAACTACTGGTGGGGCTCCGTCTTCCTCATCAACATCCCGCTGATGGCCCTGATCCTGCCGCTCGGCCGCCGCCTCCTGCCCGAGTCCCGGGGCGCGGCCGACGGCCCCTGGGACGTCCTCGGCGCCCTCATGGCCGCGGCCGGCGTGCTCGGCTGCGTCCTCAGCGTCAAGCGCGCCGGGGCCGGCGACCCGCTGCTCGCCCTGCCCACCGCCGGGCCGCTGCTGCTCGGCGCGGCGCTCCTCGTCCTCTTCGTGCGGCGGCAGAAGCGGCGCCCGCACCCGCTGGTCGACACGGGGCTCTTCGCCCGCCCCGCCTTCACCACCTCGGTCGGCTGCATCGTCCTGGCCATGCTGGCCCTGGTCGGCCTGGAGCTCATCGCCGTCCAGTACCTCCAGCTCGTCCTCGGCCTCAGCCCCCTGGAGACCGGTCTGCGGCTCCTGCCGCTGACCTTCGCCGCCATGGCGGCCGGCGCCACCGGCTCGTACACCCTGCGCCGGATCGGGCCGCGCCGGATGGTCGGCTGGGGCTTCGTGCTCACGGCCGGGGCCGTGCTGCTGCTAGTCCTCATGGGGGAGCACGACCGGCCGCTGCTGCTCACGGCGGGCTTCGTGCTGCTCGGCTTCGGCCTGCAGACCACGCTCTTCTCGGCGTACGAGTCGATGCTCAGCGAGGCGCCGCAGAAGAGCGCGGGCGGCGCGGCGGCGATCGGGGAGACCTCGTACCAGCTCGGCGCCGGGATGGGGATCGCGCTGCTCGGCAGCGTGATGAACGCGGCGTACGCCCCCGGTCTCCGCACGGTCCCCGGGGTGCCCGAGGAGGCGGGCCGGGCCGCCGGGAACTCGCTCGGCGAGGCCTACGAGGTGGCCGACCGGCTCGGCGGCGCGGCCGGCGCGGCCCTGCACCAGGCCGCCCGGCACTCCTTCGTGAACGGCCTGCACGTCACGCTCTGCGTCAGCGCCGCACTGCTGCTCGCCGGGGCGCTGATGGCCCTGCGCCTGCCCCGGGTCATGGAGTGTCCGGTGGATCCCGGGGGTTCCGGGGACTCCGAGGCCGGGGAGCGGTCGGCGGTCGACGGTCCGGCGCGGTCCGTGGAGCACGCCCGGAAGGCGGGGCCGTCCGGGACGCGGGTGCCCGCGAGCCGGGAAGCGGTCGAGCCCGCCCGTTCGGGAGGACGTCCGGCGCGCTGATCAGGTCCGCCGGGAGGTGCCCGATCGGGCCGGCGGACCCGGTCAGCTCTGGTTGAAGAAGCCGTCCTGCGGGCGTCGGCCGCCCTCGCTGACGATCTGGGTGTCGGCGGGGGTCAGCAGGAAGACCCGCGTCGCCACGCGCTCGATGGAACCGCGCAGGCCGAAGGCGAGGCCGGCGGCGAAGTCGACGACGCGCTTGGCGTCGTCCGGCTCCATCGCCGTCAGGTTCACGATGACCGGGACGCCGTCCCGGAAGAGCTCGCCGATGCCCCGGGCGTCCCGGAAGCCGTCCGGGGAGACGGTGGCGATCCGGCGGCCCCGGTCCTCGGCCGTGTCGGTGGCCACCCGGACCCGGGGGTCCGTCACCCAGGCGTCGCCGCTCTCGGCACCGTCGGCGTACTCGTCGTCGTAGTAACGCTCGTCGCTGTCCTCGACGAGTCCCAGCCAGGCACTCGCCTTGCGCACCGATCCCATCGACGCCTCCTTTCAACGCGGTCACTTGTGGTTCCGCATGTCCCCATCGTCGTCCATGATGCGGATCGCGCGCCAAGTGGATAAGCGCCGTGCAGGGGATTCGTGACGGTACTGGTGCAGAACGTGAGGGCCGTTTCCTGGCGATTCGTCAGGAAACTTGCGGTATGCGGGTCCTGGCGAGGGGCCATGCAGATGAAAATATGAAAGTCGTGCCGGAAGAGTGACGACGGGCGCGTACGGGCGAACGGGACCGCTCGCTACGATGCCGCGAGGCCGCTCGACGGCCCTTCGTACGGCCCTCCGTACGACCTTGCGCACCGCCTTCCGGACGCCTCTCGGGGCGGTCGGGGGCCACGACTCACGGGGGAGTCCTTGTTCGGAATCGTCAGACCCTGCACGCACCGGCTCACCGACGGCCTCAAGACCGCGTGGACGGCCCACCTCTGCGGCCTCTGCCTGGCCCTGCGCGCCGACCACGGCCAGTTCGCCCGGGTCGTCACCAACTACGACGGGCTCATCGTCTCGGTCCTGACGGAGGCTCAGACCGGCGCCGTGGCGAGCGGCCGGCGCACCGCGGGGCCCTGCCCGCTGCGCGGCATGCGGACCGCGCCCGTGGCCCGGGGCGAGGGGGCCAGGCTCGCCGCCGCCGTCTCGCTCGTCCTCGCCTCGGCGAAGGTGCGGGACCACGTCGCCGACCGGGACGGCCTGTTGGCCCGCCGGCCCGTCGCCGCCGCGGCCCGCCGCGTCGCCCGCTCCTGGGACCGGGCCGGGGCCAGGACCGGCCGCGCCCTCGGCTTCGACACCGCCGTCCTCGTCGACGCCGTCGACCGCCAGACCGGCATCGAGGCCCTCGCCGGACCCGGCACGCCCCTGCTCGCCGTCACCGAGCCGACCGAGACCGCGACCGCCGCCGCCTTCGCGCACACCGCCGTCCTCGCGGGCCGCCCGGAGAACGCCGCACCCCTCGCCGAGGCCGGCCGCCTCTTCGGCCGGCTCGCCCACCTCCTCGACGCCGTGGAGGACCAGGCCGCCGACGCGGCGAGCGGCGCCTGGAACCCGCTCACCGCGACCGGCACCTCCCGCGAGGAGGCCCGCCGGCTCGCCGACGACGCCCTGCACGGCATACGCCTCGCCCTGAAGGACGCCCGGTTCGCCGACGGCAAGCTGGTCCACGTCCTGCTCGCCCACGAGCTGCGCACCTCGGTGGACCGCGCCTTCGGTACGACGACCTGCTCGCACGGGGCGCACGGCGCCGGACAGGGGCCGGTGCCGGGGAACCCGTACGCCCCCCGGGGGCCGGGCCCCGGCAACCCGTTCGCGCCCGGACCCGGCGGCCCCGGCGGACCGGGCGGGCCCTACGCCCCCGGGCCCGGCGGTCCGGGCGGCCCCGGCGGACCGTTCCCGCCCGGACCTCCCGGCCGGCGCGGGCTGATCGCCGGCTGCGCCCTCTGGGTCGGCCTCGCCTGCACCTGCCAGATGTGCTGCGGGACGTACGAGGACCCCTGGAGCCGGCAGCGGCGCGAGGGTCTCTGCGGCCAGTGCGACCCCGGCAACTGCTGTGACTGCTGCGACTGCTGCAGCAACTGCTCCTCCTGCTGCGAGGGGGACGGCTGCTGCTGCGGCGACTGCAACTGCGGCTGCGACTGCTGACGGCCCGTCGGGACCTCCCCGCCACCCCCCGTACCGCTACTTCTCCGGTGCCGGGAGCTCCGGCGGGGAGATCTGCGAGCGCTCGATGCCCGAGCCCGTCACCCCCCACTTCCTCAGGATCCGGTCGTACGTCCCGTCGGCCTTCAGACCGTTCACCGCGGCCTGGAAGGCCGGCGCGAGCGATGTGCCCTTCTTGAAGGCGAAGCCGACGTCGAGGCGCCGGTACTCGTTGAGGAACTTCATGTTCTTCTGCTGCGTCACCGCGTACCGCAGGCCGTTGATCGTGCTCATCACGATGTCGCTGCGTCCCTGCTGGAGCGCCATCCAGACGGCCCCGACCTCGTTGTAGACGTTGATCTCGTACGGCTTCTTCCCCGCCTCCGCGCACCGGCCCTTGTTCTTCTCCAGGGTCCGCTCGAAGGTGGTGCCGGCGTCCACCGCCACCTTCAGGCCGCACAACTGGGTGAGGTCGGTGATCTCCTTCAGCGGACTGTCGGCCCGGGTCGCGAAGCCCTGCCCGTCGTTGATGTACGTGACGAAGTCGATCGTCCTGCGCCGCTCCTCGGTCACGCCGAAGTTCCCCGAGCCCACGTCGTACTTGCCACTGCCGAGGGCCGGCAGGATCGCCTCGAAGCCGACGGCCTCGCGCTTCAGCTCCAGGCCCAGCGCCTTCGCCACCGCCCCGGCGAAGTCGGCGTCCACCCCCACCACGGTCCTGCCGTCCGGCAGGTAGGCCGAGCTGGGCGGGGTGGCCACGGAGGAGGCGATCGTGAAGCCGCCCCGCTGCCGCACGTCGGCGGGGAGCAGCTTCGCCGCGGCCTCGTTCTTCTTCACCCCCGCCACCACGTCCTCGGTGGGGAGCGCGCCCTTCGCCGCGCCCGGGGCGCCCGGGGCCCCGGCCGGCGCGGTCGCGGGATCGCCGCCCGCGCAGGCGGTCAGGCCGAGCGCGGCCACGGTGATCAGGGCGAAGGCCAGGGTGGTGCGGGCGGGGCCGGAACTCGTGCGCGTACTCATGGCTTCGGGTTCTCCAGGAATTTCTCGAACGGCAGCGGGCCGATCGTCTCGGGATCGGCGGACACGTCGAAGAGCGGGCGGTAGCCGCTCGCCAGATAGAGGCCCCTGGCCTCCGGCTGGCGCGGCCCGGTCGTGAGATGGATCCGGGAGTAGCCGCGGGCGGCGGCCTCCCGTTCGAGCGCGGTCAGGACGCGGCGGGCGAGCCCGCGCCTGCGGTGCGCCGAGTGGGTCCAGATCCGCTTCAGCTCGGCGGTGTGCTCGTCGTAACGGCGGTAGGCGCCGCCCGCCACGGGCACGCCCTGCTCCAGGAGGAGCAGGAAGGTGCCGTGGGGAGGGGCGAACTCCTCCACCGGATAGCGGCTCAGGTCCTCCGAGGAGCCGTACCGGGTCGTGTACTCGTACGCCAGCTCGTCGAGGAGCGGGCGCGCCAACGGGTCGTCGGCCGTGGTCCGGCGCACGGACAGCGCGGACTCACGGCTGGGCGTGAGAGGCATGCGTCTCTTTCGGGCGAAGAGAACAGAGAAAAGGAAAGGGAAGAGCGAGGGGAGGGGAGCTCAGTGCCGCACAGGTGAAGGAGACGCCGGCGGCGTCAGGACGGACACCACGGGCGGGAGGAAAGCGGAAGGAGACGCAGAGGGTCGGCTCAACAGGAAGAGGACCACACGCGACCGAAGTCGATGTGGGAGCGCGTGACCAGCTGCTGCGAATGCATGGGCCCAGTGGAACAGGCATCCGTTTCCCCGTCAACCACGACGAGACGAACGGCTCATATTCCGGACGGACTTGACAAGCCTCCGCTCGACGGCCGTAGCCTCACAGGGCGGACACCGGGCTGAGGGGCCCGGCTCCGCGCTCACCGCTCGCCGTGCGTGTGAAGGCGCACCCCGTGCGAACGCCCCGCGCGTTCCCCGTGTGAACGTCCCGCGTGTCCCCGCACCGACGCCCGCCGCGTTCCCCCGCGAACATCCCGGCGCCGTCCCCGTGGACACCGTCCGCGTTCCGTGCGCACTCCCGTGTTCGATCCGCCCCCTGGCATCCACGGAGCCTTCGCATGTCGACACCCCTCGCCACCCTCGCCAAGGAGGCCGCGGCCCCGCCGCCGGCCGAACCGTCCCTCCGGATCGTCCCCACCCGCCGCGCCGGGCAGTGGGCCGCCGCCGGCGTCGTGATCGTCCTGCTCGCGCTCGGACTCGTCTCGGTCGTCCGCAACGAGGCCTTCCAGTGGGACGTCGTCGCCCAGTACTTCACCTCCGCGTCCGTCCTGCGCGGCCTCGGCCTGACCCTGTGGCTGACCGCCCTCGTCATGGCCCTCGGCTTCGCCCTCGGCACCCTGCTCGCCGTCCTCAGGCTCTCCGCCAACCCCGTTCTGCGCTGGGTCAGTTGGGGCTACATCTGGTTCTTCAGGTCCACGCCGATCCTGGTCCAGCTGCTCTTCTGGTTCAACATCGGCATGCTCTACCCGCAGATCCTCGGCGTGAACACGGTCAACCTCCTCGGCCCCGTCGCCGTCGCCGTCATCGGCCTCACCCTGCACGAGGCCGCCTACGCCGCCGAGGTCGTGCGCGGCGGCATCCTCTCCGTCGACCGGGGCCAGATCGAGGCCGCCGAGTCCCTCGGCCTCGGCCGGTGGCGCCGGCTCTCCCGGATCGTCCTCCCGCAGGCCATGCGCGCCATCGTCCCGCCCGCCGGGAACATGCTGATCGGCACCCTCAAGGGCACCTCGATCGTCTCCGTGATCGCCGTCCAGGACCTGCTCTACTCCACCCAGCTCGTCTACCACCGCACGTACGAGATCATCCCGCTGCTCCTCGTCGCCACCCTCTGGTACGTCGCCGTGACCTCGGTGCTCGGCGTCGGCCAGTACTACGTCGAGCGGCACTACGCCCGCGGAACGGGCGGCGCCCGATGAGCACCCGCCCCTCCCTCGTCGTCGTGGGCGCCGGGCCGCGGGGGACCGGCTTCCTCGAACGGCTCGCCGCCAACCTGCCCGAGCTGTACGGCGACCGGCCCCTCGACGTCCACCTCGTCGACCCGCACCCGCCCGGCCCCGGCCGGATATGGCGCACCGAACAGTCCCCGCTGCTCTGGATGAACTCCCAGGCCGAGGACGTCACCATGTTCACCGACGAGACCGTGCACCTCGAAGGCCCCGTCCGGCCCGGCCCCACCCTCGCCGAATGGGCCGGCATCGACGGCCGCACCTTCCCCACCCGCCCCCTCCAGGGCGCCTACCTGCGCTGGGCGTACGAGCGGGCCCGCGCCGCCCTGCCCCCCTCCGTCACCGTCCACGAGCACCGCGCCAGCGCGCTGCGGATCGGCGGCCCCCGCGAGGGACGCCAGCGGGTCTGGCTGGAGGGCTCCGCCGTGCCCCTCCCCGCCGACCTGGTCGTCCTCACCGTCGGCCACCTCGACGCCGAACCCGACCGGGAACAGCGGGCGCTCGCCGACTTCGCCGCCCGCCACGGCCTCGTCCACCTGCCGCCCGACTTCACCGCCGACACCGACCTGAGCGCGCTCCGCGCCGGCGAACCCGTCCTCGTCCGCGGCTTCGGACTCGCCTTCGTCGACCTGATGGTCCTCCTCACCGAAGGCCGCGGCGGCCGGTACGAGGGCGAGGGCGACGACCTCGTCTACGTGCCCTCCGGCCGGGAGCCCGTCCTGCACGTCGGATCGCGCCGGGGCGTCCCGTACCACTCGAAGATCGGCTACGCCCTCGACGGCGAACGGCCCCCGCTGCCCCGCTTCTTCGGCACCGAGCAGACCGACGCCCTGCTCGCGCGCGGCGGCCCGCTCGACTTCCGGCGCGACGTGTGGCCGCTCGTCGACAAGGAGCTCGGCTGGGCCCATTACCACCGCCTCTTCTCCACCCACTCCGAACGGACCGCGCTCCCCTGGAGCGACTTCGAGAAGGCCTACGAGGCGGCCGAGCCGCTCGGCGCCGAACTCGCCGCGCTCGTCGCCGACGCCGTCCCCGACCCCGCCGACCGGCTCGACCTCGACGCCCTCGACCGCCCCCTGGAAGGAGCCCGCTTCGCCTCCGCCGAAGCCCTCCAGGAGGGACTGCGCGGCTACGTCACCGCCGACCTCACCCGCCGCCACGACCCCGCCCACAGCGCCGACGCCGCCGTCTTCGCCGGACTGCTCTCCGTCTACGGACAGCTCCTGCGGCTCGGCACGCGCCTGGACCCCGGCGGCTGGTGGCACGGCTTCTTCAGCTACCTCGCCTCCGGACCGCCCGGACCCCGGCTCCGCCAGCTCCTCGCGCTCTCCCGCGCCGGCGTCGTCCGCTTCCTCGGCCCCCGCGTCGCCGTCGAGACCGACGAGGAACGCGGCCTCTTCCGGGCCTCCTCCGAGGCCGTGCCGGGGGAGTGGACCGAGGCCCGCGCCCTGGTCGAGGCCCGGCTGCCCGACCCCACCCTGGAGCTCACCGGCAGCCCGCTGCTGCGCGCCCTCCACGAGGAGGGGGCCCGCGCCACCGACAGCGGCCTGCTCGTCGTCGACCCCGTCGACGGCCGGATCCTGGAGCGCGACGGACGCCCCCACCCGCGCCGCTTCGCGCTCGGACCGCACACCACCGCCCGCGCCGGCGGGGCCTTCACCCGTCCCCGCACCGGCGGGGTCGCCTTCGGGCAGAACGACGTCACCGCGCGCGCCGCCCTCGCCCTCCTGTGCGACCTGGAGTGTCGCCTCCCGGCCCCGCTGAGCGCCTGACCGGCGCTTTCCTCCCGTACCCCGTACCCCGTACCCCGTACTCCGCCGAGCGCCCGACCGGCCGCTCCCCTCCCGTACCCCGCCCGCACGCCTCCCGAGGAACCGCCATGGCTCTCACCAGCGATCCACCGGTCGACCCGCTCACGAAGGAACCGGCCGCCCCCGCCGCGCCGCCGGCCACCGGCCTCGTGGTCGTCCCCGTCCGCCACCCCTGGCGCTGGGTGGCCGTCGCCGCCACCGCCGTCCTGCTCGTGCAGTTCGCCCACGGGCTCGTCACCAACCCCGGCTGGGAGTGGGACGTCTTCGCCGCGTTCTTCACCACCGAGACGATCCTCAAGGCGGTCTGGGTCACCCTCCAGCTCACCTTCCACGGCACCGCCCTCGGCTTCGCGATCGGCATCGTGGTCGCCTTCATGCGCCTGTCGGCCAGCCCCTTCCTGCGCTCGGTCGCCTTCGGCTACATCTGGGCCTTCCGCTCCATCCCGCTCATCGTCCAGCTCCTCTTCTGGTTCAACCTCGCCTACCTCTACAAGGAGCTGAGCGTCGGCATCCCCTTCGGGCCGAGCTTCTTCTCCTTCGACACGATGGGCCTGGTCGGCGAGATGAGCGCGGCCGTCCTCGGACTCGCCCTGCACCAGGCGGCCTACGCGGCCGAGATCGTCCGAGGAGGCGTACTCGCCGTGGACGAGGGCCAGTTGCAGGCCGCCGCCTCCCTCGGCATCCCCAAACTCCGGCAGGTGCGGCGGATCATCCTGCCGCAGGCGATGCGCTCCATCCTGCCCAACGCCGCCAACGAGGTCATCTCGCTCTTCAAGGGCACCTCGATCGTCTCCGTCATGGCGATCGGCGAACTCTTCTACCAGGTCCAGGTCGTCTACGGCCGCAACGGGCGGGTCGTCCCGCTCCTGATGGTCGCCACCGCCTGGTACATCCTGCTCACCACCGCGCTCTCCGTCGTCCAGCACTACGTCGAACGCCACTACGCGAAGGGGAGCACCCGATGAGCTCCGCCACCACCGTCGAGAAGACCCCCGCCGACACCACCGCCAAGGTCGAGATCCGGGCCGTCCACAAGAACTTCGGCGCCCTGCACGTCCTGCGCGGCATCGACCTCGACGTGCGGGCCGGCGAGGTCACCGTCGTCCTCGGACCCTCCGGCTCCGGCAAGTCCACCCTCCTGCGGACCATCAACCACCTGGAGAAGGTCGACGGCGGCACGGTCAGCGTGGACGGCGTCCTCGTCGGCTACCGGCGCTCCGGGAACAAGCTCTACGAGCTGCGCGAGCGCGAGATCCTCAAGCAGCGCACCCGGATCGGCTTCGTCTTCCAGAACTTCCACCTCTTCCCGCACCTGACCGTCCTGGAGAACGTCGTCGAGGCCCCCGTCTCGGCCCTCAAGCGCCCCCGCAAGGAGGCCGAGGCCGCGGCCCGGAAGCTGCTCGAACGCGTCGGGCTCGCCGACAAGGCGGAGGCGTACCCCAAGCAGCTCTCCGGCGGACAGCAGCAGCGGGTCGCCATCGCCCGCGCGCTCGCCCTCGAACCGGGCCTGCTCCTCTTCGACGAGCCGACCTCCGCGCTCGACCCCGAGCTGGTCGGCGAGGTCCTCGACGTCATCAAGGACCTGGCCGCCACCGGCACCACCATGATCGTCGTCACCCACGAGATCGGCTTCGCCCGCGAGGTCGCCGACACGGTGGTCTTCATGGACGAGGGCCGGATCGTCGAGCAGGGCCCGCCGGCCGAGGTGCTCGACAGCCCGCGCCACGAGCGCACCCGCGCCTTCCTCTCCAAGGTCCTCTGACCCGCCCTTCCCTCCCTTCCTTTCCCTCCCTCTCACGACAGGAGCATCACCATGAAGACCCGCCGTACCCTCCTCACCGCCCTCGCCTCGCTCACCGCCCTCGGCGTCCTCACCGCCTGCGGCTCGGGCGAAGCCGCCACCAACGAGGTCAAGCCCGAGGGGAAGAAGGGCAACGGCATCAACCTGAGCCCGGAGCAGAACCGCGTCCACACCGCCAAGGTCGACGCCATCGCCGCCAAGCTCCCCGCGGCCGTACGGGAGAGAGGCACGCTCGTCCTGGGCGTCTCCGCGTCCAGCAATCCGCCGCTCGCCTTCCGCGCCACCGACGACAAGACGCTGATCGGCGTCGAGGTCGACATCGCCACCCTGGTCGCCGACGCCCTCGGCCTGAAGCCCGAGTTCAACGCGGTCTCGTGGGAGAACCTCTTCGTCGGCCTGGACAGCGGCAAGTACGACGGCGTCTTCTCCAACGTCACCGTCACCGAGGAGCGCAAGGACAAGTACGACTTCGCCACCTACCGCCTGGACGACCTGGCCTTCGAGGCCAAGAAGGGCTCCGGCTGGACGGTGAAGGGGCCCGAGGACGTGGCCGGGAAGGCGATCGCGGTCGGCTCCGGCACCAACCAGGAGAAGATCCTCGTCGACTGGTCCGCGCAGAACGAGAAGGCCGGGCGCGAGCCGGTCGACATCAAGTACTACCAGAACACCTCCGACTACTACCTGGCGCTCCAGTCCGGCCGGATCGACGCCTACCTCGGCCCCAACCCCGTCGCCGCCTACCACGTGCTCTCGGCGGGCCGGACGGAGGTCGTCGGCAAGTTCTCCGGGGCGGGCGCCGGGCTCCAGGGCAAGATCGCGGCCACCACGAAGAAGGACAGCGGGCTCGTCGCCGCCTACGCCGCCGCGCTCGACCACGTCATCCAGAACGGCACCTACGCCCAGGTCCTCAAGCGCTGGGGCCTCGACGGCGAGTCCGTCCCGAAGTCGGAGATCAACCCGCCCGGCCTGCCCCGCACCGAGAACTGACCCGCTCCGCGAGAACCGCGACGGGGCCGGTCCGCCCGGCCCGGCCCCGCGCCGCGACCGGCCGGACCGGCCCCGCACCGCCCCGCTCACCGGCCGGACCGGCCCCCACCGCGCGAACCCTTCCGAGAGAGACCGCATGACCAGCACCCGACCGCTCCACCTCGCCGCCGAGCTCGCCCCGGGCTCCGGTCCGGCCGCCCCGGGCTCCGGCCGGGCCGCCCCGGGCCCGGAGACCGCCGCCCGCACGGTCGCGCTCGCGCGCCTCGCCGAGGCCGCCGGGCTCGACTTCCTCACCCACGACGACTCCTTCGCCCGGCCCGGCCTCGACGCGCTCGCCGTCCTCGCCCGGGTCGCCCCGGAGACCCGCTCCGTCGGCCTGGTGCCGACCGTGACCACCACCCACACCGAGCCCTTCCACGTCCAGGCCGCCGTCGCCACCCTCGACTGGGTGAGCCGGGGCCGGGCGGGCTGGCGGATCGACGTCTCCCCGACCGGCGCCGAGGCCCGGCTCTTCGGCCGCCGCCCGGCCCCGCCCACCGCCGAGCTGTGGCAGGAGGCCGGCGAGGTCGCCGAGGTCTCCCGCAAGCTCTGGGACAGCTGGGAGGACGACGCCGAGATACGGGACGCGGCGACCGGACGGTTCGTCGACCGCCGCAAGCTGCACCACGTGAACTTCCAGGGCGCGACCTTCTCGGTCAAGGGCCCCTCGATCGTCCCCCGGCCCCCGCAGGGCAACCCGGTGACCGTCGTCGACGCCACCCGCCCCGCCGCCCGGGAGACCGCCGCCCACCACGCCGACGTGGTCCTGATCGGGGCCGCCACCGCCGAGGAGGCCGCCGCGCTCCGCGCCGAACTGCACCGGGGCGCCCGCGCCCACGGCCGGGACCCCGGACAGCTGCGCGTCCTGCTCACGCTGGCCGTCGACCTCGACGCGTACGAGGGCGGGCCCGGGGCGCTCGCCGGACTGATCGCGGACTGGCACCGGGGCGGGGCCGTCGACGGCTTCCACCTCGTACCGGCCGTCCCGGAGCGGGACCTGGCGCGGTTCGCCGCCGAGACCGTGCCCCTGCTCGCCGACCGGGGCCCCTTCCGCACGGCCTACGAGGGCACCACCCTCCGCGACCACCTGGGCCTGGTCCGCCCCGGGAGCCAGTACGCCGCCGGCGCGCGCGCCAGGACGGGAGCGGGCGCGTGAGCACCCCGGGACCCCGCAAGCGGATCCACCTCGCCGCGCACTTCCCCGGCGTCAACTCCACCACCGTCTGGGCCGACCCGCGCTCCGGCTCGCAGATCGACTTCTCCTCCTTCGCACACCTCGCCAGGACCGCCGAGCGCGGCCTCTTCGACTTCTTCTTCCTGGCCGAGGGGCTGCGGCTGCGCGAACACGCGGGCCGCATCCACGACCTCGACGTCGTCGGCCGGCCCGAGTCGATCACCGTCCTGAACGCGCTGGCCGCCGTCACCGACCGGCTCGGTCTGGCCGCCACGGTCAACGCCACCTTCAACGAGCCCTACGAACTGGCCCGGCGGCTCGCCTCGCTCGACCACCTCAGCGCGGGCCGGGCCGCCTGGAACGTGGTCACCTCCTCGGACGCCTTCACCGGCGAGAACTTCCGGCGCGGCGGCTACCTGGACCGCGCCGACCGGTACGTGAGGGCCGCCGAGTTCCTCGCCACCGCGCGGGAGCTGTGGGACTCCTGGACCCCGGAGGGCACCCCGAAGCCCTTCGCCCACAGCGGGCCGCAGTTCCGGATCGACGGCGAGTTCACCGTCCCGCGCTCCCCGCAGGGGCACCCGGTCGTCATCCAGGCCGGGGACTCGCCCGAGGGCCGCGAGTTCGCCGCCTCCGGCGCCGACGTCGTCTTCACTCGGCATTCCACCCTTGAGGCGGGCCGGGAGTTCTACGCCGACGTCAAGGGCCGGCTCGCCCGGTACGGCAGGGAGCCCGGCGACCTGAAGATCATGCCGGGCGTGACGTACGTCCTCGGCGACACCGACGCCGACGCGCGGGAGAAGGCCGACGAGATCCGCCGGCAGCAGGTCTCCCCGCAGAACGCGATCCTCGCCCTGGAGCAGGTCTGGGGCCGCGACCTGTCCGGCTACGACCCCGACGGGCCGCTCCCGGACGTCGACCCCGACCCGGACTCGACGCTCGTCCAGGGCAGGGTGCGGGTCGCCGACCCGGTCGGCGTCGCCCGGAAGTGGCGGGCGCTCTCCGAGGCCGGGGGGCTCTCGATCCGGCAGACCGTCATCGAGACCACCGGCAGGCAGTCCTTCGTCGGCAGTCCGGAGACGGTCGCGGCGGCCCTGGAGGAGTTCGTCGCCACGGACGCCGCCGACGGCTTCATCCTCGTCCCGCACCTCACTCCCGGGGGCCTCGACGACTTCGTCGACCGGGTCGTCCCCCTGCTCCAGGAGCGCGGGGCCTTCCGCACGGAGTACACCGGCACGACGCTCCGGTCCCACCTCGGGCTCCCCGAGCCCGTACGAAAGGGTTGAGAAGAACATGAGCACGGATCCACGACAGGACTGGCGGGAGTGGCACGAGGGACGCGAGGCCTCGGTCTCCTCCCCGTACGGACCGCTCTCCCTCACGGGCAACCACTGGCTCTCCGATCACCCGGAGGGTCGAATTCCGGCCGTTCCGGGGGAGTGGCGGGCGGACGGCGACGAAGTGGTCCTGACGGCGGCCGGCGCGGACGGCCTCACCGTCGACGGGAAGCCGTTCACCGGCACCGTCCGGCTCGCCGCCGACCAGGGCCCGCCCGAGGAGTCCCGGGTCGCGGCGGCGGAGCGGCGGATCGTGGTGCTGCGGCGCGAGGGGGAGTGGGCCGTACGGGACTTCGACCCCGGTGCGGAGACCCGCCGCGCCTTCCGGGGCATCGAGGCCACCCCGTACGACGCGCGCTGGGTGGTGCCCGGCGTCTTCCGCCCGTACGGGGAGACGCGCAGCGTGCGGGTGGAGAACGCCGACGGCCGGGAGCGGGGCCTCGGCCTCGCCGGCGAGCTGGTCTTCGCGCTGGACGGCGACGAGCGCGTGCTCCAGGTGGCCGTCGAGGAGGGCGGCTCCCTGTGGGCGGTCTTCGCGGACGCCACCAGCGGCCGCGACAGCCACCGCTTCCGTTTCCTGAAGCCCCCGGCCCCGGCGGCGGACGGCACGGTGACGGTGGACTTCAACCGGGCGCTGCTGCCGCCGTGCGCCTTCGCCGACCACTTCCTCTGCCCGTTCCCGCCGCCGGGGAACACGCTCGACGTCGCCGTCCCGGCGGGGGAGCGGCGCCTCGCGCGCACCTGATCCCCAACCCCTCGGTGGTATCGGGTAGTTGACGGCTGTACGGCTGAAAGGCGCCCTTGCGGCGCGAAGTCGTACGGCCGGAGACTCCCCCACAGCGCCGGCCTCCGGGCCGCGCCTCACGGGCCCGACCCCCCCCACGGCGGGCCCCCGATTCCCCTCGGGAGGAACGAGAAGTGAGGACCATGCGCACCACCCCCACGAGAACGATCCGGCTGCTCGCCGTCGCCGCCGGCCTCGCCGCCGCCGCGACGCTCGCCGTCCCCACCGCGAACGCCGGTCCCACCGGCACCTTCGACGCGAGCGCCCTCGCGGCGACCGGCGACGCCGTCCGCGCCGCCGACGTGGCCGGCACGGCCTGGCACGTCGACACCGCCACCGGCCGGCTCGTCGTCACCGCCGACTCCACCGTCAGCGAGGCGGAGATCGCGAAGATCAAGCAGCGGGCCGGGGCCAACGCCGCCGCCCTCAAGGTCGAACGGACCCCGGGCCGCTTCAGCAAGCTGATATCCGGCGGGGACCCGATCTACGCCGACGCCGGCTGGCGCTGCTCGCTCGGCTTCAACGTCCGTGACAGTGCGGGCACTTACTACTTCCTGACCGCCGGGCACTGCACCGACGGCGCCGGGACCTGGTACGCCAACTCCGCCAAGACCACCGTCCTCGGGACCACCGCCGGGTCCAGCTTCCCGGGCAACGACTACGGCCTGGTCCGCTACACCAACGCCTCGATCACCAAGTCCGGCACCGTCGGCAGCGTGGACATCACGAGCGCCGGCAACGCCACGGTCGGCCTGTCGGTCACCCGCCGGGGCTCCACCACCGGCATCCACAGCGGCAGCGTGACGGGCCTCAACGCCACCGTGAACTACGGCGGCGGCGACATCGTCTCCGGCCTGATCCGCACCAACGTCTGCGCCGAGCCCGGCGACTCCGGCGGCCCGCTCTACTCGGGCAGCCGGGCCATCGGCCTCACCTCGGGCGGCAGCGGCAACTGCTCCTCGGGCGGGACGACCTTCTTCCAGCCCGTGACGGAGGCGCTGAGCGCCTACGGGGTGAGCGTGTTCTGAGAAGGGCCGCCGGGGTGGGCGGTCCCGGTGCGACGACGAGAAGGCCCCGGTGCTCCGGCACCGGGGCCTTCCCGTCGTACCGGGGCGGCGATCCACCTCAACTCCCGCACTATCAGATGGTCATGACGGCACATCACTTTTTACCGACGCGTAACTTCCCAGCCGTGGCTACCCGTGCGTAGCTTGGCTGAAGCGCATCCCCACTTGTGGTCCGGACCGCAGGGCGTAGCACCCCACCTTTCCCCTTGAGCCGCAAGGAGATCGCCCGATGCTGCCCTGGAAGTCCGCCGTCAGAGCGCTGTCCGTCCTGCTGCTGACCGCCGCCGCCGCACTCGCCCCCACCGCCGCCTCCGCCGCCCCCGACCGGGCCGAAACCGCCGCCGTCGCCGCGTCCGGTCGCGGCTGGAACGACTTCTCCTGCAAGCCCTCCGCCGCGCACCCCCGCCCCGTCGTCCTCGTCCACGGCACCTTCGGCAACTCCGTCGACAACTGGCTCGGCCTCGCGCCGTACCTCGTCAACCGCGGGTACTGCGTCTTCTCGCTCGACTACGGGCAGCTCCCCGATGTGCCCCTCTTCCACGGGCTCGGCCCCATCGCCGCCTCCGCCGGACAGCTCTCCACCTACGTCGACCGGGTCCTCGCCGCCACCGGCGCCCCCGAGGCCGACCTCGTCGGTCACTCGCAGGGCGGCATGATGCCCCGCTGGTACCTCAAGTTCCTCGGCGGGGCCGCGAAGGTGAACGCGCTCGTCGGCATCGCCCCCGACAACCACGGCACCACCCTGCTCGGCCTCACCCAGCTCCTGCCGTACTTTCCCGGGGCCGAGGACCTGATCAGCGCCAACACCCCGGGCCTCGCCGACCAGATCGCCGGCTCGCCCTTCATCACCAAGCTCAACGAGGGCGGCGACACGGTGCCGGGGGTCCGGTACCACGTCATCGCGACCCGGTACGACGAGGTCGTCACGCCGTACCGCACGCAGTTCCTGAGCGGTCCGAACGTCACCAACGTCCTCATCCAGGACAAGTGCGCGCTCGACCTGTCCGAGCACGTGGCGATCGGCACGGTGGACCGGGTCGCCTTCCACGAGGTCGCCAACGCCCTCGACCCGGCGCACGCCACCCCGACCACCTGCCTCTCCGTGGCCGGTTAGCACGGCGGTCCGCGCGCGGCCGGGTCCCCCCAGGGAGGGGACCCGGCCACACGCGTCGTCGCTCTGTCGGCGCAACGGAAACGCTCTCTAATGGCACGGCTCGGTGCAATGCGCGCTAATCGTAGTCAAGTGTGCGTTCCTTGCACATCACGAGACAGCCACAGTGAGCGCCTCCGGGATGCCCACGAACGGAGCCTGTGACATGACCACCGACCTTCCTCACATCCACCCGACGGAAGACGACATAGGAAGAGAGCCGATCGAAGGGCCCCTTTCCGGGGCACACCCTCAGCCGGCTGTCTCCCCGTCCCCGGTGCCCGGCGTACCGGCTCTTCCCGACCTCCCGGCCCTGCCGCCCTGCGCCGCGCCGGACGCCCCGGTCCTGACCGCCTCCCCGGCCGACCCCGGGCCCCCCGGGGGCGTGGCCCCGGCGGAGGCACTGCGGCCCGATCGGCCGGCCGAACCGCTGATCGAACCGCCGGCCGAGCCGTCGGCCGCACCACCGGTCGTCCTCGCGGAGACCGACGAGGCGGCGCGGACCGCCCCGGAGGCACCGGGCCAGGACGACACCGGTGACGAGGCGATCCACACCCTCCTGACGACGGCGGCGACCGAGCGCCCGGTGAACGAGGTCGCCGCGCTCGTGGCCCGGCTCCAGGAGACCGGCGAGCTCTCCAGCCCCGCCGACGTGGCACTCCGCGCGGCCGCCGTCTCCCGCCCCCTGGACGAGGTGAGGGAACTGCTCGCCCTCCTGAACGCCTCGGGATACGACCTCCACCAGGCCGAGACCACGCTGCGCGCCGCGGCGGTGGGCCGACCGATCGAGGACGTGGTGCGGCTCGTCGGCATCCTCGGCACCGACGGCGGCGACTGGCGGCCCACCGAGCACCGCGAAACCGCGGAACGGAAGGCCGGGCCCGCGGGGGACTCCGCCCCGGCCGCCGCTGCCGCCGCCCCGAAGCGCCCCCGGGGCGCCAAGCGGGCGGGGTCGCCCCTGGACGGCGCCCTGGCCGCGGGCCCCGGCAGCCACAGCACCTCCCCGGCGCTGCGGTCGGTCCTGCGCTGGCCCGCGGCGCTCGCGCTGCTCGCCTGCGGCCTCGTCCACCTGCCGACGGACCTCACGGGCCTGCGCGCGGGCGGCGACACGGAGACGCTGTCCGTGGTCGTCACCGTGCTCTGCCTGGTGGGCGGCACATGGCTCGCGGTACGGGACACCCTGGTGGCCTGGGCCGCCGCCGCGGGCCTCGGCGTCGCCGTCATCGCGCTCCACGGAGTCGCGAGCGCCCGCACCGTCGACCTGCTGAGCGGCAGCCTCGGTGCCACGTCCGCCTGGGCGAGGGCACTGGCCCTGCTGGCCGCCGTGGCCGTCGTGGCCCTGGCCGCCTCGGCCGTGGTGCGACACACGAAGACGGCCGGCGCGGCGGACAGCGCCTGACGCACCGGCCGCAGAGAACCGTCTCCGCCCGGACAGCCCCGTGCTGCCCGGGCGGACGGCCGTCAGGCCCGGCGGCGCCGGGCGGTCCCGAAGAGCACGGCCGCGCCGACCGCGAGCACGGCGGCGCCGCCGATCGCGAGGTACGGGGTGCTGGAGTCGCCGCCGGTCTCGGCCAGCTCCACGCCGGAACCGGAGTCACCGGCGGGCGCGGGCGCGTTGGGCGTGGCCGGGGCGGCGGGCGTCGGGGAGGCGGGCGTCGAGGAGGACGACGCGTCCGCCGCCGTCCCCTCGCCGCCCGTCCCCGCGGTGCCGGCCTCCGCGGTGCCGGTCCCCTCGGCACCCGTGTCACCGGCGTCCGTCTGCCCGGCGCCGGTCGCCGGGTCGTCGTCCCCGTGTCCGCCGTGCTCGACCGAGGACTGGTCCGCGCCGTCCTCGATCTGCTGGTCGGTGGGCGCGCTCGCGCTCGGCGCCGGGGAACCGCCGTCCTGCCCGAACACCACGTCGGAGCAGGTGTAGAAGGCCTCGGGGGAGTCGGAGCGCTGCCAGATCGAGTAGATCAGGTGACGGCCGGACTTCTTCGGCACGGTCCCCTGGAAGACGTAGTCGCCGTTCCGCATCCCCGGGTCGGTCACCGTCAGGAACGGCTTCGCCTCCAGGTCCGACCACTTCAGCGGCTTCGACGGGTCGTAGCCGTCCTTCGTCACGTACAGCTCGAAGGAACCCTTGTGCGGCGCGGTCCCCTTGTAGCGGAAGGTGTGCGCGCCGGAGTCCAGCCTGCTCGCCGGCCAGTCGGCCCGCGCCAGGTCGAGCCCGCGGTACTTGTCGTTGCCCGCGCTGCACAGCTCGCCGTCCGGGATCAGCTGCCGGTGCTGCCCGGCCGCGTTCGCGATGTTCACCGCGTTCCAGTCGTAGAACGCCTGCGTCCCGCTCGCCGCCACCGCCGCCTTGCAGGCCGCCGACTTCGGGGACTCCGGCCCCTCCGCGTAACAGGCCGAGACCCGGCTCACCGGATCCGTCATCGACCCGTGCGCGGACGCGGGCGCGGCCGAGAGCCCGGACAGGGCCAGCACGGTACCGGCGGTGACGACTGCGGCCGAACGGCGAGAGGTCATGGGGGGACAGCTCCTTCACGAGGGCGGGACGTGGGGGGTTGCCAGCAAGCTAGCCGCCCGGAACCGCGAAAAAGCCCGCGAGGAGCGGGGGACGGCGATCCTTAGGACCCCTTTAAGGAGGCCCTAAGACCGGGCTCAGAGAGCGCCTGCCACGGGGCGCCCAAGCACCTGCGCTGCCCGGCGCTGTTGGTGCGTGGGCGTCCGTCTGCGTTCGCTGGATGTCGTGTGGGATGGCTCCCTGTGTGGCTCCCCTGGGGAAGCCACACAGGGGGAGCGGCGGCGTGGCTATGGTTTCCTTCTCCAAAGCCAGTCACCTCGGCATGGTGCCCAGCGGGCTGGGCCGCGCTGGCGAGATGGGCGCTGTTTGTTGCACAGGAAGTGGGGAACCACCCCGCCGGCCTTGAGTGTCTACTGTCGATCCAGGTCACAGCGACCGATGACTGGTGACTGCTGGTGGGTGTTGGTGCCCTTGGGCCGCCCTCGCACAGCCCAGGGACGGCCCCAAAAGCTAGACGCTCCAAGAGCTCGTAACACGATCTTGCTGAAGAGTCCTGGTCGGCCGTGACCGGTGTGACGATTCGGCCGTTCGAGATGGTATGGCTATCCGGCCGTGGATCGTGGACGATGACTTATGGGCGCTGATCGAGCCGCTGTTGCCGCCCTGGCCCGAGCGGTCGCCGGGGCCGCGGCCGGTGCCGGACCTGCTGTGCCTGCAGGGCGTCCTGTATGTGCTGTACAACGACATTGCCTGGCAACTGCTGCCTCTGGAGCTCGGGTTCGGCTCGGGGCAGACGTGCTGGCGGCGGCTGGACCGTTGGCAGAAGGCCGGGGTCTTCGACCAGCTGCACCGGATCCTGCTCGCCGGGCTGAACGCGGCCGGCAGGCTGGACTGGTCGAGGGCATGCGTGGACGGCTCTCACGTCCGCACGAGAAAGGGGGAGCCGACACCGGTCCGTCGCCGGTCGACCGGCGGAAGACGGGCAGCAAGTACCACCTGATCTGCGACGGACTCGGCACCCCGCTGAAGGTCATCACCACCGCGGCCAACGTCAACGACGTCACCCAGACCCTCGCCCTGGTCGATGGCATCCCGCCCGTCGCCGGACGCCCCGGTCGGCCCCGCAGGCGTCCCGAAGCCCTGCTCGGCGATAAGGGCTACGACTCAGACCCCAACCGCCGTGCACTGCGCAAGCGCCGGATCCTGCCGGTGATCTCCCGCAGGGGTGCCCCGAACATCGAGGGCCTGGGCAAGCTCCGCTATGCGGTGGAGCAAACCTTCGCCCTGCTCCACCAGTTCAAACGCCTCGCTGTCCGCTGGGAACGCCGCACCGAACTCCGCGACGCCTTTGTCTCCCTCGCCTGCAGCCTCATCTGCTGGAGACGTCTCAAGAAGCACAACTCATGATCGTGTTATGAGCTCTAATACTCCAGTGAGATTTCGTGTCCTGAGCTGGTTCTTCTTTGATAGTGGCAGTGTTGGGCTGTGGCTTGGTGGCGTCTGCGCCAGTGGTACCAGTTCAGGGCATGTAGGCGTCTGTCGTGGTGGAGCCGGGGGTGGGGCAGGAGAACGTCCAGCAGGCGCCGGACCTCTGCCACGGTGAGCGGGACGAAGGCTGATCCGTTTCTGCAGCCCCCTTTGCGGCCTCCCGGGCCTGGGCGGCGAGTGCTGTCAGGACGGCGTGAGCGAGCATCGCCAGGGTGATGTGCCGATACCAGCCGGTGTAGCGGCGGACTTCGTACTGGTCCAGGCCGCACTCGTTCTTCGCGGCCTGGAAGCACTCCTCGATCGCCCAGCGGGAGCCGGTGATCCTGGCCAGCTCGGCGATCTCGGCGCCGACGGGTGCGTAGGCGAGGTAGTAGGCGATTTCACCGGGGTCGGAGATGCTGCGGCGGGCCATGACCCAGCGGTGATGGGTCGGCGGGTCGGGGTCGAAGACGATGTTGGCGGGCAGCTTGGCCGCGGCCCAGTCATAGACCTGTGGCCCCTTTGCCCCGTTGCCGCAGGACAGCCGCTGCCAGGCACCATCCGGCGCTTCCTCGATGAGCTGATCGATGCGCCAGGCACCGGCCAGCGACTTGACCTGCTGCGACTTGGGCACTGCCACCACGTAGCCGATGTCGAGTTGTTCGAGCAGACGGCGGAAGTGCCAGTCCTGCCCGTAGGCCTCGTCCGCGGTGACCCATGCGGCGGGCAGGCCGGCCGTGAGGCAGCGGCGGACAATGTCCCGAGCCAGTTCGCCCTTGGTGGCGAAGCCCCGCTCGTCGAGGATCTTCGCGGCCCGGCAGCGTTCGCGATCGGATGCCCAGGCTTTGGGCAGGTAGAGCTCCCGGTCGACCAGGGCACGCCCCGAGGCGGTGGCGTAGGCGGCGAACACCCCGATCTGACAGTTGACGATCTTTCCCGAGGTTCCGGTGTACTGCCGGCCCACCCCGGCCGACGTGGCGCCTTTCTTGATGAACCCGGTGTCGTCGATGACCAGCACCCCGCCCGGACCGAGCCGCTCGGCGACATAGTCACGCAGGTCGTCCCGGACCGCCTCGACATCCCACCGGGCACCGTTGAGCAGAAGCTGCAGACCCGCAGGATCACGATGGCCGGCCCACTCGGCCAGCTGCCAGCCGTTCTTCCGCCCGACCGGCGCCAGCAGACCACGCACATAGTCCCGCATCCGCCGCCGCAGATCCGTCCGGACGAACCGGCCCGCCACCCGAGCGAACACCGACTCCAACTCAGCCTGCCAGCGGTCTACTTCAGCCATCGCCTCCATACCCGGACAACGACAACCCTCAGCTCAGGACGCGAAATCTCACTGGAGTACTAATCAGGCAGTGCCTCGACGCTTGGGTCACCCACAATCCACCATGCGGGAGGAAACCCGGGCGTCGGCGGTGCTGCCGTCAAATGGCTTGCCACTACCCACCGACCTTCGTGACGGCGCATCAGAAAAGTCAAGGCCCCGGGTGCGATAGTGGCAGAGTTGACATAGTATCCTCCACTATTCCCGAGGGGCGCCAAGATGACTAGGTCGTAGTCGCGTGCGACCCGACGGCGACGGCTTGCCCCACCCATCTTCTCGGGGTCAAGGAGTCCCCACGTGCTCTCGAACTCTGAGATCTCTGATTCTTTGTAGTCGGCCCAGGCGTCATGGTCGCTTCTGTCTCGAATCATTTCGGTGGCCACGTTTTCTAGAACTTCAACATTCTCGCCAAAGCGTTCCTGGTTATTCCACAACCAAGCTTGAATCCTGCATAGCAGCCAATTCGGATCTGTCAGGGCAATGGCCTGGTCAAACTCTCCTTTTGCTGCATGCGTGAAGAAGCGGAAGGCGATGTCAAGCTGGCGTCCCTCTCCAAACCTCTCATCCCCGGTGGAGACCATCATGTTGGAGTTCTGCGAGATGCGCTCAGAAGCCTGTTCGGATCGCAGAGGGATCGCACCATCCGGTAGGTCACTCTCATTCTCGGGAAGGATCTCTCGGTTCAAGAACGATCCGTAGGTGGACATTGCCATTAGGAATGCCACGATGCCAGGGAGGACTGAGTACCAGACGAATCCTTCACTGTTCAGCCAGTATGCCCAGTAGCCGAATGCCGCCATGGTCGATGAACTGAAAAATACGCTTCCCCATGGGATGGGTTTCTTGGGGGTCCCCAAATTTTGACCCGATAGCTTTGCCACGTCCAATGCGATTTTGGTGTTTAGCCAAGCGACGGCGGGCGTTTGTTCGCGAATCAGAGAATTCTTTTCAAGCTCTTCCGCGAGTGACAAGTTCTCGCGAATATCGCTTCTCCATCTCTTGCGGCGACTCATGATTGTGGCAAGTGCCCCGAGTGAAGCGATTACGCTAGCGACCGCATTGGCGATAGTCTCAGCATTCATTGTTGCAGGATACGGAAGCGGCCGAAGGGCCGAGGCTCGTTCTCGGAATCTTTCTGCCTCAGCGTCTAGTCGGGGTAGCCTGGCCCCGCTTGCGGCCCGAAGCGCGTCCCCGGCCTCGACGTCCCCACCCTCCGCGAGGCCGGACTCGACACCGAGTTCACCAACTGGCGCGGCGTCGTCGCCCTGCCCGGCCTCTCCGACGCCGAGCGCGACAAGCTCGTCGCCCTCGTCACCGCCCTGCACGACTCCCCGCAGTGGCGCGCGTCGACGAACACCCACGGCTGGGACGACGCCTTCCTGCCCGGCGAGCGCTTCGGCGACTTCCTCGCCGAACAGGACCGGCGCGTCGCCTCCGTACTGAAGGAGCTGGGACTGTGAAGCCGACCGTCCCCACCCGGCTGCGCGGACGCTCCGAACTCGGCGTCGGAGCCCTCCTCTTCCTCCTCGGCGTCCTCGTCCTCACCGACGCCCTCACCCTCGACGCCACCGTCACCGGGCGCGGCCCGGTCGGCCCGGCCACCGCCCCCCTCGTTGTCGGGTGCGGCCTCCTCGTCGTCTCCGTCCTGCTCACCGTCGACGTCCTGCACGGCGGCCGGGGCGAGGCCGAGTCCGGGGAGGACGTCGACCTGACCGAACCCGCCGACTGGCGCACCGTCCTGCTCCTGGCCGGCGTCTTCCTCGGCTTCGCCGTCCTCATCGGCCCCGTCGGCTTCCCCGTCGCCGGCGCCCTCCTCTTCTGGGGCGCCGCGTACGCCCTCGGCAGCCGCCACCTCCACCGCGACCCGCTGATCGCGGCGGCCCTGTCGCTCCTCACCTACGCGGTCTTCGACCGGCTGCTCGGCGTCCCGCTGCCCGGCGGCCCCCTGATGGGAGTGATCTGACCCGTGGATTCCCTGAACTCCCTCCTCGACGGCTTCGGGACCGCCCTCACCCCGGTGAACCTGCTCTGGGCCGCCCTCGGCGTGCTCCTCGGCACCGCCATCGGCGTCCTGCCCGGCATCGGCCCCGCCATGGCCGTCGCCCTGCTGCTCCCGGTGACCTACGGACTCGACCCGACCGGCGCCTTCATCATGTTCGCCGGCATCTACTACGGCGCCATGTTCGGCGGCTCCACCACCTCCATCCTGCTCAACACCCCCGGCGAGAGCGCGGCCGTCGTCGCCGCCATCGAGGGCAACCCGATGGCCAAGGCGGGCCGCGGCGCCCAGGCGCTCGCCGCGGCGGCCGTCGGCCACTTCGCCGGCGGCATGATCGGCACGATCCTGCTCGTCGTCCTCGCCCCCACCGTCGCCGCACTCGCCGTCGACATCGGCGCCCCCGACTACCTCGCCCTCATGGTCCTCGCCTTCATCGCGGTGACCTCCGTCCTCGGCTCCTCCCGCGTCCGCGGCCTCGCCTCCCTGCTCGTCGGCCTCACCATCGGCCTGGTCGGCCTCGACTCGATGACCGGACAGCAGCGCCTCACCCTCGGCTCGCTCCAGCTCGCCGACGGCGTCGACGTCGTCATCGTCGCGGTCGGCCTCTTCGCCATCGGCGAGGCCCTGTGGGTCGCCGCGCACCTGCGCCGCACGGCGGGCGAGGCCATCCCGGTCGGCCGCCCCTGGCTGGGCCGGGAGGATCTGAGGCGCACCTGGAAGCCCTGGTTGCGCGGCCCGTTCATCGGCTTCCCCTTCGGCGCGATCCCGGCCGGCGGCGCCGAGATCCCGACCTTCCTCTCGTACGTCACCGAGAAGCGGCTCTCGAAGCACAAGGAGCAGTTCGGCAAGGGCGCCGTCGAGGGCGTCGCCGGACCCGAGGCGGCGGCCTCCGCCTCCGCCGCCGGCACGCTCGTCTCCATGCTGACCCTCGGCCTGCCCACGACCGCCGTCGCCGCCGTGATGCTGGCCGCGTTCCAGCAGTACGGCATCCAGCCCGGCCCGCTGCTCTTCGAGCGGGAGCCCGAGCTCGTGTGGGGCCTGATCGCCTCGCTCTTCGTCGGCATGCTGCTGCTGCTCGCCCTCAACCTGCCGCTCGCCCCCGTCTGGGCCAGGCTGCTGCGCATCCCCCGCCCCTACCTCTACGCCGGCATCCTCTTCTTCGCCGCCGTCGGCGCGTACGCGGTGGGCGGCGAGGCACTCGACCTGGTCGTCCTGCTCGTCATCGGCCTGATCGGCCTCGGGATGCGGCGCTACGGCCTGCCGGTGCTGCCCGCCGTCATCGGCGTCATCCTCGGCCCGGCCGCCGAACAGCAGCTGCGCCGCGCCCTCCAGATCGGCGACGGCTCACCGGCCGGCCTCGTGAACACCCCGTTCTCGATCACCGTGTACGCGGTCGTCGTCCTCCTGCTCGCCTGGCCGCTCCTGCGGCGGGCGGTCACCCGGCGTGAGGACCCCGCCCCACCGAAGGGATGAACTTCGGCCATCTGACGGCCGGATCCGGGTATCCCTGGCGGGCAGTACCATCCCCCACCCCCGAAGGGACCCCCCATGCGCGTCCGGTTCGTTCTTGCCGCAGCCGCCCTGCTCACCGCCGCCGTCGCCCCCCTCGCCCACGCGGGAGGGGCCGACGGCCACCACGCCGGCGACCACCACACCGACGGCCGCCACGCCACCGACCGGCTCACCGCGAGCCAGGTCCGCGACGGCCTCTTCACCAACGGCCTCTTCGTCGACGCGTACGGAACCGTCGCCGACGACAGCACCGTCACCCTCTCCGGCACCTACCGCTGCCTCGACGACAGCACGGGCCCCGTCTTCGTCAGCTCCACCCTCGTCCAGGGGGACCGCTCCACCGGCATCGGCGGCACCCGGGCCGTCTGCGACGGGCACCTCCACACCTGGACCAACAGCTCCGTGGTGAAGGAGCCCGCCTACAGCCCCGGCGCCGCCCGCGTGGAGGCCACCCTCATGCAGCTCAGCGGGACCGGTCTGCCGCTGCCCCGCTTCCTCGTCAGCGAGAAGGCGGACGTCGAGCTGCGCTGACGACTCCTACGCCCGGCCCAGCAGGTCGACCAGACCGGCGCGGCCGAGCGCTTCGAGCTCGTCCAGGGCGGCCACGGCCCGGTCCGCCGCCTCCGGATCGGAGGCGGCGAGACCGCTCGCCGCGAACTCGTCCTCGTCGAGCCGCAGCACCTCGCTGCCGTCCGCCGACACCCACAGGTCCAGGTCCAGGTCCTCGACCACCACCCCGGAGCCGCCGATCGCGGGCGGCCGGGTGACGTCGCAGTACCAGCCCTTGAGGACGCCGTCGGCCGACCGCACCTCCTTGACCGTGAACCAGCGGTCCCGCCAGTAGTGCTCCACGAAGACGTCGCCCGGCTCGAACCGCACGAAGCCGAAGTCCCGCACCCCCTCGGCCGCCCACGGCGCGCGCACCGAGAGCCGGCCCGGCCCCTCCACGAGGACCTCGGCCGGATAGCGGATCTTCGTCCGGCCCGCCTTCGTCAGGACGACCTCAACCGAGCGTCCGGACATGCCGCACCTCCGTCGCCGCGATCTCGTACCCGAACCACTTGTTGATCGCCAGCATCGGCCCGTTGCCGGCGTCGTTCCCGGTGAACGCCTCCGTACAGCCCGCTTCCCGGGCCCGGTGCAGGGACGCGTTCTTCACCAGCTTGGCGAGCCCCCGGCCCCGGAAGCCCGGAGCCGTGCCCGTCATCCCCGTGTTGTACCGGCCGAGTCCGTCCGTCTGTGCCGCGCTGAACGCGGCGGGCACCCCGTCCACCACCGCGACCGTCGTCAGCGACCGGTCGAAGAGGGGATGCTCCCAGGTGGTCTCCAGCCAGTGCGCGTAGTCGTCCAGCTCGACCGCCACGTCGCCCGGCTCGTCCGCGGTCGTCACCGCGTCCAGCTCGAACAGCGGCCGGGGGTCGGCCGCGAAGTCCTCGGCCGTCAGCAGCTCGACGCCGGAGGGCGGCGCCTGGAGCGGCGGCAGCCCGGCCCCCGTCAGGTCGAGCCGGAGGAAATGGGCGGAGCGGCTGGGGGAGTAGCCCCGCCGCCCGGCCCAGGCACGGTGCTCCGGCGCGTCCAGGACCCAGCTGTAGAGGGTGCGCGCCCCGTGCCCGGCGAGGTGCTCCTCGGCGGCGCGCAGCAGCAGCGTCCCCGCCCCGAGGCCCTGGTGGGCGGGGTCCACGTACACGTTGAGGGAGCCGATGCCCGGCTCCGGCGAGTCGTGGGCGATCCGCAGCTGGACGGTGCCGACGATCCCGCCGTCCCCGGCCACGGCCACGAACGGGCGCGCGTGGCTGTCGGGGTGGGCGTGCGCCCAGTCGAACACGAGCTGTTCCGGGGTCGCGAGCATGAAGGGGAGCGCGGCACGGCGGACCCGGGCGAAGCCCTCGGCGTCCCCGTCCCCCGCGTAACGGACGATCAGAGTCATGTGGGCGCACGTTACGGCCGGAGCACGCACCGCCGCCTCCCCTTTTCCGGCGGGGTGGGGGCAGAATCGGCGGGTGACACTCACCATCGTCGTGGACCACGAATCCACCACCGCTCCCTACGAACAACTGCGTGCCCAGATCTCGGAGCGGGCCCGGTCGGGCGGACTGCCGGTCGGCTACAAACTGCCGACGGTACGGGGACTCGCGGAGCAGTTGGGGCTCGCAGCGAACACGGTCGCCAAGGCGTACAAGGCCCTTGAGGCGGACGGGGTCATCGAGACGCGCGGGCGCCACGGGACCTTCGTCGCCGCCGCCGGGGACGCGGCGAGCCGCCGGGCCGCCACCGCCGCCGCCCAGTACGCCGAGGAGACCCGCCGCCTCGGCCTCAGCCGCGAGGCCGCCGAGGCGGCGATGAGCGAGGCCCTGCGGGCCGCGTACGACAGCTAGTACGACAGCTGGGGTCCGACCCGCCGGACAGGCCCTGGGGGGCTTACAGGTACAGCCCCGCTCCCGCCGTGCGGGGCTCGGGAAGGTCCGCCGGGGGCGTGCCGCGGCGGAGCGCGAACAGCTCCGCCAGCGTCGCGCCCTCGCGCGGCACGCCCTCCTCGCGCCCGAGCCACGCCACCGACTCGGCCCGGCTCAGCGGCCCCACCTCGATGCGGGCCAGACAGCGGCCCGGCCGGACCACGGCCGGGTGCAGCCGCTCCAGGTCCTCGTTGGTGGTGACCCCGACCAGGACGTTCCGCCCCTGTCCCAGCAGGCCGTCCGTCAGGTTCAGCAGCCGCGACAGGGCCTGCCCCGCCGTGTGCTTCGCCTCGCCCCGGATCAGCTCGTCGCAGTCCTCCAGGAGCAGCAGCCGCCAGCGTCCCTTCGCCGTGCCCTCGTCCTCCCCGATGGCGATGTCCATCAGATAGCCGACGTCGTTGAAGAGCCGCTCCGGGTCGAGCACGCAGTCCACCTGGCACCAGTCCCGCCAGGACCGCGCCAGGGTCCGCAGCGCGGACGTCTTGCCGGTCCCCGGCGGCCCGTGCAGCAGCAGGAGGCGCCCCGCGACGGAGTCGGGCGTCACCTCCATCAGCCGGTCCATGGACTCGGCCACCGGCGCCGAGTAGTGGGACCGGACCTCCTCCCACGTCCCGGCGCTGATCTGCCGGGTGGTGCGGTGCGGGCCGCGCCGGGGCGACATGTGCCAGAAGCCCATCGTCACGTTCTCGGGCTGCGGCTCCGGCTCGTCCTTCGCCCCCTCCGTGGCCTCGCCGAGGATCCGCCGCGCCAGCTCCTCGTCCGAGGCCGTCACGGTGACGTCCGCGCCCCGGTTCCAGCGGGAGACCAGGAGCGTCCAGCCCTCGCCCTCGGCGAGCAGGGCGCTGCGGTCGTCGTCCTTCGAGGCCCGCAGCACGCGCGCGCCCGCCGGGAGCAGCGTCGCCTCCGGCCTGACCCGGTCCAGGGTGGTGCTGTGGGCGTGGGGCTGCTCGCCGGTCGCGAAGCGGCCGAGGAACAGCGCGTCGACGACGTCCGACGGCGCGTCGCTGTCGTCGAGGTTCAGCCGGATCGGCAGCGACCGCTGCGGCGCGGACGGTGCCGGTGGGGTGTCAGCCATGGCGCTCATGATCCGGCAACCGGTTGCGCCGCGCACCGTGTTTTGGGCGGGGCACGCTCCCCGGTCGCCGGAGTGGCGGTACGTCAGGTCCCGTGGCCGCGCAGGGCGCCCCGGGCGCGCCAGACGAGCGCGCCGCCCCCGTCGTGCTCGCCGCGCGGCCGGCCGGGGGAGACGAACCTTCCGCGGTGGAGAGCGGGAGCGGACCATCCGCTTCCCCTCGTGGCCGGATCTCGACGGTCCCTGACGGAGGGTCGGAGGAAGTTCACCCCCAGTTTTGACATGAACACTTCCGGGGTGGCGGATCCACTGCTACTACCTGGTAACGCAGAGATCCTGCTACAGGGAGGTTCCATGAGACTGTCCCGATTCACCGCCCTCTCCTCCTCGCTCCTCCTCGGCGCCGTCCTCGCCCTCACCGGAGCGGGCGCCGCCCAGGCCGCGGAGTCCGCCGCACTCGACTACGTGGCGCTGGGCGACTCGTACTCCTCCGGCGTGGGAGCCGGCAGCTACGACAGCGCCAGCGGCGACTGCAAGCGCTCCACGAAGGCGTATCCCGTCCTCTGGAAGAACGCGAACGCCCCCTCCTCGTTCGCCTTCACCGCTTGCTCGGGCGCCCGAACGGGTGATGTGACCGCGAATCAGCTCGGACCGCTCTCGGCCGCCACCGATCTGGTCTCCGTCACGATCGGGGGAAATGACGCCGGTTTCGCCGACGTCATGACGACCTGTGTGCTCCAGTCCGAGTCCACCTGCGTCAGCCGTGTGAATCAGGCCAAGGCCTACGTCGACTCCACCCTGCCCGGCAAGCTCGACTCCGTGTACGACGCCATCAGGGCCAAGGCGCCCAACGCCCGCGTGGTCGTCCTCGGCTACCCGCGCTTCTACCAGCTCAACGGCACCTGCGTCGCCGGCCTGAGCGAGGGCGAGCGCCGCGCCATCAACGGAGCCTCCGACTACCTCAACGCCGCCGTGGCCAAGCGCGCGGCCGACCACGGCTACACCTTCGCCAGTGTCGTCTCCGCCTTCACCGGACACGAGATCTGCTCCGGCTCGGCCTGGCTGCACAGCGTCAACTGGCTCAACATCGGCGAGTCGTACCACCCGACCGCCGCCGGACAGTCCGGCGGCTACCTGCCGACCTTCAGGAACGCGGCGTAGCCGGTACGCCGTCCGCCCCCGTGGCGCCGGAACCGGCCGGAACGGTGCTCGTGACACCGCCCGGCGCACCCGGCCCGGCGCCCGGCCCGTCGTCCCGCACCGCGTGGTAGACCAGCGCCCCCGCGATGAGCAGCGCCCCGACGATCCCGGCCACCAGGACGGGGACCCGGCGGGGCGCCCCCGTCCTCCGGCCGGACGGCGTGCCGGGTGCGGAGGCCGTGCCGTTCCCGTGGGCGCCCTGGTGCGTCGCGGGCGCGTCCGCCGGAGCGGCACCCGTCCCCGGCGCGCCGTCGCCCGCCCGTGCGCCGCCGCCCGCCCGCGTGCCGTCGTCGCCCGCCCGTGGGCCGGACCCGTCCGCCCGTGAGCCGCCCGCGGGCGTCCGTGCGCCGCCGTCCGCCACCCGCCGCAGCTCCCGCTCGGCCCGTTCCGCCGTCGGGACGCCCCCGGGCCCCTCGCCCAGGAGCGCGTCGATCACCGTGCCCAGCGGACCGGACCGGTCGTCCGCGATCCTCCCCAGGAGCGCTCCCAGGGAGCGCAACTCCTCGGTCGGGCCCGCTTCCTCCGTCTTTGCCCGCGACGCGCCGCCGAAGCCGGTGACGACGACCCGGCCGTCGTTGCCCAGGAGCACGTCCTCCGGCTCCACGCCCCGGTGGGGGACGCCCGCCTCCCGGGCCGCCCGCAGTCCGGCCAGGACCTCGGCGCCGACGCGCGCGGCCTCGCGCGCCGGCAGGGGGCCGCCCGCCTCCAGGGTCTCGGCGAGGGTGAGGCCCCGGACCAGCTCCGTCGCCACCCAGGGCCGGCCGTCGTCGGTGACCACGCCGAGGACCCGTACGACGGAGGGGTGGGAGATCCGCGCGGCGGCCCGCGCCCCGCGCTCCCGCCGCGCGTGGAGCAGCGGCACCTCGTCCGCCGGGAGGCCGGGCGGGACCCGGGACTCCTTCAGGGCCACCTCATGGCCGCTCGTCCCGTCCAGGGCGCGCCAGACGGTGCCCGTCGCCCCTTCGGCCAGGACGTCCAGAAGCCGGTAACGACCCGCGATCACCGTCATGGATCCACGGTAACCGAGGGCCGCCCTCCCGGCTCCGGTCCGACGCGGGTGCGGACCTCCTGGTCCCGCCGGTGGATCTTGGTGGTGGAGATCACACGTCCCTCCGCACCCCGGGCGGTCACCCCGGAGTGCAGGATGGTTCGTGACGGTTCGACAGGTGTTCGAGCCCTGTCCAACTCGCCCTGGAATCTGACGGATTCGGAGGGTGACCGTCAACCCCCGTACGAGTGCGTTGAATCCCGACGCCGGGATACACGGGTGTCATGACGGAGCGATAGGGTTAACCTGCCCGGGTCGGGTGCCCTTGTACGGGTGGGGAGTGACATGGAACAGATAGCAATGCGCAGCAGGCCGCGAGTGCCTGCCATCACCTGCGGGAGCAGCGCGACCAGTTCGCGGCTCGACCGTCACCTCGCGGTGCTCGGCGGTCCCGCCGTGCCCCAGCGCGAGGCGGCCGAGGCGACCCTGCTGATGCGGGAACTGACGACGCGTACGCGGGAGGCTCCGGTGCACGGCCACCGCAGCCGCAGCGCCCGGGTCTCGCTCTTCGCACCGCTCCGCCGGCTCCGCCGCTCCCTCTTCGGCACCCGCCACTAGCCCGTCCGCGTCCCGGCCGCCCGTACGGCCCCGACCACGACCCCGCCGGACGTGTCCCCGCCCGTCCGGCGTTCGTCGTGCCCGTACCGCCGGGCCCCGCACGGCCCCCCGGGCCCGATCCGTCCCCGTAGTACCGCCGGACCCCGCACGGTCGCCCGGGCCCGAGCCGTCCCCGTACCGCCGGGGCCCGCGCGGCCATCCGGGTCCGGCCCGCCCCCGTACCACCGCTTCCCCCACGGCCGCCCCGGTCCGGACCGCCCCCACCCCGGCCCCCCACCCCGTCAGGCGACCACGCCCGCGTCCCTGAGCTCCCTCACCTCCGCCTCCCGCAGGCCGAGTTCGGCGAGGACCTCGTCCGTGTCCTGTCCGAGCGCCGGGATCCGGTCCATCCGCGGCTCCGGCGCGTCCGGGAACACGATCGGGGGCAGCAGCGTCCGCAGCGGCCCGACCGGCGACTCCACCTCCCGCCACCGGTCACGGGCCGTCAGCTGCGGATGGTCCGCGAGCTGCGCCACGGAGTTGAGCCGGGCGCAGGCGATGCCCGCCGCGTCGAGCCGGGCCAGCGCCCCCTCCGTCGTCAGCGGGGCCAGCGCCCGCGCGACCACCGCGTCCGTCGCCGCGCGCCCGGCCACCCGCGCCGCGTTCGTCGCGAAGGCCGGATCGTCGGCGAGACCGGGCCGGCCGATCACCTGCTCGGCGAGCCGCCGCCACTCCCGGTCGTTCTGCACGGAGAGCAGCACCAGGCCCCCGTCCGCCGTCGGATAGGCGTCGTACGGGGCGATCACCGCGTGCGCGAGCCCCGTGCGCGCCGGGGCAGCGCCCCCGTGCGTTCCGTGGTGCAGCGGATGCCCCATCCACTCGGCGAGCGAGTCGAGGAGGGAGACCTCCACCGGCCCGCCCCGGCCGGTCGCGCCGCGCCGCACGAGCGCGGCGAGGACGCCCGAGAAGGCGTACATCCCGGCGGCGATGTCGGCCGCCGGGATGCCCGACTTGACGGGCTGCTCCGGGGTGCCGGTCACCGACACCAGGCCCGCCTCGCACTGGACGAGCATGTCGTAGGCCCGCCGGTGCGCGTACGGCCCCTCCGCCCCGTACCCCGAGACGTCCACCGCGATCAGTCGCGGGTGCGCGGCGCACAGGGTGGCGGCGTCGAGGCCGAGACGGGCCGCCGCGCCCTGCGCCAGGTTCTGCACGAAGACGTCGGCCCCGGCCGCCATCCGCCGGACGAGGGCCAGGCCCCGGGGGTCCTTGAGGTCGACCGCCACCGACTCCTTGCCGCGGTTGCACCACACGAAGTGGGAGGCCAGGCCCCGGGCGGCGGTGTCGTACCCGCGGGCGAAGTCACCGCCGTCGGGGCGCTCGACCTTGACGACGCGGGCGCCGAGGTCGGCGAGCTGACGGGTGGCGAAGGGCGCGGCGACCGCCTGCTCGACGGCGACGACCGTGATCCCTTCGAGGGGGAGGGGCTGAGTGCTCATGACCGCCCTGCCTACCCTGCCGGACCGGCCCTTGTCACCCGGGGATGCGTCACTCCCCGGCCGGGCCCGCACCCGACCCCGCTCCCGGTCACAGGAGCATGAACTGCCCCTCCGGGCCCTCCTCCCGGTGGTCCAGTACGGACGCGGGGCGGCGGGCCCGGGCGGGCGGCGGCAGCACTCCGGCGGCGCGCAGGGCCGTCGCGCCCTCCGTCCGGCCCTCCGCCGCGAAGGCCGCCCGCTCCGGCTCCCGCGCTCCGAGCAGCGCGAGCACGGTGATCAGGTCGAGCAGCTCCGAGGTCCACTCCTGCGGCCAGGCGGCCGGCCCGATCGCCTCCAGGGTGCCGGGCTCCGCCGGAGCGGTCCGGTGCGCGAACCACTGCTCCAGGACCCGCACCCCGCCCACCCGGAACTCCCAGGCCTCCGCCGGTACGGGGGAGATCCGGCCCCCGTCGAGGACCAGCGCCTCGTCCTCGGAGTCGTACGCCAGCGTCGTCGGGCGCGCCGGGACCGCCGCCCGCACGTAGGGGCGGCGGCCGCCCGGAAGGCGGGGCTTCGTCCCGCTCAGCGCGCCCCGCAGCTGCACGTCGAGGAGGTCCCGGCCGAGCGCCACGCCCGCCGTCCAGGCCTCCGGGCCGGCGGGGAGCGGGACGCGGCACCCGGCGGGGGAGGGGCGGGCCGCCGCCACCGTCCACGCCAGCCAGTCATGGGCGTCGGCCCCGTCCCCGTACCGCTCCCCGATGAAGTCCAGGAGGCCGGGCGCGAGGTTGGGCTCGTGGCCGCCGGGACGCCGGAACAGCGGCCGGATCCGGCCCGGACGGCCCGCCGGGGAGCGGCCCTCCGGCAGCGCGGCCGTCACCAGGAGCGCGGGCCCGGCCGCCCCCGGCGCGTACCCCTGCTCGACGGCGAAGAGCTGCGGCTCCCCGGCGACCCGCCACAGCTCCGGCCGCGCGGTGTCGATCAGCCGGTGGTCGGGGAGCAGCCACTGCTCGTCGAACGGGCCGTGCGCCACCCGCACCGGCGCCGGGCACGGACCCGCCTCGCGCGCGAACCGCACGGTCCCGGTGCGCTGGCCGGGCAGCGCCGCCACCGCGCTCGCCGGGGTCCGCGCCCGGCTGGGCCGGAACAGCGCCTCCCGCTCGGCCCCCTCGGCGGCCACGAGCCGGTCCCAGCGGGTCCGCAGGGTCCGCGCGTCGGGGGCGACGATCCAGGAACGGCCGAACCGCAGCGGGGCCACGGACCACGGCATCAACTCGTCGAGGAGGGGCGCGTCCTGCGGCCGGGCGTCATCGGTCACGCCCCGCATGCTAACGACCGCCGTCGGTGCGCCTCCAGCACGTCAGTGGGCTTCGACCGTGACGGTGAAGGAGAAGCGGTCGCCGCGGTAGCGGATCCGGGCCACGTCGACGACCCGGCCCTCCTCGTCGTAGGTCACGCCCGTGTAGTGCAGGATCGGGGAGAGCAGCGGGACCTGGAGCAGGCCCGCCGTCTCCGGGTCGGCGAGACGGGCCTCGACCGTGTCCGTGATGCGGCTGATCCGCACCCCGACCACGTCCCGCAGCACCTTCGTCATCGGCCAGCGCTCCAGGTCCGCCGGGTCGATCACGGCGGCGAGCTCGGGCAGCACCGCGTTCTCCGCCCAGTTCGTCGGCTCGCCGCTCTCCCCGTCGCTGCGCAGCCGCCGGTACGCCACGACCTCGGGCACGTCGGGGAAGTACTCCGCGAGCTCCCCGGGCACCGGCTCCGTGCCGTGCCCGAGGACCGTCGTCCGCTCGCCCGACTGCTGGGCCACGATCGCGTCGATCGAGCCCAGCAGCCGGCGCGGGGTGGAGCGGCGGGCACCCGGCTCGATGAAGGTGCCGCGCCGCCGGTGCCGGCTGATCAGGCCCTCCTCCTCCAGCTCCTTGAGGGCCTGGCGCATGGTCAGGACGCTCACGCCGTAGTGGGCGGCGAGCTGCTCCTCGGTGGGCAGCCGCAGCGAGGCGTCGGACGTGCGGCCCAGTATCGAGGCGCGCAGCGACTGCGACACCTGGTACCAGAGCGGCAGCTTGCGGTTCAGGACCAGCGAGTCGGGAGCGAAGGCGGTCACGGGTCCTCCGTACGGGGGCTACGGTCTTCCGGCCGGGGCGTCACGGCCGGAAATGGCGCTCCAGACCCTGCCACACGTCGTCGTACCCCCTCTGCAGGTGGTCGGCGTCCGCGGCCTGCGGGGTCGCGGTCACCGGCCAGCGGGTCTCGAACATGAAGGCGAGTCCGTCGTCGATCTTCTGCGGCTTCAGCTCGGCGGCGCTGGCCTTGTCGAAGGTCTCCCGGTCGGGGCCGTGCGCGGACATCATGTTGTGCAGCGAGCCGCCGCCGGGTACGAAACCCCCCTTTCCGGCGGTCTTGGCGTCGTACGCGCCCTCGATCAGGCCCATGTACTCGCTCATCACGTTCCGGTGGAAGTACGGCGGCCGGAAGGTGTCCTCGCCGACCAGCCAGCGCGGGGCGAAGGCCACGAAGTCCACGTTCGCGAGCCCCGGGGTGTCGGAGGGCGAGGTGAGCACCGTGAAGATCGACGGGTCGGGGTGGTCGTAGGAGATCGACCCGATGACGTTGAAGCGGTGCAGGTCGTAGACGTACGGGGTGTGGTTGCCGTGCCAGGCGACGACGTCCAGCGGGGAGTGCCCGTACGTCGCGGACCAGAGGTTGCCGCAGTACTTGTTGACCACCTCGACCGGGCCCTCGACGTCCTCGTGGGCGGCGACCGGGGCCCGGAAGTCCCGGGCGTTGGCCAGGCCGTTGGCGCCGATCGGGCCGAGGTCGGGGAGCTGGAAGGGGGCGCCGTAGTTCTCGCAGACGTAGCCGCGCGCGGTCTCGTCGAGCAGTTCGACGCGGAAGCGGACCCCGCGCGGGACCAGCGCGACCTCGCCGGGGCGGACGCCGAGCAGGCCGAGCTCGGTGCGGAGGAGGAGGCCGCCGCGCTCGGGGACGATCAGCAGCTCGCCGTCCGCGTCGCCGAAGACCCGCTCCATGGAGGCGTTGGCGTGGTAGAGGTGCACGGCCATGCCGGTGCGCTGGGTCGCGTCGCCGTTGCCGCCGAGCGTCCACAGGCCGGCCAGCCAGTCCGTGCCCGGCGCCGGGTCGGGCAGCGGGTTCCAGCGCAGCCGGTTGGGGTCGGGCACCGTCTCGGTGAACGGGGCGCCGCGCAGCGCACCGTTGTCGATCCGGGTGTACGGCGGGTGCGCGGCCGACGGGCGGATCCGGTAGAGCCAGGAGCGGCGGTTGTGCGTCCGCGGCTCGGTGAAGGCGCTGCCGCTGAGCTGCTCGGCGTAGAGGCCGAGGGGTGCGCGCTGCGGCGAGTTGCGGCCGTGCGGCAGTGCGCCGGGGACCGCCTCCGAGCTGTGCTCGTTGCCGAAACCGGTGCTGTAGGTGAGCGCCTCGGCCGTCTTCCTGGCCTGCTCCGTGGTCATCGCCCGCTCCTGTCCTGAGCCCGCAAGGGAATCCTATGGGAGACCGTAGGATTCCGCGCGCCTCCCGTCAACGGTGCACGGGTGCGGGAGTGCGGGAGTGCGGGGGGTGGGAGCGCGGGGGTGCGGGGGTACGGACCGATGTGTGCGCGAAGGGGTCAAAAAAGATGAACATTGCTCTACTCTCACGCGCATGTCCCGGACCCGAAGGTTCGTCCTCGCGCTCTCGGTCGTGCTCGCGGCGCTCGCCGCGACCCTCTTCACCGCCCCCGGGGCCCAGGCCCACGAGGAGCGGCCCGTCACCTTCCCCGACGGCTCCGGCAGCGTGCCGAAGCTCCGCACGGGTGAACCCGACCTCCTCGTCTGCAAGACCGACCGGGCCGACTTCGCGCGTCGGATCTCCGGCTTCCCGGCCGCCCTCAAGGCCCGCAACCTCGCCCTCTTCGAGCGCTGCGCCACCTCCGGACACCGCCACCTCCAACAGGCCGTCGACGCCGTCGACCGGCCCGGCCTCACGATCGCGATCCTCCCCGGCCTCTACGAGGAGGAACCCTCGCAACCCCCGCCCACCGGAGCCTGCGCCCGCCTGAAGGCCCCGAACTCCGCCCTCGGCTACCAGATCCTCAGCTACGAGCAGCAGCGGCAGTGCCCGCACAACCAGAACCTGGTCGCGATCCTCGGCAAGAAGGACCTCCAGATCGAGGGCACCGGCGCCTCCCGCCTCGACGTCGTCATCGACGCCACGTACCAGAAGCTCAACGCGATCCGCGCCGACGGCTCCGACGGCGTCTACTTCCGCAATTTCACCGCCCAGCGCACCACCTTCAACTCGTTGTACGTCCTCGCCGCCGACGGCTTCGTCATCGACGACGTCCTCACCCGCTGGAACGACGAGTACGGCTTCCTCACCTTCGCCTCCGACCACGGCCTCTACAAGAACTGCGAGTCCTACGGCAACGGCGACTCCGGCCTCTACCCGGGCTCGGCCTCGAACATCAACGACGGCCGCGGCTACGACGTCCCCCGCCACTCCATCGAGATCACCGGCTGCCGCAGCCACCACAACATGGTCGGCTACTCCGGCACCGCCGGGGACTCGGTCTGGGTCCACGACAACGAGTTCGACCACAACATGGGCGGCGCCTCCATGGACTCCGCCTTCCCCGGCCACCCCGGACTGCCCCAGAACCACGCCCGCTTCGAACGCAACCTGATCCACGACAACAACCAGAACTACTACCCGTACGTCGCCGACGGCACCTGCGCCAGGCCGCCCGTCGAACGCGGCTACGAGCGAGGCGTCGTCTGCCCCCAGATCTCCATGCCGCCCGGCACCGGCATCATCACCGCCGGCGGCAACTGGAACCTCTACGAGGACAACTGGGTCTACGGCCACCAGCGCACCGCCTTCTACCTGAACGCCGTCCCCGCCTTCATCCGCGGCGAGTCCGCCTGGGGCAAGCAGACCGACACCTCCCACCACAACCGCTACGCCGGCAACCACCTCGGCGTCGACCGCTCGGGCGCCTCCCGCCCCAACCGCACCGACGTCTGGTGGGACGGCCAGGGCGGCGGCAACTGCTGGCAGGCCGACGCGGGCGCCACCACCCCCGGCGCCCCACCCGAGTGCGGCGCCCGGCGCGGAGACGTCTCCGGCGCCGCCGACCGCCTCGTCGGCGAACCCGTCAAACTCGCCCAACTCCTCGTCTGCGCCGACTACGACGTCCAGGCCCGCCGCCTCCCGGCCGGCTGCGACTGGTACGGCGCCCGGGGCCTCCAGCGCGTCGAGACCCAACTCGCCCTCGGCAGCGCCCTCGTCCTCGCGCTCACCGGCGGCGCCCTGTGGTGGCGACGGCTGCGCGGCAACCGGCTCGCGGGCACCGCCACCCTCCTCGGCCTCGCGGGCCTCGCCCTGGACGTCGCCGGTTCGACCCTCGCCCTCACCCCGACCGCCGTCCCGGCCGTCGCCCTGCTGCTCACCGGCGTCTGGTGGACCCTCCTCGGCCTCACCCTGCGCCCCGTCCGCCCCGCCTTCGCCCTGACCACCGTGATCCTCGGCGCCCTCACCCTCCTCGACGCCTTCGACAAGGCGGTCCTTATGATCCCCGGCACCCCCGTGAGCCCCGCCTGGCTCCGCCTCCTCCTCGGCGTCGTCTGGGTCCTCTGGGCCGTGGTGGCGACGGGTGCTCGCCCTCCGGCCGGGGGGTCGGCGGGCGGGTCGACGGGAGGGACTGCCGGAGGGCCGGTCGGAAAGCCGGCCGAGCCCGGGGATGCGGTGGCCGGACCCGGGGGCGCCCCCACCTCCACTTCCGGTCCCGGCCCCGCCCCGGCCTCCGGTCCCGTCCCGACCTCCGGCTCTGGCCCCATTCCGGCCCCCGGCCCCGGCCCAGCCCCCGGCCCCATTCCGGCCCCCGGTTCCGGCCCCGCCCCAGCCTCCGGTCCCGTACCCCCGCAGGTCTCCGACGCCCGCCCCCCGCATCATGGGGAGGGACCCGCGTGAGGCGCGCACTCGGGGCGCCGTCCCCCGGGCGCAGGTTCGCTGGCCTCTGCCTGGCGCTCGCCCTGGCCGCCGTACCGGTCCTCGCGGGCTGCGGCGGCCGGCCCACCACCCACCACAAGCCCGGCACCGGCCACCAGGAGGCCACCGGCGGCAGCGGCACCCTGCTGCCGGCCCGGGACGAGGCCGGGCACCGGCTCAGGGAGCTTCCCGCGGCGGAAGCGCCCACCGTCCGGGCCGAGGTCCGCCCCGACTCCGAGGGCGGCTGGAACGTCCACCTCACCGTGGAGAGGTTCCTCTTCACCCCGGAGAGCACCGGCGGCGCGGCCGTCCCGGGCAGGGGCCACGCCCGCCTCCTGGTCGACGGCCGCGAGACCGGCCGCCTCTACGGCCCCTGGGGGTACGTACCGGCCGGCGCCCGCACCCTGACCGTCCGGCTCCACGCGGACGACCACACCGTCTGGGCCGTCGACGGCGCTCCCGTCCAGACCACCGTCCCCCTGGCCGGAGCCCCGGCCACGTCCGCCCCGCCGAGCCCCCGTCCCACCGCGCCGGGTCGGACCGTCACCCTCACCATCACCGGAAAGACCGTCCAACCACCCCCCTCCCGCATCGAATTGAAGAAGGGCGAACAGCTCACCCTCCGCGTCACCAGTGACCGCGACGACACCCTCCACGTCCACGGCTACGACCGTGAACTGCCGCTCTCCTCCGGCACGCCCGCCACCCTCACCCTCACCGCGGACCGCACCGGACTCTTCGAGGTCGAGACGCACGGTTCCGGACTCGTGCTGACCCAACTCGTCGTCCGATGACCACGGCCCTCGTCCAACTCCTCACCCCCGTCCCCGTCTCCGTTCTCGTCCCCGCACAAGCCCCTGTCCCCGCCCGGGTCCTCGCCCACGGCGTGGGCTCCCGGCACGACCTCCCCCTCTCCCCCTTCTACGCCTACGCCGGCGCCTTCGCCGCGCTCCTCGTCTCCTTCCTCGCCCTCGGCCTGCTCTGGTCCTCCTCCCGCTTCCGGGGCGACCTGGCCGGACGCCCGCTCCCCGCCGCCCTCCAACGGGCCGCCGACGCCCCGCCCACCCGCGCCGCCCTCCGGCTCCTCGGCGCCGTCCTCGCCCTCGTCTTCCTCCTCCACCTCCTCCTCGGCCCCGACGACCCGGACCGCAACCCCGCCCCCGGCGCCGTCTACGTCCTCCTCTGGGTCGGACTCGTCCCCGCCTCCCTCCTCCTCGGCCCCGTCTGGCGCCTGCTCAACCCCCTGCGCGTCCTCCACGCCCTCCACCCGCCGCGGAACCCCCGCCCGCTGCCCGCCGCCCTCGGCGTCCGTCCCGCCGCCGCGGGCCTCCTCCTCTTCACCTGGCTCGAACTCGTCGCCCCCGACAACACCTCCCGCACCACCCTCCTGATCGCCCTCGCCCTCCACGTCGGCGTCCACCTCCTGGGCGCCGCCCGCCACGGCGACCGCTGGTTCGCCCACGCCGACCCCTTCGAGGTGTACTCCTCCCTCCTCGCCCGGCTCTCCCCGCTCGGCCGCCGCGCCGACGGCCGACTGGTCCTGCGCTCTCCCTTCGACGGCCTCGACTCCACTCCCCGCATCCCCGGCCTCGTCGCCACCGTTTGCGTCCTCCTCGGCTCCACCGCCTACGACGGCCTCTCCGACAACCCCCGCTGGATCACCACCCTCCAGACCTCACCCCTCGGCCCCGTCCCCACCGCCACCCTCGGCCTCCTCGCCGCCGTGGCCCTCGCCGCCGCCTGCTACGGCCTCTGCGCCGGCGCCCTGCGTCTGGCGGACCGCGAACTCACCACCCCCCTCACCTCCTTCGCCCACTCCCTGCTGCCCATCGCCCTCGGCTATCTCACTGCCCATTACTTCTCACTCCTAGTCACTGAATTTTCACGTACGGTAATCATGGCAGGGGGCACTGACAACGCCCCCTCGCCCGCCCCGCCCCTGAGTCCCGGCGGTCTCGCGACCCTTCAAGTCACCGCCGTCGTCACCGGTCACGTCCTCGGCGTCGTCGCCGCCCACGACCGGTCCGTGCGCCTGTTCCCGCCGGCCCGGGCCGTGGCGGGCCAACTCCCCCTGTTCGTGCTGATGATCGCGTACACCCTCGGAGGCATCGGCCTCCTCGTCGCCTGAGGCCCCGGCTTCGCCCGCCCCCGCCGGAGCGGCATCATGGACCCCGTGTCCCAGACCCGCCCCCAGACCGCTCCGGCGCTCCGCCGTGCCCCCGTGCAGCAGCGCAGCGCCGAGCGGCTCGCCCGGATCCTCGACGCCTGCGCCGTACTCCTCGACGAGACCGGGTACGAGCGGCTGAGCACCCGGGCCGTCGCCGCCCGCGCCGGCGTTCCCATCGGCTCCGTCTACCGCTTCTTCGGCAACAAGCGGGCGATGGTCGCGGCCCTCGCCCTCCGCAACCTCGACCGGTACGCCGAGCGGGTCTCCGAGCGGCTCGCCGCGACGCCGCCCCTCGACGCGTACGGGGCCATCGACGGCGTCCTCGACGAGTTCATCGCGATGAAGCGGACCGTTCCGGGCTTCGCCCTCGTCGACTTCGGCGTGCCCGCCGCCGCGCCCGGGGAGGTCCCGGGCGGTACCTCCGACGAGGCCCCCGGCACCGAGGGGGACGCCGACGGCAAGAGCGACGGGGAGGGCGGCTCGCGCGGTGAGTCCGAGGACCCGAATCGGCTCGTCGCCGAGCGGATCTGCGGGCTCCTCGCCACTCATCTGGGCCGCCCCGCCGACGAGGAGCTGCACCGGAAGGTGCTCGTCGGGGTGGAGACCGCCGACGCCCTCGTCCGGCTCGCCTTCCGCGCGGACCCCGCCGGGGATCCGGCGCTCGTCCACGAGACCCGCCTCCTCCTCTACGCGTACCTGGCGCCCTCCCTCTCGTAACGGCGGCAGCCGCCCGCCCCGCCCGTCCCCGCCCCCTCGTCGTCCGGAGTTGTCGCCCCATGTCCGCCTCCTCGGCTCCGCCCGTCGCCGAACACCTCGACGTCCTGGTCGTCGGCGCCGGGATCTCCGGCATCGGGGCCGGTCGCCATCTAAAGACCGAGCTGCCGTCGAAGACCTTCGCGATCCTGGAGGCCCGGGCGGCCTCCGGCGGGACCTGGGACCTGTTCCGCTATCCGGGGATCCGGTCCGACTCGGACCTGCACACCTTCGGCTACGCGTTCAAGCCGTGGCGAGACGAGCAGTCCATCGCCGACGCGCCCCGGATCCTGTCGTACCTGCGCGAGACCGTGGTCGAGAACGGGCTCGACGACCACATCCGCCACCACCACAAGGTGCTCTCCGCGTCCTGGTCGAGCGACCGGGCGCGGTGGACGGTGCACGTCGAACGCGCCGACACCGGAGAGCGGACGACGCTGACGTGCTCTTGGCTGTTCTGCGCGAGCGGCTACTACCGCTACGACCAGGGGTTCACCCCGCACTTCGAGGGCCGGGAGCGCTTCCGCGGCACGATCGTGCACCCGCAGCACTGGCCCGAGGACCTCGATCACGCCGGCAAGCGGGTGGTGGTGATCGGCAGCGGCGCCACCGCGGTCACGCTGCTGCCCGCGATGGCCGGGACCGCCGCGCACGTGACGATGCTCCAGCGGACCCCGTCGTACATCATGCCGGTGTCGAAGAACGACGTGATCGCCAACGCCCTGAAGAGGTACCTCGGGCAGGAGCGGGGCTACGCGCTGACCCGGCGCAAGAACATCGCCCAGCAGCGCTTCGTCTGGACCTTCTGCCGGCGGTACCCGAAGGCCGCGCGCCGGTTCATCCGCCGGGTCAACGCCAGGCAGCTGCCCGAGGGGTATCCGGTCGACGAGCACTTCAACCCGCCGTACGACCCCTGGGACCAGCGTCTGTGCGCCGCGCCCGACGGGGACCTGTTCCAGGCCATCCGCGCCGGAAGGGCCTCGGTCGTCACCGACCGGATCGCCACCTTCACCGAGGACGGGGTACGGCTGGAGTCCGGCCGCGAGCTCGGGGCCGACGTCGTCGTCACCGCGACCGGTCTGAACGTCCAGGTGTTCGGCGGGATCCGGATCACCGTCGACGGCGAGGAGGCCCGTCCCTCCGACACCGTCGCCTACAAGGGCATGATGCTCTCCGGGGTGCCCAACCTCGCCTTCTCGATCGGCTACACCAACAGCTCCTGGACGCTGAAGGTCGGCCTGCTGTGCGAGCACTTCTGCCGGCTCCTCGCCCACATGGACGCCACCGGCCACGACGTCTGCCGGCCCGAGCCGGCCGATCCGGCGATGCCGACCCGGCCGTTCCTCGACTTCGGCGCCGGTTACATCGAGCGCGCGGTCGACCGACTGCCCCGGCAGGGCGACAGGATGCCGTGGCTGACCTCGATGGACTACCACTCGGACATCAGGCTGCTCCGCGCCGACAGCGTCGTCGACCCGGAACTGCACTTCACCCGGGCCGGTGCCGGTGCCGGTGCCGGTACCGGTGCCGGTGCCGGTGCCGGTGCCGAGGCTGGGACCGGCGTCGGGACTGAAGGTGAGCCCGAGACCGAGACCGAGACCGAGCCCGAGACCGGGACCGGAGCCGTCCGTGACGCGACGACCACCTCCCGGCACGCGGTGTGAGAGGTGCGAGCACGCCCCTCCCCACCCTCCCTACCGGTCGGTATGCTCGGCGCCACCCGACACACCCAGGGAGACGCCGTGTCCACCGCCCTGCGCATCTGCCCCCTCTGCGAAGCGACCTGCGGACTGACCCTGACGCTCGAAGGGACCCGGGTCACCGGCGCACGCGGCGACCGCGACGACGTCTTCAGCAAGGGGTTCGTCTGCCCCAAGGGCGCCGCGTTCCCCGAGGTCGACGCCGACCCGGACCGGCTCCGCCGCCCCCTGGTCCGCAAGGACGGCGAACTCCGCGAGGTCGACTGGGCCGAGGCGTTCGACACGATCGCCTCCCGAATCCGTCCGATCGTCGAGGAGTACGGGCCGGACGCGGTGGGTATCGTCCTGGGCAACCCCAATGTGCACACGATCGCCGGAGCCCTCTACCCGCCCCTGCTCGTCGGCGCGCTGCGCACCAGGAACCTCTTCACGGCGTCCACGCTCGACCAGATGCCCAAGCACGTGTCCAGCGGCCTGCTCTTCGGGGACCCCCTCGCCGTCCCCGTGCCGGACCTGGACCGCACCGACCACCTGCTGATGCTCGGAGCCAACCCGCTGGACTCCAACGGCAGCCTGTGCACCGCCCCCGACTTCCCCGGCCGGCTCAAGGCGCTCCGCCGGCGCGGCGGCACCCTCACCGTCGTCGACCCCCGGCGCACCCGCACCGCGCGCCTCGCCGACCGGCACGTCGCGATCCGCCCCGGCGCCGACGCCCTGCTCCTCGCCGCCCTCGTCCACACCCTCTTCGCGGAGGACCTCACCGACCTCGGACCGCTCGCCGCCCACGTCGAGGGCGTCGAGGAGGTACGGGACGCGGTACGGGAGTTCAGCCCCGAAGCGGTCGCCGCCGCCTGCGACGTGGACGCCGCCACCCTCCGCACCCTCGCCCGGGAGCTCGCCGCCGCGCCCACCGCCGCCGTCTACGGGCGGATGGGCAGCTCCACCGTGGCGTACGGCACCCTCGCCAACTGGCTGGTCGACGTCCTCAACGTCCTCACCGGCAACCTAGACCGGCCCGGCGGCGCGCTCTTCCCGCTCTCCGCCACCGCGCCCGCCCCGCGCCCCGCCGGGCCCGGCGGGGGCTTCGCCCTCGGCCGCCGGCACAGCCGGGTCTCGCACCACCCCGAGGTGAAGGGAGAGCTGCCGCTGGTCGCGCTCGCCGAGGAGATCGAGACCCCGGGGGAGGGGCGCGTCCGCGCCCTCGTCACCATCGCCGCCAACCCCGTCCTGTCCGCCCCCGACGGAGACCGCCTCGACGCGGCCCTCGGCTCCCTCGACCTCATGGTCGCCATCGACCCGTACCTCAACGAGACCACCCGCCACGCCGACGTCCTGCTGCCACCGCCCCCGCCCTCGCAGAGCGCCCACTTCGACTTCGCCTTCAACGGGTTCGCCGTCCGCGACCAGGTCCGCCACACCCCGGCGGCCGTTCCCCTCGAAGCAGGCCGGATGGACGAGTGCGAGATCCACGCCCGGCTGGTCCTCGCCGTCTCGGGCCTCCACGGCGCGCCGCCCTCCGCCGTGGACGACCTCGCCGTCCGCACCACCCTCGCCAAGGCCGTGACGCAGGAGCACTCGCCGGCGTACGGCGCCGACCCCGAGGAGTTCGCGGCCCGGCTCACCGGGGACACCGGGGCCGAGCGGCGGCTCGACCTGATGCTGCGGCTCGGCCCGTACGGGCTCACCCTCGACGAGCTGAAGGCGCACCCGCACGGCATCGACCTCGGACCGCTGAAGCCCCGGCTGCCCCGGCTCCTCAAGACCCGCAGCGGACGGATCGAGCTCCTCCCCGCGCCCCTCGCCGCCGACCTGCCCCGGCTGCGCGCCGCGCTCGACGCCGTACCCGACCCGGACGCCCTCCGGCTCGTCGGGCGCAGGCACCTGCGCTCGAACAACAGCTGGCTGCACAACACCCCCGCGCTCGGCGGCGGCTCGAACCGCTGCACCCTCCAGGTGCACCCCCGGGACGCGGACCGGCTGCGGCTGACCGACGGCGGGCTCGCCCGGGTCAAGGGGGAGGGCGGTGAGCTGGAGGTGCCGGTCGAGGTCACCGACGGGGTGCGCCCGGGCGTGGTGAGCCTCCCGCACGGCTGGGGACACGACCGGGCGGGCACCCGGCTCGCCGTGGCGTCCGCCCGCCCCGGCGTCAACGTCAACCAGCTGCTCGACGGGACGCGGATCGACCCCCTCTCCGGCACCGCCGTGCTCAACGGCTTCCCCGTCGAGGTGTCGCCGCTGCCGTGAACCGGGCGCCGTCCTGCCGTGCCCCGGACGCCGCCCGGCCGTCCCCCGGAGCGGCGCCCCGCCGTGCCTCCGAGCCGTACCCCTTTATTGACCTGGGGTTTTGCTCTTATTGCTCACGCGTCAACACCTTGTTAACGGCGGAAGGGGGCACCTACCGTCATCCGGACCGCCGCTCGGCGGCAGTTCAAGGGTGAACGTGAGGTGTCCTCCATGCTGACCGTCCTCGGCTTCGCCATGATCGCGACCTTCCTGGTCCTGATCATGACGAAGAAGATGTCGCCGATCGCGGCGCTCGTGCTGATCCCCGCACTCTTCTGCGTCGTGGTCGGGCAGGGCGCCCGGCTCGGCGACTACGTCATCGACGGCGTCGGCAACCTGGCGCCGACGGCCGCGATGCTGATGTTCGCGATCGTCTACTTCGGCGTCATGATCGACGTCGGTCTCTTCGACCCGATCGTCCGGGCCATCCTGCGCTTCTGCAAGGCCGACCCCGTGCGGATCGTCGTGGGCACCGCGGTGCTCGCCGCGATCGTCTCCCTGGACGGCGACGGCTCCACCACCTTCATGATCACCGTCTCGGCGATGTATCCGCTCTACAAGCGGCTCGGGATGAGCCTGGTCGTCATGACGGGCGTCGCCGCCACCGCCAACGGCGTCATGAACACCCTGCCCTGGGGCGGTCCCACCGCCCGCGCCGCGACCGCCCTGAAACTGGACGCCGCCGACATCTTCGTGCCGATGATCCCCGCGCTCGGCGCGGGCCTGCTCTTCGTCTTCTCCCTCGCGTACGTCCTCGGCCGCCGCGAGCGCAAGCGCATCGGCTACCTCACGCTCGACGAGGCCCTGGTGCCGGAGATCGACACGGTGCTGGCCACGGCCGGCGGCGGGAACGGGGGCGCCGCCGCCCAGGCCGGTGCCGGGACCGGCACCGGGACTGGGACTGGGACCAACGCCGGTGCCGGGGCCGGTACGGAGGAGGGGGGCGGCGACGGGTTCCAGGGGCTCGACCCGGAGCGTGCCACGCTCCGGCCCCGGCTGTACTGGTTCAACGCCGGTCTGACGGTCGTGCTGCTCAGCGCGATGATCCTCGAACTGCTGCCGATCCCGGTGCTGTTCCTCCTCGGCGCCGCCCTCGCGCTCACCGTCAACTACCCCAACATGGCCGAGCAGAAGGCCCGCGTCGCCGCCCACGCCGAGAACGTCCTCAACGTCTCCGGCATGGTCTTCGCCGCCGCCGTCTTCACCGGCGTCCTCACCGGCACGGGCATGGTCAAGCACATGGCGGACTGGCTCGTCGGCGCGATCCCCGAGGGCATGGGGCCGCACATGGGCCTGGTCACCGGCGTGCTGAGCCTCCCGCTCACCTACTTCATGTCGAACGACGGCTTCTACTTCGGCGTGCTGCCGGTCCTCGCGGAGGCGGGCGCCGCCCACGGCGTGTCGTCCCTGGAGATCGCCCGGGCGTCGATCGTCGGCCAGGCCCTGCACATGTCGAGCCCGCTGGTGCCGGCGGTGTACGTGCTCGTGGGCATGGCGAAGGTGGAGTTCGGCGACCACACCAGGTTCACGGTGAAGTGGGCCGCGCTGACCTCGCTGGTCGTCCTGGCGGCGGCGGTCCTCTTCGGGATCGTCTGACGAGGTCGGACCCGGCGGATCCCGGCCGGGCCCGGCAGGTTCCGGGAGGGTTCAGGGCGGGTCGGGCGGCCTCTGAGCCGGACGGGCGACTCGGAGATCGACACGAGCATGTCGCCACCCTCCGCAGTGATGTGATGACTGATAGTCGGATTATCGGTTGAAACACCCGACATGTCCTTTCCTGGAGGAACCCGCATGCCTGCTCGTGCTCTCCGCCCCCTCGCCGCCACCCTCGCGGCCACGGCCGCCTTCGGCGGCCTCGCCCTCGCCGGCGCCCCGTCCGCGTTCGCCGCACCCGGCGACAACGGCGACATCAAGGTCCACAAGGTCGGCACCCCCTACGGCGACCTGAACGACGAGGCGAGGGTCTGCAAGTTCTACCTCGCGGCCTTCAACTTCGACATCCTCGACGAGGTGAGCTGGGAGATCACCCCGCAGCCGCCCCGTCCGGAGGTCCCCAGCCTCAGCGGCCGCGTCGCCCTGAACACCGGCATGGGCCACAGCAGCCCGCTGTCGCTGCCCGAGGGACAGTACCGGGTCACCTGGACCTTCCCGGGCGCCGCCGCCACCGGCAAGCAGAAGGTCTTCACGGTCGACTGCCACGGCAACGGACCGGGCGGACGGCCGGGCAACGGCCCGAACAACGGCCAGGGCAACAACCACTCCGGCGCCAACAACAACTGGTCCGGCAGCGACAACAACAGCAACAACAGCAACAACAACTGGTCCGGCAGCGGCCAGGGCCGGCCCCCGCAGGGCGCGGTGGGCGCGGGCGGCGGCGGCAGCGTGGAGCTCGCCGCGGCCGAGGACTCCTCCGCGTTCGGCGTCGGAGCGGCCGTCGCCGCCGGTCTCGCCGGCACGGCCGGACTGGTCATGATCCGCCGCTCGCGCCGCCGCAACGATGGCGCCGCGTAGGTCCCGCATCACGCGCAGGCGACGGCGCCTGTTCCGGCTCGCCAGGACCGTGACGGTGGTCGTGGTCCTGGTGGTCGGGGGCTTCTGGTGGTCGGGTGACGAGGAGCCCGCCGCCCCGTCCCTCGCCGCCGCCCCGGTGGCCGGTCGGGCCGGTGGCGCCGGGGCGGAGGGAGCGGCGGCCGGAGCGCCGGCCGCCCTGGACCACAAGGCGGAGCCCGAGGCCCCGCCGGAGCGCACGCCCCCTTCGGAGAGCGCCCCCTCTCCGAAGGGCGGGCCCTCCCCGAAGGCGGCCCCGAAGGCCGCGCCCGCGCCGAAGGCCGCACCCCGGCCGAAGGACGCGTCCCGGCAGGCCCCCGCGTCGCTTCCCCGCTCGCGTCCCACCACCGTCGCCGTCCCGGCCATCACCATCGAGGCGCCCGTGACCGACCTCGGCCTCGACGCCGAGGGACGGCTCGCCGCCCCGCCGGTCGACAACCCCAGGATCGTCGGCTGGTACGCCAAGGGCCCCACGCCCGGCGAGCGCGGGACCGCCGTCGTCGTCGGTCACCGCGACACCCGCACCGGCCCCGCGGTCTTCCTCAACCTCGGCGTGCTCAACCCCGGCAACACCGTCCGGGTCGCCCGCGCCGACGGCAAGGTCGCCGTCTTCACGGTCGACCGCGTCAAGACGTACGCCAAGGACGGCTTCCCCGACAAGGAGGTGTACGGCGCCACCGGGCGGCCCGAACTGCGGCTGCTCACCTGCGGCGGATCCTTCGACCGCAAGACGGGGTACGACGCCAACATCGTCGTCTTCGCCCACCTCACCGACATCGCCCAGAAGATCTGACGCCCCGGAGCCCGGGACCTCCACGGTGCGAACCGCCGGAAGGTTCGAACCACCGGAAAGCTCGAACCACCGGAACACCCGAACCACCGAAGCACCCGAACCACCGGAACGTCCGGCCGACGGATCCCAGCCGCTCCGTCGACCCCCTCCCGCCGCGTCCGGCGGGCCGCGCCACCCGGCGCGCGCCCCGCCGGACGCGGCGGCGTGTCCGGGGAGCACGCGCCGGACGGGCACGCGTCGGGCGACGAGGCGGAACGGCCCGGTTCCGGCACTCCCCGCCTGTCCGGTCCCACCGTGGACGGCGCCGGGCCCGGGGCGGCACGATCGACTCCGTACCGAAACCCCGTACTGAAACCCCGTACTGAAACCCCGTACCGACTCCGTACCGGTCGCGGACTGAGACCCGGGGCACGCTCCGCCACCCTGGCGCCGGAAAACTAACGGCGCTAGTTTGGGTGGGCGACGAACCCGTCGGCAACGTGAGGAGACAGGGATGAAGGCGCACGACGCGATGTACATCGGCGGGGAGTGGCGCCCCGCCTCCTCCACGGAGACCATCGCGGTGGTCAACCCGGCGGACGAGCAGGTCATCGGCCACGTCCCGGCCGGCACCGCCGAGGACGTCGACGCCGCCGTACGCGCCGCCCGCGCCGCGCTGCCCGGCTGGGCCGCCACCCCGCCCGCCGAGCGCTCCGCCCGCATCGCCGCCCTGCGCGACGCGCTCGCCGCCCGCGCGGAGGAGATCGCCGCCACCGTCACCGCCGAGCTCGGCGCCCCGCCGCAGCTCGCCGCCGCCGTCCACGCCGGACTGCCGATCGCCGTCGCCGGCACGTACGCCGAACTCGCCGCCACCCACCCCTTCGAGGAGAAGGTCGGCAACTCCACCGTCTACGCCGAGCCGGTCGGCGTCGTCGCCGCGATCACCCCCTGGAACTACCCGCTCCACCAGATCGTCGCCAAGGTCGCCCCGGCCCTCGCCGCCGGCTGCACCACCGTCCTCAAGCCCGCCGAGGACACCCCGCTCACCGCACAGCTCTTCGCCGAGGCCGTCCACGAGGCGGACCTGCCCGCCGGCGTCTTCAACCTGGTCACCGGCCTCGGCCCGGTCGCGGGCCAGGCGCTCGCCGAGCACCCGGACGTCGACCTCGTCTCCTTCACCGGCTCCACCGCCGTCGGCCGCCGCATCGGCGCCCTCGCGGGCGGCGCGGTCAAGCGGGTCGCCCTCGAACTCGGCGGCAAGTCCGCCAACGTCATCCTGCCGAGCGCCGACCTGCCCAAGGCCGTCGCCGTCGGCGTCGCCAACGTCATGTCCAACTCCGGCCAGACGTGCAGCGCCTGGACCCGCATGCTGATCCCCGCCGACCGCTACGAGGAGGCCGTGGCGCTCGCCGCCGAGGCCGTCGCCAAGTACGTCCCCGGCGAGCGCGTCGGCCCGCTGGTCAACGCCAAGCAGCAGGAGCGCGTCCGCGACTACATCGAGAAGGGGATCGAGGAGGGCGCCCGGCTCGTCGCCGGCGGCCCCGAGGCCCCGCGCGAGACCGGCTACTACGTCTCCCCGACCGTCTTCGCCGACGTCACCCCGGACATGACCATCGCCCAGGAGGAGATCTTCGGGCCGGTCGTCTCGCTCCTGCGGTACGAGGACGAGGAGGAGGCCCTCGCCCTTGCCAACGGCACCGTCTACGGCCTCGCCGGGGCCGTCTGGGGCGACCCCGGGGAGGCCGTCGCCTTCGCCCGCCGCATGGACACCGGCCAGGTCGACATCAACGGCGGCCGCTTCAACCCGCTGGCCCCCTTCGGCGGCTACAAGCAGTCCGGCGTCGGCCGGGAGCTGGGCGCGCACGGCCTCGCCGAGTACCTCCAGACCAAGTCCCTGCAGTTCTGAGCCCGTTCGCCCCCCCTCCCGCAGTTCCGAGCCCCGAGGAGCACCGCACGTGAGCCCGATCCGCGCCGCCGTCCTGCCCGCCGTCGGCGCTCCGCTGGAGATAGCCGACATCGAGCTCCCGGAGCCCGGCCCCGGCCAGGTCCGGGTCCGCCTCGCCGCCGCCGGGGTGTGCCACTCCGACCTCTCCCTCTCCAACGGCACCATGCGCGTACCGGTCCCGGCCGTCCTCGGCCACGAGGGCTCGGGCACCGTCGTCTCCGTCGGCGAGGGCGTCACGCACGTCGCCCCCGGCGACGAGGTCGTCCTCAACTGGGCGCCCTCCTGCGGCACCTGCCACCCCTGCTCGCTCGGGGAGGTCTGGCTCTGCGCCGACGCCCTGACGGGTGCGGGCAACGTCCACGCCCGCACCCAGGACGGCACCGAGCTCCACCCCGGACTCAACGTCGCCGCCTTCGCGGAGGAGACGGTCGTCGCCGCCCGCTGCGTCCTGCCCGTGCCCGACGGCGTCCCGCTCGCCGACGCCGCCCTGCTCGGCTGCGCCGTCCTCACCGGCTGGGGCGCGGTCCACCACTCCGCCCGGGTCCGGGAGGGCGAGACCGTCGCGGTGTACGGCGTCGGCGGCGTCGGTCTCGCCGCGCTCCAGGCCGCCCGGATCGCGGGCGCCTCGACGATCGTCGCCGTGGACGTCTCCCCGGAGAAGGAGGCCCTCGCGAGGGCGGCCGGGGCCACCGAGTACGTCGTCGCCTCCGACACCACGGCGAAGGACGTCCGGAAGCTGACCGGCGGGCAGGGCGTCGACGTGGCCGTGGAGTGCGTGGGCCGCGCCGTCACCATCCGCACCGCCTGGGAGTCGACCCGGCGCGGCGGCCGGACCACGGTCGTCGGCATCGGCGGCAAGGACCAGCAGGTCACCTTCAACGCCCTGGAGATCTTCCACTGGGGCCGCACCCTGGCCGGCTGCGTCTACGGCAACTCGAACCCGGCCGAGGACCTGCCGGTCCTCGCCGAGCACATCCGGGCCGGACGGTTCGACCTGGGATCCCTCGTCACCGAGCGGATCACCCTGGACGGCATCCCCGGCGCCTTCGACAACATGCTCGCGGGCAGGGGCGGCCGGGCCCTGGTCGTCTTCCCCTGAGACCCGTACGGACCCCGGTCACAGGTCGAGGGTGAGGCGTGGGCCGCGCGAGCGGCCCACGCAGATCATCATCGAGGTCCCCGCCGCCCTCTCCTCCTCGCCGAGGACGGAGTCGTGGTGCTCGGGCGTCCCCGCGAGCACCTTCGTCTCGCAGGTGCCGCACCAGCCCTCCTCGCAGGAGTACGCCACGCCCGGCACCACCTCCCGCACGGCGTCGAGCAGGCTCCGCCCCGGCTCCACCCGGACCGTCCGCCCGCTCCGGCGCAGCTCCACCTCGAAACCGCCACTGGAGCCCTCGGAGCCGTCGGAGGCAGCCGCCCCGAACCGCTCCGTGTGCAGCGCCCCCTCCCAGCGCTCCTCCACCGCCCGCAGCAGCCCCTCCGGACCGCAGCAGTAGACGGCCGTCGACGGAGGCAGCCCCCCGAGGGCGGCGTCCAGGTCGAGGAGCCCCTCCGTGTCCTGCGGCACCAGCGTCACCCCGGGCAGCCCCGCCAGCTCCTCGCGGTACGCCATCGACGCCAGGCTCCGGCCCCCGTAGAGCAGGGACCAGGAGCCCGGGGGCAGGGAACGGACCATCGGAAGGAGCGGGGTGATGCCGATGCCGCCCGCGACGAACAGGTACCGCTCGGCGGGCACCAGCGGGAAGCGGTTGAACGGCCCCCGCACCCCGAGGACCGTGCCCGGCCCCACGGAGGCGTGCACCTCCTCCGAACCGCCCCGGCCCGCCGGCTCCCGCAGCACCCCGAGCCGGTAGGCGCCCCGGTCGCCCGGGTCGCCGCACAGCGAGTAGTGCCGGACCGCCCCGGACGGCAGGGTGACCTCCAGGTGCGCGCCGGGCTCCCACGGGGGCAGGTCGGCGCCCTCGGGGTCGGCGAGCAGGAGCCCCAGGACGCCCTCGGCCTCCCGGACGACCGACCGGACCGTCAGCCGGAACACGGACATGCGACACCTCGCAGCAGAGAGGAACAGAACGGAGGGGAACGGGTACGGGGTCAGCGCGCGGCGCCCGCCGGCGACGGGAGCAGCGGCTCCGGCCACACCCGGCACAGCACCCCGTACAGCACCGCCGCCACCGTGAAGGAGGCCGGCAGGCTCAGGTCCACGCCGCCGGTGAGGTCGGTCAGCGGGCCGACGTACAAGGGGTTGTTGACCCACAGGATCCCGACGGCGGAGCCCGCCGCGAAGGCGGTGGCGGCCCGCGGGTTGACCCCGCGGACGTACCAGTACCGCCCGCCCCCGCCCGTGGTGAAGGAGCGCAGCGCCTCCGCGTCGTACCGGCCCCGGTGGAGCCCGTACCCGACGAAGAGCACGGCCGCCCACGGCGCGACGACGGTGAGCAGCAGCGTCACGAACGCCGACATCGCGTTCATGGCGTCGTACACCACCGCCCCCAGGTACAGCACGGCCCCGGCGAGCAGCGCGACCACCGTGGTCACCGCCGCCCGGGAGGAGCGCCAGAACACCGAGTTGGCGGAGAGCCCCGCCGCGTACAGGCAGAGGCCGGCCTGCGGCAGGGTGCCCGCGAAGCCGAAGAGCACCACCGCCACCGCGAACCAGCCGGGCACCGCGTCGGTCAGGCCCTGGAGCCACGGCTCGTCGGGCACGGGGAAGAGAGTCGTCACGTACGCGCCGGTGAGCAGCGCGGCGAGACTGCTGAGGAACATGGCCGTGCCGCTCGCCCGGGCGACCCGCCCCGGCCGGACGGAGGCCGGCATGAAGCGGGTGTAGTCGCCCTGGAAGGTGGCGTAGGACAGCGGCACGGTCGCGGAGGCGGTCGCCGCCAGCAGCCAGGTGTGCAGGACGCCGTCCAGGGCGAGCGGACCGCCGCCGTACCCCGGGTCGAAGTCCGGGGCCAGGACGAGGACGGTGCCGAGCAGGACCGCCCCGCCGGTGACGGCGGTGATCCGGTACGTGCGGACGAGGGTCTCGTGGCCGCGCACGGCCACCAGCGCGACCGCCGCCGCCGTCACGAGCATCGCGACGGTCAGCGCCCCCGGACCCGTCGGGGTGGAGAGCAGCCGGTGCCCCGCCACCATGACGGCGGTGCCGCCGGTCCACACGGCGATGGCGAAGAAGCCGAGCGCGGTCACCACCGTGAGGACGTTGCCGACGACCCTGCCCCGCACCCCGAAGTGCGCCCCGCTGGAGACGGGGTCGTTGGTGCCGGTGCGGACGCCGAACCGGGCCAGCGGCGCGAGCAGCACCGTGCCGACGGCGACGCCCACCGCGATGGCGCTCGCCGAGGCCCACCAGCCGAGGCCGAAGACCACGGGCAGCGCGCCGAGCACGACCGTGCCGAACGAGAACTGCGCGGACGGCCAGATCCAGCCGAAGTCGGCCGGGGACGAGGTGCGTTCGGCATCGGGCACGGGCGCGACGCCGTCGTGCCCGGCCGTGGCCGCACGGGGCGGCGTCGCGGTGGACGCCGCCCCGGTCGGTGTGGTGGTCACGGGGCGCCTCCGGGGGCGGGGTCGGGAGCGGTGACGTCCTGGCCGGGCAGGACGTCGACCACCCGGAGGGCGGCGCACGCCGCCCCCGAGAGGCGCTCCCCGCTGGTCAGGTCGAAGGTCGTGTGGTGCAGGGGGCAGGTGATGCGCAGCCTGTCCCCGTCGACCCTGCCGTACTTGAGCCGGCCCCCGCGGTGGGGGCAGACGGCGGCCGCGAGGACCTTGCGGCCGCCGGTCTCGACCAGGACCAGGTCCTCGGTCACCTGGCGGACGACCGGCTCGTCGTCCCGCCGCCGTCCGACGGGCACGGCCGTCATGCGACGGTCTCCCGCGCCCGCGCCACGGCCGCCTCCGTGGCCGTGCCGACGATGTCGGAGGCCAGCCGCACGCCCGCCCAGATCTTCGCGAGGTCCGGCTCGTCGAGCGCGCGGATCGCCGTCCGCATGTGACTGCTGTGGTACGCGTCGATGTAGAGGTGCTCGGTGTAATAGGCGTCGTTCCTGATCCCGAGCCGCCGGGCCGCCCGCGCGAAGCTCTGGAAGGCGTACAGGACGCTGGTCTCGAAGTAGGCGTACGCGCCCAGGAAGTACTGGGGCGAGGGCGCCCGGCTCGCCAGCCAGTGGAACATGTTGACGTACGCGTAGCACTCGGGGACCGTCTCGTCGAGGTAGTCCTCCGGGCGCAGGCTCAGGCCGAGTTCGGTCAGCAGGTCCCGGTAGAGCTGGGAGTGCGCCTTCTCCTCGTTGCCGCAGCCGAGTTCGTCGATGAGGACCCGGAAGACCGCCATCGCCGAGCGGTACGGCAGCCGGGGCACGACCGGCAGCAGGGACTCGGACTCGGTGAGCCCGTCCAGGGCGAACTGCCGCACCACCGTCGTGAACTGCTCCAGGGTGGCGTGCTCGGCGAGGAAGGTGGCGCTCTCGGGGAGCGCGGCCTCCTCCTCGGCGAGGAAGTCCTTCAGCGCGCCGAGGAGTTCGCCGACCGAGCCGAACCGGGGCGCGGACGCCTCGTACGCCCGCGCCTTGGGCAGGATCCAGCGCTCCTCGATCGCGGCCATCGACCCGTGGTCCCCGAGGGTGGGCACCCGCCGGTAGAGGGCGTGCAGTTCGCGCTGGGCGGTCGCGGCCGGGGCCGTGACCGAGTGCGCGGCCACGGGGGCGGAGGCGGAGGGGAGGCCGCTCATGCCGCCTTCGCCTCCTCGTGGACGGTGGGCGAGGAGATCACGCCGCGCTCGTGCAGCTCCTTCTTGACCCAGCGGTACCAGTCGTCGCGGAAGACGCCGTACCGCTCGCAGACGGCGTTGAGCTCCGCCTGGCGCTCCGGGGTGGGGTCGACCAGCATCGCGTTGCACAGGGCGGGTTCGAGGTTGGCCAGCGGGCCGATGAAGCCGTCGACGCCGCGGACGTCGGCGAGGAGGTTCTCCCAGCCCTCGAAGACCGGGATGCCGGTGCCGGCGTCGGCCGTCTTCCGGGTGAAGGCGGCGTCGCCGCTCGACTCCTTGATGCCGACGATCCCGGGGATCTCGCAGATCCGCAGCAGGGTGTCGAACTCGATGCGGTTGCCCGACAGCGCCTCCTCGTTGTAGAGGAAGACCGGTATGTCGAGGGCGGCCCGGATGGCCCGGTAGTGCTCGACGATCCCGTCCTGCGTCACGTCGGCGCCGAACGGGGTCGTGACCACGACGGCGTCGACGCCGAGCTCGACGGCGGTGCGGGCCCGGTCGATCACCGAGGCGGTGTCGGGGAGCTGGATCCCGGCGAGGACGGGCAGCCCGCCGGCGTGTCTCACGGTGTACGCGACGACGTCCCGCCACTGCCGGGCGTCGAGCCTCCAGCCCTCGCCGGAGGTCAGGGCCGGCATGAGGCCGGTGACCTCGGCGCGGACGTGGTCCACGAGGCGGGCGACGCTCTGCTCGTCGACGGTGCCGTGCTCGTCGAGGGGGGTGATCAGCGGGACGATCGTCCCGGAGTAGGTGCCAGACATGGAGGGGCCTTTCCGAGGTCCGTTCAGAGGGTGTCGGAGGGGACCGTCAGCACCAGCGACCGCCGGTAGAGGTCCTCCAGGTACGCGGGGAACGCCGGCTCCCCGTCGGGGTCCCCGCCGGGGGAGGGAGCGCCCGCCGGCGCGGCCGGGACGAGCGGTGCGACCGGCAGGCCGGCCGTCCGCAGCAGTCGGGGGCTCGCCGTGTGCAGGGTGCCCCCGCGGTGGACGACCTGGGCGAGCAGCAGCCGCTCGTGGGCGGGCAGGCCGTCCAGCTCGGGCGCGGTGAAGGCCCGGCGGACGTCCGCCTCCTCGTAGCCGATCCGCTCGACGGCGAGGTCGGTGTGGAGGACGTCCATGAAGGGGTAGTACTCGTCCTGCGTCTTGCGGTCGTACCCCCACACGAGGTCGTCGCAGCGGCCGACCTGCTCCCAGCTCATGACGACCCGGCCGGCCTTCCCGGCGGCGAGCCGGCCGGTGAAGAAGGCCTTGGCGGCGCGCCGGACGGCGTCGTCCTCGCTGTGCATGCCCATGAAGAGGGCGGCGTCCACGAAGGTCGGGGCGTCGGTGTCAGGCCGCATAGCGCTCGAGCACCTTCCGCATCCGGTCCATGGCGCCGGCGAACACCTCGGGCTCGCGGGCCAGGGCCAGCCGGACGTACCGCTCGCCCTTCTCCTTGCTGTTCCAGTAGAAGAAGGTGCCCGGCAGGACGTACACCTCCTCGTCGAAGAGGACGGCCTGGAGCCGGGTGGCGGTCAGTTCCTCGGAGGTGATCCGGAACCAGGCGACGCTGGTGCCGACGACCGGCTCCTGGAACTCCAGGATCGTGCCGTCGAGGGCGGCGCGGGCGGCCGCGGCGTTGGTGGTGATGATGTCGCGGACGGAGGCGAAGCCGTCGGCGATGGAGTCCTCGACGTACTGCGTGACCATGTTGAGGACGAAGGGCGAGACGTTCAGGAGGACGCTGGTGTGGAGGTTGTAGACCTCCTCCTGGATGTTCCGGCTGGCGGTGATCATGGCGCACTTGGCGTCCTGGATCGGCCAGGTCTTCCCGGTGTCCTCCATGACCATGTACGTGACGCCGGACTCCTCCAGGAGTTCGTAGACGTCCACCCGGCCGATGCCCTCGTCGCACAGCGCGAAGGAGGCGAAGCAGAAGTCCATCACCAGGACCTTGTCGTGGTCCACGCAGTAGCGGACGACCTCGCGGAAGCCCTCCAGCTTCTCGGCGAGCAGGGTGAAGCCGGTGGGGTTGTTCGGGTCGACGAGGTAGATCGCGTCCGCGTCGATCGCCTCGGCCAGCCGGTCGTAGATGGCGTCCTTGTCGTGCAGCACCGACTCGTCCACGGGACCGAGCGGCACCTGCATGTTGCGCAGCAGGTCCACGAGGTTGTCGAAGCAGGGCTCGACCAGCTGGACGGACATGCCGCGCTGCTTGAGGAACATGCCGGCGACCATGGTCGAGACGCTGGCGGAGTACGACAGGAGCGTGCGGTCCATGGCGCGGGCGGTCGGCTGCCGGTGCAGCCGGAAGAACGCGTCCAGGAACCGGCGCTCGAAGTGGGCCTGCTGCTTCGACTCGGACTCGTGCCACAGCTCGGGGAGCCGCGAGACGATCCGCTCCTGGGAGGCGGACTGACGCTGGTGGGTGTGCGCGTCGGCCAGGTTGAACCGGGTCTTCAGGGCTTCGATCTCGTGCTGGGTGAGGTCGACGAACGTGCTGACGTCTGCCTTGTCGGTCAACGACATGAAGAGCTCCCGCTGTCGATGCGAATCTGCGTCCGGAATTCCGGCGGCGGGGACGACTGTAGGAGCTTCGAGTGCCCTTGCGAATAACGGCCGGGTCACGCAATTAATAATCACCGCGATGTTATGAACGCGAAAAAAAGGTACGACGGCCAGGCATTCCTCCCGGAGGAACGCCTGGCCGTCGTACCCGATGTTCGGTCGATTATGGAAGGGAATTCAACTGTGCGGCGGGCGGTATTCGGTGGACGGTATTCGGCGGACGCTATTCGGTGGCGGCCTGGAGCAGGATGTCCTCGTACACCTTCGGGTCGTCGGAGGCGATCACCGGCCAGCCGATGCCGTACGCGCCCTCCCAGCCCACGTCGATGCCGGGGTTGGCGTGGTCGGAGCCGTCGGACAGGAACAGGTGGGGGCTGCAGTTGATCCGGTCGGTCCGGGAGAGCGCGGCCTGGTCCGCGAGGTCCCGGCGGGCCCGCCCGTCGTCCAGCGCCTCGGTGAGCGCGTCGACGTCCACCGCGCCGGTGTCCGCGGCCACGTCCAGGATCACCTTGCGGTGGCTGATGCACCGCGACTCGGCCCAGAAGGCCCGGCGCAGCCCGAGGTCGAGCTGCTCCGACGCGTGCAGACCCTGCTCCTTGGCGGCGAGGACCGCCTCCAGGGCGGGCAGCGTCGTCGAGGGGTACAGCCAGTCCTTGGCCTGCCAGAGCTGCCAGCCGGCGGCCGGCTCCAGGCTGGCCATCCGGGCGACCTCGCTGTCCGTGCCGGGGCGCGGGCTCGGGGCGTCGTTCAGCAGCTCCAGCGGGAAGGCGCGCAGGTCGAAGGAGACCTGCTCCTCCAGGCCCAGGCGGGCCCGGGTGGTGTGCAGCCGGTGGACGGCGATGTGCGCGAAGGAACACCAGATGTCGGAGAAGACGGTGACGACCCCGCGCGGCGGGGTCGGGTCGGTGAGGACGGAGTCGGACATGGTTCTCCTCGGTTCGTGTGCGGGCGGAGCGGGGGCTCAGCCGGAGGGGGACTCGTGGGCGTCGAGCGCCGCCTCGAGGTCGAGGTCGGCGCCGGGCAGCCAGGCGGGCAGGGAGGGGATGCGGGCCATGGCGTCGAAGAGCCGGGGCACGGCGTCGCCGCGCACGGTCGGCCCGTGCGCGCTCAGCAGGCGCGCGGGCCGCAGGGCGGCGAGCTCGCGCACCGGGCGGAGGAACTTCGCCTCGTCGACGAGCGCGGTCCAGGGGGCTATCGCCCGGTTCAGGACCTCGAAGCCGTGGAAGAACTCCTCCTCGGCGAGCTCGGTGAAGTCCTCCGTTATCTCCTCCACGACGGTGCCGAAACTGTCGGAGCTGTAGAGGGTGCCGTCGGAGTGGTCGAACACGGCGAGGGTTCCGGGCGAATCGAACGTGGGCGGCCGGTGAAAACTCAGCTCGCGGTCGCCTGTTTTGATCCGGCTTCCCGGGTTCGCGGTCACCAGGCGTTCCTGCGGAATGCCGAATTCCTCGGACATGCGTGTCACCGATATCGCGTTGGCGAGCACCCTGGCGTTCGGCGCGGCCTCCAGGAGGCTGGCGAGGGCGCCGGTGTGGTCGCGGTCGTCGTGGGTGACGACGATCCAGCGCAGCTCGGCGGGGTCGATCAGCGACCGGAGGGAGTCCAGGAAGCCCTCCCGGTCGACGGGCATGCCGGTGTCCACCAGGACGGGCTGTCCGGACCGTAGGAGGAAGGCGTTCACCGGCTGGTCGCCGAGGCCGGGGATGGGCAGGGCCGAGGGGAGGACGTGGATGTCCGGCCCGGCGGTGTAGGACGCTTTCATGACGCACCTTTCATGACGCACCTCACGGCGCGCCGTTGCGGGCGCGCCTCCTGCGGCGCGTCTTCCGCGACGCGCCGGACGGGTCGGACGGGCCGGAGCCCCCGGGCGGGGGCCCCGGGGGCTCCGGCCCGGGTTCAGACGAGCTGGATGGTCAGGGAGCCGGCGATCAGCAGGGCGAGACCCAGGGCGCGCGGCTTGGTGAGGGAGCGCTGCGGCAGCTTGAACAGGCCCTTGTGGTCGATGAGGGCGGAGGTGAGCTGCTGGCCCGTCACGGTGAGGGCGATGGTCACCGCCGCGCCGATGGACGGGATGAGCAGGAAGGTGCCGGTGACGTAGGCGGCGGCGCAGGCGCCACCGAGCCAGCCCCACCAGGGCATCTTCTTCAGCGGGGCGATCTTGGGCTTCGGGGTGCGGCGCGTCGCGTAGAGCACGAGCAGGACGACGGCGATGGTGAAGGTCGCCACGGCGAAGCTGATCACCGCGACGGTGATGGGCTCCTTGAGCTGGGCGCGCAGCTGGGCGTTGACCGCGCCCTGGATCGGCAGCACGCCGCCGGCCACGACGCCGAGGGCGAGCCAGCCGGCGCGGCCGGCGCTCGACATCCTGGGGGCGCCGGCGGGGGCCGCGGCCTTCATGCCCCGGATGATCACGACGATGCCCGCGAGGACCGCCACGGCGCCCAGGACGATGCCGGCGCTGAGCTCCTTCCGCTCCAGGCCGAGGAGGCCGAAGAGGTCGAGCGCGAGCGAGGCGAACATCTGGCCGGTGACGAAGAGCCCCACGGCGGCGAGGGCGCCGAGCCGGGGGAAGAGCAGGATGCCGCTGGTGATGTAGAGCGGGCTGGCGAGCCCCCCGAGCAGTTGCCAGGGCTCGACGTCGGGCAGCTTGCCGAGCGCGCCGAGCGCGCCGGCCGCCACGGCGAGGACGACGAGCAGGCCGGTGGCGACGCCGAGCTGGATGGTCGAGGCGCCGTAGGGGGTGCCGACGGCCGAGTTGAGCTGGAGGTTCACCGAGGCCTGGACGGCCAGGAGGCAGCCGACCAGCAGGGCCGCGGCGAGGAGCGCGGTGTGCATGGGATCTCCCTGGGGCGGGATGGCGAGCGGTAAGTGGACACTGAGTCCGTTTAGCATGCCACTCGACACGGCAAGTGGACAAGGTGTCCACTTATCTTGGGGAGAACTTGAGGGAAGTAGGGTCGGGCCCATGAGCGACGACGAGCAGCGGAGCGGCGGAGCCGACGCCGTGCACCGGGTCGACGGTCTCCTCGGCGACCTCCAGGCCGCGGACGAGCGGCCGGTCGCCCCGCGCAGACGCGCGGACGCCGAGCGGAACCGCGCCCAGATCCTGGCCGCGGCCGAGCGGCTCTTCGCCGAACAGGACCCCCGGTCGGTCACCATGGACCGGATCGCCAAGGCCGCCGGGGTGGGCCGCGCCACGCTGTACCGGAGCTTCCCCGACCCGTCCTCGGTCGCCGTCGCGCTGCTCGACGAGCACGAACGCCGGCTCCAGGGGCAGCTCATCTACGGACCCCCGCCGCTCGGGCCCGGCGCGCCGGCGGGGGAGCGGCTCGCGGCGTTCTACCTGGCGATGCTCGACCTCCTCGAACGGCACCTGCCGCTGGCACTGGGGGCGGAGACGGGCCCGGCGCGCTTCCGGACGGGCGCGTACGGCTTCTGGCGCGTCCACGTCCGGACGCTCCTCGTCGACCACGGGGTCGAGGACCCGGACCCGTTGATCGACATCGCGCTCAGCCCGCTGGCGCCGGAGCTCTTCCAGTTCCAGCGGCACGGACTCGGCCTGTCGGCCGAACGCGTCGGCCGCTCGCTGACGGCCTTCGCCCGCCAGTTGCTGCGGTCGGGGGACGGGCGCTGACGGCTCCTCGGGCGAGGGCGCCGGGGGCGGACTCCTCGAAGGGGGGCGCGGGGCGGACTTCTCGAAGGGAGCGCGGGGCCGGACGGCACCGACGGGGGCTCGGCCCGTCGATGCCCTCGGCCCGGTGTCGCTCGGGCCGGTGCCGCTCAGGCCGGCATGGGTCGTGAGGCGTGCGGGGCCGGCCGGGGCGGGGGCGTGGGGCCCGGCGTCGGGTGGGGGGCCTGCCCCTGGGGGCGCGGACCCGGCGCGGCGGTGCGCGGGGTCGGGGGGTGAAGGCCCGGGACGGCGGGGGCGTGCGGGGCCTGGGCGCGCGGACCCGGCGTGGCGGTGCGCGGGCCCTGGGTGCGCGGGCCCTGGGGAAGGGGGCCCTGCGGGTGGGGAGCGGGGGGCGGAGCGGAGCCGTACGACGTCTGCCCCGGCGCGAGGGGTGCCGGGGTCGAGGTCGGGCCGGGCTTCCGCGCGGGGGCGGCAGGGTCCTGCGGCGGCTGGGCGGCCGGGTGGACGAGGCCGGGCAGGATCAACTCCCAGATGCGGCGGAGCCGTTCCTCGGCGGAGCCGTGCAGGGCGCCGCTCTCGGGGACGCACGGCCCCTGCGGTCCGCCGTCGCCGAGGAGCCGGAGCGCGTCGGCCGGGGGACAAGGGCAGCGCATCTCCAGCTCGACCCCGGTGACCACGTAGCCGATCAGCGTCGCGACCGCCGTCGCGTCCACACCGGGACGCAGGGCCTTCTCCGCCACCGCGTACCGCGCCAGACGGCTCACCTCGCGGCGCCAGGGGCAGTCGCGCGAGGAGGCGGGATCGGTCGGCTGGAGTTCGCGGGCCAGGCGCTCACCTGCCCGGGCCACGGGGTCGGTCTCGAAGAGCCGGATGAGGGCGTGGGTGGTGATCACCAGCTTGTCGACCGCCGTGCCGCCCACCCCCTCGGTCGATAAGCAGGCCGACTCGACGGTGACGCCGGTGACCGCGCGGGACCGGGCGCGCACCGCGACCGCCAGGTCCGCCTTCGTCGCGAAGTGGAAGACCAGGGCGCCCGTCGTCACGCGGGCGTCCCCGGCGATTCTCGCCAGGGACGCCCGCTCGTACCCCAATCTGTCGAACACCCGAGCGGCGGCCGACAGGATCTCCTGTCTCGTCCGCTCTGCCCGTTGCTGAATCGCCATCGGCTCCCCCGTCGGCTTGGTGGTGCAGGAGGTGTCGGAGTGCTGTGTCCGGGCATGTGCCCGTGGCCGACTCGAAACTATCCGGCCGGACGGTGGCGAAACGTCGCCCACCGTACGTACGGCCGGAATGAGGGGGTTGACGGGTGCGCCCCTCCCAGGTCGCGGGCGTACGACCCGCGTCGGACGCCCGCGAAGTGACCGGAACCGGCGGTCCGGCCCGTCAGGTGGATTCGGCCGTTCCGGTGGCATCGGAGCGTCGCGGCCGGGAACGGGAGACGGCCACGCCCGCGAGGCACAGCACGCCCCCGGCGAGGGTGAGCGGCCCGGGCAGTTCGCCCAGGAACGCCCACGCGAGCAGCACCACGAGCGCGGGCACGGCGTACGTCGTCGCGCCCATCCGCCCGGCGGTCGTACGGGCCAGGGCGTAGGCCCAGGTCGTGAACGCCAGCGCGGTCGGGAACACCCCGAGGTAGACCATGTTCAGGGTCGCCGACAGCGGGGCCCGCCCCACCTCTCCGGCCAGCTGCCCGGCGAACGGCAGGCACGCCACCGCCCCCACCAGGCACCCGAACGTCGTCACCTGGAGCGCGCTGCCGTGCGCGAGCGCCGGCTTCTGGGCGACGACCCCGCCCGCGTACGCCATCGCCGCGAGCAGGCAGAGCGCGACCCCCAGCACCGAGGCGTGGCCGCCGGAGGAGTCCCGGGACATCGAGAGGCCGACGGTCACCGCGCCCGCGAACGACACCGCCATGCCCGCGAGCAGCCGGGGCGGCAGGGACTCCCCGAGGAACCGCGCGCCGAGCAGGGCGATCAGGATCGGCCCGACGTTCACCACCATCGCGGCCGTGCCCGCGTCGACCTCCTGCTCGCCCCAGTTGAGCACCACCATGTACACCCCGAACCAGAGCAGGCCCGAGACCGCGATCCCCGGCCGGGCGGCCCGGGGCGGCAGCCCCTCGCGCCGCACCAGGAGGACGGCGCCGAGGACCAGGGCCCCGGAGAGGAGCCGTCCGAGCGCGAGCGCGCCGGGGGAGTAGGCGGCACCCGCGCTGCGGATGGAGACGAAGGCGGAGGCCCACAGGACGACGGTGACACCGGCCGCGACGAGCGCGAGCCGGGGGGATGACTTCTGCATGCCCCGACGGTAGGCGGCGGACCCTTCGGCGCTCACCGCAATATCCCGGGGAACGGGAGGACGGGACCCCCGGGAGTCCGGGGGTCCCGAGGGGACGGCTCCGCGTCGTCTACCGCTGCCGGCCCAGCTCCCACAGCCGCCACACGCCGCTGTCGTCCGCGACGAGGTAATGGCCTCCGGTGACCGTCGGGCGGGTCACCACGTAGGTCTTCTTCTGCCAGAGGGGCACCAGCGGGACGTCCTTCGCCACCACCCGCTGGATCGCCCGGAACCGCTCGATGCTCCTGTCGCGGTCGACGAACCGCTGCGTCGCCTCGATGGAGCGGTCGATCTCGGCCGACGCGTAGCCGTTGTGGAGGGTGTTGCCGCTCCCCACCAGCGGCTGGACGAAGGTGTCCGGGTCGGGGAAGTCGGGGCTCCACTGCAGGACGTAGGCGTCGAACTCGCCGCTCTTGTACCGTTCCTGGTACCTCACCCAGTCGGCCTCCTCGACCAGCTCGACCCGGAACAGGCCCTTCCTCTCCAGCTGCGCCTTCAACGCGCGTGCCTCGACGGCGGCGTTGCCGACCTGGTGGCCCAGCGTGATGCGCACCGGGGTGGACACGCCGGCGTCGCGCAGCCGCCGCGTCGCCCAGTCCGGGTCCGACTCGGGGTAGACGTCGTAGAAGTCGGTGCCGTGCCCGGTGACGCCCCGGGGCACGAGGGAGTAGAGCGGCGACACCGTGTCCTTGAACACCGCCTCCGCCAGCCGCCCCCGGTCGACGAGCGCGGCGACGGCTCCCCGGGCCGCGACCCGGCTCAGCGGGCGGTGCGCCGGGCGCGTGTTCAGGACGAGGTAGCGGCCCACCGTGCTCTCCCCGACGGAGAGGCGCGCGTCCGGGTCCCCGCCGTTCTCGAGGGAGGCGAGGGTCGCGGAGGTGAGCCCGGCGTGGGCGACGTCGATCTCCCGCGCGTTCCAGGCCTTCTCCACCTCCTGCGAGGTCGGGTAGTAGCGGATCTCGACCGGCTTGCCCTCCTTGGGGACGGCTCCCCTGTACTTCGGGTTCGGGACGAGGCCGATCCGGACGCCCTTCTCGTACGAGGAGAGGAGGTACGGTCCCGACCCCGGGAAGGTCTGCCGCGTCCGGAGCCCGTCCCGGGGGAACTCGGCCGGATCGACGACGGACCCCGCCGGTGTGGCGATCTTGGAGGGCCAGGTGGCGTCCGCCGTCGCGAGGTGGAAGGTCACGAAGGGGCCGTTCGCCTCCACGGAACGGAGGTTCGCGAACAGCGGCGAGGGCCCGAGGGGATCCCGGATCTCCAGGATGCGGTCGAACGAGTGCTTCACGGCCGCGGCGGTGACCGGATGCCCGTTGGAGAACGTGAGGTCGTCGCGCACCTTGCACCGATAGGTGGTCAGGAGCCCGGTGAACCCGCACGATTCGGCCGCGTCGGGCCGGGGGACGGTCGCCCCGGGGTCGAAGGTGAGCAGGCTCTGGTAGATGTTGCTGTACAGCGCCCAGGACCCGCTGTCGTACCCTCCGGCGGGGTCGAGGTGGGTGAGGCTGTTCGCCGTTCCGACGACGAGGGGCTCTTCCGCCGGGGTCGTCAGCGGCAGCAGCCGGTAACCGCAGGCCGCCAGTAACACGCAGGCTCCCGCCGCGATGCCGAGGCTTCTGCGCTTCATGTGAGTGTCTTCCTTCTGCGTGGGGGGATGAGGCCGTGGGGAAGCGGGGGCGACCGGCACGACACCGGACAGCCCCGGCGGAGGGGAAGCCGCCGGGGCTGTCGGGCATCAAGGGGGGAAGGGCCGGTCGGTGCGGAGCCCGGGTCAGCCGCCGGTGACGGCGCTCAGGGTCTTGTCCGCGTCGGAGAGCCCGGCGCCGCAGCCGCCGGAGCAGGTGCCGGGCAGGGCGCGCGTGTTGCCCTTGATGGTCTGCTCGATCTGGGCCGGGGTCAGGGCGGAGTTCTTCTGCTTCAGCAGCGCGGCCAGGCCCGCGATGTGCGGGGCGGCCATGCTGGTGCCCTGGTAGGAGGCGTAGGTCTCCTTGTCCGGCGTGGTGGCTCCCGTGTTGAGGGTGGACCAGATGCCGTTCGCGCGCACGGCGGTCTCGCCGCCGGGGGCGGTGACGTCGACGACCTTGCCGTAGTTGGAGTAGGCGGCGCGGTTGCCCTCGCGGTCGGAGGCGGCGACGGTGATGACGTTGGCGCAGCCGGCCGGGCTGTAGGCGGCGGCGTCCTTGTTGTCGTTGCCGGCGGACACGACGACGGTGGTGCCCCGGTCCCTGGCGCCCTTGAGGGCGGCGTTGTAGGCCTGGTCGCAGGTGAACTTGCCGCCCAGGCTCATGTTGATGACCGCGGCGGGGTTCTTGTTGGCGGGGACATTGGTCACGGTTCCGCCCGAGGCCCAGGTGATGGCGTCGATGATGTCGGAGGTCGACCCGCCGCACCTGCCCAGGACGCGGACGGGCAGGATGTTCGCCTCGTGGGCGACGCCGACCGTTCCGTATCCGTTGGCCGCGGCGGCGATCGTGCCGGCGACGTGGGTGCCGTGCCAGCCGCTGTTCGTGTCGCGGGCGGGGACGGGGTCGCCGTTCTCGTCCTTGCCGCACTCCCCGGTCTTCAGCCAGTCGCCGGCGTCCGAGGGGTCGCCGTCGCGGCCCCCGCCGTCGTTGGCCGTCCAGGTGTTGGAGATGAAGTCGTAGCCCGGCAGCACCTTGGCGCTCAGCTCGCCGTGCTTCGTGATGCCGGTGTCGAGGACCGCCACGGTGACGCCCTTGCCGGTGGCCTGCTTCCAGGCGGAGGGAACGTTCATGCCGGCCGTGGTCTCGTACAGGTCCCACTGGGCCTTGTACTCGGCGGGGTCGACCGCGGTGGCGTACACCCGGCGGTCGGGGACGACGTAGGCGACGTCCGGGTCGGCGAGGAAGGCCGCCGCGACCTTCTGCGCGTCCTGGACCTTGTCGGCCTCGGGCAGTTCGACCAGGGCGGCGCCCGTGCCCAGGCGGCG
>NZ_JBIVIR010000024.1:0-111438 GCF_044749825.1 Streptomyces sp. NPDC088915
CCCAGCCCCCCGCGCCGGGGGAGCGCGAGGGGGCGGCGCCAGAGCGCCCCTCGCAACCCGGCCGAAGGCCGGGTGCCGGAGCACCGGCGCCGCGCACCCGCCCGGCCCCGTGAGGCGAGGCCGGCGCCCATGGGGCTGCGCCCCGACGGCGCTCCGCGCCGGACCCGGCCACCCACGGCCGGCCGCCGCCCTGGCGCCGCACGGGCTGGTTCCGCACCCGGGGCGTTGCCCCCGGGTGCGGCAGAGAACGTCAGCCGATGGGCGCGGGGTAGGTCGCGCGGCATGTGACGTCGTAGGTGTTCTCCGGGACCTTGTGGCTGTATCGGCTGGTGGGTGCGAAGTCGTACGAGCAGTAGTTGCTCCACATGCTGCCGGGCCAGTAGACGCGGGCCATCGGCACTCCGGCCCAGTGGTGGAACCACAGTTCCAGCACGACACCGGTCGAGTAGCTGCCCTCGGTGGTGACGGTGTCGCCAACGGCGAAGCCGAACACGGAGCGCTCGCGGGCGACGGCCACCGGGTCGACTAGACGCATGGCGACCTCCTCGGAGCGTCCGTTGACCCAGTATCCCGACCACGCCACCGTGAACGCGTCGTCCTCGACGGAGGTGACGGTGCCGCGCTGGATCACGGGGCGGGCCTTCCCCACCTTGTCCCGGTCGTCGTCGTGGATCGGGTCGTAGATGAACGTGCGCTCCACCCGGTCGCCGGGGCGGTATCCGCCCGAGCGGTCGGCATAGGTGTCGCCGGGGATGTACTCGCGGGGGATGATCAGTACCGTTTCCTCGTCGTGCCACACGTCCGACTGGCCATCCAGGGCGATGTATCCGTTCAGCGCGGCGGGCAGGGCGGGGAAGCACGCGACGCTCTGCATGAGAGTGTCGAGACGGTTTGGATCCAGGGGGCGCTCGAACTCGCCGAGAACCCAGTCACCGGGGCGAACGTCAGCAATCGGGCACAGGCGGACCCCGCCCATGTCGGTACCGGCCGGGGGCTGGCGGTACAGGGAGTCGGCGGGCCTGCTGGTGACGATGAGCGGGTAGAACGCGGCGTCGATGACTGCCATGGTGACCTCCGTATGGTGCGGGTTTCGAGGGAGTCGGGGCGGCGGTGCCATCCGCCGCCCCGGGTGAGTGCGGTAGGGGTGCTCAGTACTCCCACTCGGCGCGGTTGAGTTCGATGCGGTAGGTCTCGAAGACGCCGACGGCCCGCACGAACTTCACGGCCGGGGAGTTGCGGGTGGTCGTGAGGAACTCGCCGATGACGAACGCCGTGTGAATCGAGTCGTCGGGAGCGCTGTCGATGCGCTCCAGGGGGGCGCCCGCATAGGGGCCCCAGGCGTACGAGCCGAGCAGTTCGGCGCGCCTCCAATCGGGACGTTCGGCGCGGACCTCGACCACGTCGGCGCCATCGGGGGCGATGTCCACCAGCGTGGCGAACGCGGGGGTGCGGCGGGGCTGGACCTCGGCGGTGTACTTGCCCATCTGATTCCTCCGGTGTGGTGCGGGTTTCGAGTGGTGGTGTCGGTCGGGGTGCCACCCCCTCCCAACAAGCTCTATATTACCAGTCTTGGGCCGGATCACATAGCCGGAAAGGGCATCTGACCAGGGTTTTTTCCCGGAAGTTCCATGATCTTTTAGAGGGTGTCCGGGCCTCCGCCGACCCCCCTCCTTGCCAGCCGCTTTTCCCTCCCGGGCCCCCGGCCGGCCCGCACCCCTTCGACGTCGCGCAGCTCCTCCAGGCCCTCCTCGACCTCAACCCCTCGCGGTCACCACGACGTCGCCGGCGGACGACGACGGCGCTCCGCTCCCCCACCCCGGCCACGACGGACTCCAGCCCGTCCCCCGGTCCCCGGGGGGCGGGCGTCCGGAGGAGCCCCCCGGGGCCCCGCGCAAGGGAGCGAAGCGACCGCAGCCCGCGCTCGCGCGGGCCGCAAAAAGGGCCCCCAGGGCCCGACTGCGGCGCACGGCCGGATCGCACCGAAGGTGCGATGCCCACCCCCGGGCCCGCACCCGCCCCGCCGGCCCCCACCACCAGCGCCAGGGGAGCGCGAGGGGGCGGAAGCTGATCGCTTCCGCCCATCCGCGTGGCTCAGTGCCAGATGGCTCGGCCCCAGCGGACGAACCAGTACCGGGTGCGCCCCTTCCGGAGGTTGACGGCGAGGCTCCCGCGACGGTGGCGCGCTCCCCGGTAGCGGTCGTGTACCTCGTCGGCGGGAACGGCGAGGGCCGCCGCGGTGGTGAAGTGGACCCGGAACAGGTGGTCGGCGGCGGTAGTCCGTGCGCCGTTCCACCGGTCGCCGGGAGTGAGCGCGAGGTGGGCCCGGTCCAGGATGGTCCGCGCGGCGGTCAGAGCGACGGCGCTGACGGCGGCCAGGGTGGCGGCCCGGTCCAGCGCGGCGCGGGCAAGCTGGTTGGAAGCGAGGCACGCGGCGGAGTCGCATCCTCGGCATTCGAGGTCGGCCCGTACGGCGGATTCGTCGGGTGCGGGCGGCATCCTCGCGAGGATGCCGCGGGAGTGGTCGAGCAGGGCCGCGACGCCTTCCGGGCCGCCCGCAGCGTGGTCGACCGGTTCGACGGCGCTCTCATGCAGCGCGTCAAGGAGCGCGTTACGGGCGGCGGCCGTTGCTCTGTCCAGGCCGGCGGCTGCGACGGCGCGGAGCTCAGCGCGCGTGCAGACCTCGGCCGGGGTGCAGGGGCAGCACGCGGGATCAGCGGGCTCGGGCTCGGGTTCCGGGGCCGGGAAGATGATCACGGACTCCACGGCCGCCCGGCCGGGGTCCTGGACGGTGGGGGTTCGCGCAGCCTGGTGTCCGGCGTCGCCGATCAGGCTCGCGCACTCCAGGAGCATCCTGCGCCTGCGGTGGATGTGTCCACCCGTCAAGTATTCGTGGATATCGCGGGGTTCGCACCAGTAGGTGAGGACCAAGGCCGCGTCGTCGGCGGTCGGCCGGAGGGTGAATCCGTCACGGCCGCTGGCGACGGGGTGGTGTCCGGCGGCGGCCAGCAGGGCGGTGATGCTCGCGACGGAGGGGGTTGGCACGCGCGTGTTCATGGTCCTCTTTCGGGTCGGTGTCGGGCTTCGAGAGGCCGGGGCGGCGCGGCCATGCGCCGTCCCGGCCGGTACGGGGGTGCTACGAGACGGGGGCGAGTCCGGCCGGCTGCCAGCGGACGGGCCAGCGGTCGCCGAAGTCGACGGCGATCCGGCGGGTCCGCTCCTCGACGAAGGTTTCGATCTCGGTTACGCGGCCGGTCTCGGGCTCGGTGTCCTCGTCGTGGATCTCGCCCCGGCGTCGTACGGTGTCGCCCACCGACCACCACACGGCGCCGTCGTCGTCGACGGCGGCGGGCAGACCCGCCGTCGAGACACCAAGGTCGGCCGCCGTGCAGGTGGCGCAACTGAGCCGGGTGCCCGCCTGGTACAGGGGCCCGTCCTGCTCGCACCCCGCGCAGTGCCCCGGGGCGATGTAGCGCGGCTCCTGCTCCCGCACCAGGGCCCCGAGCGCAATGTGTGCGGGGTCCATCAGCAGGACGTACGGGGGATGGTCGCCCGACTCGGTGCCGGACACCACGACACGGCCGTTATGCAGGGTCGTGATCCGAGTCAGGGTGACGGGCTGGTCGGCGAAGGCGTCGGGGTAGCGCTCCCCCTCACCGCCGAAGACGTAGGGGGCGCGGTGCACGGGGCGGACCTGGCGGTACCCCTCGCGCTCGATCTCGGTCCAACTCGCGAACCGCCATCCGGCCGGGGCCTGCGTGCGGCAGGCGCGGCGACGCTCGATCTCTGCGGCCGTCGAGGCGCGGGCGTCGGTCATGCGCACCAGCCGTTCAGCGGCCTCGTACTTGCGGGTGTGGTTGGTTCCGGCCGTACCGTCCTCGGCTCCGTACGCCCACCAGGGCGAGGAGCCCCGGCCCATCTTCCGTACGTGCCCGGCCGGTTCTGCCGCGCCGTCGACGTAGACCGGGGTGCGCCCCTTGTCGTCCGGCTTGCCGTAGCGGTAGCGGGTCTTGATGTCGCTCATGCCGTTCGTTCCTCTTCCGGTGTGGGTTTCGAGTAGTCCGCCGTCCGGGGCGCCACCCCCTTCCAACGGTTTCTATATTACCAGTTTTGAACCTGATCACCTAGCAAAGTAGGGCCTTGACCAGGAAGTTCACGCTCAGGCCCCGCACCCCCGGTGGGGGCGCGGGGCCTGGGCGTATCAGCTGCGGCGCTCCTGGTGCTTGCGCTCGTACTCGGCGTGCCGGGCGAGCGTCTCGGGGTCGTCACACTCGACGAACACATGGAAGGCCTTCATCGAGAGATCCGTGTAGAGGTTGGAGCCGTGATCGGCGTTGTACGCCTGCGCGATCGACTTCAGCTCTGCCTCAAGCTCCTTCAGGGCCTGCGTGCGGCGCCACCGGGTGACCTTCCCGCCCTTGTGATCGGCCACTTCTTCGGCGATCCATCCCCATCCCTGGGGGATGTTGTCGATGCCGATGCGGATGGAGCCGTAGCCGGGGCCGACGCGGACCCGGAACTTGATCTGCGCGGGGGCCTCTCCGATGGGGTCGAACCGGTAGGTCTCCAGCGTCTGGGACATCAGCCCCGCCCCCTCCTGGACGAGGGGGGTCTGGCCGGCCTTGCGCGCCATCTTGATGTCCGCGCGGATGCCTGCGGCCCGCTCCTTCATCGGCTGTCCGGTCCGGTACTTCGCCCCCTTGCTGTAGGTGCTGCCGTTCGCGTCGTAGCCGCGTTCGTAAATCTCGGCCCACACCCGCGCGCGCTCTTCGCGCTCGTCCCCGGCGGCCTCCTTCAGCTTCGCCAGGAGACGGCCGAGCATGTGACGGGCGGCTTCCTTTTCGCCCTCGTGGCGGCAGGTGCCCGACTCCCGGCAGATCGGCGCGGCGCACTCCTTGTCGATCACCGCCCGCAGGGCGTCAATACGGGTACGGACCTTCGACGCCTTGGACTTGGCCATAGGGGCGTTCTCCATCTCTCGGTCTGGGGTTTCGAGTGGTGCTGCCGGACGGGGTGCCACCCCCTCCCAACAAGCTCAATATTACCAGTACTGGACCGCATCACCTAGTAGAAAGGGGTCCTGAGCAGGTGTTTTCCAGAGCCGAGGGCGGCCTGCATGATCTATCCGGGCCGGGCCGCCCCTCTTCCTCGCCAGCCGCTTTCGACGTCGCCCGCGCCGGGCCGCCGGTCCATGGGGCAGCCCGGCGGGCACGCATTCGTTCACGCGGCCATCGCGCACGGGGCGGGGTGCAGGTACCGGCCCGGCTTGCCGGGAATGGCGACCGGGGGCCAGCCGGGGGTGGCCCGCATCTGGCGCGGCGGACGGTGAATGCGGACGGCTTCCTGTTCGGCCAGGGTTCGCATCCGGGCGAGGCGGCCGGCCAGTCGGCAGGCCTCCTCATTCGCCCCGGCGGTCACCTCCGCGTACCAGGCTGCGGGGTCGTCCTCGGCCAGCCGGTCCAGGCGCTCCTCCTCCACGGCCTGGCGCCGCCACTGCTCGGCGGCCTCGATGACGGCGGCGTACCGGCGGGGGTCGCTGGGCGGGAGCTGGCTCCAGGCGAGCGATCCGTACGGGGGGACGGTCCACTCCCGCGCGCCTTCGGCGAGCGTGGCGACCTGGTGCTCGGCCCACAACTGCGGGCCGTCGACGGTCATGGTGTTCACGTGCTTCTCCTCCGGCGTCGGGTTTCGAGTGGGAGGCCGGGGCGGCGGTGCCATCCGCCGCCCCGACCGGACGGTCATGCGATCTCGTGCTTGTAGACCTCCTCCGCGCTGTCGACCAGGTGGTCCTCGCACAGCCCGTACGCGTCGGCGAGGCGCCGGAGGTTGCCGACGTAGCAGGCGAGCGCTGCGGCGCGCTCCGTGGCCTCGTCGGGGAAGGGGCGGCCCGAGAGGCGGACGAGGTGGAGCTGCCCCAGGTCCTGGGGGCTGAGCGCGTAGGTGCGTCCGAGGTGGAATGCGTCGGCGATCGCGTCGCGCACGGCGACGGCCACCAGCTCCCGCGCGGTGGTCGCGCCTTCCCAGGCTCGGGCCTCGCGGGAGAGGGCACCCAGGGGACGCAGGGCCGCACGCGCGGCCTTCACGGACGGGACGGGCGTGCGGAGCGCTTCCGGGTGGTCGAGCATCGCGGCGATGGCGATGCGGGCGCGGCGGGCGTGGGTCAAGGGTCCTCCAAGGGGTTTCGAGTGGTGGTGCCGGTCGGGGTGCCATCCCCTCCCAACAGGAACAACATTACCACTCTTAAGCCTGATCAGGAAGCATGTGAAGGGTTCCTGACCAGGTGTTTTTCACGACGCCGGCTGTGAACGCAGCTCCGCCGCCGGCGCCTCCGGGAGCCAGGCGCGGAAACGGCCCGCGCATCCCCAGGGGAAGGCGCGGGCCGATCGGACGGTGCGGGTCAGCGGCGGAACGGATTGCCGAGTTCGCCGTGCACGAGAGCCCGGACGATCTCGGCGACCTGGGAGGCACCGGCCGGCGAGGCCGGGGCGGCGATCGAGAGGAGCGGGGCGCCGTTCTGGTTGAAGGCGATGTCCCATCCGACGTTGGAGGAGATGCCGACGATCAGGTTCGCGTCGCCGTGGAAGCCGCCGCGCGGGGTGTCGGCGCTGCGCTCGACGATGACGCTGGCTCGGGGGCCGGGCTTGGCGCTCAGGCCGATCTCGTCGGAGGTCAGGGCCTCCCGCAGGTGCCGGGCCAGGGTGAGGGTCTCCTCGGCGGTGCGCTCCGTCTTCGGCCGCTCGTAGGGGCGGGCGACGACGTCGAGCGCGCCGCTGGCCAGGTCGGCCGACCATTCCCACTCGGCGGCGGTGACGCCGTGGCGTTCGCTCGTGGCCCACAGGTCGGTGAGGAGCTTGGCGGCCTGCTCCAGGACGCTCGGCGCGTACAGGGTGCCGCGCTGGGAGCGGGCGGCCTTCTCGACGGCGGCGTACGCCTCGGCGGAGTAGGCGGGGCCGTCGGCGGCAGTGTCCGTCATGGTGTCCTCTCGGTAGGTCCGGGGGCCGGTTTCGGCGGTCCCCGGGCTCGTGCTGTCGTGCCGGGTGACGGTGCGGACGGGTTCGTCTGGACCGTCACTGCCGGGCGAGGTGGACGATCATGGCGTCCGGCCGTCCCCGGCCGGTACGCGAGTGGCGGCGTGCTCGTCGAGCCAGCGGGCGGCCGCGGCAACGGTCGGGAAGAACTGGCTGTCGAGCCTGCTGTGCTTCTCGAACATCGGGGCCCACCGCTCCCCCGGGGCCGGCGGCGACAGCTCGGTCAGGTTGTAGCTGACCGTGTACGCCGCTCCGCCCCGGGGGCCGGTGGCGGGCTCGACGGCGCCGACGATGTCCTCGGGTGCCAGACGAGGGGCGTTGCGTCGCGCGACGAGGTACCACTGAGGATCGCCGGGCGGGTCGCACAGGATGCCGATCCGGGGCGGAGGGCCCTGGTAGATCCAGACCTGGCCGATGCGGCGCGGCTTGCCCCCCATGCCGAGCCGGGTGGTGTCGAACACCATCGGCAGGCCCGGCAGTTCGGCCTTCAGCTCGGTCGCGGCGCCGCACTTCGGGCAGTAGATCCGGACGGTGAGCGCCTCGTACTGGTCGCCGTGCCCGCACGCGGTCGGGTCTTCGGTCCCGAGCGGGCAGGAGTGCCCGCTGTAGGCGCTCCCTCGGAAGTCGGTGTGAATCCGGTAGTCGACCTCCCAGCCCTGGGCGGTGCAGCCTTCGCGGTGCTCGGGGGCGGTGTAGTCCAGATGTGCGGCGAGCGCGTTCAGGCCGGTCACTGGCCCTCCTTGGTCTGGGCGGTCTCGGCCTTGGCGATCCAGATGGGGCTGCCGATCAGCATCACGTCGGCGGTGTGCGTGCCCAGGCGCACGGGCCCGCGGTGGTACGCGTAAACAGCCGTACCGACCTCGCATCCGAGCGGCGCGGAGCGGCTTTCGTGCTCCTGGTGGGCGGCGGCCGCGAGGGTCGCGAGAGAGCCGGTCACCCCGGGGACCGCGAGCGCCTCGATGGCTGCTTCGTCGGTCTCCGGGTGGTCCACCGAGAGGAGTTGCAGGGCCCGCACCACGGTGGAGTCGGTCAGGGCCTCCCGGGCCGCGTACGGCAGCGAGGCGTGGCCGGGCTGGACGTTGCGGGCGGCGCCGAACAGGCACCATCCCACCGTCAGCGACGGCAGGCGGCCGACCCCGGTGTAGAGCACCAGCCGGGGGTCCTCGAACCCTGCGGTCTCGTAGAGGTCGACGTCGGCGTGCACGGCACCGGGTACGGGCGGCATCGCCTCCGGCCATCGAGCGAACAGATGCTCGGCCGACGGGATCTGCCGCTTGGCGGCCTCAATGGCGGCGTCGTGGTCAGTCACTGCTCGTCGCCCCCGATGCCGAGTTCGGCGTGCAGGGCGTTGAGTTTGTCGAGCTCGGGGCCGCCGGTGGACACGGTGAGGAAGCCTTCCATGCCCATGCCGATGACGTGGGCCTCCAGAACGCGCTGGGCGGTCTGGTGGCCGAAGGTGTTGAGGTAGGCGTCGAGGTGGACGGGGCGGCCCCTGCCGTAGCTGAGGGCGAGGTCCAGCAGTCGCTCGTCGGAGCCGGTGAGGGGGAGCGTCTCGTCGGCGCGCACGGCGGTCAGGTCGACGTCCGCGGTCAGGGCGCGGCCGGTGCCCGGGACCTCCGCCCACGCGAGGGCGACGTGGCGGGCGAAGTCGCAGCGGCCGGGCAGGCTGGTGGAGGTGAGCAGGTGGGTGGCGGCCCGCTTCAGCTCGCTGCCGCTGAGCTGGGCGCCGGCAGTGAGCGCGTCGGCCATCTCCTCGTGGGAGAGCGATGCAGGGCTCGGGGTGACGTCGCGTCGCATGGTGTCCTTCTCAGTTGTTGGCGAACTGGTGCAGGGCGTAGTCGTGAGGGCTGTTTCCGGCGACGGCCGCCGAGACGCGCCGCATGAAGGTCTGGTAGGCGTCCTCCTGCGGCGGGGTCAGGACGATCCGCTCGGGTGTCCCGCTGTCGGGGCCGGCCGCGGCGACGGCTTCGAGCAGCACGTCGACGTCGGGCTGGTGCGGCAGTTGCCAGACGGACAGGCCGCGGGTGAAGTCCTCGACCATCTGCCGGTCGTCGCCCTCGCGGCCGGGGTCGGCCCAGTCGTCGGCCATCTGCTGGAGGAAGTCCCCGAGCTGCGTGTGGTCGACGCCGTCGAGCGCCTTGCGGAAGTGGTCGAGGGCGGCGGCCACGGTGGCGACGTCGGCCGGATCGACGTCGGCCGGGTAGAGGGGGGTGTGCTCCCATCGGCCGTCGGGCGCGTAGAGGGTGTAACGCCCGGCGGGCCGGTCCCGGTCCGGTTCGGAGCGCCCGATGTTCGTGCCGGTGTGGCGCAGGGGGTTGGGCAGTGCCTGGAACAGGCGGCCCCATGCCTCGTGGGCGCCGACTCCGTCCAGGTCCGTCGGCAGGTCCCACACGTCCTCGTCGCCCTCCTGGACGGCGCGGGCGTTCAGGGCGAGCTGCATGAGCAGCGGTTCCTCCATGCCCATGAACAGGCTCAGCCAGTCCTCGTCATCGGGCAGCAGGACGCGGGTCTTCTCGGGGGTGTCGGTCATGCGCTGGTCTCCTTCACGGCCGGGGCGGCGAAGGGGTTGGGGGCCGCGCCGGAGAGGATCTTGTGGACGAGTTCGGCGACCTCGCGGGCGCCGTCCTCGGTGGCGGGGGCGGCGATCGGGTGGGGGCCGGCGCCGGCGATCTCGTCGACCCGGATGTCCCAGCCTCCGCTGGTGAGCGCGAGGGAGACGAGGGCCTGGCCCCGGTGGCCGAAGCGCGGCCCGCCGGGCAGCGGTTCGACGGCGACCCGCTGGCCGGGCCGCACGGTCAGCCCCCTGGCGCTGAGCTCGCCGATCAGGGTGTCCCGTACGGCGTGCCGCTCGGCGCCGGTCAGCTCGACGCGCGAGCAGTAGCGGGCGGCCAGGACCTCCAGTACGCCGACGGGCAGGCTCGTGACGGCGGCCCAGTCCTCGCGGTCGATGTGGTGCTCCTGCCCGGCCGTATACAGCTTGCCGAGCAGTTCGGCGGCTTCGGCCAGGACGCTGGGGGTGTAGATGACCCGGGAGCCGTACAGGGGGCGGGCGCTCTGTTCCTCGCGGGTCCATCGGCGGATGTCGATCTTCGCGGCATCCAGAGCGGTGGTATCGCTCATCGGCGGCTTTCTCTCCTAGGTTGTACGGACGGGGGTCCGGGGCCGATTAGCGCGGCCCCGGGCCCCTACTGTGTCGTGCTGCTCAGACCTTCCGGGCCGGATCAGGCGAGGATGGCCCGCAGGGGTCACGCCGGGATGCGGCGGGCCTGGATCTCGCGGTGGGCCACTTCGGTCTCGACGCCGTTCTGGCGCAGCACCTGGGCGGCCTCCTCCGCGATGCTCACCGACCAGTGGACTCCCCGGGCGTCGGCCACGGCGATCTTCACCAGGCGGGCGCGGGCGTCGGCGACGTCCTCCAGGAGGCCGACGGCGAGCAGCGCGGTGTTGTCGACGAGCCGGGCGACGCCCGGGGCCGACAGCACCGTGTTCGCGATGTCGGGGTCCAGGCCGGTGCGCGGTTCGGCGGCCGGGATCTGGTGGGCCGCCGGGATGTGCCGGCGGATGTCGAGCGTGAGGTCGCTCGGCTCGTCCGGGGTGCCGTGGTCGAAGCCGAAGGTGGTGATGGTGACGCGGACCATGGGGCGGGTCTCCTGCGAGGTGGGGCCTGCCGGGGGTTCCCGGCAGACGGGCGGGCGTGGCCGTACGGCCTGTTACGGGTGGTCGAGGTGGTCGAGCGCGCGGCGCAGCAGGGGCCGGTGCGCGGTGTAGAGGGTGCGTCCGGCGGCGGTGATCTCGGCATCGAGCTGGTCGAGGGAGCCGAAGCTCCACCAGTTGGCGTCGAGGGCGTCGTCGGCGGCGACGGCGGTCACCGTGGCGGGCAGCAGGTAGAGCGCGCTGGTCGAGGCGACCCAGGCGTGATCGGAGTTGCGCCAGTCGTCGACGACGACGCGGCCGAGGATGACCGGGCGGTGGCCGGAGAGGTCGATGCCGGTCTCCTCCCGGAGCTCGCGGACGAGCGCGGCCGGGGCGGTCTCGCCCGGGTCGACCATGCCGCCGGGGATCGCCTCCTCGTGGTTGTCGTCCCGGGTGATCAGCAGGACCCGGCGGTCCTGGCCGGTGCCCGCGACCACGATCGGGTCGGCGGCGGCGTTCTCGCCCCAGCGGCCCAGGTTCCGGCCGGTGCGTCCGGTGCGGCCGTGCGGGTGCAGCGGCCAGCCCTTCGCGTCCAGCGCGTAGGGGACGAGCGCGGCGGACCGGCGGCGGTCCCAGTCGGTCACGTCGGCCGGCGTCGCGGCGGCCTCGGCCCAGTCGGGTACGTGGCGGGCCAGGGCCGCGGGCAGCAGCTCGGGCGGCGTGATGTCCGCCGGCGTGTACTGCGGCCAGTTCACCGACCAGCGGCGTCGTTCGGCGGGGATGGTCTCGGTCATGAGGTTCCTTCCTGGGTGGGGCCGCCTCGATGGCGGCGGCCCCGGGGGCAGGGGGGTGGTCAGGCGCCGAGGTAGGCGGCGGCGAGGTCCACGAAGTGGTCGTGGCGGGCCAGGGCCTCCTCGCGGGCGCGGGCGAGGGTCTCGGTGTCGGTGTCCGCCCCGCGCAGGGCGTGGGTGGCGGTGACCATGGCGTCGGCGGCCTGGCGGACGGCGGGGTCGGTGATGAGGACCCGCAGGGTGACCAGGGGGCGGGTGATGGCGGAACGGGTCTGGTGGGAGCGCGAACGCAGGTCGGCCAGGCGGTCGGGGGCATCGCCCTTGAGCGTGGCGTCGCCGCGTACCCACATCGCGGTGCGGTGGTCGGAGATCGCGGCGGCCAGCTCGGTGACGGCCGCCAGGCGGTCGCGGCGCAGTGCTTCGCCGCGGGTGGCGCGCTCGGCCTGCTCGGCGGATCGGCGCTGGTACCGGCCGGTGACGACGGAGCCGGCCAGGGTGCCGAGTACGGCGAGGAGGGTGGTGAGGATCGTTCCGAGCATGGTGGTCCCCTTCTGCGGAGCGGGTTTCGAGTGCGGTGCCGGTCGGGGCGCCACCCCTTCCAACACATAAAACAATACCACCTTTCATCGATGCCGGGTAGGGGTTTGCCGCGCGTCGCCGGTCAGGAGTCGCAGCGGACGCACTGGCTGTCGTCGAGCGGGGCGTCCTGGTGGGCGGCGGCGAGTTCGGCGACTGACCGCACCGGCGTCCAGGCCGGGCCGGCGCACCAGTCGGTGGGGCAGGAGACGCGCGCCTCGAACCGGACGTCGCAGGGGTCGCCGTCGTCCATCCAGCGCACCCGCAGGGACTCGCCTCCGGCGCCGAAGGTGCCGGTGCGGTACTGCACGTCCGGGCCGGGGGCGTCCCAGTCGAAGAGGTCCGCGGCCGCGTCCCCGAAGGTGCGGCGGACGTCCGCGAGCGCCTCGGCGGCGCGCTCCTCGCGGGCCAGCCGCTCCAGGACGGTGCCCAGGACCGGCAGCTCCTCGGCGAAGACGATGTGGTCGAACCCCTCCCTGGCCAGGTGCGGGTGGGCCGCGACGATCTGCGCGTGCTGGGTGGCGACGACGTCCGCCGGGACGCGACGGTTCGCGGGCCGCGCGGCGTTGCGGGCCTGCGCGACCGAGGGAGCGGTGCCCATCAGCAGGGCGACGACCGGGGCCCCGTGGCTGCGGCCGGCGCCGATGAGCGCCTGCCGGTCGGCGGCGTTGGCGCTCGTGGAGTCCACGGCGGTCCGCAGGCCCAGGCGCAGACGGGCGTCGAGCATCGTGTGCAGGGCCTGCCACACCGGGCCGTTGACCTGTTGGCTGCCGGGGTCGTCCGCGCACATGGCCCGCAGGTCGTCGGCGCGCAGGACCATGTGCGGCTCGAACATCTTGCTGGCGCGGGTCTTGCCGGAGCCGCTCGCCCCGAGCAGCAGGATCAGGGCGTGGGGGAGGTTGAGCACTTCCTCGGGAAGGAGGAGGGACTGGGTCATCAGGCTGCCTTTCGGAAGGGGAGGACACGGGCGAGGAGAGCGGGGGTGCGCAGCGGCACGATCCCCGCGAGGCGGCGGCCGCGACGACCGCGCCCCTTGACCTGGTACATCGCGGCGTCGGCCTGCTTGAGCGCGGCGGACACACCGGCTTCGGAAAGGCCGGCGGTGCGCGCGGTGCCGATGGAGGCGCCGACGGTCAGGGTCAGGTCGCGGTAGGCGATGGGGGCGGTGAGCAGGGCGTGCAGCCGGGCGACTCGGGCGGACAGGCCGGGACCGTCGGGAAGGGCCACGGCGAACTCGTCGCCGCCGAGCCGTCCGGCCACGGCCCCTTCGACGGCGGCCCACTGCGCCAGTCGGGCGCCGACGGCGGCGAGAACGGCGTCGCCCGCCGCGTGGCCGAAGCGGTCGTTGACCGGCTTGAACGCGTCGAGGTCTGCGAGCAGGACGGCCGCGGGGCCCGCCGCCAGGACGTCCTGGGCCTGCGCGGTCCAGGCGGACCGGGTGGGCAGGCCGGTGACCGGGCACGTGCGGGCCTGGGCGAGCTGGCCCTGGAGGTCAGCCACCTGGGCCAGCAGTTCCTCGGCGGCGGGCACGACCTCGGCGAGGGCGGTCCGCAACTGCTGGGGGCTGGCGTCGGGGCGGCCGAGGTCGGCGCGGACACGGTCGAGCAGGGCGCCGGTGCGCATGGCGGGCATGGTGGAGGAGGTTCCTTTCGAGCGGTTCGGGTTTCGAGGGGGCCGGGGCGGCGGTGCCATCCGCCGCCCCGGCGGGGAAGGTCAGCGCAGGGCGGCGCGGATCGCGTCGGCCTGCCGGGGGTTGTGGGCGTACGGGAGGGCGGTGGTGGCGACCAGCTCGGTGGCGGGGCGGCCCCGGAAGCACTCACCCTCGCGGTCGCGGTCGGCCAGCAGCTCCTCGCGCAGGCCCTCGGGGATCACGGCGTACGGGGCGACGAGCTCCAGCACGGTGGCGGGGTCGCTGATGTCGTACGGCGCGCCGCCCGCGAAGACCAGGTGCTCGGTCTCGGCTCCCTCGCCGTCGGGCTCGTCCCAGGCGCTGGCGAAGTAACTGGCGAGCGGGGCGTCCCATCCGACGCGGACGGTGCGGCCGGCGGGAGCTCCGCCGAGCGGGGTCAGGGTGTGGCTGGACAAGGTGTCTCCGTTCTGCGGTCTCGCGGTCCGGGCGGTCCGGCTCCGCCCGCGCTGCCCGGACCGGTCGGGGCCGGGCAGCACGGGCGCAGTCAGCCGCGCCGGGGGCGCCGGGCGCTGCGGTCGCACCTGGAGGCGTCGGGGCCGGGGCCGTTGAGGCGGACGCTCAGCAGGTCCTCGCGGACGCGGACCGGGGTCCAAACCCGGCCCCGGCGGCACTCGGTGACCGGGCAGGCGCTCGCCGCCTCGAACCCGCGCTCGCCGTACCGGATCGCGAGCACGGACCCGCGAAAGACGATCTCCCCGTACAGGTACGTCTGGTCGGTCTCGGTGGTCACCTGGACCAGGTGGTGGGCGACGTCGCGGCCGAAGCGCAGCGCCGCCGCCTCCCAGGCCCGGAACCAGGGGGTGAAGGTGTAGTTCTCGCCGAGCAGCTCCAGCATCGGGTCGGTCGGCGGGGTGCTGATCTGGTGGGTCGGACAGGTTGTCATCTCTACAGCTCCGTACGGGGGTCGGCCCCGGGGAGGCCGCCGGTCTGGGCGGTCGCCCCGGGACAGGGACGGGGCGGATTCAGCGGCGGGAGCCGCGCGGCGTACCGGCGGCGGCGTTGCCGTTGGTCTGCGCCTGGCCGCGCGCGAGGCGGTAGGCCGCCGCCCTCTCCGGCGTGTTGTGCGCCTCGTAGTCGGAGCGGGCCTGAGACAGGAGATTCCGAACGGTCTCGGACGGGGTCTTGGACTGGGACTGGGGCACGGATGCCTCCGGTATCGGGTTTCGAGTGGTGGTGCCGGTCGGGGTGCCATCCCCTTCCAACACAGAGAACATTACCAGTTCTCAACCGACCGCACAAGAGGTGCGGTGTGTCTCGCGGTTCGGGGAGGGCTCACGGGGCCGAGGTGAGCGCCTCGGTCAGGGCGGGCCACAGCACGGTGTCCCGGCCCCATACCGGATCGACGAGGGCGACCTGGTGGGCGTCGACGGCGGCCCGTACGGCCTCGCGGTGACACCCGCGAAACTCCAGCCGGACGTACGACTTGGGCACCCGGTCACCGAACACGGTGTGCGCGTGGTCGCCCCAGGTGGTGACGAGGATGCCGCCCACCGGCCCGCGGCTACAGGCGCGGTGCACAGCGAGTAGCAGACCCGCGTCGCGAGCGGCGCGGGTGAGTCGCTGGAGGCCCTCGGTGTCGGTGAGGCACGTGACGGCGGCCCGCTGCCGCCACCGCCGGCCGTCGAAGGCGCGACCGTCCAGGCCGGGCTGGGACTGGGTGGTCACGCACCCGGCCCGGTTCAAGGCGGCGAGGACGGGCACCAGGGGGCCGGTCTCCTCGTCGGGGCCGCTGCGGTAGACGCCACCGGGCAGGGCCGCGAGACTCCCCTCCAGCCACTGCGCGGTGAGTTCACCGAGGGCGGTCAAGGTGCGTGCGGAGGACCAGGTACGAGCTGCTGAGCGAGACATTGCGGGTTCCTCTCCGGTCCGGCGGTGCAGGGGGCGGCCGCCGCACGGCGGCCGCCCGGGGGGTCAGTACGCGGGCAGCTCGGGGGCGTCGACGCTCACCGGCGCCGGGGCGGCCGGGTCGAACATGGGGGTTCCGCCCGCGTGGATCACGGCGCGCTGCTGGCCCAGCAGGGCGTTGCAGCGGTTGAGGAGCTGACGGGCGTCGCGGGCCGTCTGAAGGTTGCCCCGGTACACCTCGATGTCGCGGATCGCGAACTCCAGCCACATGAAGTCGCCCTTCTGGACCGGGATGCGGACCAGGTCGGGGTTGGACTGGGTGACGGAGGCCGCTCCGACGCTCTGGTAAAGGCGGCCGATCAGATCGGTGCTGTGACTGCGGTATCCGAGGTCCGGACGGGCCCGGCGGGTGCACTCCTCGGCGTGGAGCAGGATCTGCTCGAACCGCTTCACCTCGACGAGGCTCATGCCGATGTACTCGACGCGCGGGGGCTCGGGGCGCTGCGGAGGCGTGCCGTAGACGGTGCCGCGGGAGGTCCGGGTCATGGACGGTCGCTTCTTGCGGAAGAAGAACATGAGGACGGCTTTCTTGATCAGTGGGCGGAGGAGGGCAGCGGGGGCTTGTGGACGTCACGGTGCTCGACGGCGGTCTCGCGGCCGGTGACCTCGATGAGTTCCTGGGTACGGCGGGCGAGGCCCACCGAGCTTTTCCGGACTACCGGGAGCACGTGGCACCGACCAGGGCGAGAGCGGCGGCCGCGGCGTCGGGGAGGGTCTCGCAGACGGGCACGCCGTGACGGCGGGCGACGTAGATCAGGTACCTGTTCCGCTCCGGGTTGGGGCAGTCGGGCGGGCAGCCCAGCACGGCCCTGCCGCTGCTGACGTCCAGGCCGAATTCCACATTGGTGGTCATCCCCGGGAGGGTTCGCAGGTCGCGGGGAATCCAGAACAGGATCGCCGTCGCCGCCGCGCGGGCGTCGGTCTCCCAGTCGACCTGGGTCTCGTACCGGTCGGCGCGCTGACCGTTGCGGGACTCGGGACTCAGCACGGTGAGCGGCTGATCGCCGGTCCACAGCGCGTCCAGGGCTGCCGCCGCGGCCGGCCGCCAGGACGGTACGGGGGCGCTCTTGTCCGGTGTGGGCCCGGCGAGGAACACGGACGGAAACGGCGCGGCCGGGAGTGGTTCGCGGGCCATGACGAGGTCGACGGTCATGAGCTGGTTCCGTTCTGTGCGGCGCGGGCGGCGTGCTGCGGGGTCCAGGGCAACGGCAGGCCGTCGTCGATCTGTCTGGGCACCACGTGGACGTGCAAGTGGTAGACGCTCTGGGTCGCCGCTTCCCCCTTGGACGTGATCAGGTTCGCGGCGGGGTACTCGGCCATCAGCTCGGCGGCCCGGCGCATCACCGCGGCGGTCACCTCCGGGTCGGTGCCGGCGTCCTCGACGTGGACTCGCGGCAGGACGAAGACGTGGCCCGGGTGGACGCCGCCGCTTCGCGGGCGGACCGCGAGGGCGTCGGGCCATTCCCGCGCGATGACGGCCGGGGCTTCCCCGGCGGCGATGGCGCAGAAGACGCAGTTCTTCACGTCAGGACTCCTTGGTCCGGAGGTCGTAGGTGGCCTCGGCGATGGGAGGCTCGGCGTGGCCGTAGCCGAAGGAGATGATGCGGATCATGAAGTACCTCTCGTAGCGCGGTCGGGGGTTCGAGCGGAGCGCGGGGTGGCGGTGCCGGCCGCCACCCCGGGGTGAAGCGTTCAGTCGAGGGTGCGGACCGTGACCTCCAGGTCGCGCGGGTCGGCGGCGGCCGCCGCCTTGAAGTCGCGCAGCTCCCGGTCGCTGTAGATGGCCTTCTGGTCGCTCGGTCCGCCGGTGACGGTGTTGACCTTCTGGCCGGTGCGGGAGGTGGCGGTGACGACGTACTTCGCCATGGGGCGGAACTCCTCGGTGATGGGCGCGGAAGCGGGCGGGACTGCCCGGCTCCCCTTGGCCCCGGCGCGGCGGGTGCGCACCGGGGCCGCGGGCAGCCGTCAGTACCAGGCGCGTTCCACGTCCGCGTCCAGCTCGCGCGCGGCCGCCTTCAGGGTCTGCTCCAGCCGCTCCTGGGTCTCGGCCTCCTGAACGTCCTCGGCCTCCTGGCACACCTCCTTCTCGAACATCGCGTGGGCCGCGAGGGCGCGCAGGATGCCGATGACCGGGACGACACCGCCGTAGCGGTTGAGCTCGCCCACGGCGAGGACCCGGCTCTTGCTGACCGCCAGCTTCCTCTCGACCGCGCGCAGGGCCTCGGCGGCCTCCTGCCAGGTGGGGCCGGGCGCGATCCACTCGGCGACGTCGTCCAGGAGGAGCGCGACGAACCGGGCCCCGCCGTACGCCGCCAGGGCGGGCATCAGGTCGAAGAGGTCCAGCGCGGTGCCCCGCCACGCGAAGGCGACGATCGCGAGGACGATGCACGCGCAGTTGCCGAGGGCCTCGACCAGGACGGCCGCCCGGCGCAGAACGGCGGCGGCGTGGGCCTGGCCGCGCGGGTCGCCGTGCATCGGCGTCCGGCAGATCACGCAGGTCAGGCTGAGCGGGCTGTTGAAGGTGTCGCACTGCTTGCACTGACGGTTCTTCAGGATGCGTCGGATACGCACGGGTGCCTCCGGGTGAGGTTTCGAGTGGTGGTGCCGGCCGGGGTGCCACCCCCTTCCAGCAACTAGAACAATACTAGCTCTAGAGCTGATTAGCAAGGGGTGGCGGTTCGCCGGGGGAACTTCGGGGGTGCCGCCCGCGGGGCCCTGCCGGGCCCCGCGGGGTCACTCGGCGTCGTCGCCGCTGTCCGACGTGCGGTTCTCGCGGGCGAAGCTGCGGGCTCCGGCGTTGTCGACGGCCCTGATGGCGGCCTGCCCGGCCTTCATGCCCTCGCGCCCCATGTCGAAGCCCTTGCCTGCGGCGTTGGCGGTCGCGCCGACCGCATTGGCGGCGGCGCCGACCGCGTTGACGGCCGCCGTGGCGGTGCCGGCCACGGCCGTGACCGTGTTGAGCGCGGCGGCCAGGCCCCCGCCGCCGCGCCGGGTCACGGGCTGCTTGCCGCCCCGGGCCGCGGCCTTCTTCGCGGCGAACGCGGCGGAGGCGGTGCCGCCCCCGGCGGGCGCGGCCTTGACCGCCGGTCCGCGCCTGCCCTCCAGGGTCTTGCCCCCGGGCAGGTTCACCCGGAAGCGCTTGTTGGGCTCGAAGTTCTCGACGATGGACTTCACCATGGCCGGGGTCATCGCCTCGACGGCGAAGAAGCACTTCGCCTTTCCGCCGCCGCCCTTTCCCCGGTGCATTTCCCCGCAGGACGCCATGACGGTCGTGCCGGACACCAGCAGATTCAGGCGGCGGGGGGCCGGGGCGTTCTCCCGGCCGGCGCAGCGGATGGGGGCCCCGTCGAAGCTGAGGGGACCTCGGATGGTCAGTGAGGGTGCGGTCATGCGGATGGACTCCTTACTTGCTCTGGGCGATGGCGGTGGCGGTGGCAGTGACCTTGCCTCCGAGGACGGTGCGGCCGGTGGCGGTCGCGGTGGCCTCAGCGGTGGTGCTTCCGCCGTCGCGGGGGCGGCGGAGGTCGGAGAAGAGGCCGCGGACCACGAAGGCGACGACGGTGACCGCCGCGGCGAAGGCCATGAGCATGTAGGCCAGCGCCTCCAGCCAGGGGCCGGCCAGGGACAGGCCGTACGCGGCGAGCGCGGCGCTCCCGGCGGCGGACCACATCAACAGCGCGGCGGTCTTGGCCCAGGCCGGGATCGACTGGGAGCCGCCCCGGACGGGGACCGGCGCGGTCTCGTGGCGGACGTAGGCCCACTGCTGCGCGCCGCCGGGGAGGGTGACCAGTTCGACCCTCGGAAGCGGGGCCTCCGCCGGGACGGGGTGGGCCGGGACGTACGGCGCGACGGGCGCGGGGCCCTGCGGGGCCTGGGTGATCGTGTAGACGGTCTCCGGGTCGGTACGGGCGGGGTGGTTCATGATCGGGGAAGCTCCTCGGGGAAGATCGTTTTATGGCGGTTTGGGGGGTGGTCACGACCTGGGACACGGAGCGTCCTCGCAGGTCAGGGGGGTGGCCGCCCCCGGGACACCGGCCCGGGGTCCTGGGACGCGTCCCAGGACCGGGGCCGGGTGTCCTACGGCCGGGCCAGGCTCTGACCTGCACGGATGCCCGGCGGCCTAGGGCCTGGCCTAGGGGTCAATTGCGGATCTTCCGGGCAGCGTCGACGGCTGCCTCGACGTCCGCCAGGAGGTAGCCGCGGACCCTCTTCTCCTCGCCCGCGACGCGCCACCGCTTGGGCTCCAGCTCCACGCCGGTGCCGTCCAGCTGCTCGTCGATCAGCGCGCCAAGCGCCTTGCCGAACCGGCCCTCGTACGTGGCGTCGTCCTCGTCCTCCGCCTGGGCCCACTGGCGGGGGTTCCAGGCGGCGAACGCGGTCCGCACGTCCGCGAGCGGCACACGGTCGGCCTCGTCCTTGAACGTGTCGAGCAGGACATCCAGCACGGTCGCGTTGGCGGCGGCCTGCCCGGGGCGTCCGGGCTTGCCCCGTCCGCCGGGGCCGCCGGCTGTGGAGGTCAGCCCGGTCATCTGGACCAGGTACGCCTCGATCGGGTCGTCCCACTGCCCCGGCAGACGTCCGGCGGCCCGCCGCAGCTCGACGCCGACGGCGATGATCTCCGACGCCTCCCCCGCGTTCTCCTCGTCGATGAGGAAGGAGCGGGCGAGCTCCTCGGCAATGCCGTCCATGTCCAGCCAGCCCAGGCCCCGCTTGTCGCGGGGGATGTCGTGGGCCCGCATCCCCCGGCCGGTGGCGCCCTTGCCCAGGATCGCGTTCGTGCCATCGGCGTCGGCGGTCCGCTGGGCCCACCGGCCGGTCATGTTGCCGCGCAGGCCGGCAGGGATGACGTCGACCTCCGGGTGCTGGGTGGCCACCACCAGAAGGACGCCCAGGCCCGCGCCGACGCTGGAGAGGAATTCCAGCCGGGAAAGCCGCGCGGCCGCGCCCGGCACGTTCTTGCGGGTGTACGTCGCCAGTTCGTCGATGATGAGGATTTCGATGCTCAGCTGCTTGAGCAGCTTCGCCGTCATCTTCGATTCGCCGAGCGAGGCCAGCAGGTCCTCGCGCCTTTCGATTTCCGCCTCGTAGGCGTCGAGCAGGAGATCGAGCCGGTTGCGCTCGCGGCCGAACATCGTCGCGGCGATCGGCGCGTAGACGAGGTGCTCGCCGGTGGGCTTCCCGTCCACGATGCGCACGTTGATCCTGGGGTCCAGGGCCAGTGCGCAAATCAGGTTCCGCAGCGCCATGCCCTTACCGGTTCGGGTCGCCCCGCCGATCAGCAGCATGATGTCGCGGATCGTCAGGCGCCGGGTCTCCCCGCGCTTGTTGTAGGCGATCGGCGCCCCGTCGTTCCACAGGTCCAGCGCGGTGGTCTGGCCCAGCAGCGGGGACCGGCGCACCTTCTCGAACGGGTCGGAGGTCGCGATCCAGAACGAGCACCGGGTCGGGTGGCCGTCCTGCTTGATGTCGAGCCAGTTCTCATCGACCTGGAGCGCGCCGGCAATGCCCTCGCGCTGCTCGATGAGCTTGGAGACGGTCACGTGCGCAGGCAGCTTGAACACGCACTGCGAGGCGTTGATGTCGGCCCGCTGGATGAGGCCGACCAACTGGATCTCGTCCTCCTCCTTGAACGACGGGACCGCGATCCGCAGCGCCCGGTTGATCTGCGCATCGGTCAGCGGGGCGTCCTCGTCGAGCGCGGCCGGCTCGAAGACCACGTAGTCGTCGCCACGTCGGCGCAGTTCGCGTGCGCCGCACGCGTACATGACGCCGATGACCGGGATCAGGGCAGGGAAGGCCACGGCCAGGCCCCACACCTGGGCGATGCCGATGACGGCGGCGGTGTAGGAGGTGAAGCCGGTGGCGGACAGGATGGTCAGGTTCTCGCGGCGGCGGGCCTTGCCGACCTGCTTGCGCTCGGCGCGGAGCTGGGCGACGTCACCGTTGTCGGCGAAGCCCTTCTTCTTCGCCTCGCGCTTGGCCTCGTCGATGTCGGCGCCGTACTCGGTGGCCAGCAGGTAGCCCCACGCGGCCCCCAGCTCCGCGTACAGGCCGATGGACGAGAGCTTGACGATCCGCCACACGTACACCGGGCTGTGCGCGGCGTGGTATCCGGTGGCGTGCGCGAGGACCTCGCCGCGGTGGCGCCACACGTCGGGGTTGGTGAGCGAGGCGGGGATCAGCGTTTTCAGGCCCCGGCGGCGCTCGTCGTCCATCTGCTCAATGACGAACGGCTCGCCGTCGACCTCGGAGGAGAGCTTGACGGTGCCGGTGCGGGCGTCGGCCAGGCCGGCGGCGCTCGCGCGGACCTGGTCACGGGCGGCCTGCTCCAAGTGGTCGCGGGCCTCGGGCGGCAGCCGCTTCGTGAGGTCAAGGACCTGTCCGCTCGGTGCGGAGTGGTCGGTGGTCTGGGTCATGATGGGCGGTGTTCCTCTCTGTGGGGGACGGGGGCCCGGCCGGGTCGCGTCAACTTCTCCGGCCGGGCCCCGCGGTGTGCTCGGGGTGCTCGGGGGCGGGTTACTTCTCGTCGTCCTTCTTCTTGCTGGCCTTCTTCTTCGCCTTGCTCGCCGCCTTCTTGGCGCCATTGGCGAGCCAGCCCGGCGCCTTGGACAGCAGCAGGACCACGATGAAGACGACGGCGGCCGCGATGCCGGCGTCCTGCCAGGTCCACCCGTAGTTCACGGGCAGGACCCACAGCGTCGTGATCCCGGCGGGGGCCGCGACGATCAGCAGCGGCGGCAGGGTGCGCGAGGTCGTTCCGCTCATGCGGTGTGCTCCAGTTCCTTGTCGTTCCGGTTGGCGTCCTGCTCGGCCGCGCGGGCCTTCTCGATCTCCTCGGCCATCGCCTCGGCGAACCCGGGCTGCGCCTCCAGCAGGGCCAGCAGCGCGGGCCCGTCCTGGCGGCGGACACCGATCTGCTTGGCGAGGGTGTAGGGGGAGAAGTAGCCGTTCCCGGTCCGGCGGCGGGTGTCGGTCGCGGCCGCGTACGCCAGTTCCCGGGCGACCCGGAACGCCTTGTCCAGGTGCTCGCTCAGGTCGCGTTCCGTTCCGGCCTTCGAGCCGTTCCCGCCGGACGCCTTCGCCGCATTCCGGGTGTCTGCGGGGTCGTTCCGCTCACCCTGTTCCGCACCGTTCCGCGCGGGGGCCGCAGGGGCCGACTCCCCAGGCGGGAACTGGATTTTGGCGTCCTCGGAACGCTCCCCGAAGTACCCGGAACCGGTCGGCGGCTGGAGCACGGGAACCCACTCGCCCCCCACCCACGGCAGCCCCCGGTACATGTGGGAACTGAGCCGCGCCTCGGCCTTGAACTTCTCCTTCTGGGCCCGCTCCCGGAACTCCTCGGCACGGGCCCGCATCTCGTCCGCGCGGGCCTGGGCCGCCTCAGCGGAACTCTCTGCGATGGCCGCCTCGGCGGCGGCCGCTTCCAGGGAACGCTTCAGCTCGCGCACCCGTCGGCGGCCCGCTTCGGAACGCGCCCGCTCCATGCGGGCCTCGGCCCGGCGCTGGCGCCGCACCCGTGCGGCCGTCGTACCCGACTGGCCGCCGTGGTGCGACTCCCACGCCTGATCCCACGCCTTCTGGACCGTGATCGTCTTGCGGTACGGGGCCCGGATGCGCCAGGCCGTCAGCGACACCAGGGGGTGCGCGATCCACCGGGCGAGCTGCTCGCGCACCTCGGCGGCCGTCCGGCCGCTCTGGGTGTGCTGGAGCAGACCGACCACCAGCTCGAAGGCGAGCACGCCCGCGAGGCTCGCGAGGGCGTTGACCTGTCCGGCCGAAGGGCTGGGCGAGTGGAGAAGGTTGAGGCTGGCCGCGATCAGCGCGCTGATGGCGGTCATGGCCCGGTAGCGGCCCGCCGGCGCCTTGCGGCGAACGGCCAGGATGGTCAGGGACGCGGAGGTCCAGGTCAGTCCCTCGACCACGCCCGGGACGACCCAGGACCGGGAGCCCAGGTCTTCGCGCATCGCCTCGGCCTGTGCCGGCCACGCGATCCAGACGGAGGCCACGATCAGCGCGGCGACGGCCGACACCGCGACGATCACGGGGAGGGCGTGCACCAGGGCCCTGCCGCGCCCCTTCCACTTCTGCACGGCCTCCTTGCGGACCCTCGCCTTCTCCTCGCGGGCGGCCTGGCGGCGCCTGCGCTCGACCCTCTGCCGCTTCTCCTCGACATCCAGGCTCTTGTCCTCGACGTCGAGACCGGCGAGCTTCTCGGTCTTGTCCGCCTCGGCCTCGGCCTGCTTGGCGCGGGCTCCGGCCTCCTTGGCGGCGGCCCGTCCGACCTGGCGGCGGTCGACGCGGGTCATCAGGGGGTTGGGGTCGGTCTCGGTGCGGGGTTCGGTCATGGTCATCGGGCGGTGATCTCCTGAGCGCGGGGGGCGGCGGCTCGTACGGGGGGCTTCGGCGGGTTCTGGCTGGCGTAGACCTGGGTGCAGCGGCCCAGCTTGTGCGCCTGGTCGCGGTCGGCCAGGCGGTGGGCGTCCAGGGCCGCGCGGGTCAGCGGGAGGGTGCAGCGGGTCCTCATGTCGTCACCGCCCGAGCGGCCGCGCTGTGGGCGGCGGCGGCGTTGATCCCGCGACGGGCCAGGAGGATGACGCCGAGGGCGCCCGCGACCAGGACGACGGCGGCCGCGATGACGACGACGGCGAGCGCGGCGGCGCCGACGACGACGACGAACAGCGGGATGACCAGGAGGAAGATCCCGGTGTGCAGCTCGTCCACACGGACGAGGAACAGGCGGATGCAGGCGTTGATCGCCTCGATGGTGCGGGCGTCGAACTTCACGCGGCCCACCCCCCGGCGAACTCCTCGTCCAGGCCGAGGCCGGCGGCGGTGTTCTCGGCGTGCTCCAGCTCGTCGACGACGGCGAGCAGCGCCGGGCGGGGGGCGGTGGCGGTGGTGCGGCGACGGGCGGTGAGGGCGTCGCGGTCGTCCAGGTCCAGCAGCAGCATGGCGACGAACTCGACGCGGGCGCTGCGGGTGCGGGCGGAGTCGGCCGGGCGGCCGAGGAAGAAGCGCTCCGGCTGTCCGGTCAGGGTGGACAGCGCGTGCAGCGCGGCCCCGAACGGGGGCCTGGCGGCGGTCTCGGTGGTGGTCACGGTGGTGCCCTTCGTTGTCGGGTTTCGAGATGTCGTGCCGGGCGGGGGGCCATCCCCGCGGGGGGTCCTGCACGGAAGGTCGCCCCGGCGCGGCAGGCCTTCCGTTTGTCCAGCTCAGGGGTTTATTGCATACCCCTTATTAGCCACTCACATTGTGTAGACAATGCGGTTGCCGAGATGAATCTTGCCCCTTTGATCGCCAGGAGTCAAGAGCTTGGTGGACTCGCCGCACATTGAGTAGACAATGAGGGAAACCGCAGGTAGAACTAAGCCCATGTCACCTAGTCAGAAGCCGCCCGCGCTCTATGTGCGGATCGCGAATGAACTGCGCCAACGCATCAGCGCGGGGGAGTTCGCCTCCGGTCCCCTCCCCACAGAGACCTCGCTCGCGGAGAAGTACGCCACCACGCGCGTCACCGTCCGCAAGGGCCTGGACCTGCTGATCCAGGAGGGCCTCATCTACGCGGACCGCCCGCGGGGGCACTTCGTGCGGGTCAGGCGCCCGATGGTCTACCGGCCGCAGCAGGAGTTCAGGAAGCGCCCGCTCAGCCCCGAGATGGACAGCTTCCTCACCGAGATGAAGGAGCAGGGGCGCGAGGCGTCCCAGACGATCGAGGTCTCGGTGGTGCCGGCCCCGCCCATCGTGCGTGAACGGCTCCGCCTGGAGGAGGGCGAGCTGACCGCCGTCCGCCGCCGCGTCCGGTTCCTTGACTCCGAGCCCTACCTTTCGAACGACTCCTACTTCCCCCGCGCGCTCGTCAAGGACAGCGACGAGATCATGAACCCCGCCGACATCGCGCGCGGGGCGAACGTCGTCCTGGCCGAACTCGGCTACGAGCAGGTCCGCACGGTGCGCGAGTACGAGTGGCGGATGCCGGACCCGGCCCAGACCGCGCGCCTGGGCATCCCGCCCGGCACTCCGGTCGCCGAAGAGGTCGTCACCGGCTACACCGCTGCCGGACAGCCGGTCAGATGCGTGATCAACTGCCTGCCCGGCGACCGCATCAAGATGGTCCTGGAGGACGAGCGGCCTCGCCTGGGAAGCGAGTTGACCATCGCCCCGGCCGCCCCGGAGGACCTGGAGACCGTTACGGGCCTGTGGAAGCAGGCCGGCGACTGGCTGCGGGAGCGCGGAAGCGACCAGTGGCAGTACGAGCCGCGCACGGACCGCATCCGGGAGAACATCGACGCCGGGGAGTGCTTCCTGGTCCACGACCAGGGCATAGCGGTCGCCACCATCACGCTCGACACCCATGCCGATCCGGATTTCTGGAACGCGGACGAGGCCGCCGAGGACGCCCTGTACGTGCACCGGATGGTCGTGCGCCGGGACGCCAGCGGCGAGGAACTGGGAAGCGCCCTGCTCGACTGGGCGAGCACCCGGGCCGCAGCCGGCGGGAAGAAGTGGCTGCGCCTCGACGCCTGGCGAACCAACCGGGGGCTCCTCGACTACTATCGCGCCCGCGACTTCGACCTGCTCCGCACGGCGTCGGCGGAAGGACGCCAGTCCGGCGCTCTCTTCCAGCGCAGGGCCGGCCACGTCCGCGGAGTGGGCCCGACCCTGACGGAAGCGGTTGACTCTTCAACCAGCCTAGAGGGCAAATGACTTCGTCCCCCCGGCGACACACCCGTTACGGTGCGTGTGGTCGGATAGACGACCAGGGAGGAAGAACCCTCCCAAACGCAACAGGCCCCCTCGGGGGCCTGTCGGTCCGCCTGCGGGGGTCGAGACCCGAAGAGCGGCCGCACCTTAGTAACGGGGGAGGTGCGCTTTCGATGAGCGTACGGGTTCAGGCGATACCGCCGCGGCGACCTTCGGGCTGCGCCATGCCGAGCGGCCGGAAACGATCACTCGGCGCCCGCCACCCGTACCTCTCGGCTCCACCACGCTGAAAGTCTGATGGCCGCCCCGCCGGAGCGGAACGGCCATCAAGTGTCGACTCGCCCAGAGTCAATGCCCCCGAGGGGGCGCCAACCCACACCCATAGGTGGGGCCTCGCTGCCGTGTTGCCACACGAACAGCAGCGCCAGGATAAGGGCGGCACCGCGTTATCAGCACATTGATCACACGGCTTGTCCTCGATCTGGCCAATGAGGCTCCCCGAATCGTCCTCAAAGGGAAGCACTCGTGCCATTCCAGCACCACCCGTCCATCTACCCGCCCCACAGCACTTCCATCTCCGCCGTCCTTGGTGAAGGCCGATGAGCCTCACACCGATGCTCTGGGCGATGAAGGCCGCCCCCGTCGCCGACACGACCGAGAAGCTGATCCTGATCTCCCTCGCCGAGCGAGCCGACGAGGACGGATGCGACGCGTTCCCGTCCAAGGCCACGCTGGCGAAGGATGCGCTCTGCGACGAGAAGACCGTCCAGCGGAAGCTGGGCAAGCTGGTCGACCGCAAGCTAATCGGCCTGGGTGATCAGCGGGCCGCGCAGTACATCGAGAAGCGCTACCGGCCGAAGGTCTACGACCTGCTCATCCCGTACAGCTGGTTCCCGGACGTCGACGACATCAACCAGACCCGCCGGCGGCGCGGCCGAGGACTCCTCACCCCGGAAAACCGTCCCGACATCGCGCCCGCGCCCACCCGCGCACAGCGCTCTGACAAGGGGAAACCCCGCACCAAGCAGAGCTCTGCCTCATCCAGGGGGGACAAGGAGTCCCCCCTGGAGAGCCAAGGTGCCGCTCCCGCTTCAGGGGGGACTGAGAGTCCCGCCAGGGGGGATTCTCAGTCCCAGCAGGGGGGATTGACAGACCCCCGAACCTCCCCTGTTGAACCTCCCCACTCAAACCTCCCCATGGCGCCTTCGGCGCGAAGCGCTGGCAACGGCCGTCAGGCCCCTACAGGTAGTAGCGCGCGCGGGACGTCGAGCGGCTCCGCCGCGGCCGACGGCGCAGAAGCGCCGAAGCGGAGGTCGGCTCGATCGAACAGGGAAGTGCTGGTGACCGCCGAGGTGCACCGCGTCCTCGAAGGCTTCCCGGACGCCCTCCGCGAGGCCCTGGTCCGCAAGGTCCGCACCGACCGACCGAAAACCGTGATCCAGGCGATCGAGAAGCAACTGGCCGGGGGCGGCCTCGTCCAGGCGAAGCTGCTCGGGGACCGGGTCGCTCGCCGCTGGGTGACGCACGGGTACACCAAGCACTACGCCGAGGGAACCCTGACCAGCCCGGTCGGCGCGGTCGTCGCCATGCTCCAGCCGGGGCCCTGCCCCGAACCCCGCTGCGAGGACGGCAAGCTCGACGACGGCAACCCCTGCCGCAGCTGCATCGAGCGGGAGAAGAACCGCCGCGCTGACCAGGAGCGGGAGCAGAAGGCTCGGGCCGAGCAGAAGGAAGCCGAGTTCCGCCGTCGGGCCTGCCCCCACTGCAAGGAGGACCGGGGCACTGCCGGCCAGCCGTGCGGCGACTGCTCCCGAGCCATCGCCTCCTCGAAGCGGGACGCGGCCGTCTATGTTGAACGGGCCGTGTCGACGTACCACGCACGGATCGGCGGCGACGACCAGGCGGCCGCCGTCTTCCGGGCCCACGTGATCGAGGGGATTGAGCGGGCCCGCCGGGTGGCGGCCGAACGGGGTGCGGACGTCCTGGGGCAAGCCCTTGCGGTACGACTCGCCGCCGACGACTACGCCCGCGAGCAGGCCAGGCTCCACCAGGTCGCGGCCGAGGAGAACGTAGCTCTCGCTGCGGGAACCGACCACCCCGACCTCGGCCTGGACCTCGCCATCCCGGCTCAGGAACCACGAGCCGGTGACCACTGCCGCGGCCACGAGAACACCGGCTGCCCCTGGGACAAGCCGGCGGTCACCGACGGCCTGTGCGCCCGGTGCCGGATTGAGGTCCTGAAGAAGGAGCCCGCCCGCGTCGGTTGAGGCACCACATGGGTCGGCCCCCGGGGGAACTCCTGCCGGGGGCCGACCCATGTCCGTTGTCCGTCGGCATCGAGGCGCCTACGGCGCGTTTCCCCGATCACTCCGCCACGCAACTGCGCCGCCGTACGGGCTTCGGTGGGCAGGCGGCTTCGCCGCGATCAACGGCGCGAGCGCCTCAAGAAGTCCGTCGTCGAATCGGCTCAGCGGTACCCACCAAGATCCGAAAGCCCAAGATCAGACCGGGTCCACCCCCTTCCGTAGCCAGCCGCTTTTCACCCTCCGCGATCCGCAGCCGGTGGGCGGACAGGTACGACCAGGGCCGCCGACCTCGTCCGTGGTGCACCCGTCCTCCGGCCGGGTACCTGGGGGCTCCTCGCCCCCAGACCCCCCGCCAGCGCCCAGGGCGCGCTGGACCGCCCACCCCTGGGGGGCGCCTCCCCCCAGACCCCCCACCAGCGCCTTTCGGCTGCGCTGGACCAGCCACTGCCGCCTGCCCTGCGCGACACTCCGCTGCGCTCCGCGTCCCGCACCGCTCGGGCCCAGGGGGCCCTCCCTGGGCAGTTGCCCCTGGAAGCAGTGGCCGATGCCAGTGGTGGGTCAGGGCGGTCCCTCCGTGGCGTTGTCGTCCGCCGGCCCGGTCGTGGCGGGGGCGAGGGGCTGAGGTCGAGGAGGGCCTGGAGGAGCTGGACGCCGAAGTTCGAGTGCGGGCCGGCCCAGGGCCGGGGAGGGAAAAGCGGCTGGCAAGGAGAGATCGGGGGATGCTGTTGTCGCGCGGCGAAGCCGCCTCCCTCGGATGGGCCACCGCACACGGCAAGATGGCCACCGGCCCGTACTCGGCGAACGCGCCGCGCGCGGCGCCTCCTCGCCGCAGGTCGCCACCGGCCTCTACTACGTAGTTAGAGGCGAAGATCGTTTTCCCTGGTCAGGCGCTTGGCGAGTAGCTCCGAACTGCCACTCAAGTTACAGTTTTGGCGCTTCCGGTTTCCTATAGGAAACTCACCCCGTTCACACCTGCTCCGGCGCCACCTTCTCGCCGCGACCCGGCGGCACCTCGATGTGCTTGCCTATAGGCAAGCCGAGTGGATACGGTGTGCGTCTCCGGTTGCGTATAGGCAATCGCCCGAGGTGAGGAGGGGTATGGCAGGGGCAAGTCCGGTCCGGCGCGGCAAGGCCGTGAACACCGAGACCGGCGAAGTTGTGCAGATGTCGTTCTTCGAGGACGAGACGATCCAGCGCGCGAGAGTCCGCTACGACTGGACTCCGAATCCCGGGCGACACGTCAACGTTCCGAAGGTGCTTCTGGCGAAGCTCTACGACAAGGACAGCGGGTACACCGCGAAGCACAGGGATCTGTTCTTCTTCTACCTCGCCCACTCGCCGGACGGCGCCCAGCCCCTGCGGCTGACCTACAGGGAGATCGCCGAGGAGCTGGGAGGACGTCCGGCTACGATCTCGACGCTCCTGGGTACGCTCCATGCGGGCGGGCTTCTCCTTGAGGCGGAGAAGATCGGCCGCATGACGTTCTACAGGGTCAATCCGCGGGCTGGCTTTGACGGGTCGGCGGTGAACCAGGTGGAGGCCGTCAAGGATGCGCGCCTCCCGGTCGTACCTGCTCCGGCCGTTTCGGCTCAGAAGAAGAAGGAGGCATCGTGACCTCTCCCGCGATGCGGCAGCGCGAACTGCCGTTCTCGGCCGACCTCATGCGTAAGCTCCTGGAGGAGACGGCCGAACTTCCGGGTGCGGATTACCGCGTCCTGAGCTACTACGTGACGGCTGGCCCGCTCGGTGAGACTGTCCGCGAGACCGCCAAGACGGTGGCGGGGACCGTGAAGATCACCGAGGGGACCGTCTCGAAGAGCATCGGCCGCCTGGTCGCCAACGGCTGGCTGGCCCTGGCTTACCGCGTCGGCGCTGTTCCCTTCTATCGCGCCGGCGACAGGGTGCTGGAGCTGGCGGCGGTCGGCGATCAGCAGGCCGAGCAGCCGCTGGCCACCGTCAGTCACCTGCCGATGCGAGGTACCGGCGACGAATAATCCGCCGCTCGTGGCCCTGGGCCCGCACCCCCGATTCCGGGGTGCGGGCCCTTTGGCGTGACGGGGGCAGGGCGAACCCGGCCTCGAACCCTTCCGTTCCTGCTTTAAGCATGGTATTGTTCTGACTGCTGGAAGGGGTTGGCGCCCCGACCGGCATTCACTCGGAACCCACCGCAGGAGATGAGTAGATGAACGAGAGCACCATCCGGACCGAGCACATCGCCGCAGGCTCCCTGATGCGCAACGATCGAGTCGTGATCGACGCCGACGAGCTGCCCTACCTCGTGGACGCGGTCGCGGACATCCCGGACGGAGGGGTCCGCGTCACGTACTCCTCCGGGGACGCCGTCGAGTACGCGGCTGGCGAGCAGGTCGCGGTCGTCGACTGCTGAACGGGTGATCGGCGCGGCCGCCGAGGCGATCACCGATTTCATGCCGGCTTCCGGCCACCGCGCTCGCGCTGGCCCTGGTCGTCCCGCTGGTCGCGCTCGACCACCCGGGGCCCGTTGGTCACAGCCAACGGGCCTGGAGCGGCGTGAATCCCGTGTTGGCTCTGACCAACACGGGTCCGCCGCCGAGATGTACGTAACCCTGCTGCCCGTACCTTGCGGTGTCGGGGGCACCACGACGAAGGAGACGGACCGGAGATGAAGAAGACGCTCGACCTCGACGCCGCGTTGACCGCCGTGCGGGAGCTGGCGGCGCGCGTCGTGGAGACGTACCAGCCGGGGCGGCACGCCACCGTCTGGGAGATGGTCAAGGCGATGGAGGAGAACGAGGGGTCGGCCCTGGAGCTGGCCAAGGCCGTCCAGGAGCTCGACGCGTACGCGAGCGAGCACCGCCGGGCGCCGCAGGAGTGGCGGCTGGGCCGCGAGCTCGCGCCGGAGGAGGCCCGCAGGTTGATCGAGCGGCACCCGGAGATCGCGCCGCTTGGCGAGGCCGGGGTGATCTCCCTGGCGAAGGAGGGCTTCTGGTGGGTTCAGATGGCCGGCATCGTCCGTACGGTCCAGGCCGGTACCGTCGCGTCCGGGCAGTAGCAGGTTCGACCCGAAGGGAATCCCGTGGAACACCCGCCCTTTCCGGCGGAGCCGGAGGCGATCGTCGTCCGTGACGAGATGTGGGAGCTGCTCCAGCGCGACCCCGGTCTCCTCCGGGCCGCCCAGGCCGTGAAGGCCGACGCGTCGCGGCGGGACCTGACCGGCTCCGAGCTCCTGACGGAACTCGCCCGCCAGGGCCGGCGGCCCGCCGTATCCGCTCCGATCCGTATCCCGTTCACGTAGCCCATCCGCGGCCGCGCCGCAGCCGCCCCTCAAGGCCCGTCTCCCACCCCTCCGGGAGGCGGGCCTTCGGCGTACCCCTCGGGGCGCGTACCGGGCCCCCATAACCGGCATGGGGATAATTGACCTCCGCGCCCGATCCTCCTCCCTCGGGTCCGTGGGCCCTACTGGGCCCACTCCCCCTCAGGACACCCGGTCCGACGCGCCGCGGCGAGCCCCCGTGACGTAGTAGCGGCGTCTCCGGGTTGAGCGGAGTGGGCCGTGCCGGTGGGCACCGGGCTCGGCCCTCGTCCACGGCGCGGCACCTTTGAGCGGAGCGGGCCACCGCTCAGCCATAAAGGCGCTGGAGGTTAATTATCCCCCTGGCTTGAGAGTGCGCGCCCAAGGGCGCGCGAAAGAGGGGCGGAGGGGTGGGGCGGGGCCGTGGTACCGGTGGAGCCCTTCCCTGCGGCCCGTCCCGGGCCGAGCAGGCCCCGCCCCACCCCTCCGCGCTGCTTCTCGTCCGTGCCCCCTGACCCGCCGTCGCAGTCTGCGGACCGTGGTCGTGAACAGACAGAAAGGACGCGCTCCGCGCGGCGACAGAAGAAGCGGGGCGCCGTATCGGTGCAGGTGGTGACGCCCCCTCGGGCCTCAAGTCCCCCGGAAACGGCCCTGAGTGCTCCTCTCCCGCGCTCGCGGCGCCTGCGGGCCCGATTCCGCGCCGGATGGGCTGCTGGGCGCTCTGGGGGGCTTGTGGGGCCGCAGGGGGAACGGGATGACGGGGTGCCTCCCCGGCCCGGAACGCCGGGTCGGGGAGACGCACACCGCGCGGCCCCGGTGATGTCAACTTCTCGGTGACATCACCGGGGCCGCGTATCTGCCCGGCGGCGCCGCCTTCGCGAGACCGGACGCCGGCGGAGTGAGAGGAAGATCAGATGTGGCGCTCGCCGGGGCGCGGGATGCCGAGGACGAACCGCAGGCTCTCGCGCAGTGCGTCGTCCTCCTCGCTCAGGACGCGGTTCACCAGCTCCTCCGTGCCCGATCCGGGCGGGGGGCTGTCGTAGCGGTGCCGGGCGTCGTCGTCGGCCCGCAGCTCGAAGCGGGCCATGCCCACGCCGACCGGGTCGGCGGCGACCAGGGCGTTGAGGGTGCTCCAGCCGGGCGGTCCGGGCTGCGGATCGGCGACCAGGACGTACATGCCGATGTCCGCGTGGACCAGGGCGTGGCCGAGGTCGTGGGGGAACGGGTCGGGAACCGGCAGTTCGGCGCCGTCCATCAGGGCCAGTTCGAGCGGGTGGCGGCGCATCCGGCCCCGCGTGCCGACGAGGGACAGGTACGTGCGGCCGCCGCCGGGCCGTTCGGTGAGGAAGTGCGCCATGTGCTCGTGCATCCGCGTGGCGCGGATGAACTCCCGGTACTCGGCGGCGCCGGCCACAGCCTCTGCGGCGGCCGGGTCCGGGTGGTGCCACCAGGAGATGACGACGGGCACGTCCTCGCCGGTCTCCGGGGACTCGGTGAGTTCGTACGAGGTGTACAGGCGGTTGGGCTCGTAGCCGAAAGGAATCATGAAGGGCTCCCAGGGGCCGGGGATTGTTCGGGCACGTCCAGGCGCTTCGGGGCGCCTGGAGACCTCCGCGTCGGCGGAGACAACCCCGCGTTGCGGGGAGCATCAACCCAGGGCTCTGGGCGAGGTGAGCATCATGGCAGGGAGCACTGACAGCGGTGGGGCGTAGTTCCCGGCAGCCGCCGCTTTCCTGGAGATCCCGCCGCCGAAGGTTCGTCCAGCCGAGTCCCGGGGCGGTCTGCGAAGCCGCGTCAACTTTCCGGTGACGCGGCTGACGCCGTGGCGATCACCCGTCCCGGTGGCGCTGTCCGCGTCGGACGGTGTGGCGGCCACCGCCTGCGTCACGGTGGTCACATGCCTCGCCTCACTGCCCTGCTGGTCCCCCTCGTCCTGCTCACCGCCTCGGCCTGCGTGAGCGTCCCGGCCGCCGGGCGCCCGGCCGGCTCTCCGGCCCCGGCCCTGGCCCCCGCCGGCGCGGTGCACAGCTCGGCGCCGGCCCCGAGCCAGGCGCCCGCGCGTGAGGCGCTGGTGCGTACGGACGACGGCGAGCCGCAGGCGACTCCTCTTCCTCCTCGCGAGCGGGCACGGCAGGAGCCGGCCGCCCCGGCGCGCCGGGCGGACCGCCCTGGAGCATCGGTGCAGCAGCGGCCCCGGACGGCGGTGCGGTCCGCTCCGGCCGTACCGCGTCGTCCGGCTGCTGCACCGCCGCGCAAGAAGCCGCCGCGCCGCCCGAACGCCGCCCCGGCCTACGACATGCGGACGCTGTGCCGGTCCGCGGCGCGCAACGGAGTCGGGCAGAACATCGTCGACCTGTGCCGCTCGGCGTACGGCCGCTGACGCCTGAGCGAGTGTCAACTTTTTGGTGACAATCGTCTCCGGTGTGGAAGGGTGGCCTCATGGCCATTGACCACACGAAGCGGCGGCGGATGCAGGAAGCGGCCGAGGAGCTGTTGCGCGAGCGCTACGGCCAGAATCGCCACTACCTCGACCCGCTCAAGCTGATGCAGGAGGTCCGGGCCCAGGCGCTCGGCTACTACGCGGGCGACGGCGGCGAGGAGGTGGCGGAGGTCCCGGCGGAGGACGTCCTGGCAGCCCTGACGCAGATGTCAGAAGCGCGAGCCAAGCTGGACACCCTGGAGCGCGATCTGATCCGCGCGGCCCGTAACCGTTCGGCGTCGTGGCAGAAGATTGCGGACTCGCTCGGGCTGGCGAACCGGCAGGCCGCCGAGGCGAGGGCGACCCGCCTGGATCGGGCGGCCGAGTCTCACCACCGCGATCGCGATGTCCGCACCCAGCGGCGCGACCGCGCACGGCGGCGGACGGTGGAGGCGTGGTGCCGTGAGCACGAGACCCGCATCGAGACCGTCGCCGGCGCCCTGGTCGACGTCGCCGGCGCGTGGCCGGGGCTGGCGCAGGACGCCGCTGCGGCCGTCTACCTGGACCTGCTGTCCAAGACCACCGACGGCGCGCGGAGGATCGAGTGCCTGGAGATGCTGCGCTGGCGGATCGCGCCGCACGGCCAGCAGGGTCCGGAGCCGTCCGGCCCGCGGGCCGGTGAAGCCGCCCTGGCGCGTGACGCCCTATGCGAGCTGCTCGACGAGGTGTCCGCGGCCCGCCTCGCGGCGGATGACGCCCGGCTGTCAACGAAGCGGTGACAACGGTGTGTAGCCGCGCCCCAGGCCGCGGCGGCGCGTCCTCGGCCGTCCTCGGTCGTCCGGAGGCGTGAGGGCGGGGCCGGGGTCAGGGTCGGGGAGTTCACTGGGCGGCAGTCCGAGGTCTCGCCGGAGCCGGGCCAGGTCCTGCCGCAGGAAGGTGAGGGCGGTCCCGGCGGCGGTGTGAGCTGCGGCCAGGGCCAGCAGGGTGATCTCGACCGCCTCGATGGCGTCCTCGGCCACCTCTCCGGTCCAGGGCCCCGTTCCGCCGGCGGCGTCGTGCAGCGCACAGGCGGCCTCGGCCAGTGCTTCGGCCTGCTTGGCGAGAGCCGGTGCGGCGGGGTGCTGCGTGGTCCTCATGGCCGGTGAAACGACCCGGCGGACCTAGGGCAACGCTGCCGGGCGTGTCCGCCGGCCGGGCGATTCGTTGTACCGGTGTGACGACTACCGACGCCGATCCCGCGTACCTCGCCGGCTTCCGCGGCGCCCACACGGCAGTACTGGGCCTGCTGCGCGGCTACTTCCGCGCGGACCAGGCCCCCGTTCTGCGGGCCCATGCCGACCTGCTGGCCGACAGCGGTACGACGGAGCGGGCGGTGTCGGTGGTGGGTCTGCTGCTGCGTCAGGGCGGCGTGGAGCTGCGGGAGAAGGACCCGGGTGCCCGTCTGCCGGAGCTATTCGGTCCGGTGGGGGTTTCTCCGGCGGACATCGAGCGGGACATCGCCGAGGCGCTGCGGGCCCTGGAAGCCGGTTCGCTCTCCGGTCTCTTCGGCGACGCCCCCCTGGAGGGCCCGAGGCTCGTGGCGCTCGTCCACGCCGCCGCGATCCGGTGCCTGCGGCAGCGGGCCGCGCACCTGAGCCGGTCGGGCGTCCGCCGCTGGCTGGAGACGTGGGAGGCCACCGTCGCGACCGCCGAGCAGGTCTCGGTCTCGCAGGCCGAGGTCCTGATGACGATGGACGCTCTGGGGCTCTTCGGGAACGCGCCCGCGGCCGCCGCCGATCCGCTTCAGGAGGCGGCGCAGGTGGCTGTGCAACTGGTGCGGGGCTACGGCCTGGCCGAGCCGGCCCAGGTGGCACGGGCCCAGCTCCGGATGGCGGCGAGCCCGGCCGTGGCCACCGAGACCTTCATGCTGGTGCGCCGGTCCATGCAGACCATGGTCCCGCTCGCCACGGCGGCCGGAGCGCGGCTGTCGCCGCAGCAGCAGGAGGAGCGGCTGCGCGCCTTCGCCGCGCTGGCCCCCGAGGCGACGCGGGCGGCGCTGGTGGCGTACCTGGAAGCGACCAACGCCGGGCACCCGACCGGAGGCGTGGACATGGACACCGCGCACGGCCGGCAGGTCTCGGCCCACTACGCGGCGGTGTTCCTGGCGATGTACGGGCTGGCCGCGCTCGGCCGGGACGGCTTCGCCGGGTGGGTGGACGACATGATGGCGGCCGGCTGACGCAAAGCCGGTGCCTCCGGCCATTGGCGGCCGTACGCTGAGCACAGAGCCGCCCAGGGAGGGATTCCCCCGTGCCTTCCCTGGGCGGTTTTCTGCTGCTCAGGCCGCCTGCCTCGAAGCCGCGGACCGGACGGCACCTGAGCACGGGGGACGGCGTCAGGCTGACGCCGGGCCGTAGTGGACACCGTGCACGGTCCCGTCCTCCCGCAGCACGCCGGCCTTCCGCAACTTCTCCAGCGCCTCGTCGACCTGGCTCTGCTCGTAGCCGAGCTGCGCGGCGATCCCGTCCGTGGACCGGTGCCGATGCTGGCCCGCCTGAAGGGTGAGCCACATCGCGACATCGCGTTCGACGGGCCCCGTCCCGGAGTCCATCAGGCCGCGCAACAGCTCGGTGCTCACCACCACGTGCTTGAAGCCGGGCGCGGGGCGGCATACGCGGTCCTTCAGCTCGTCCAGGAACGTCAGGGTGGGGGCGTACTCGGCGGTCGTCTCCTCGTCGCCGAGGACAGCGCACACCGACTCCACGGCGGCCCGCAGGCTCGTCAGGACCACCTGCATCTGTTCGGGGCAGCGGGCCGCCGCCAGGCCGGGATGCTTTTTCGTCGGGGTGAACGCCTTGCCCAGGGTCGTGGTGGCCTCTTCGAGGCAGGTCAGAGCCTCGTGGAGCGTCTGGACGGAGTCGGGCAGGCTCGGCAGGGGGGTGTAGTCGCCCCCGTCGATGGTCTTGGAGAACTGCCGGGTGACGTTGAGGTCGCGGAGTCCGTGGACAGCGGCCAGCGCCTCGACGGCGAGGGTCACGGCGCGGGTGGCCTGGACAATTCCGTCGGCCATGCGGACCACGGTGCCGCGACGCTCCCGCGCGGAGGTCTTCGCCTCTTCGGCGCGCAGTGCCTGATGCTCGGGCCCCAGGTTCTCGAAGGCGGCGACGAGCTCGGCCACCGCGCGACGTACACCGTCCTCGGTTGTCGTGACGGTGGTGGTGGCCTGCTGCTGAGTGGTCATCGGCTTCCTTCGAATCGACGTGGCGGCGACTGGTCGCGCCGCCGCGCGCGGTGACGCGCCGATCGGCCGCGTCGTCGCATACAACGGCGAGAGTAGTGGCCGGGACACGGCCGGATTCACCCCGGATTCGCTTCGTTCTGCCGGTATCCTGATTGTGGGCATCGCGTAGGCCCAAGCCCGCCGTTGCGGCCCATGACCGAACGGCACGAGGGCAGAGGTGCCAGGGTCCCCCGGGGCCTGGTCAGCCGCCGGACACGGCAGCGCGCCAGCGCACGAGCCTCGTCGTCCTTGACGACTTCCTCCGTCGTGCGCCGTTCCTCGTGCGCGCCGGGTCATGGGACCGTGCCGCGCCGAAAAGAGTCAGCCGTGCCGAAGAACGACAAGACCCGTCGCCGCAAGAGCCACGCGGAGCGCGAGCGGATCAAGGCCAGGAAGGCCGCCAGCGGCGCCTCGTACACCTCCGCCCAGTCGGGCACCGTCCACCGTCACCGGGGCCCCGAGATCGGCCCGATCGACGGCGTCGGCTTCGGCGCCGACCGCCAGGCCGACATGCAGACCGCTTCCGCGCTGATCGGGGCCTGCGTGGAGCAGTGCCGGCCGTGCCAGGCCAGCCTCGCGGACAAGGTCCTCGCCGGTGACCGGCTCGTCATCGCCAGCCTCGCCGGCACCGTCTACTCGCTGCTCCCCTCCCCCGGCGCCACGTGCTCCCCGGCAACCCGGAAGTTCCACGCCGTGGCCCACGACACCGCGCGCCCCGGCTACGGATCGGCAGTTCTCGCCGCGGTCGAGGAGCTGAACGCGGAGGACCTGGAGGCGCTCCTGGAGGACACGCTCGACCTGTGGACGGCCGCCGCCGGAACCGCCCCGGCCGCACAGGCCGGCACTCCGGACCGGGAGGCGGACGCGGACGAGGAGGACGCCCACCGCTACGCCGCGGCGAGCGGGACCGCCTACCTGATGAGCGCGGGCATCGACCAGTTGCTGAGCCTGGAGGAGATGCGGGGCCTGATCGAGCACGCGGAGAAGTCGGCCGGCTCGGACGACCCGGTGGTGTGCTTCCTGTGTGACGAGCCGATCGACGTGACGGCGGAGCGGGAGGTCCACGTCGGGGTGAGCACCCGGACCCTGGCCGTCGACGGCCGCAAGTTCGACACAGTGCATCCGGTGTGGACACATCCCGGCTGCGGCCGGACTCGCATCTGGCCGTGGCCGGAGCTGATGGCGGAGCGCCAGCGCCGCGGCCTGTACGTGGCCCCCGAGGACCGTCAGTCCGAGAAGCCGACCGTGCCGGGCCCTCGGAACGCCGACTACACGCACTTCAGCCTCGTCCGGAAGCCGGACGGCGGGACGATGCCGATAGTGCTCGTCGAGCCGGGCGAGCCGGACGAGTACGGGATCGAGGGATACCTGGCGGCCCGCCTGTCGGAGGGGTTCAAGCCCGTCGACCTGGGCGGGAGTCGGCCCTTCCCGGCGCTGGACGGGTGGCACCTGCGGTGCGAACGGGGCCGGATGGTCTCGGTGATGCGTGCGGGCGGCGGAGCCTGGTACCGGCAGGAAGGCGGGTACGCGACCCCGGGCCACTGGCGGCAGGCGGCCCGGCAGCGCAAGGCGCTGCTCCTGGTCGTGCCCGCGGGCACCGTGGGCGACCGGCAGGGCGACGACTGGCTGGCAGCGGTGAGCCGCGCCGCCGGGGCCGGCCACGTGCTGGGCGGCCTCGTCGCGGTCCGCGGGACGCTGTCGTGACCCGCCGCAAGACCTTGCCCGGGGTCGTCCGCGTACGGATCACCGGCGACGACGCGGCGACGCAGGCCCTGCTCGACGTACTCGCGGAGCACTTCACCGTGACGAAGCCGGACCCCTACAGCGGCGGCCGCAGCTACCTGGAGGTCGACACCCGTCCCGGCTCGGCCCCGAGCGGCGCCGGCCCCGAGGACGACGGGCCCGACCTGCCCGGGGCCTCGAAGTACCGTCCCGCCGAAGTGCCGTCCACGGTCGCGGTGACGATGGCCCGCCAGATCAACGCGGCGCACCTGCACCTGTTCGCCTTCCGGAACCTGGTGCAGACGTACGGCGACGGCCTGGTCCCCGAGTGGCCGAAGCCTGGCCGGGCCCCGGACAACCCGGTGGACCAGACGCTCAGCACGGCGTCGGATCTGCTGTACGAGCTGCGGGAGTGGAGCAGCCGCACCGCCCACGCCTCCGGCGCCGTCTCGGTCCTTCCGGAGATCATCGCGGCGTCCGAGGAGCAGCGCCGGGCCGAAGCCGTGCTCTACCCGCCGGGCGGGTGGTGCGCGCTGCCGGGCGGCACGATGCCGCCGCCCGGCGAGAAGCGGCCGGCGGAGAGCGCGGCGGATCCGATCTCGGCGCAACTGCTGGGACCGGTGCCGGAGAAGCGCTACAGCGCGCGGGCCTCGGGGAGGTCGGTGCAGCGGGCGTTCCCCGCGGTCGCGGATACCCCGGCGGCCGCCGTGTGGACGGCGGAGCGGGCGCTGTACGGCTACGTCTGCCAGCACTGGGAGGCACCCGGGGACACCCCGGCCGACCTGGCGGCCGCCGTCGACGGCCTGGACGAACTCGCCGACACCTTCACCAGCGCCTGCATCCACGTCCTGGAGGAGATCCGGCGCCGTACGAAGGAGGGGCTGCTGGTCGACGTCGACGAAGACGCCTTCGACGAGGCGGCGGCCGCCGTGCGCGAGCAGTTGGGCATCGAGGTGGAGCGGGTGCCCAAGCTCGCGTACGCCCTGTCGCGCGTGCGCCAGGCGATGACCGGGGCGCGGGCGGCGCTGCCGGCGGCGGGCGGCGCTCGGGCTTTCGACGCTCTGGCGCAGACCAGGGCCCTCGGAGCCCTCGACGGCAAGACCCTGCCGGAGGTACGTCACAAGCTGGGCGGCGAACGTCACTGGCAGCGGCACCGCTCGAAGACCCGGATGCCGGACTACACCGCGACGGACTGGCTGAGCAGGGCCATGCACTGGATGCACGCCGCTGGCGTGAACGCGTACGACCACGGAGCACACCTGGCCGCCGAACGGCACAAGGACGGGGGAGAGCGATGAGCCGGAGTGAGGTTCGCGCGGTGGTGGGTCCGCAGGTGGCCGCCCTGACGCTGGTGCGGGCGCTGATGGGCGGAGCGCTGGAGAAGAAGGGCCTGGAGCAGACCGTGGACCAGGCGGCCGGTCGGCGCGGGGTCCGCGAGGGCCTGCTCCACATGTCGGAGTGGGCGCGCGGCGCGGATCTGCGGACCGGGATCGTGCCCGTCGTGTGCTCGCTGGGCCGTACGGCGGTCGCCGGCCTGTCCATCACGCAGAACGGCGATCCGGCGGCGGTCGCCGAGTGGCTGGAGATCCAGGCCCGTACGGTGCGCGAGCAGCCGGTCAGCCTGACGGTCGAGTATCCGGCGGACTCGGTCGTCGTCGACGTCGCCGCGGTGTTCGCCGAGGAGCTGCACGAGAGCGGTGAAGCCGACCCGGCGGCGCTGGAGGCCAGGGACCGGCGGGCCGCCGAGCTCGTGGTCGCGTGGGCGCGGCCGGGTGCGGCGATGCGGGACCATGTCGAACTGCTGCTGTGCGCCGGCTGGTTCGCGGCGGTGATGCTGGCGCACGCCTTCCGCTTCGACGGGGCTCGGATGCAGGAGTACGTGGAGAGCCACGCCCGCGCCTTGATCCTGGCGGGTCGCCGCTGACCGAGCGGCCTGACCGTAGCCGGGGGCTGCGGTCAGACGGCGGCCGGGACGAGTTCCAGGGCCCGGATCAGGGCGCCGATCCGGTCGCGCGGGCATCCGGCGACCGGGGCACCCAGGACGAGCAGCCACCGGACCACGTTCGCCGGGACCGGGTTCCATGTGCCGAACGCGACCTGCGTCAGCCCGGCCTCGGCCGCCCAGACGCGCCGGGCCTCCGCCTCTCCCCCGCGCATCTGCCCCTCGATGATCAGGTGTGCCACCCGCAGGGCGGGGATGTGGTTGCCGTGCTGGAGGTCGCGGTACGCCGCGGCGGCGGCCTCGCTGTCCTCGTCGCTCTGCTGACCGTGGGCGACGAACTGCGCCAGGAGGACGGCGGCAAGCTGGAGTTCGTCACGGGCCACCAGCTCGGCGGTCACCGCCGCCAGAAGCTCACCGGCCTCGTCCGGCGACTGCGCCGCTGTGGTCAGCGTCCATTGCAGGAGCTGCCGCACCGGCAGGGACTCGATCAGCTCGGCGGGGCCCATCTGGAACGAGCCGACGAAGGTGAGCGAGGTGTTGAACGGGTTCTCGGGCCTGGTCATGGTCGACATCCTGGCGTACCTGGGCCGCGCCGACGGCGGCGATTCGACGAGTAAGAGGGTGCCTCCGTTGACGGCGACACCCCCTCTTCGACGAGGCCCTTCATTACGGACTCACCGCGAGCCTCCCGCCGCGCGGGCGCGGGCGGCCTGCTGGAACTTCCGGTACCACCGCGGGGAGCGAATGTGTTCCCCGCGGGCGCGAGCCATCACCAGGAGAAAGGTGCCCACACCCAGCGCGGCCGCTGCCACAGCGGCGAGGCCGAGAGACAGCCACACGCTGCCGCGAAGGATCGTCACGGTCTGACCGGCCGCGTACGCGCCGACGGTGACCGCGCCGCACACCACCAGCCGCTGCCACAGCGGCGACCCGCTCGCCCACCAGTACCGCAGTCGTGTGTACACCGCTTCTCCCGGGGTCGTCCTTGAGCGAGTCGTCCTGAATCACGAACGCCTCTTCTTCCCACTTCCGTGACCGTTGAATCGTCCCCCGCCAGAACTCAAGAGCACGGGTGAAGGCCGTGGAGGCGCGTGCCGTCTGCGTGGAGGGGCTCAGGTCCGCTCCAGGGCGTCCAGCAGCGGCTGCTTGTAGCCTGCGGCGGCGAGGTCGTCGTTGGCGAGCTTGGCCCGGTGAAGGAGCTTGAGCGTGGCGGTGTGGTCGGTTCGCGCCCAGGCCGCCCGGGTCGCTTCCCGCAGGGTGCGCCGGGCCCGCAGCACCTTGGGGTCGGTCTCGTCGCCGGCGGCCGCGCGAGCGGCATGGAAGGCGTCGACGGCCTGGACCGCCTTCGCCATCGCGGCGGCCGTCTTCTTCTTCTCGACGTCCTCCGGCAGCAGGGGGTTGAGGACCACGGCCGGGCCCCAGTGCGGGGTCTTTGATCCGGCTTCCTGTTCGGCGGTGTAAGCGCTGCGCTGTTCCTGCACCCCGAGCCGCAGTTGCTCCAGGCCCTCCGGGAGCTCCCAGCCCTTCCCGCCGCTGCCGGTCACCGCGCCCTTCAGTTCCCCGACCTGGGCGACGTAGCTCTCGATGAGGCCCTTCCTGCCCAGCGGGGTGCCGCGCCGGTAGGCGCCGTGGCCGTGCGAGACGAGCAGGGCATTCTTGCTGCCTTGCAGGCCCGTGATCAGCTTGGCCCTGATCGGCAGCCAGTTCTCCAGCGCGGCCTGGGTAATGGGCGAGACCGGCCAGACCTCGGTGAGGTGCAGGTCCGAGGCGACCGCTTGCGGATTGCGGATGATCTTCACCCAGGACAGATCGGGAGCGAGATCCGCGATGCCGCAGGTGCAGAGTTCACCGGTACGGGGGGCGGCGTCCAGAACCAGGCCGACGACGACGAGCATCCGGGCGAGGCCGGGGTCGGAAGGCTGCTTCTCAACCTGCGCGGTCAGCCCGTTGTGCAGCTGGCTGCGGGCCCAGGCCGGCATCGTCGGCTTCCGGGGCGGCTTGGGGTAGGAGATGGCGCCGCTGGGGACACCGGCCTCGCGGGCCAGCCGGCGCAGGATGCTGGACCTGCGCCGCTGGGAGGTGGTCACGCCCTTGGGGCTGTTCTTGTACCCCCGCAGGCGCAGTTCCCCGTCGTCGGTCAGCTCGCACAGGGCGGTGGCCCCGGGGCCGAGGAGCTCCCGCAGCGACGTGCCGTACCGCTCCTTGTAGTCCTCCCGCTCCAGCGCCTTCAGGATGGTGCGGGAGACCCAGCGGACGTGACCGGCGACGGAGTCGGTGACGTCCGGGTCCGCCAGCACCTTCTGGACCAGCGCGGACAGTTCTTCGACCGCCGGAAAGCGGTCCTTGTCGGTGCTCGTGGGCACTTCGGTTCCCTTCGGACTACGGTCCTAGGTTAATTATCCCTCGGTCGGTCTGGTCATTCTGCACCACCGGGCGCGCTCCCGTCGTTGTTCCGTCGGCACGATCGGATCGCCCTTCCTTCGGGGCCGAAGGAAGGGCCGGTCACGATAGGTTTGCCCGGATTCCCCGCGATGCTGAGGAGACAGAGAACCGATGGCGAAGAACGCACCCCCCGCGAAGCAGGTGACCGCCGACATCCCCGGCCACTGGGAGATCGCCGCCGGCGTTGGCCGGGGCCTGGTCGCTTCGGCCGCTGAGCTGTCGTACGAGAAGCGCAACGGCCGGTGGGAGCAGGTGGGGATCATCACCGTGCGGGGTCCGGGACTCGATCGCACCGGCGCCAGGACCGGCGAAGAGACCGAGCGGACGTTCGCGCCCGGGGAACCCGGCCACTACGTTCCCGACTGGCTGACCGACCTCGTCGATGAGCACCGCCCGCGCCCCGACACCGACTGATCTCGGCCGCTTCTGGGCATCGTCACCAGCGGCAGGCCGGGCGGCATACGCTCGTAGTGGACCGAACGTGCACCCAAGGGAGCTTTCCGTGACGACGCAGTTGCCGGACATCTTCGAGACCCGGCAGGCCAAGGCGCTCCTCGCCGCGCTCCAGGCCGGAGACCTGGAGCAGGCCCGGAAGATCGAGAACCACCTGCTGGCCGAAGCCGCGCACAGCCCCGAGGACCGCGAAGTCCTCGCGGACCAACTGCGCGCGTCGATGCTGTTCCGCGCGTACGTCGACGCATCCGGCGCAGGGGATGAGGTGATGGCCCTGCTGTTCCAGAAGCTCCTGACGGAGACGTGTTCGGAGCAGACGGTCCAGGCGACGCTGATGAGCGGCCTGCTGTACTCCGGTCTTCAGCGGGGCTCGCTGCCGGCGGATGACCACGATCGCCTGACGGAGTGGATGAACAAGGCGGACGTCGGCGAGGAGATGAAGGCCCGCCTGGCCGGCATCACGCGGAGCGCGTAGGAGCGTCTCCGGCATCCCGGCGTCAACTTTTCGGTGACACGAGTGCTGGAGTGTCGGTGCCCCGTGCGATGCTGCCGGAGAACACCCGCCGACAGGAGGTTGATCGTGTCGAATTCGGCCGTGAGGGCACGTCTCGGTGCTCCGGCGCCGGACAGCAGCCTGCCCTTCGTCGCGTCCGTCTGCGCCTTCGGTTGCGCGGCGGCGGCCATCGCGGTCACTGCCCACTCCCGGCTCCTGTTCGATCACCTGTGGCTGTCCGGCGCGCTGTGGGGCGCCGCTGCCGCGCTCGGCTACGCCGCCGGGTGGGGGCTGTCCCGCCTCCTCAAGCTCCAGCGGCGCGCGCTGACCCCGAGGCTCGCAGTCGTCGCACTGACCTTGGCGTTCGCCGCGGTGTGGGGCGTGAACAGCATCGCGTCGCACGTCTTCATGAGTGCCTGGAGCCGGTACCTCTCCGAGCTCGGCGGCCCGGGTCAGTGCTTGGCGGGGACTCCGTACGGCAACGACCGGGCCAGCGTCGTCACCTGGGCCATCGAGGGCGACGACCGCATGGAGGTCCGGCCGGGCGGGCCCGTCCCGAAGGGCACGCCGAAGGAGTACAAGTACCCGACCCTCAAGCTGAAGCACGCCGTCAACGGAGGCGCGCGCCCGCTGGCCCCGGCCGACGACGCGTCCCGGGACCTGCTTCGCTCCTACGGCTGCCGCTGAGCCGAGTCGGCGGCCGCGCCCTTCACGCGAGGGTGGCCTGAGGAGTGCGCGGGCTTTCACTCGAACGAGGGATAGGGCCCTCTCCCGCCGAGGTGGCGAGCCGGGTGTAGTCGAGCGCGGTGGCCCACAACCACCGGGCGCCGTGGTCGCTCTCGGAGGACATCGCGCAGGCCGCGTTACCCGCCGCGTGGGCCCACAGGTCTCGCTGGCGGCCGCCGTGCCCGGCTTCCGCGGCCCGCAGCGCGGCGACGATCGCGGCGGCCGGCGGGGGCTCCTCGGCGTCCTCGTCCAGCCACGGGCGTACCGCCTCGGCGATGGCGAGCGCTGTCTCCCGGGAGAAGGAAGTCACAGTCATGACGACACCATGCCCGAGGGCGCCCGCCGGGCGGGCGTCCTCGGGAGCAGACGGCCGCCGTACGGACCATCGCCCGGTGGGCCGCCGTCCCGGAGAGCCGCGGGTGCGCCGCCGCCCCTCGCCCTGCCCCTCCGGGACACCGATGGGGCCCGTGGCCGTGCGGCCACGTGACCGCACGGCCATACGTCCCTGGCCTCTATGCCGGAGCAGTAGCGCGGGCCGGGGTGCCCGGCCTCGTCAGGCGGCGAGGCCGGGCACCCCGGCGACGTCCTCGCCGGGCGAGAGGTACTCCTTCAGCGCCCGTACGCGGTACGCCTTCGCGCCGTCGGTGTAGTGGGCGTCGCGCCGCCTGGTGGCCATGTGCTCGGCGGTCAGCTCGACGACCCACTCCTCGGCCTGGTGGCGCTCCTCCAGCGCATCGAGGGCGGCACGCATTCGCATCCGCTCCTCACTGCCCTCCTCGGCGGCGAGCCGCTTCTCCTCCAGGGCGTCCACGATGCAGATCTGCCCGATGCGCAGGAAGTCCCGGTACGCCTGCCCGCCGGTTTGGAGCCGGGCGGCGGCCTGCTCGACGGTGAGCGCGCCGCGGCTGCGGGCGGCGAGCGCGGCCGCGAGGTCGGCCGTCTCCTGACGGCGCTGCCTGTCGTAGCGGGCGGTGGTCTCGGCGAACGCCTCGTCGGGGTGGCGGTCCATGATGGCCCGGCCCTCCTGCGTGAAGTCCTGCCGCCAGGCGTCCGGGTAGTCCGGTCCCCAGGTCTCCGCGTACGCGTACGGCCCGCCCGTGCCGACGCGCAGGAGGGTGGCGGCGATGCCGGCCGGGCTGCGGCCGCCGACGAACCAGGCGATCGTCTCCCAGCCGTTGCTCTCGCTCCAGACCGTGAGGCTGTAGTTCGGCGGGTGCTTCTCGTCCGGGTACCAGGCGGGCTCGGGGATGGGGGCAGCGGAGTCCGGGCGGCCGGGGAGCCAGGTGTCGTACGGCACGCGGGGCACCACGGGCCGGTTCGGGTCGGCGTCGACCTGGTGGACCCGGACCGGCGGCTCGGTCTGGTTGGCGGTGGTGTGCGCCCAGACCTCGGCCCGCAGGTTCCCGCAGTCACCGCCGGCCGGGCGTGAGGGGGTGCTCAGCCGGTGGGCCACGAGCGCGTCGGCCAGGAGGACGGCTTGGTCGAGGCGCTCGCACCAGGCGTTCGTCCCCCAGCTCGGCGCCCCGCCGGTGTGGTCCTCGCCCACGATGCCGTCTGGTACGGAGTAGGTCCGTACCTCGTACTGGAGGTTCTCGCTCGGGCGGAACGGGGCGAGGGAGGCCGGGAGGTCACCCGGGTTCTCGACCGACCAGCCGTTGTGGACGTAGCGCCAGAACGGCTGTGCGTTCGAGGACCAGACGACCGGCCACAGGGCGGCGACCTCCACCCGGCCGTCGTGCAGGCGGTACGGCACGGGCACCCGGGTGCCCTTGGGCACGACCCCGGTGCAGTCGCGAACCTCGCGGATGACGATGCCGTCGGCGGCGGGCTCGACCACGCCCCAGCGGACGCCGCCGTAGGTGCCGCCTTCGCGCTGGACCATGGAGTGGCGGGCGCTCTCGTCCCAGACTTCCGTGGCGGGCACGGTGCCGCGCTCGGCGACGACGGCGGACAGGGCCGCCACCACAAGTTCGTCCCACCCCGGGGACGCCGGGTCGGGGACGGGCAACGAGGTGTTCCGCAGGACGGTGGTGTACTTCGCCCCGTCTCTGGCGGCGGCACGGGCGCGCTTGGCGGCGCTGGACTGGTTCTTGGGCACGACGTCTCCAGACCGGACAGTCCCACGCCCTCCCGGCCGTACGTCAGGGGCCACAGAAGGAAGACGGCACGCACGACGGCGCACCGGAGTTCATCTACGCGGGCCCCTGGAGACCTTGGCCGCCCCCTGGTCGGGGCTTGCCCGCAGCGTGGGTGCGGGCGTGTGCGGCGATCGGCAGTACGCGGCTAGCCGGGTGGTGCAGTACCACGGTATCGGGCGGGAGCGGACGGTGTGGAGGAGTCGGTGGACTCCTCCACGCCATAACTCCGGCTGGTGGCACTAAAGACCAAAATCCGGCACTGGAGACCAAACTTGAGGCTGATGTGACGCACGGGGCGACCTCGGGGGCGTCAGGCCGCGAGGGAGAGCCAGCGCCCCAACTGCTTGCTGATCTTGTCGACGCCGACGGCCGCGTGCCGGGCCCGGCGTTCCTGATCACCACGGCGGCGGATGTAGGACAGCGTCGTCGCCGGATCGTCGTGTCCGGCGAATTCCTGGATCTCCTCCAGCGGGGTGCTGTCGTCGTGCATGTGGGTCAGGCGGCTGACGCGCAGCACGTGGGGGGTCAGGTCCCGGCCGGTGAGGACCCCGGCCCGTTTCCCGAGCCGGGTCAGGATGCGGTCGACGTCGTGGCGGTCGAGCCGGCGCCCTTCGGAGTCCAGCAGCAGCGGCCCCTCGGTCCGGCCGTCGATGAGGAGGACCAGGAGCTCGGCGAGGAGGTGGGGGATCTCCCACTGCCTGCCCTTTTTACCCTTGCGGGTCAGGTCGATTACGGGCTTGCGGCCGTCACGGAAATCGGTGACGTCGGCCTCGCACCATTCGCTGACGCGGCCGGCGAAGATGTAGACGAGGGAGGCCACGACCACGTCGCGCAGGCACTCCGCCCAGTCGAAGAGGCTGGCGTACTCCTCGATCTCCAGCATCGGAGTGGCGGTGGTCTCGTCGTGCCGGTCGATCTTCGGCCGGTTGTGGCGGGTGACCGGGTTGGGGATGAAGGTCTGCGTCTCCTCGGCGGCGAACGTCGTCAGCGAGGACAGCGCGGACAGGCGGCGGGCGATGCTGCGGTCCGCCCGTTCCCGCTTCTCCTCGCTGAGCCGCCAGGTCGTCACGTCCCCGCGGGTGATGCAGCCGATATAGAAGCGCTCGTGCCCGAGTTCCTGGGCAAATCCGTGCCAGAACCGGAGGTCATCGGCGTACGCGCGCTTGGTGTTGACGCTGGGGATCGCGGAGGACGCGAGCCAGTTCATGACGGTGGTGAACGTCTCGGCGGTGCAGATGTCGCGCAGGATGTCCATGCGGTAGCGGCGCGGGCCCAGCGTGCGGTCCTTCGGGTCGCGCGGGGCCACCTGCCCGAGATCCTCGCGGATCTTGGCAAAGGCGTCCTCCGCCCGGGTCGGCGTCTGCACGACGTCGCCGGCAGGACGCTGGGCGACTTCCGGGCGGGGCATCACGGCCGGAAGTCCGGCTGCGTGGAGAACGTGGCGAAGGCCGGACAGCACAGCGACACGATCATCCGGAACCTCTGGGTGGTTTCCCTGTCGGTCATCTGCCCCTCCTCACTCTCGGCCCCCAAAGCTACCTGCGCAGACGGACAGCGGAGCGGCTGCCCTGCCCAGGGTCGGCCGTCTGGAACGTCACGCGGGTTCGGCACAGAACTGCCGGGCGCCGCGCAGCGTAGTGCGCAGCTTCGCCTGGTCGCTCGACTGTCGAGGCGAGGGCGTCCTCCTGAAGCTGTCACGAAGTGACAAGTAGCGCTCCGTAGCCGGGACAAATCGACGCCGCCCTTTGGGCGAGGAGGCCGCGACCTGCGCTGATCACCCCCGAAGTAACCCGTGGGCCCGGTACGCCCGAAGGTGTCGCCAGGAGACATGTCTCCTGGCGACACCTTCGGGCGTACCGGGCCATGTCGTCACGACGTCCGGCTGCCGCCGGTCTCTAGATGCCTTCCTGTAGGTGGTGGAGCTCGGCGAACAGGCCGCCGTCGTTCAGCAGTTCCTCGTACGTACCGGTCTCCACGATTTCCCCGTCGCGCATGACGACGATCTTGTCGGCGACGCGCGCGTTGGCCAGCCGGTGGGTGATGAACAGCGCGGCACGTCCCTCGGACAGGGCCCGCAGGCGGCTGAAGACCTGGTGCTCGGCGCGGGCGTCGAGCGCGGCGGTCGGCTCGTCGAGGATGAGGACGGGCGCGTCGCGGTGGAAGCCGCGGGCGATGGCCAGGCGCTGCCACTGGCCTCCGGACAGGTCGTGTCCTCCCCACCAGGAGCGCGCGAGGGAGGTGTCGAGGCCGTCGGGGAGTTTGGCCAGGACGGTGTCGGCGCCGGCGAGCGCGGCCGCCGCGTGCACGGCTTCGTCGCCTTCGGGGCGGGGCTGGCCCAGGGTGATGTTCTCGCGCGCGGCCAGCGGCCAGCGGACGTAGTCCTGGGGGACCATGCCGACGGCGCCCCAGACCGTGGCAGGGTTCAGGTCGACCAGGTCGTCACCGTCCCACGCGACCTTCCCCGCGGTGGGGAGGTAGAGGCCGGTGAGCAGCTTCGCCAGCGTGGTCTTGCCGCAGCCGTTCTCGCCGACGAGCGCGACGACCTGGCCGCGTTCGATGTCGAGGTCCACCCCGCGTACGGCCGGCTCGGTCTTGCCGGGGTAGGTGAACTCCGCTCCGCGCGCCTGGATGATCCGAGGTCCTTCCGGCGGGACGGCCTTGCCGCCGCGCCGCATGGCCCAGTCGCCGGCCTTGTCGAGGAACCGGGCCCAGTCCGAGACGTAGAGGCTGGTGGCGAACAGGCGGGCGGCGGCCCGCACGCTTCCGGTCAGGGAGGCGTTGGCGGTGCGGACGACCAGCACGGTGGTGGCGGCCACGGCGACGTCCATGCGGCCGGTGAGGGTGAGGAAGAGGATCCCGGCCCAGACGACGGCCACCGCGAGCGCGGCGAGGAGGTCTCCGGCGCCCTGGGTGAGAGCCGCGCGGCGCGAGGCGGTGATCTGCTCCCGCTCCAGGCGGCCGGAGATGATGCGGTACTGCTCCAGCAGGAAGCCGCCCATCGTGGCGGCGCGCAGCTCGGCGGCGGTTCCGCGGTCGGTGGTGTACTGCGACAGGACGCGGCGCAGGCGGGTGTCGGCGAGGCCTCGGTGGGCGGCTTCGTGGTCGAGCCGGGCGGCGCGTACGGCGCCCCAGATGCGGGGGACGACGGCCAGGAGCAGCAGGGGCAGCAGCAGTGCGTTGAGGGTCGCGACGACGAGGACGGTCGCGAGGAGCTGGGCGGCGGCGGAGATCAGGCTCTGGGTGCCGCCGATCAGCTCGGGCATCTTCTCGGCGCCCTGGGTGGCGGCGAAGCGGCCGTCCTCGAAGGTGGAGTCCTCGAATGCGCTCAGTTCGGCGGCCGTGGAGGCGTTGATCACCGCGAGGTCGGCCTCGCGGTTGACCTGGGGGGCGAGGCGGTTGGCGCAGAACCGGGCGGTGGCGTCGGCGAGGTAGCTGCCGCAGGCCGCCGCGGTGACGATCAGCAGGGCGGGCAGGGCCTGGTGGAGACGTCCGGAGGCGCTTCCCGTGCCCAGTAGGGCGGTCAGGGTGGTGGAGGTGTGGTGCAGGGCGATGGCCGTCAGGACGGCGCTGGCGACGGCGGCGAGGCCGAGGGTGAGGGTGGCGCGGCGGTCGGCGCGCCAGCTCAGGCGTCCGGCCCGCAGGAGGGTGGCGGGGAGCTGGGCGGCGATGGCGCGGGTGCTGATGCGGGTCTTCTCGCCGGCGTGTCCGTCCTCTTGAAGGCGCATGACGGGCGGCGCCCCGGGGGCCGGGATCGTGGTGGGGACGGCGGGTGCCTGCTCGGCGTTGGAGGCCGCCGGGGTGGTCGTAGTCACCCGGCCCATTGGCGGAAGGGGCGATGGTGCGATCAACCGCAATTCCGAACGCCTTGGCGCATCCGGCCAGTTCAGAACGCCTGGTCGTCAACTTCACGCGACACGGCTTCACTCTTATGGGTGAAGCCGAGGGCCGGAGGGAGGCTCAGGTGCTCCGGCCCCCGGTGCTCAGGGGGCGGTGTAGATCGGGGTCCAGGGGTGGTCACGGCCGCCGGCTTCGTCGTCGCCCACGTGTCGGCCGTCCGCGGTGCGCACCCAGGCGTGGAAGGCGGCGGGCAGGGCGCGGGCGCCCAGGACGAGGTGGCAGCGGCGGCCGGTGAGGGCGACGGCGACAACGGTGGCCAGGGAGCGCTCCTTGCAGTCGATCTGCCCGCGCCACCACCACGGCTGACAGGCGACGACAGCCTCATACATGCCCTGGACGTGGGCCAGGTCGGCGGCCGGCAGAGCGGTGACAGACCGGGCCAGGGCCAGACGCGCCCGCATCCGCCACCGTTCGACCGGGAGCGTCCGGACCGCGAGCGCCACGAGCATGGCGGCGCTCGCCGGAAGACGGCGCGCCAGGGCCGGGCGTGCGGGGGCGTGGATCATCTCCGTCACCGCCACCACCTCCTTCTCCGTCGCCGGGCCTGGACCGGGACGCGGGCCAGGAGGCCCATGTCGACGAGCCCGGCGAGGTAGTCGTCGACGGCCTGGTGGGTCGCGGCGACGTCGAGACCGGCCGGGATCGCGATCTCCTCGGCCAGGCCCTCGATGCCGCCGCGCAAGACCACGGCTTCCCAGATGCGGGCGCCGTGGCCGGAGAACATCCGCCACTGGCCGTCACGCAGGTTCAGCACCGCCGTGCCTCCGCCACAGCGGCCCCAGTGCACATGCTCGGGAACGGTCAGCACGCCGCCTCCAGGGGTCGGTGCTCGCCGGCCGCAAGCCACTGGCACGTCATCGCCAGCCGCTGGAGGTCGTAGAGGGAACCGGCCTGCGTGCCGTCGACCGCGGCAAGGGCCGCGAGCGCGAGTTCGGCGTCGAGCAGGCCTGCGGCCGTCAGGGCGCTGGAGCGGATCGTCTCGGAGAGCGCGGCCCGGTGGTGGATCATGCCCGCGGTGAGCTGCCGGGTGAAGCTGCCCTTGGAGGTGCGGCCGGTGAGCCAGGCCGGGAGGTAGGGCAGCGCGGCAGGCAGCAGCGGCTTGAAGCTGGTGACGCCGTGCCGCTCGGGCGGGGCGATGGCGAACGCGGCCCGCACCACCTCGTTGTCGAGGAAGGGGTGGACCTGGTGGATGTTCCACGGGGCGGTGAGCGGCACCGTGTCCCGGGCGTCCGCCCCGATCAGCCGCAGGGAGAACCGCTGCTCCGTGAGGTCGGCGCGCGCATCGGCGTCCGTGGTGGCGGCCGCCTGGAGCAGGAGCGCGGAAACCCGCTCACGGCCCTCAGCCGTCAGCCACCTGCCCGACTGGCCCAGGTGGCACCAGGACCACACCCCGGAGCGGCGGCTGTCGAAGTCGCCCCGGGCCGTACGCCGGGCCGCCGCGCGCAGCGCGTCCGCGTGCCCGCTGCCGGCGGCCTCGGTGACCGCGCTCCACAGCTCGCGGGGCGAGCGGTTGCGGGCGCGGGCCCAGCCGGTCACCTGGCGGCGGGCCGCCCGGCGCTCGCCGAGCTGCACCATGCCGATCCACGCGGCGCTGCACGAGTCGAGGACGACGTCGCCGCCGGTGCCCGTGAAGTGCAGCGGCAGCCCGGCCGCCGGGCCGAGGTAGAGCGCTTGTTGCGCGGTGGTCAGGCTCACCGCCGCGGGCTGGTCAGTCAGCGGCTGCGCCGCCGTCCAGCCGAACGGCAGGTGCTCCCGGCCTCCCGCCCCCACGTGAAGGTCCGTGTCGATGTGAGCGGCGACCCGGCGGGCGAAGAGCAGGTCTTCGCCGCTGGTGTAGTCGTCCGCGTAGGTGACCGCGCGGACTTCGCCGTCCCGGGCCGCGAGGATCGCCAGGGTGGAGGAGTCCAGCCCGCCGGAGACGTCGGCGCCCACCGGCCCGCCGGCGACCTGCCGCACGCGCCAGCTCACCGACCGCTCCAGGGCCTGCGCGAAGGCCGGGGCGCCCTGGGCGAGGGTGGCGGTGGGCACGATTCCGTGGACGTCGACCAGCTCCGTTCCGCTCCCGTCCAGCAGGAGCCCGAACCCGGGGGGAACGGCGCGGACGTCCTCGTAGACGGTGCGGTCCGGCCAGTGCTCCGGACCGGCGACGAGCCGCGCGGCCAGCATCGCCAGGTCGGGCTCCGCCTCGATGTGCTGGGCGAGACGGCGGGCGCTGGTCGACCAAATGGTCTGCGGTCCCCGAGTCGTGTGGAAGACGCTGCGGAACCCTGACAGGTCTCCGCAGACGAAGGTGTGCGTGGCGCTCTGCGCGATCACCCAGTACGAGCCCGGAAGATACGTCAGCTCCGCCCACCGTCCGGCCGCCGCCGCCCGGAGAAGGGCCTGCTCGTGCCCTGCCTCCAGGAGGAAGTCCCCGACAAAGGCGACACGCACCCCCTCGTCCGCCAGGACGCGGGAGCGGCAGCCCGGCCCCATGGTCACGCCCGGCATCCCCGCCGTGTGCTGCCCCGCGCTCCACCGTGGCGACGAGGCGCCACCGGTGATCCATTCCTCTTTCATGAGCCTCCCCTTTTCGTGACAGAACGGACCCGGGGGGCCGGCGCAGGCCGACCCCCCGGGGAGTTCACGACGCGCCGATGGTCACTCGAAGTACATGGTGCCGGAGGTGTCCGCGTCGTTGTTCGGCTGGCGGCCGAGCGTGGCCCCCTCGACGGAGAAGGTCTGCGGGAGGGCGATGACCGGGGCGACGGAACCGGCCGGCTGGGCGGTCTCGACGGGCTCGGCGGTGTTGATCGTGGTGGAACGCATGGTCGTACCTCCGTGACGTAAGTCGGGATGGTGCGCCGCGGTGTTCGCCGTGGCATGAACAGATCACCACCCGCAGACGGCGGCCGGTACCCGCCGCGTGCCGCCGCTCCCGACGCAACCCGCCGCCGCCCGCCCGCCGCGCGCCCCCGCCGAATACCGCCGAATTCCCCGGCCCCCTGTCCGCGCCCCGGCCGCTCTTCTACGCTGCGAGGTTGGACGGCACTCAGGAGGATGGACGGATGACACCCCCGCCCCGCACGGTGAAAGAACCCAACGTCCTGTTAGACCACTGGATCGTGCGGGCGGGGCTCTCCAACGCCGCGCTCGCCCGCGCCGTCACCGACCGCGCTCGTGCCGCCGGCGAACGGGGCATCAGCCCCAGCGAGGGCCGCGTACGGGCCTGGAGGAACGGCGAGACCCCCCGCCACCCCGTCCCCCAGCTCATCGCCGACCACCTCGCCGAACGCACGGGCCTGCCCGTCACCTGCGCCGACATCGGTATGCCCGACCGTACGACGCCCGCCGCCGCAGGTCTGAGCCTCCCCTGGCAGCCCGCCGCCACCATTGCCGCAATCGCACACCTCACCCGGAGCGAGATGATGGTCCCGCACAGCCGTCACAGTGACGAAGCCCAGTCCGTTCACGTCGGCCAGGACCTCCTCGACCCCCTCCAGCAGTGGGCCACCGCCACCCCCTCCACCCTCATCGCGCGCGAAGGCGGCCGCCTGGGAGCGAGCGACATCGAGGGCATCCGCGCCGTCACCGGCATGTTCCGCGACGCCGACAACCGTCACGGCGGCATCCTCTCCCGCAAGGCCGTCATCGCGCAGATGGCCGACGCCAACGCCCTCCTGGGCAGCGCCTCGTACGACGAGGCCACCGGCCGGGCGCTGTTCTCCGCCGTCGCCGACCTCGGCTCCGTCGCGGGCTGGATGACTTTCGACGCCGGCATGCACAAGCAGGCCCAGCGCATCTTCGTCACCGCGCTGCACGCCGCGAGCGAGGCCGGCGACAAGGCCCTGGGCGCCCACATCCTCCAGTGCATGGCCCGGCAGATGTCCCACCTCGGCCACTACGACGAAGCCCTCGACCTCGTCTCCCTGGCCCAGTACGGCGCCCGCCGCCAGGCCACCGCCGCCACGCGCTCGATGCTCGCCGCCCTCGAAGCCCGCTTCCACGCCATCCTCGGCCAGACCCGCGAGAGCGAGCGCGCCGCCGGAAGTGCCGAAGAGCTCTTCGCCGCGATCGACCCCGAGCAGGAACCCGCCCACATGGCCTTCTTCGACGAGGCAGAGCTCTGCGCCACCGTCGGCGTCGCCCACCAGATCGCCGCCAAGCACGACGACGGCCCCCGGCGGGCCCGGCACGCCGAACGCTCCCTGCTGCTCCTGGGCAGGGCCCTCGAACTCCGGCCCGAGCACCGCGTCCGCAGCAAGGCCTTCGACCACCTCGGCCTCGCCCGCACCCACCTCACCGTCGGCGAAGTCGCCGGCGCCCGCCAGGAGACCCAGACCGCTCTCGACCTTTTCGGGATCATCGGCAGCACACGAGTTGGAGACCGCCTGGGCGAACTCCATGACGAAGCCGAGCCCTACGCCAGCACCCCCGAAGCCGCCGAACTCCGCGACCAGATCAGGACCGCCGTGGCAGCCTGATCTCAAGGGAGCACGGTCTCCGTAGTGGTGCGCACCACCAACCGGAAGAGAAGCCCCAAGTGCTGCTCCTGGCGGTCCGCAAGTTCCTGCCGGGCTTCCTCTTCGCTCGAAAGGGAGCGGCCGACCGACAGCCAGGCCCGGGTCGCCGTGTGCCAGACCTGGATCTTCCAGGAGGTTTCCACACTGCTGGTGTCCCCGGCGCCGGGCGCCGCTCCGATCGCTTTCAGACAGGCTCGGCACAGCCGGTCCCAGGAGACGCACCCGCGGGCCAGCTCCATGACCGGAGCGGTCTCCGGAACGGGCCGGCACACCGTGTCGGCGCGGAACTCCAAGGGCATGGGCGGCAGTTCGCCGCCGCTGTCGAGCAGATGCAGCACCCCGGAGGTCAGCGTGCGGCCGACGTGGAAGCCACCGATCACCGCCGGCGCCGCCGAGACGGGCGAGGAAATCGCGTAGCGGGTGGATTCGTGCCCGGTGCCGGGCGTGAAGGAGATCAGGCCCAGGGCGCGCAGGCGGCGCCGGGCCGTGGTCACGGTCTGACCGCTGTAGCCGGTGGCCTTGGCCAGTTCCGCCACGCTCACGGACCGTCCGTCGAGCCCCTGCAACACCTTCAGCACGGCCCGTTCGCTGCGCCGTAGCTCCTGCGGTACGTCGGTGGTCATGGCGGGAGCGTAGGGCCTTCAGGTCGCGGCGATCGTGTCGGCGAAGGCGTTGTACTCGTGTTCGGTGAGGGTGAACGCTGCAAGGGTGCCGTGCTCTCCCCCAGGGCCGGGTGAGGTCCTGCACCTTCCCCACTTCCAACTTTCAAGGCTTTCCATTGATGGATACCTTGCTTTCCACTATCCGAGGCCCTACCTTTCCGATCATGGATAAAGGAGAGCTGGGCCGCAGATTGACCAATGTTCGAACCAGCCACCGTCAGGTACAGACCCTCAAGCGGGAGTTGCACGCGGCCGAGAGGCAGCGGGATCGCGACGTGGCTGAGCTCGACAAGTTCGCGCAGGCCCACAAGGAGGCGCGCGTCGAGGCAAGTCGGCGCACGGTCGCCCGCGAACTGGGCGTGACCCATCCGGTGATCACGAGCATGATCGAGCGAGCGGGGAGGGACCCCTACCCCGTGGACCCGACTCGCCTCGTTCCGGTCTTCTCCGCCTACGAGGCGGCGCAGTACGTCAAGAGCGGCGCCTTCGGTCAGGTCACGGGCGCGACCGTAGCCTTCACGGAGACCGACATCCTGCTGGAGTCCGGACGGCACCCGAAGGCGTTCGCCGACGGCACGCGGATCGCGGCACCGAACATGCTGCTGCGCAACGCGGAGGGTGAGCTGCTGGGGGTGGAGGAGTGCCTGGCCGGGTACGGCGGCACAGGGCCGAGCAACAGCGTCCGGCTGCTGGAAGAACTCGGCTGGGACAAGGAGATCGCCCGCCAGGTCATGCACTACCGGTTCGTCGAGTTCGACAAGAAGCAGGGTGTCGTCCGGACGAGTGAGGAGAGCCTGCACCACTGCGGGGGGAACCTGGAATACACCGGTGGACACCTCGTTGCACGCCTGCGCCACGGCCGCCCCTGGGCCCCCGTCGGCCGGACCACCCCCGCCGGCGACCCTCTCGGGCTCCGCACCTGGGTCAGCGAGATCCTGAACCAGCCGGAGGCGTACCCCTGGGTGGCGGGCCCTCGCGTTGCCCGGGTCTACCTCAACCGGGACACCGCCACGGGGTTGCAGGACCGCATCCGCTACCGGCCCGGCGTACGCAACAGCCCCTTCAGCGTTGTGATCGAGCAGGGTGAGCTCCAGCTGTGGTGCAGCGCCATCTACCCATCGGACTGGGCGGAACTGCTGTCGAAGGAGCAGCTCGACGTCCTCGCGGCCGTGGACATGTACCCGGCCGATGTCGAGCCGCGGGGCTGGTTGGACAGGTTCCTCCCCCGCCGCCGGGAACGCCCTGACTACATCGACATCTCCGCTGACGGCACGAGCGGGCTCCAGCGCGAGCCGGACGGGTCTGAGCTGGACGGCGAGACCTTCGACGGGACCTGAACCGCCTGAACGGCACAGCCCAGAGAGCCAGCCCGGAACTACCGAACATCCTGATCCCCGATTGCAGCCTCCAAGCTTTACCGGCGCAGCAGCGCGGCCGCACACAAAGCGGGCCTTGGCCCCCTCTCACGCGAAGGGGGCTAGGGCCCGTCGCTTTTCTGGCAATAAAGATCACCCCGGCAAAGAGGCCAGGGCCGGGGCCCGAAGAAGATCTCACCCCTTCGGGTAACACCCACTTACCTTCGAAGGTAAGCGGGTGTTACCTTTCTGGTGTCCGGGCGGGTCGCCACCCGCCCGGACCTTCGGCGCCGCCGCCATGCAGGGCTGCGGCCACCATCAGGGAGTAGACCATGCGTGTCCTGCTTTCCACCTACGAATCCGTCACCCCCGACCTCGACGACGAGGAGCGCGAGGCCCTCGCGGCTCTCGCGGGCGCCGGCGTCGTGATGCGCGCCACCCGCGCGACCGACACCTACGGCCAGGAGGGCGCCGAGGTCCGGCTGCGCGGCTACACCACCGAGGACGGCCAGGAGCGGTGGGCCGTCATCAGCAGCGGCCACGACTACCGGGATGTCTCCGACACCGCCGACGAGGCCGAGGCGGACGCCGCCTACGAGGAGGAAGTGCGCAACGTCGCCGAGTCCGGGGGCGAGGACGACGCTCCCTTGTGGGGGTACAGCGACGTCTCCGGTGTCCCGCACGCCGCCTACACCCTCCTCGTCGAGCGCAAGCGGGACGGCGAGTGGGAGGGTGAGGAGGTGCAGGGGTACCTGGGCCGCTTCCCGTCCCTGCCGTACCTGTACTCGACGGATGACCACTCCACGGCGACGGACCTCGCGGGCGCCGCCCTGGAGATCATGAACGGCATCGCCTCCCAGCAGGCCGACGCCAACTACGACGCGGCGCTGATGCGCGCCGTGGGCGCGAGCTTCGTGGACGAGAGCGCGGAGGCGGTCCGCGTCACCGTGACCGGTGTGGGCGCCGACGGCGAGGAGACCCACACCGAGGAGCGCGCCGTCCCCACGCAGACGCCCACCGAGGAGGAGATCGAGAAGCACCGTCGCCTCCTGGGCGAGGTGGACGCCGCGCGGGAGGCCGAGTACGCGGCCGAGGAGGCCGCGTACTACGCCGAGGTGGACGCGTTCTACGCCGAGGTGGACGCGTTCTACGCCGAGCACGTCGACGGCGACTGATCTTCCCTCCGCTCTCGGGCCCGGCCGTCCGGCCGGGCCCGCCCCTTACCTCTGGAGTACCCACGTGCAGAACAACCCCCTGGACCATGCGGCCCGGGTGCTGGCCGAGACCGACCCGGCCCGCCGCTACCACGCGGCCAAGGCCGCCGCCGAGGCCGCCGCCGCCCCCTACGAGCGGGTCGCCGATGAGGCGGTGGAGGACCTGATCGCGCAGCACGGCGGCAACGTGGCCGCCGCCGCCCGGGAACTCGGCCTGACCCGGCAGGCCCTCTACATGCGCGACAAGCGGGAGAAGACGGGCGGCGGCGCCGGCGCGGCCGCCGCCGAGCAGGTCCAGCCCGCCCGGCACTTCAACAGCCCGCAGGAGGCCGAGGACGCGCTGCGCGACTGGGCGCTGGACCAGCAGGAGGTCACCGACCAGCTCGACGTCCTGCTCCTGGGCGCCCTCGCCGCCGGCGCCGACCCGGTCACCATCTCCGAGCTCAGCGGCGTCCCTCTCGCCACGCTGCGCCGGATCCGGCCCGGCGGGAACATCACCGTCTCCCGGCTCAACGAGTACGGCCCGGAGATCGAGGACTTCGCCCGTGCGGTCCACGCCCGCGCCGCCGCCCTGCGGGCCGCGGCCGCCACCAAGGCCGAGCACAGGTCCGCGAGCATCTGGCAGCACGCGGCCCGGGCGATCGTGACGAACGTCGCCCCGTACGCGCTCATGCCCGACCCCGGCATCCACGTCGAGGACTTCGACACCGCCGAGGAGTTCGCGGAAGCCCTCAGCACCCGGGAGCCGAGCGAGGAGGAGAAGGCCGAGGACGAGCGGGAGCCGTCCCGCCTCGCGGTGCTCAGCCACGACGGCTACCTCGCCGCCACCTACCTCGTCTTCCGCCGCGAGGCCGCCCGCGAGCGGCTCCCGTTCGAGGAGACACCGGAGGAGATCGCCGCCGGGGAGGCGGTACAGGCCGCGTTCGGCGAGCTCGCGGACGCGATCCTGCACCTGCGTACCACCGGCCAGGTCCCGCCCGCCCTCCTGGAGGCGTCGTGAGCCTCCCCGGTATCGCCCGCGTCACCGAGACCGACATCGAGGCCGCCGCCGCGTTCAGGGAGAAGCTGGACGAGCGGCCGACCGGCTTCGCCGATCTGCTCTTCGATCCCCCCGCCCACGGGCCGACCGCGTGGCTCAACCCGAACGACCAGGCCGCCGTCGGCGTGACCCTGACCTACCGCCACCCCGGCGCCCCGGACCAGGACCGGCTCCTGCCCGTCCTCCACGCCGTCGGCCGGTGCCACTCCTACGGCGTCAGGCAGTTGATGCAGGTCGGCACGGTCATGCTCGGCGGCGAGATCGCCGCCCGCTACCTCTACCAGCAGCTCGCCCGCAGGTATCCCCCCTTCTTCCTCAAGCCCCTCAAGACGGTCATCGCCCTCCAGTGGCCCCTGCCCGAGGAAGGGCGCCCGGACGGCCCCCAGCACCCCGCGATGGCGCTCCTGCGCCTGGCGAACGGCCCGGACCGGGGCCTCTTCACCGTCACCGAGATCCAGGCCATGCGCCTGGTCGCCCGCACCCTGCCCGGCGGCGGCGACCAGGAGCAGCGGCTGCGGTGCGCCGCTCAGATCTGCTCGACCTTCGCCCGCGGCCACATCCGCTTCCGCCGCGAGGACCTCGCCGCCGTCCGCGAGGAAGTCCTCACCGCCCGCACCGCCGACCAGCTCAACCCGACCCTGGAGACGCTGTGACCCCTCTCATGACCGCTCGCGTCACCGCGCAGGACGCCGAGATCGCCGACGCGAAGGCCGCGAAGCTGAACCGGACCGAGGACGGCGTCACCGGCCTGCTCTTCACGGTCCCGGACCACGGGCCGACCGCGCACATGCTCGCGCAGGACCGCGCCGCCGTCGGCATCGCCCTCACCTGGGGACCGGGCCTCTGGGACCTGGACGAGACTCGGCTCCTGCGCGTCATCCACGCCACCGGCCGGGTCCACCGACGGGACGAGGAGAGCACCCCGTCCCTGCATGTCGGCGCGGTGATGCTCGGCGGCGAGATCGCCGCCCGCTACCTCTACCAGCAGCTCGCCGGCGAGCACGGCCCCCACGGGCTCGAACCCCTCGCGGCCGCCGTCGCCACCCTGTGGCCCCTGCCCGACGAGACACCCCCGCCCGTCCACGGGCACCTGGGGATGGCGCTCTTCCGGCTGACCCAAGGCCCCTACGAGACCCTTCTCAGCGCCGACGAGATCAAGGCCATGCAGCTCCTCGGCCGCGCCATGCCCGGTGGAATCGACCAGGGCACGCAGGTGCGGTGCGTCGCGCGGGCCTGCCACCACATCGTCCACCAGCGCAACCAGCTCCATGCCGAGAACCTCGCCGCCGTCCGCGAGGAGATCCTCACCGTCCGCACCGCCGGCCAGCCTCAACCGGTCAACGGGCCCCTGGGGTGGGCGCGGCCAGTAGGACACTCGACGCACCGACCGAAGGAGACGTTGTGACTATCCAGCCCGAGCATCACGACCATGCCCTCCCGCCGATGCACACGCTCGCCGAGCTGCGCACCGCCCTGCGCCACGGCGGCTTCGACGGCGACGCCGCCGCCTTCGAGCGCGAGCTCGCGGCCGCCGACCTCGACGACCCGGCAGCCGTACGCGGCATCGTCCAGGCGTACCGGCGCCGCGTCACCCTGCACTCCACCCCGGAGGCGATGACGGCCCTGTCCCGGTCCACCGACGACGTCGAGGCGGAGCTCCGCCGCAAGCTCGCCACCGAGGGGGGCCAGTGACCCGAGCCTTTCTGTCCGACAGCGCGGAGAAGATTCTCGCCGAGCTGACCGCGACCGAGCAGGCCGCCGTCGAGCTCGTCCGCCAGCACCTGGAGGACGAGCCCGACCCCGACGCCGCGCGCGGCCTCCCGGATGCCGATCCGCGCTCGGAATCGTACGTAATCGACCTCCTGCCCGAGCAGACCAGAGGACGCGGCATCTCGATCGTCTACCGCTACTCCCCGGACCTGGACGCCGTCCTCGCCCTCTGGCTGATCGCCAGCCCCTGACCGTCCGTCCGGCCACGCGAAGCGCCCCCGGCAGGGAAAGTGTCGGCGGCGCTTCGCGTTCCGAGGGCACGCACCCGGCCCGCCTCTTCCGGGCCCGCACGCACCCCCCCATTTGGGCGATTCTCCCTGGACCTCCGTACGGCGGCATAGACGCGAGCACAGACGGTGACCGGCAGACCGCGCGCCACCGACGACCTCGCGGATCGGTGTGAATTTTTACACCGGATCAGTAGCCGGGACGAAGTACCAGCCGCCCGAAGCTCCCGAGGCCCGGCTTCGGTCCGCTCACTGCTGCGCCTTTCCGTGTGTGCCGATGCCGATCCGCTTGGGGTCGGGGACTTCCACGATGTGCCCGATTCCGAGTTCGATGGCTTCCTGGGCCGCCTGGGGAAGCCCGTAGGCGTCGATGAACCCCCTGCACATGGCGGCGGGGAAGTCTTCCGGTACGGCGGGCCACATCGTGGAGTGGCATACGATCTGTCCGCCGCAGTCCCGGGCCTCGCGGATGAGCTGCTGGCGCCGTCCCGGGCGCAGAGGGGCGGCCGACGCGGCGGGATTCAGGACACAGGTCGTGCAGCGGTCTTCCAGGAGCCGGATCTCCCCCGTCTCCGGGTTCGCCACCGGTGGTACCGGGTCCTCGTCCTGCGGGACTGCGCTGAGGGGATGGTCGCTCGCGGCCCTCATGCGCCGGCGGCTTCCTGGGAGGCGACCGGCGGCGTGTAGCCGGGCGTGCGTTCCCGCAGGCGGCTGTAGCGGGTCTGGGCGGTGCGGCGGTCTTTCCCTCCTGCGGCCTGGGCGATGTGCTCCCAGGTGCGACCGTGGTGGAGGCGAGCGCGGTCGACCAGCTCCAGCTCGTGGAGGTCGAGGTCGCCGCGGGCGCGGTCGAGCAGCAGGATCGCATCCTCCAGGTCCTGGCCGGTGACGGAGTTCCCGCCATCACCCTCCATTGCCCTGGCGACCAGCATCACTGCCTCCAGTGGAGCGGCTGTGAGGTAGGGGCCGCCGTGGGAGTTGAGGCGGCGGTAGCGCTCGTCGCCGTGGCGGCGGGTGAGCCGTTCCAGGGCGGCCGCCTCCCGGGGGTACGGGTCGGAATCTTGAGTCATGGCGTCATCATATTGATGACATCGAGGCGTTGTCACCGTTTTGTTGACATCCGTTTCAAGATCATTTAACCCGCGCATAATTCCGGTTATGCGCGAAGCCTGGTGATCCACTATTTGATCATGTGCATGCTATTTCCTAGTAGGAAAAAAACGCGCTGAAGGCGGTACGCTACGGGCGGCGACCACCATCCGGATGGGGCGCTCATTCGATAAACCGCAGGTCAGAGCAACTTCTCAGGAGAACTGCGGCGCGCGGAACAAACCGTCACCGATCCAACCCGAAGGACACGCGAGTGCACACCAGCAAGGATCTCTTCGGAGTCATCGACACCATCACGACCTGGTTCGAGTGGGCGCTCTGGCTCGGAGTGGGTGCCGGGGTGCTCACTGCCGTGGTCGGTTGTGTCGGCACCGTCCTGGCGCGGCAGTCGCAGAACTCCTATGTGGCCCGCAATGCCGGAGGGCTGGTCCTTCGGGGAGCTGCCCTCAGCCTCGGGTGCGGCGTCTTGAGGGGGCTCCTCCCTCTTCTGGTCGGCGGGACGGACCGTGAGCCCTCCCCCGCTTCGGAGCCTGCCGAGTCCGGCGGCGACGGCGGCCTGGTCGACGTATTGATGTGGGGTGCCCTGACCCTCGGCGGCCTGGCGGTGGCGGCGCTGGCCGGGTGGGGGGTCTGGAGCGTGCGGCGGCGCCACATCACGAAGCGGCGCCGGCGGCAGACCCTGGAGCGCTCGCACGACACGGTGGCCGTCGCGTACGGGGACTACCTTGGCGACGTCCTGGAGTGGCTGGACCGGCCGTCCTTGGGCGATGTGAGCGTGCCTGAGACGGCCACCCTGGTGCAGGCCCTCGCCGCGGCGGACGACGCCAGGCTCGGCGACGACCTCGACCGCTACCAGCGGGCCGTCGCGGAGCTGCGGACCGCGTGGCAGGCGGCGGACGACCATGCCCGCCGCACCGGCCTGCGACAGCTCCCTCCTGCCGAACGGAGCGCTGCCGAGCAGGCCCGCAAGCTCCTCGCCACGGCACTGGACACCGGTTCCGGCAGCGAGCACGAGCGGCGGAGCGCGTACGCGAAGGCCCGCAAGCTCCTCGACGGCATCCTCGTCGTCCCCCCGCAGGCCGTCGCTGCCCTGGAGGACAGCCACCGCCTGGCCCTCGCGCCCAAGCACCTCTGATCCGGGACGAGACGACGATGCGACGCCCTCGCAGGACCCCGCCGCCGACCGTCCGCGAAACGCGCCCGGCGCGGCAGGCCCCCGAGAAGCAGCCCCGCGTCCTGGCCGCCCGCCTGTACGAGCTGCACCGCGAGACCGGCAAGGACGAGCTGTACCTGGAGCGCTGGCCCGGTGATCACGAGCTGTTCGGCGTGCTCCAGTTCGCCCAGGAGCACGCCGCCCGGCTCACGGGGGAGGCGTACCAGGAGGCGGCGGTGCTGAGGATGCAGCTGGCCGAGTGGCTGCGCCTCGCCGCAGACCCCTTCCAGCTCGCTGCGATCGACGACGCTCGCGCCAGCGGTACCTCGTGGAAGGAGATGGCCCTCAAGCTCCGGTACCTCGACCGGCTCGGGGAACCGAACCCCGGAAGTGCGATGAATCTCCGCAAGCGGCTGTACGTCGCCGTCAACGGCCGCCCCGGCGACCGGCGACAGCCGCAGGTCGCGCACCTCATTGACCGGCGGGCCATGGAGGCTCGGATCGCCGAGGCCCAGTTCATCGCCGCCGGGGAAGCGCGTTACGCGGAGCTGGACGCGGTCGCGCGGGCCCTGCTGAAGCACCACGAGGCCGGGGAGATCCGAGTCGACCCCGACGATGACGAGTTCTGGTGGGAGCAGCTCACCGAAGCCGTGGACGACCGGCACAACGCCTCCGAGCGCGCCAACCTCCTGGTGTATGTGCGCGGCGTCGTGCGCGAGGCACGGGCGTACGCGAAGAGGACGGGGCGCCCCCCGGCGGCCACAGAGGAGGCGGGGAGCGCTCTGGACGTGGCGGCCGGGCTGGTCGACCTCGACGCAGACGGCTGATCTCCGGCGTGCCCGGAACAGTGAGGGCCCGGACCGATTCCTCGGTCCGGGCCTTCGCATCGTGCGGCCTATGCCGTCGCTGACTGCTCCGCCGAGCAGCACCGGGCAACCTGCTGGAAGCCCATGATCGGCGCGTCTCCGGACCGCGGACGGTGCGTACCGCACTCGTCCAGCACCTCGACGAGGCCACCGCACGTGGCACGCGGGCAAGGGCACTCGATCGGATCGGGTTGACCGTTGACGAGGAAGAGGTGCACCTCGAAGCCTTGGGTCATCCGTACGTCACCAGCACGATGAAGGTGACGGCCACCGCCGCCAGGATGGCCAGGCCGGCGAGCAGGGAACGGGCCTGCCCTTCCGCACGGCGGTGTTCGTGCGCCCGAAGTCCCCGTACTACCCCCCGCGCGATCTCGTCCTCGGTCATGCGGTCCCCCCTCCTTGTTCTTCCGTCGCGGCTGGTGACGCCTTCCGGCTGGAGCCGGTTCGCCCGTTGTGCACTCCGCGTCGCGCGGCCGGCCAGGACAGAGCCGCCCCGTGGGTGTGCTGCCGATAGACGACGTCACGGGCCAGGCCCGCCGCCGCACCGATCTGCTCGTAGGTGGCCCGAGCGTTCTCCGGCCTGCCTGCACCCTGCCGGGCGGCGTCGGCGGCTTCGTGGGCGGCGCGGCCTGCGGCGTCCGCTACGAGCATCAGCAGCTCGATGCGGAGCAGGGGGTCCATGGCGCGGCTGGCCGCGCGGGCCAGGAGCTCGACGCGGTCGGCGCCCTGGACCTGGTCGGCCTGGTGGACGAGCTGCTCGACTTCGGCGGCGAACATGTCGACGTCGTACGTCGCCAACGGGACCCCCTCTTGTTGGTTGTAGCCAACGACGCGGACGAGCGTATCGAGTTCTGCTGGCTCCAGCCAACGAGTTCCGCGAATCCCTCCCCCCGCGCGCCACGGGGTGGTATGACTCAGGTATGACCAATCCGAAGAACCCGCCTAAGGCGAAAACGGCGATCACAATTCCACAAGAGGTCCTCGATCACCTCAAGGAGCGGGAGGCCGCAGGACAGATCAGCAGCGTATCGGGGCACATCACGTCTCTGCTCCAGCGCGAGCAGGAGGCCGCCGAGGTGGACGCCGTACTCGCGCGGCTCTTCCCCGGCGAGCGCCCCACCGCTGAACACCTGGAGTGGGCTGCGAAGGCTCTCGGCGTCAGCGTCAATGCCGGGCAGAGCAGCGCCGCGTGATCGGCGGCCGCATCCTCGACACCACGGCGCTGACCGCCGCCGCCCGCGGAAGCCTCTACATGCAGGCCCTCCTGTCGGTCGCGCACCAGCGAGTCATCCCGCTCCTCGTCCCGGCGACCGCCCTGTCCGACGCATACGCCGACCTCAAGAGCGACGCGGCGCACGCGCTGTCGACCATCGTCCAGTTCCCCCTCCTGACCGTCGCCCCGCTCGATGAGGCGGACGCGCGGGGGGCGGGCATACTGCGCGCGAACATCGACGGTGAAGCAAGCACCACCGCCGGTCACGTCGCCTACCTGGCGGCCGCCCGGCAGTGGCCGGTGATCACCGGCGATCCGGAGCGGCTACGCGCTCTGTACCCGGACATCGAGACCGAGGCGCTGCCGTAAGGAAACGCGAGAGGCACCCCGGAGGATTACCTGGTCAAGTTGACCCGTTCACTCCGCCGAGGGGCCGCCCGGTGGTCCGATCGACTCGACGACGTCGCCGCCACCCGCTTCCTCAGGTCATGACGAAGGCCCCCGCCGACGGCGGGGGCCTTCGTCATGACGGCGCGGTCAGGCGACGGCGACGCGCTCCTCGCCCTGCTGCCCGTCGGCTTCCAGCTCGGGGCGCGCGGCGGGGACGACCTTCTTCGGGTACACCTTGTCGATCGTCTCGATGTACTCGGCCAGGCGGGTGCGGGCTTCCTCCGCCTGGAGCCGGACCGCGTCGGCGTCCTTGCGCTCCATGGCGGCGATGTGCCGTTCCTTGACGCTGCCGATCGCCGCGGTGGCGCGGGTCAGGGTCTTCTGGGTCCGCAGGACCGCAGGGGGGGCGGTGAGCGCGGGCGCCGCGTCGTCGCTCTCGTCCGTGATCAGCTTGATGGGGTACTTGAGCTCTGCGGCCGCCCGCTCGAACTGGGCCGCCGTGGGGCGCCGGCGGTTCTCCGCCGCCGCCAGCTCCCACGCCTTGGGGATGACCGCGAGGGCGGCGTCCTCGCCGTGCTGGTCGATCACCGCGGCGATGACGACGGCGTGGGCGGGCCTGGTGATGCGGTGCACTTTTTTACACCGGTCGTTCAGCGCCACCACCTTGACCAACGCTGCGGCCTCCCGGACGAGCCGGTGGACGTACTTCGTGCTGATCTCCAGCACCTCGGCGCCCCACAGCTCGAAGCTCGCGCGGTCGGAGTGCTGCCATAGGTCCTGCTCCTTGGCGTAGGCCAGGAGCAGGCCCTTGTTGACCGCACCGACGGCCAGGACGTCGGCGACGGCTTCCTCTCCGCTCTCCTGGGCGTCGCGGAGCAGGGCCGTCACCTGCTCTAGCTGCTCCTGGGGAGTTCCCTTGATGACGCGCGCGGGGTCGATGACGTTGGTGCCGGTGAAACGGTCGGCCTCAAGGCCGGGCACCGTCTTCACGGGCTGGGCGCCCTTCCGGAGCCGGCCTGCGGCCATGCTCGGTCGGGCCGGCGCCTGGGCGCTCATCGGGTGACCTCCACAAGAAGCTCCTTGGCGAGATTGTGCATGTCGGAGTCCGCCTTCAGCCGGGGAACCGTGCCGAAGCTCTGGGCGTACCCCGTTTTGGACTCGGACGCGGGGATGTCGGACTTGAGGACGTGCAGCCCTTCCCGCTCCAGCTCCTCACGGACCCCGTCGGCCGCGCCCGCGCTGGAGTTGAAGCGGGTGAGCAGGCAGACGACACGGGGCCGGTGGCCGGACATGGTCTCGACCTCGTCCATCGCGCCCAGGATCGATGCGCCGCGGAACTTCTCCATGCCGCTCGGGTAGAGGCTCAGCACGAGGAGGTCCGAGGATCGGATGGCGGCGAGATGGGAGTTGTGCTTGCCGCGATCCCAGGCTTTGGTGTCGATCAGGGACAGGCCGTGCGGCGGCCGGAGCCGGTCCACTTCGGCCTTGAGCGAAGGCGCGGCCGGGGCGCGGTAGACGGGGGCGCCGAGGCCCTCGCCGTCCAGGGGAAGCATCTCGGCCCACGCGAGCAGGGAGCCGGGCTCCTCCTGGCCGTCGCTGTCGTCGGCGTCGTGAGCGACGGCGGGGATACCCATTTCCTTCCAGTACCGCAGGAGGTGCGCGAGGTTGGTGGACTTCGCACTCCCTCCCTTGCCGACGAACGAAATCGTCCGCCCCTTCTTCGGGAGGGGGTTCTTCCAAGTCCAATTGGTCATGGGCCGGAGGGTACCGACAACCGGGCATTCAGGAGGGAGCGGACGCCGGTTTTTAGTACGACCACCCTCCAAGACGAACATCCTTGCCGCACTCGGGTCAACAACCGCCGAGGGCGGCGGGGGTCTGACGGAAAAGAGGCCGACGGGACGCCCGGGACTGGAGGAGGATGCTGCGGTATCCGGGGCTGACGGTGCGGCGTCCTAGGGTTATGACGCCCGAGCCCCAGAACCGATGATCGGAGTGTCCATGCGTCACCAGGCGGCGGACATCAGCCGCAGGCCCGTCCCGCCCGAGGTCGCGGCCGCGAACAGGGAGAAGGGTGCCCGACGATGATGGGCGAGAACTACCTGCTGCCCGCCGGCATCGGCTTCGCGGCGCTCTGCGTCTTCGGCACCGTGGCCCTGGTCCTCCGCTCCCGCCGTACGCGCGAGCAGGACAAGCTGTCCGCGGAGGACCGCGAGAAGCTGGCGGAGGAGCGGCGCAAGACCTGGAGGCGACGCCTCGCGGTCATCAGCCTCTCGGTCTCCTTCATCATCATCTTCTGCATCGCGGGCATCGCGGCCTGGCTCAGCTTCGGCGCGCAGAAAGCCTACGCGTTCGACCGCAACGGCGGTTCGTGGACCGCAGCCACGGGCTTCGCACTCCTACTGGACGCCGGCGCGCTCGGCCTGTCGCTGCTGCGGCTGTTCGAGGCGCTGACCGCTCGGTCCAGTCAGCTGACCCGCTTCTATCTGGTCGGATTCATCGTGGCCTCGGCCGTGATGAACCTGCTGCACACCCCGCACGCTCCCGGAGAGCCGCCTACCCTCGGTGGCCGCCTCGTCGCGGTCATCCCGCCCCTGGTGTACGCCATCTTCCTGGAGTCCCTGCTCAAGAAGGTCGAGCAGCTAGTCCTGGGGAAGTACCCGAAGAAGAAAAAGAAGAACGCGGAGCGGGGCTACAGCCTGCTGCTGTGGGTGCCGTTCGTCGGCTACCCCCGGCAGATGTGGAAGCAGTGGCGCAAGGACCTGCACGACACCTTGCAGTATGTCCGCGCCCCCGGCTCCCGCACCCCGCTCCCCGCGCCGGTCGCAGAAGCGAGCCCGGAGCCGGTCAAGGTAGAGGCGCCGCCGCGAGTGGAGCCCCGACCCGCTCAGCAGGAGACGCCCCGCACGGTGCCCGGCACCCTCGAACCGCACGAGCCCCGTCCCACCCCGGCCCGGCACGTACCGGCCCCCCCGGCCGCAGCGGAACCCAGTGGTGCGGCTGCCAGGCCGATCGGTCTTCCTGCGCCGGCCCCTGCGCTGGTGCCCGCACCGGCTCCCACCCCCGCACCTGCTCCCGCCCCCGCCCCGGCCGCGGACCTGGCCCCTGTCCGGTCGACGCCGGTTCAGCCCGTGGGAGCTTCCAGCAGTAAGCCGAAGAGTCACCAGCTCCGGGATGCCCTGGTGGCTCAGATCCTCGCCGGTGACCTGAGGGTGTTGGACGTCAACTCGCAGGTGGCCAACGGGGCGGCCTACCGGGCCAACATGGCTCTGGGGCAGGCCGCCGGGATGGGTCTCGACAGCGACGGGAAGCAGGAGGGCCTCATGAAGGCGGGGGCGGTACGTACGGCCGTCAAGCAGCTCCTGCCGGAGCTGCGACGTGTAGCGGCGGAGGCGCAGGCCGAACGCGACCGCCGAGAAGCGGCCGCTGCGACTCCCGAGCCCGCGCCGCAGCACCATGCCGCGGAGCAGACGCCTGGCTCGGATGCACCCCGCGAGCGCCAGGAGGACGACGAGCCCGCCATCGGACAGCAGCGATCGGCTGATGCGAGCGAGGCGGTGAGGGAGACCGCGCTGGCGTGACGAAGTGGTTCGACACGACTGAGGGGCCCGACGGATCGTCGGGCCCCTCAGTCGTGCTCGATGGCTCGTGCGGCTACGAGGGCAAGGACCGGAGCCACTGAGCCAGGTGCAGCGCCGAGGGCCGTTCGCTCGGCCGCGCCGTGAGCACGGAGCGCAGGACCTCCTCCAGCCGAGGCCACGCGACGATCCGTCCGAGCGGAGGCCACCGGCGCACGAGGACTCCGCGGAGTCCCTTCGCCGTGAAGGTGGCCGGGTCGATCCCCAGCTGGGTGTAGTCCAGCGGCCACGAGTTGGTGGCCGCCCACCACAGGCCGGCGGCCAGGGCGTAGGTCTCGTCCGGCTGGCTGGGCGCGATCGGCCTCTGTTCGGATTCCACGCGGCGGATCAGCTCGGGGGACATGAGGTGCAGCAGCCCGCTGTGGGAGGCGTAGGAGGGCGGGAGCTCCAGGTGCCAGGCCCAGGAGCAGCCGATCAGCCGTACTCCGCCCCGGGCGTGGATGGAGTGGTGGGGCTGGACATCACCGTGCACCCATCCGCTCTGGTGCAGCGCGCCGACAGCGGTCGCCAGGTCCACGGCGGCCGCGAGTGCCTGCGCCCGGTCCGTGTCACCGTCTCGGACCGGGCGGAAGACGTCCCAGGTCGAGGGGCCGTCCAGCCAGGGGGTGAGCTGCCAAGCACTCTCGGAGGTCCTGCCGCTCTTGGAGCGTGCGCCGTACGACACCGGGGGGACGGAAGCGATGTGCCGGAGAACCCCCGACTCCCTGGCGACCACGGCTGCGTCCTCGCTGCGGCCGATCTTCAGGGCCCACTGGCCCGCCGGGCCGGTCACCTTCCACACGGTCGTGCTGCCTCGGTCCTTCCTCAGCTCCCACCTGGCGGGGGTGCCGGCGAGCTGCTCGGCCTCGGCCCGCCCCTCCGTGGGCGCGGTCGTCTGGCGCGGGATGCCGAACTGGGCAGCGGCGGTATGCGCGGTGGTCTCCGACATGGAGGTGCCTCTCCTTGAGGTGTTCGGGTGCGGGAGGCCTAGACGGTGACGCCGTGGGCGGCGAGGCGGTCCAGGTCGACGGGGGTACAGCCGAGGAGCGTCACGACGTCGCGGGCCGCGAGGGTCCAGGGCAGTCGCGGGTCTTCGTAGTTCACGAAGGTCAGGCCGTCGCGGGTCTTGGGCGCAGGCGCAGGCGCGAGCGTGCGGGGGTTGTAGGGGATGCCGGCCACTCCCCAGGGCTGAGGACGTTCGACGAGGGCCGCCGTGTAGCCCTTGCCCAGTTCGGGGCAGGCGCGGACGGATTCGGCGGCGCAGGGTTCGCAGATGGGCGGTGTCGCGGTTGTTTCTCCATCGCGGATCTCCTGCCCTTGATCGGCTCGCACGAGGAAGAGATGCCGGCCGCCCCAGCGGCTGAACGCATCGCCGTACGTCGACGCCGCGCAGACCTGGCACAGCATGTGGCTCATCGCCTGCCGCTGGCGCAGCGGGTGAACTCCGCCCAGGTGGGGCCGTCCGGCGCCGCGCAGCGCCGACCAGCGGACCCACAGGGTGCCGTTCCTGCGGTCGACGACGTCGAGTTCGTCGGCGTAGGCGATCCCGGCTCCCCGGGAGGCTCGGACAATCGTGCCGGCCCGAGGGGTTTCATGGCTCCAGGGGGCGATGAAGGGAACGTGCCATCCGTTCCAGGTGATTTGCCGCGGGGCGCTCACACGGCCTCCTTTATGCTGCCGGTCTCCGTGAGTCGCTCCAGGAGGCCGTTGGCCGTGCTGGCCATCCGGCGCAGCGTCCCGATCCTCGGCTGGTAGTCGGTCGGCAGGTCCTCGGCCATCAGCCGGTCGGCGTGCTGAAGCAGGGCGGACACCTCGGGGTCCCGGTTGTTCGCGGCCAGGGCGATCTGGGCGAGCCTGATGAGGTCGGCGCGCAGCCGCTGGTCGAGGTCTTCGCACTCGCCGGCCGGGGGTGCCTGGTTCCCGAGCACGTCGCCGATGTCGTCCAGGATCTCGTCCAGCGGCTTCACCTCTCGGAGGCGCTGGGCCACGCGGGCGAGCAGGTCGGCCGGCGGGCCCGGCGACCGCCGGACGTAGGCGGGTGGCACGGGCATGAGCGGGCGGGACATCGAGGACTCCGGTAAGTAGAGGAGGTGAGCGGGGTGGTATCCGTCGACGACGGTCACTTCGGGGCTCCCGGCCGGATGGCGGCCCAGACCCGCAGCCCGTTTCCCGAAGTGGGGTCAGCGCCCCATCGCGCCGCGAGGGCGTGGACCAGGAGCAAGCCGCGACCGCCTTCTTCGAGGCCGGCGTTGGAGTCGGTCCGCGCGGTGAGGGAGGCCTGCGGCCGGGGACCGCTGTCGCGTACGGCGATCTGGATCTCGTCCGGGTGGCGCTCGATCTCCAGGCGGATGCGGCGGGACTCCGTGTGCTCGATCGCGTTCGCCGCGATCTCGGCGATCACCTGTTCCGCCGTGTCGATGTCGTTCGGGGAGACCTGCCAGGCGGTGAGGGCGGCGCGGACTCGGCGCCGGGCGAGGGCGGGCATGGTGGGAGCGCGGTCGAATACGTACACCTGGCTGTCGGGGCCGTTCGCGGTGGATGCAGACACTGACGTCACGGGGTGCCTCCGGGATTGCGGGTGCTGGACGAGGGGCCCGACAGCGCGCCGCCGGAGGGCGGGGTAGGCCAGGCGCAGCGCTCGGCGCAGGTCGGTAACGGGGAGTGCGCGCCCCCCGGACTGCGGCCAGTGGTGCCAGACCTTCAGGTCTCCGCAGGGGCCGTTCGTCTGGTGGGGGCTGGCGAGCCAGGTACCGGCGTCGAGCGTCCAGACGTCCTCACTCCAGACGCCCCCCTGTCCGGGCTCGGTGAAGAGGTACGTGCGTGCCCGGGTCAGGTCGAGCAGGACGGCGGGACGCAGGTGGGGGTGGAGAGCTTCGAGCGTGTGGAGCACACCGTCGCCGAGGCGGGCCGGTATGGCCACGGCATCGCCCGGCAGGCCGGCGGGGAGTCGGGCGCTCAGGGCGCCGAGACAGCAGGCCTTGCCGATGTCCGAGGCGCTCACCGGGTACCCCCGGGGCACTTCGCGTGGGCACGCACGTCCCACGGGAGGGGGTCGCCTCCGCCCGGGGAGGTGGTGAACGCGCGTCCGTCAGGGAAGAGTTGCCCGCCCTGGATTCCGCACCTGATGCACAGCGCGCCCTGGAGCTGGCGTAAGAGATCGGAGCTGACGGGAATTTCGAACCGTCGCTCGGCGACCTGGCTGGGCTTCGACATCCGGGGTCCCTCCCGGTCGGTACGTACGCGGCAGCCCCAGCACCAAGATCACTTGGAGTCGCGAGGTAGACGCGTTCTGTGCTGACTCGACACAGGATGCCACCAGATTCGATACCGTGAACACCCTTCCCGCAGAATTCTGCGAGAAGCATTGTCGCTCGAACACCCATACACAGAGGTGGTCCTGACGGATGCTCACGAACTGGCAGAATTCATCGCGTCGGCGCAGAAGATTTCTTGCCGTGGCAGAAGGGCGACCGACACACTGGCCCTTGCTCGACGAAGGGATGCGAGATGAGTGAAGAGGCAGGATCGGCAGCGCCTGCGCTGTGCCGTCTCCAACTGGCGATCGAGCTGCGGGGCCTACGGGAGGCGAAGGGCCTGACCGCCGCAGCGGTCGCGAAGCGCCTGGTGGTCAGCCCGTCGAAGATCAATCGGCTCGAAGCCGCCGAGAACGGCCTCGTGGAGCCGGCGGACGTGATGGCGCTGTGCGACATCTACGGCGCGGATGCCGAGCACCGCGACACCCTGGTCGGCTACGCCACCGTGACCAAGACGAAGAGGGACTGGTGGCAGAAGCGCGAGCTGGCCCCGGTCATCAGCCCCGGCTTCAAGGCTTATCTGGCACAGGAAGCCGTCGCGAGCGCCGTACACAATTACGAGAACGAGTTCATCCCCGGCCTGCTCCAGACCGAGGCGTACGTGAGGTCGCTGCCGCTCCCGACGCAGGGGCTCACCCCCGCCGAGATCGACAAGCTCGTAGCCGTACGGATGACGCGCCAAGAAGCCCTGCACCGCGAGGACTCCCCGCTCAGGCTGACCGCCATCCTCAACGAGGCCGTACTCAAGCGACGCGTCGGCAGCGCCGACGTGATGCGCGAGCAGTTGGGCCACATAGCCGACCTCGCGACCTCCCTTCCCAACGTCCGCGTGCAGGTCGTGCCGTTCGACCTCGGCGTGCACCCCGGCATGAACGGCGCGTTCACCATCCTGCGCTTCGGTGACCGTTCACCGTTCCGGCCGATCGTCTACCTGGAGAACCGCGCTGACGCCTGGGTCCTGCGCAAGCCCGCCCACACCGATCGTTACGACGAGAGTTTCACCGACCTGCAAGCGGCCGCTCCGGGTCATACGGAGTCCGTGAGCATGATCCGCAAGGCAATCAAGGAGTTCTGACATGGCCCACCTGGACGCCGACCCGCAGCAGACCGGGGACTGGTTCACCTCCAGCTACAGCGACAATCAAGGTGGCCAGTGCGTCCAGGCCCGGCGCCTGGCCACCGGCCCCGCCGGCAAGATGGCGGTACGGGATTCCAAGGACCCCGACGGCGGCACTTTCGAGTTCGGCCGCACCGCGTGGACGAGCTTCGTCGCCTTCGCGACCGAGGTGGGCGAGCCGTCCACCTGAGCGCCCTCGGCGTGACCGGCCCCGGCAGGAGATCCTCCTGCCGGGGCCGGGTTCGTTTCTGCCGCTCCTCGACGGACACGGGCCAGCACCACAACGCGGAACGCCCCCGGCGATCGGCGGGGGGCGTTCCGCGTGCGGGCACTGATCAGTTGGGGTCCAGGCCGGCCGCTTCCGTCTCCTGGCGGACGTAGTCGCCGAGGTTCGACGCCTTCCAGTTCGGATGCCTCGCCGGGAGCAGGCCGCGGTGGCTGCCGTGGAGGCTGTCGTGCTTCCACAGCAGAAGCGCGGCCTCCCCCGCCTCCTGGCGTCCTTCCTCGGGGTCACTGCCGGTGTCGGCGGCCGCGGCGAGGTGGCGCTGAGCGAGCGCAGCGCGGTGCAGGTAATACTCCCGTTCCTGCTCGGCGGTGGTGGTGCCGGCAGCGTCACTGAGCCGGAGGTCCTCCACCATGCGCTGCACCTTGTGTGTCGAGCGCAGGAGGTCCCACAGGTCCTCGGTCATCGGGTACGTCCCTTCTTCGTCGAGCGGATGGTGAGCCAGGCCGTGGTGACGGCGGCGAAGGCGCCGATGGCGCGGTGGAGCGACTGGTCGAGCTCGAAGGCCGCCGAACCGGGACCGGTCGCCTCGACCTGGGCGGCCCCGTCCTGGTCGACGCGGCGCACGACGGTGCAGTGGTCGACGTACCCGCCCTTTCCCGCCTTGGCGGCCAGCCAGAGCAGCGGCTGGCGCTTGTCGATCACCAGGTGCGTGAGGCCGTTGATCGCCGCGCCGGCAAGCAGTGCCGGGGCCGGCACGCGGTAGCCGAGCACGCGGGTGAGGAGGACCGTTCCGGTCAGCTGACCTGCGGTGTAGCTGGCAACGTGCCGGGCCGCGCTGATCCAGCCCAGGCGGGTGGCGGTCATGGTGGGCTCGCCCGCGCGGTCGTCGCCCTCGACTTCCTCGCCGACGCGCGTGCCGTCGCGGTAGACCAGGTGGTGCCCGCAGGCTCCCTTGTTCGCCGCGTCCTTACCGCTCTGGAACCACTGGTCGAACAGCGGGTGCAGCGCGTCCCAGGTCGCCAGGAGAGCACCGGTTAAGGCCAGGGCCTGCGCGGGGGTGGTTCGCTCGGTCATCATGGGTGTTCCTCGTTTCGTCGTTTCGGAACTGAGGGCCCCCGGGGCTGCCGTGACGCCTCCAAGCAGTCGGCAGCCTCGGGGTTCACGCCTCCGGGTTGTCTTCATGGACTTTGCCCTGCCGCGAGGCGGTCACGATGTTGGTGCCGACGGGGCCGGACCAGCCGCAGCGGCAGTGGGCCATCACCTTCCCCGGCTTTTCTCGGCTGTCGTAGACGCCGGTCTCGTGCTCGCGCTGCGGCCGAGGGGGGCGGGGGAGCTCGCCGCCGTTGGTGTACATGGCCGCGCGCTCCGTTGACTGGGTCAGCCAGTGGCGCCACTGGGCGGTGTCGCCGTCGAGGATGCGCTGGTGCCGTCCGGCCACGGAGGTATGGTGCTGCCCCAGCTCGTGGCCGATGTCCCGGAAGGAAAGCCGGGCCCGGCCGTTCGGACCGGGCTCGCGGGCGTACAGCAGCAGTTCCTCCTTCAGGGCGGTCATGCGCGTTTCCAACCGCCGCACGTCGCAGAGGTACGTGCTCAGCGCGCCCGGGGTGATCTCCTCTCCCCCGCGCAGAGCCTCCAGGGCACGCAGAGCGCTGTCGGCCTCGTCGGCGACGGCCCAACTGGTTTCGGGGCCTCCCTTGAAATGGAGGATGTAGGACGTGGTGCCGTCGGGCCAGTAGACGCTGGGACCGGCGAGCTCCTCCGGCTCCATCACGGTCGTCACCGGAGTCCAGGTTTCCGGGTCCAGTTCGACCTGCGCGATCTTCCACTGCGTACCCGTGTAGCTACGGCTGTACGTGGCCACAGATACCCTCCGTAACTTTGTCGGTGTTTACCGACGAATCTTGTCGGCATATACCGACAGGCGTCAAGCGCTCAGGACCGCCGACGACGGGAGGGGGCCCGATCCGGCCAGGAAGCACGTGAGCCCCCGGCGGGGCCGGGGGCTCACGGTGGACGGTGCTGGTCTACTGCGGGACCTGCTGGTACCGGGCGATACGGGCCTGGACGAAGCGCGCGGCGTCGCTGTTCTCGCCGAGCGCGGCGGAGACAACCTTGGCCAGATCGCTCCCGATCTGGACGACCTCGGCGGGGTCCTTGACCTGCTGCCAGGTGTGGACGGCTCGGCGTACGGAGCCTTCGGTCTCCGCGTGGGCCGCGCCGTACAGGGCGATCTGGAGTCCGGTGGTGTGCAGGTACCAGCGGGCGGCCACGGCCGGCTGGCCCGCGAGGAGGGCGAGCCAGCCGCGGATCTCGCGGAGGCGGACGGTGTGGGCGTGCTGCTGGCCGTACTGCGCGGTGAACTCCTGGTCGAGCTTCTCGGCCTCGATGGCCGCGGCCGCCAGGCCCTCGCGGTCGTCGGGTCGGCCGAAGGCGGCGACGACGGCGTTGATCCGGTCCTGGTAGGCCGTGGGCGGCCCGCCCTCGGGAGAGGGAGACGACGACACGGCGGCCGCCTGCTGGGCGGAGTCGGGCCCGGCAGCCGCCGCCGGCGCAGCCTCGGCCTGGACTCCTTCCGCCGTTTCGGCCTCGGCCGGAGCGGCGGGAGAACGTTGGACGTCTTCGGCCGACGGGACCTGCCGGGGGACGGCGGGCTTTACCGGCTGCGCGGGCTCCTCCAGGTCGGGAGCCGAATCGGGAGCCTGGCCGCTCTCCCAGAAAGCGGGTGTGACGGCGCCCCACGGCCGGAGCTGCTGGTGATCGTCGTGCACGGCGGGTCCTTGGGGTAGGTGCTCGGGTCTGCTGTGTGCTCGGGGATGGCCGGCGGTCTAGATGTTCACGCCCTTCTTGCGCAGGTAGGGCAGCGGGGCGATGTCCGTCCCGTAGTCGGGACCGGTGCGGACCTCGAAGTGCAGGTGCGGACCGGACACGTTGCCGTCGGCGCCGGACAGGCCGATGACCTGTCCTCCCTTGACGGTGTCTCCGGCCGAGACCCTCAGCTCCGACATGTGGGCGTACTGGGTGTACATGCCGTCGGCGTGACGGATGATCACCTGCCGCCCGTAGGCGTTGACCCGGGAGGCCGAGACGACTTTCCCGGGTCCGGCGGCCCTTATCGGTGTTCCAACTCCGGCGGCGAAGTCGATCCCCGTGTGGTAGCCGCTGGACCACATGCCGCCGGACTGGTGGTAGGGCGTCCCCAGCGGGGCGCTGACGGGCTTCGTCCACTCCCCCGACATCTCGGGGTCCCCGGATGTGTCAGGGGCGGTCAGCCTGGCCTGGGCCGCCATGATGAACTTGACGTAGTTGTAGGTCTGGCCCTCCGCGAAGGACGCGGGCGGGACCCCCTTGTGCTGCTGCACCCGGCCCCATCCCGCGTTGTATCCGGCCAGGGCGAGCTCGATCGGGGAGCCGTTGTATTCCGGATGCTTCTTGGCGGTCTTCAGAAGCTCGCACATCATCTTCCCCTGGGACGGAATAGCGTCCTCGGGGTCCCAAACGTCTCTTTTTCCGTCGCCGTTTCCGTCAATTCCCGACGAGGCCCAAGTGGTCGGTATGAACTGCGCTATCCCGTCCGCGATCGGCTTTCCCGTCACGGGGTCCTTGGACTGCGCCTTGGGATTGAAATTCGACTCCGCCTGAAGCTGTGCGGCCAGGATTCCCGCCGGCAGGCCCTGGTCGCAGGACGCTGCGGCCTTCTCGATGAGTGCCGCGTACTCGGCGGGAACGTATCCCTTTCCCACACGCAGCGTGCCGGCGCTCAACTCGAAGTCGCCACCGCCGCCGCCCCCGTCGTCATCGTCGGATGCTGCGATGAGAAGGATGATGCCGAGTCCCAGTGCCAGCGGGCTGACGACGAATGCCGCAGCCAGCAGCGCGATCCCCCGTTTGGCCTCCAAGCCACTCCCCCTTGCGTACACCGTGGGCCGTTCTGTGGCGCCGCGCAGAGGGAGGTGCGGACCGGCAGCACTCCGTCCGCCCGTCCGGCGGACCCCCCGCAGCGGCATCAACGTCACCCTGCCACATCGCATTTCCACCCCCAAAGCAAGTAAGACGGGTGGCCGAGGAATCACCCTCACGAGGCGCAACAGATCGGGGCAAAGGGCGTTAAAGATTACAAACAAAGACAAGTCAGGTGCCGCATAAAGGAATTGACAGGCAGTCCGCCCCAAGGGCACCACTAGTGGTGCGGCTGCCCGGCATAGACTTCCGGACACGTGTTCACATCCAGTGACCGCCGTGATCGTTACATTTGCAATGCGGGGGAGCGTTGGCTAAGAAATCACAGGCAGCCGTGACGTTGCCCGACCAAAGCCGTTTGGTTGTACCGGTGTTGGCTTCGGTCGGCGGAAGCGGCCGCTCCACTGTCTCGGGCCTACTGGCCTGTTCACTGTCCTCCCTGGGAACCGTCGTGCTGGACACCGTCCCGCGCCTGACGTCGCCGTGGCCGTCCTGGCCCGACACGCCTGGCTCGGGGCTGGCGTCCGTACCTCCGGACCAGCCGTTCACTCGTGCCCAGGTCCGCGCGGCCGCCTCGCGGTCGACCGGGCCGGGCGGCGAGTGGGCCGTGCTCACCGACCACCGGGAGTGGCACCACGGTGCCCTCCCCCTGCCCACCGAGCCGGCCGCCTGGTACCAGCTCGCGGCCGGGGGCGGCTGGCGGGCCGTCGTCGCCGATACCTCCCACCCGATGGCCCACGACATCGTCACCGCGCGGACACAGCACCTGCCCGGCCTGACGGCGGCCTGGTGCTCGCTGCCCTTCGCGGTCCCTGTCCTGTGCGCACCGACGACCGGGCCCGGGGTGGCCGCGCTCCAGACCGCCGTCAAGGCGGCGTCCGCCGAAGGGCTGCCGCTCAAGCGCGCGGTCGTGGCCCTGACCTCCCCGGGCGAGGGGCGTCTTCCGGCGGCGGTACGGGCGGCCGCGACGATGCTCCAGTCCCAGGTGTCGGCCGTGGTCACCGTGCCCTTCGATCCGCACATCCGCACCTACGGAATGGCCCAGGCCAACCGCCTGGGCCGCCGTACGACGGACGCGGGTGACGCCCTGGTGGCGGCCGTGCTCGCCTCGGCGCACCGCTCATGGGGCGATCCACTGCCTCCGGCCGTCAGTCCGGCCGGTCTGTCCACTCCATCCGTTCCAGCTCGACCTGCCCAACCTGCTCCTGAAGGGGTCCTCACGCCATGAGCCAGATGCTCCAGACCACTCGCGACCTCGTCACGCTCGCCGCTGACACCCCGGTCATTCCCGGCTTCACTCCCTCCCTGCCCGGCACGCTCCAGAACCCGACGGGCAAGATCCTCGGCTGGACTGCGGGTATCGGCCTCTCCCTGGCGGTGCTGGGCGGCCTCACCGGCTGGGCCTGCGTCGCGATCGGCCACAACAGCGAGCGCGCGCAGCTCGCCTCGCGGGGCAAGTCCGCCATCGTCTGGTCGCTCATCGCCGGCATCGGCATCGGCGTCACCTCCGGCCTCGTGTGGGGCTTCTACTCGATGACCCAGGGGCAGTAATGGCGGCCTACGACAGCAAGGCCCGAAGGGCCCGGCTGCGGTTGACCCTGGCGGGGGTCGCGGTCGTGGCCACTCTCACCGCCGGCGGCATTCTCGGCGTCATGACGCTCAACGCCAACGACGACGACCTCAAGCAGGACCCGAAGGCATCGCCCAGCGCCTCCTCGACCAGCAGCAGCTCCCCGGCGCCGTCGGCCGTCAAGGAGTTCACCCCGGCCACCGCGCCCAGCATTCCGCGGCTCAAGGCGAAGTCCAGCGCCGAAGGAATCGGCACGGGCTTCGAGCACTCCTCGCTCGGCGCGACGTCGGCCGCGATCTCCTACTGGGAGGACCTCGACCTCCTGGACGACGTGATCGCACGGAAGCAGTGGACGGCCATCGCCGCCAAGGACTCCCCCGGCACCATCGACCAGGGCGTCACCGAGGTCCGCAAGGTCCGCGAGGGCGTCGGCCTGCCGCCGTCCGGCGGCACCCCCGACGGCATCACCTTCAGCACCCACGTGAAGGCGGCCCTCACCCGCTCGCTCGACACCAGCGGGGACGTCATCAACGTGTGGATGGTCTTCGACCGCTACGCCACCATCCGCGACAAGGGAGCCGACGACAACCCGCTGAAGGACGAGGTCACCAACCTGGTCTTGAAGTGGGAAAACAGCGACTGGAAGGTCACCACCGACCCGAAGCACACGGCCAAGGTGAAGTACCCCCACACCTACGATCCGGCCAGCAAGTACGCGTGGGCAGAGGGCTGGAGGGCGGTAGCCGATGGCTAGACACCTCGCACGGCTGGTCACCCTGCTGGCCGCCGTCCTGATCGTGCTGACGTCGAGCACGTCGATAGCCCTCGCCGGCGCCAAGCCTCCGGAGCCGTATCCGAAGGAGCTGAGCCACGGCGAGCGGATCGGCATCAACAAGCAGACCGGCGAATACTGCGACATGGACGCAGCCAGCGAGAAGGACCGGCTGAACTGCCGGGCTCCCGTGGACTGCGAGGACTTCCCCGAAGGCATGACGGTCTGCATCGGCGAAGGGTCATCCGACCCCGAGGATGCCGCCGAGTTCGAGCTCCGGGAACTCGGCCGCTGGGAGAAGAAGGCGGACAAGAACGCACCCAATTACGAGAAATACCACGACTACCTCGTCAAGTGCGTCAAGACGGACAAGAAGCCCTTCCAGCAGTGCAACGCCGAAGCCGCCGCGAAGTACCCCCCGCCCGCGAAGACTCCGCTGGACTGGGTGGCGGGCAAGATTTCCGAGATGGCGGCGAACGCGCTCGAAGAGGCCGCTTCGATGCTCGGCCACTCCGTGGTGTGGGTGCTGAAGCAGTTCGCCGAGGCCTTCAACGAGGTCAGCACCATCAAACTGTCGGAGACCGGCATCGGCCCGGTACTGGGCATCACCACGGGACTGTCGCTGATCATCGCGACCTTCTTGCTGCTCGTACAGTTCTCGAAGCTGTCCATCTCGCAGTCGGGCGGGCCCCTGGTCACCGCCGTCGTCGGCCTCGCGAAGTACGGGGCCATCCTCGGCGTGTACCTCTTCGCCACGCAGGTCGCCCTGAACTGGAGCGACACCCTGTCGACGGCGTTGATCAACTACACGTTCGACAGCGGAAGCCCGAACGGTGACGCGTCCAAGGCGATGGAGAAGCAGCTCGGCACGCTCTTCGCCGGCCTGGTCGGCGGCGGTGGCGCCACGGCGGCGGGCGGCGCGCTGATCACCGGCAGCGGTATCGCCCCGACGGCGGTCGGCTTCGTGATCATCATCTCGATCCTGTGCATCCTGGCCATCGGCGCCCTGTGGATCGAGATGCTGGTCCGCCAGGCCGGAATCATGATCCTGCTGGTGATGACCCCGATCACCCTCGCCGGTTCCATGTCCGACTCCACCAAGGACTGGTGGCCGAAGACGCGGAACGCGCTCATCGCGCTGATCTTGATGAAGCCGACGATCGTCATCGTCTTCAGCATCGGGTTCTCCGCGATGTCGAGCGCCCAGGGCGTACGGAACGTGATCGTCGGCCTGATCATCTTCATCGTGGCCGGTACTAGCTGGCCCATGCTGGCGAAGTTCATCGTCGTGAGCAGCAACGGCGAGGGGAACAGCACGGCTTCCGGGATGATCAGCAGCGTCGGCAGCTCCGTCAGCTCCATGTTCGGCGGGAACCAGCCCGCGCTCAGCGGCGCCGGCACCTCCGGCGGCGGAGCCAGCTACACCAAGGCCCTGGAGGGCGAAAACTCCACCTCCGCCGACGGCGGAGGCGGAGGCGGCTTCTGGTCCAAGGCCATGAAGGGCAGCAAGAGCGGCAGCTTCATGAGCAAGGCCGGCGGCGTCGTCGGGGTCGGCCTTCAGGTCGCCGCCGTGGGCAAGGACATGGCGGAGACGTCATTCCAGAACACCGCCGCCAACGCGGGCCTGGGGACACCTGCCCAGGGCGGCCGCCACGTGGTCGTCCCGCCCCGGGGCGGCGGCGAGAGCCCCCCGCCCACCGCGACCTCGGCGCCGACGGAGCCGGACATGCGGCCGATCCCCCAGGAGACGCCTGCACCGCCACCGCCCCGGCCATCGGACTCCGCGAGCGGCGGGGTCTCGGCCGCGTCTCCGCCCACCTCGACCGACGGGAGCTGATGCCCTGTGTCCCACACCGAACCGGCCCTCTACGGCGGATGGCAGTCGGAACGCAGCGGCTTCATGGGGAACCTGAGCGGCCTCGGCTTCGCCCTGGTCGCGGCCGCCGCGGTCATCGCCCTCATTCCCATCTACACGCGCTCGTGGGGTTCGGCGTTCTTCGCCCTGCCCCTGGCCGCCGTACTGCTCTTGCTCGCGTACGGCCGCGTGCTCGGCCTGTCGGCAGACGAATGGATCATCCTCGCAGTAAGGCATCAGATCGCAGTGGCAACGAACCGCAACCTCTTCTTCTCCGGGGCCTTCGCCCCGCGGACCAAGGACGGCACCCAGCCGATGGACCTGCCGGGACGCCTCGCCCGGCTCCACCTGCTGGAGGCGTCCGACGGGCTCGGCGGCCAGATCGGGATCATGCACAACCCGGTCGACAACACCTACACGGCCGTATGCCGGATCACCTTCCCCGGCTTGGCCTTGATCGACACGGAGAGGCAGAACATCCGCGTCAAGGGCTGGGCCGCTTTCCTGCGTTCGCAGTGCAAGGAGGACGGCGCGATCACCCGCATCTCCGTCCACCAGCGCAGCCTCCCCGACGACGGGGCGGCCCTGCGCTCGTGGACCGAGCGGCACACCTCGCCGGACGCTCCGGCCGCCGCCGTCCAAGCGCTCGACGAACTGATGGAAGGAGCGGGACCGGCCGCCACGATCCGCGAAACCTACCTCTCCATCACCCTGTCGGCCTCGCGTGCACGGCTCGCCGTCAAGGGCGCCGGCGGCGGGCAGATCGGCGCGGCCGCCGTCCTGGTCCGCGAGATCAACGCGATGGCGGGCTCGCTGTCGAGCGCCGGCCTCCAGGTCGTCGAGTGGCTGCCGCCCCGGGGCGTCGCCCAGACGATCCGTACGGCCTTCGACCCCGAGGCGCAGTTGGCGCTGTCCGCCCGCAACACCGCGGCGGACGACCCGCAATGGGAGGGCGCCGCAAAGGGCGTCGACCCGGAGCTCGCCGGGCCGGCCGCGACGGAAACCATCTGGGGCCTCTACCGGCACGACGGCGCATGGACCGTCAGCTACCAGGTCCGCGGCTTCCCGCAGTCCGAGGTCTACGCCACCTTCCTCCAGCCGCTGCTTCGTCCCCGCAGCAACGCACGACGGTCCTTGACCCTGGTGTATGAGCCGATCGGCCCGGCGAAGGCGCGGCAGGAACTGGCCCGAGAGAAGACCAAGCGCGACGCGGCACGGAAGCTGCGGGCGAAGACCGGCCGGGCGGAAAGCGAGGACGAGCGCCGCGAGGCGGAGACCGCGCGCGCCCAGGACGCGGCCCGTGCCAGCGGTCACGGTGTCGTTCGGCTCACGGCCCTGATCGCCGTCACGGTCACCGACCTGGAGCAACTGGAAACGGCCTGCGCTGAACTCCAGGCGGACGCCTCGTCCGCCGGCCTGGAGATCCGGCGCGTGTGGGGTGCCCAGGACGACGCGTTCACCGTCGCCGCCCTGCCGCTCGGCCAGGGCCTGCCCGACCGAAGGGTGGGCATCTGATGAGCTTCCCCTTCCGCCGTGGTGACGGCGACACGAAGCTGAAGGCGTCCCGTCTCGGGGACTTCCTCGGCGAGATGGAGGAGGTGCCGGTCCCCCGGCAGCTCTCCGCGCGGGAGCTGCGCCGGTCGCGTCTGCTGGAGAGCCCCGAGGCGGCCATGCGGATCGCCCCGCGCAAGGGCTGGGCTCAGCCCTTCGCGGGCCGGGCCGCCTCGTTCGCGAAGGCCGAGGTCTTCCGGGCGGACACCGAGCGGGCCAGCGGGATCTATCCCTTCCTGCACGCGGCGTCGTTGCCTGCCATCGGGGTCTACATGGGATGGAACACCCTGACCATGCAGGCTTTCAGTGCCCATCCGGCGGCCTGGGTCAAGGCCGGGCTCGCCACCAACCCGAATGTCATGATCACCGGCATCCCGGGCTCGGGAAAGTCGGCACACATCAAGGCCTTGTGCTTCCGGCTGATGGCCCTGGGGCACCGAACGCTGATCGCGGGGGACGTCAAGGGCGAGTACAAGGGACTGTGCGAGCACCTCGGAGTCGAGCCGGTCCGGCTCGGCCCCGGCCTGGCGGGCAGGCTCAACCCGCTCGATGCGGGCCCCCTGGGGTACGAGCTGGAGAAGATCCGGGACCGGGCCGTGCTCCAGGCCCGTCTCCAGGAGATCCACCGCAGGCGGCTGACCTTGTTGAAGGCGCTGCTGGAGCTCCAGTTGAAGCGGAACCTCCGCCCGCAGGAGGAGGAGTGCCTGGACGTCGCGGTCCGCGAGGTCACCGGCGAGCTGCGCGGGCAGAGCAACCTGAGCGTGCCGACCCTCCCCCTGGTCTACGCGAAGCTCCGCGACCCGAGCGAGGCCATGGCACGGGAGCTGCGCGTACGGAACGACGACATCCAGCTCGCCCGGGAGCACATGGCGTCCCTGCGCTCCGCGCTCGGCGGGATGATCACCGGCCACCTGGGCGGCCTGTTCGACGAGCAGACCTCGATCGGCCTGGACTGGGACGCCCCGATCCAGAGCGTCGACATCTCCGCCCTGGAGCAGTACGGCGACGAGACCGTGGCGATGGTCCTGACCTGTGTCTCCTCCTGGGCGCAGTCGGCGATCGACCGCCCCGGCGAGCGCCCGTGGATCGTCGTACGCGATGAGCTGTGGCGGCAGATGCGATCCGGCGGCGCCGCGATGGTCCGCAAGATCGACGCGGACCTGCGCCTGTCCCGCGCGACCGGCACCATCCAGCTCCTGGCCACACACCGCCTGAGCGACTTCGAGTCCGTCGGCGCCGCCGGCTCGGAAGCGGTGGCCATCGCCAAAGACCTGATCGCGTCCTGCGAGACCCGCATCCAGCTCGCCCAGGACACCAAGCCGCTCCAGATCACGCGCGAAGCGATCGGCCTGACCGACGCCGAGTGCGAGCTGATCGGGAGCTGGGGCGCCGGCCAGCGAGGCCGCGCGTTGTGGAAGGTCGGCCGGGGCGGCGGCAGCCACGCGGTCCAGTTGATGCTGTCCCACACGGAGAAGGCGCTGTTCGAGACGGACGAGAGGATGGTGGTCTGAGTGGCCGACGACAAGAGCATGGACGACAGCACGCTCCTGGCCGCCATCGGCGTCGGCTTCCTCGTCGGCGCCAGCGCGATCGTGCTCACGGCCGCGCCGGTGGCCGGACTGGTGACCGGCCGCGGGTGGGCGTCGTCCAGCAAGAGCCTGCCCGAAACCATCCTGCTCACCATCAGCCAGGGACCCGGATCGGTTTACGAACCGGCTCCCCCCACCTGGGCGTTCTGGCTCGTGGTCGCCGTCCTCCTGGTCCTGCTGATCGTCATCGTGGCCCTCCTGTTGAAGGCCTTCGGCGGAAAGAAGAACCTGGGCGGCGCTCAGTGGGGCGGGGTGAAGACGGAGAAGGAACTCGCCGTCGACCCCGACCCGGTCAACCGGCCGAACCAGATCACGGCCGGGCGAGGACAGCTCACGAAGAAGATCCTCGCCGCGGAGCCCAACATCTCCGCGACCGTGTTCGGCGTCCCCGGCTCAACGAAGACGACCGGCCTGGTCCTCGGCAACGCCGCCGAGTGGCAGGGTCCGCTGGTCGTGACCACCGTCAAGGCCGCCGACCTCGATGTGATCTACGAGAGCCGGCGCCACCTCGGGCCGGTGTACGTCGTCGCCCCGGCCGGAATCCCCGGCCGCAGGACCGCCCGGTGGTCTCCCGTCGACTACGCCAAGGACCCCAAGTCGGCTGACCGGATGGCGGAGTGGCTGGCCAACGCCTCGACCTCCGGGCACGACAAACGGGCCGCCCCCTGGATCGACCAGGCCCGGGGCATCCTCAAGGGTCTGCTGCTCGCCGCCAACATCACGAACGGCGGCATCAACTCCTTCCGGGAGTGGCTGGCCCTGGGCAAGGACGCAGTCGAGCACGTCAAGGCGGTCCTCGAACCGGAGTACCCCGAGGTCGCCCTGGACTATTCCCGGCCCTGGGTCACGCTCCATGACGATGGAATCGGCTCCATCCAGTTCACTTTGAACGTGATCGCCTCGGTGTACAGGGACGAGGAGGTGCGGGCCACCGCGGCCGGCACCGACTTCACGGTGGAGGAGCTGCTCGATGAAAAAGCCACCGTCTGCCTGGTCGCCGCCCCTTCGGACGCCGAGCGGTACGCACCGCTGCTGACCGCCATCATCGCGTCGATCATCCACGGCGCCGAGCAGCGCTACCTCAAGACCGGTGTCCCCCTCTCCCCCGGCCTGGGCGTCATGGTCGACGAGGCCGGCAACATGCTGCGCTACCCCGGTCTTCCGGGCGTCCTCACCACGGGCCGGGGCATGGGCATCACCGTGCTGACCGTCTGGCACGACCTGTCGCAGCTACGGACCCGGTTCGGGCACGACGCCGCCAACACCGTGCTCTCCGCCTCCGGACTGCGGATGCTTCTGCCGGGCTGCGGCGACCCCGAGACCCTGCGCCACTTCTCCGGCATCTACGGCCGTACGTATGTGGAGCGCACCACGAAGTCGACGGGGCGCGGACAGAATTCCTCATCGACCACCCAGGTCGAGACGGACCTGGCCCCGATCCACGAGCTGATGCAGTTGCCCAGGTTCACGGCCATCGCGCAGTACAGCAATCTGCCGCCGGTGAAGGTGAGAATGCGGCTGACCTGGCGGGACGACGACCTGATGAAGTGGCTGACGCGGCCCGCCCCGGGCCCGTCGTTGACGAAGTCCGCTCCGGCTGCCCTGGAGGCGTCCGATGTCTAATCCCACAACCGTGGTGCCGCCGGCCACGGCCCCGGCCGCCGTGAACGGCGAGGAGAGCAAGCCGGAGCCGATTACCCGCTGGGTGTGGCGGGCCATGGAGCCGGAAGAGCGCGAGAAGCGACTGCTGGAGCTGACCGGTTGGGTCGACTGGCTTCTGACGACCCACCCCAAGCTGCACTCGAAGATGCCGGCGAAGTGCTGGCACCGGCACGAGGACATCATCGAGCACCTCACCGCTCTGTTCCTGGGGTGGGTCCGCACGTACGCGGGCGACCCGGCCAAGCTCTCTCTCCGCGCCGAGGCCGAGTGGCTCACCTCGCTCCACGCGCTCACCCCTCACCTGGGAAGCCCCGGCTGCCAGGCCAACGGCACCCACCAGGACCCGCCGCCGCGCCCCAAGCCCGACGGCGAGCTCCTGGAGCAGTGGATGGACGACGACCCCGAGTTCCTCACGGCCCCGGCCCACCACCCGGCGCAGGCGGAGGTGTCCCGGATGGTGGCGGCGGCTCGGGCCGCGGAGGCGGCCAAGGCCCAGGGCTGATCGACCCCCTGCATGTAGAGCGGCGCCCCACCGAGGTTCGGTGGGGCGCCGCTCTACGTCCGGCTACGCCTTCGGGGTGCCCCGGCTCGGTCCCTGGTCCGGTCCGGGCATCTGCGGTCCCTGCTGCTGTTGACGCTGCTGCTCGGCCGCCATGGCCTGCTGCTGCACCTGGAGGCGCTGGGCGTCCTCCGCGATGCGCTGCGCGTACGGCTGGGCATCGCGCAGGTTCATCTCCTGCCGGAGCTGTGCGGCGGCGCCGTCGAGCTGGCCCACCCGGTTCCGGGCCGCGCCGGCCTCCGCGAGGGCGTTCTCCGCACGGCGCTGACGCGAGGCCACGGTGCGCTCCAGCACGGCCTCCCGCGACCCGCCCGCCTTCTCCCAGTCGGTAAGAACCCGGTCATGCTCAGCAGGGTTGCCGGCCGCCCGGCGGCTCTCCTCCTCCTGGCGCCGGGTGCTCTCGATCGCCGTACTGGTGTCCTCGACCGCCGTACGCAGACGGCTCAGGCTCGTCTCCACCTGCTGCCGCTCGGCACCGCGCACCGTGTGTCGGCCCAGCCTCTTCTCCTCCAGCCGGGCCTCGATGTGGCGCACCTCGTCACGCTGCTGCTCTACCTGGCGGCTGAGCTGCTCCAGACGGCCCGGCGCGGCCCGCAGGTCCTGGATGGCCTGGACGCGTTCCGCGCGCTCGTGGACGTTCTGCTCCACCGGCCCGCCGGGGGCGACGGCCGCGAGGAGCTCGGCGGCCCGCGCCTCCTGGGCAGTGGCCTGTTCCTGGGCGGCTTCCGCCGCTTCCACGGTCTGGGCCAGGGCGTCGGAGAGCGCGGAGTCGGACAGCGTGCCGTACGGTCGTGTCTCCCACGTGGAGACGGCCGGCACGGCTTCCTCCTGGTCCTCCTCGTCCCGGCGCTGCGGACCCTCGGTGGCCGCCTGGTCGTCGCCGGTACGGATCTCCTCCACGTCGGCCGCAGGAACGGACTGCTGCGGCTCCTCCTCCGGGACAGTGAGCTCCGGCGCGGGCTGCTCGATGTGCGTGTCCTCGGGCCGCTCGACCTCCTCGGACCGCTTCTCGCTCACAGGCAGCTCGATGTCGGCAGCCGTATCGACTGCCTCGTCCTCGATGGCGGGCACGGCCACCTCTTCGTCGACGTCCTCGCGGACCGCCTGGACGGAAGGCTCGGCAAGCTGCTCGTCCTCGCGGACCGCCTCCACCGGCTCGTCCTCGACGGCGGGCACGGCCACCTCTTCGTCGACGTCCTCGCGGACCGCCTGGACGGAAGGCTCGGCAAGCTGCTCGTCCTCGCGGACCGCCTCCACCGGCTCCTCCTCGACGGCGGGCACGGCTTCCGGCTCGATGGCCTGCTCCGGCTCGGGCGCGAGGGTCAGGTCCTCCCCTTCCTCCATGACCGTCTCCGTCGGCTCGACGCTTTCCTCGGCGACCGCGACGGGCACGGGCGCGGTGCTTGTGTCCCGGGAGGTCGTGGCGTCCGGGGTGCTCCAGGTGTTGGCGAGCGCGTCGCCTCGGCGGGCGGCGACCTCGGTGGCGCGGGCGCGGCGTCCGACCTCGGCCACCTGATCGTGCAGGATCTGCCAGGCGTCCGCGTCCCGGCCGCCGACGGGCTGGCCGCCGATGCCGTTCTCGGAGTCGCGCAGCTGACGCTGAGTCCTCCACGCGTCCGCGAGAGCGGCAGTCCTCTCCCATTGTTCGCGCAGTTCGGTGCCGGGCGACGGAACCGGCCCCAGGGGCTTGGCCCAGGCGGGCGGATCGGCGGCCAGGGCCTGGCCGGTCTGCGTCAGGCGGGCGTCGATGACCTGGCGGCGGGCGTCCAGGTGCTCCCGCCAGGCCATGGGGGCGTGCTGGTCGCGCTCGACGTCGCGTGGGGCCAGCCACTCCGGCAACCGGCCGGTGTTGTCCGGCGTCGGGGCGGGGCCGTCGGGCAGGAGTCGGCGCAGGCGCTGTTCGGCCTGTACGCGCTGGTCCACGACTGCGGCGCGGTCCAGCTTCTGGCGCGCCTCGTCCTGGTCGTGGAGGTTGGCGCGCATCTCGGCGGCGACGGTTTCGCCGTTCATGCCGACGGTGTGGGCGTGGCCGACACCGGGCTCGCGCTGCCATTCCTCGCGGGCGCGGTCGCGCCAGGCCATCGAGGAGCGAAGGCGCTGCTCTTCCTTCAGCGCGCCGAGTCGAAGTGCGGCCGCGCGGGCTTCCTCACGGTCTCCTCCTCGGTTCGCCGTCCGGCCGTCGCGCCGGGCCTGGGCGATGGCCTGGGAGAGCTGGGGGCGGGTGAGATCGCCGTGCTCGCGGCCGGGCCAGGCCGGAACGGGAAGGCCGTCGACGACGACCGGCCGGGGCTGGCTGTCCACCCGGGCGTCCGCGCGGCGCAGCTCGTCCAGGGCCTGGGCGCGGCGTTCGCCGGCGCGTTCCGCGAGGCTGTCCAACTGCGTGTCGGTGAGGTCCTTCAGCGGGCGGCTGACGCCCTGCTCCTCCAGGCGGCGCAGGGTGTCGCGGGCCTCCGCCACGTGGTTGTCGATGCGCCAGCTCAGTACGGCGGCGTTGTCCTCGGCGTCCGTGAAATCCCGCTCGTAGAAGGCGGTGGAGAGGAGGCGTTCGGGCGCGAATCCAGCCCGCTCGGCGTCGCGCAGCGCGCCCTCGACCGCGGGCCAGGCGTCTTCAGCGATGATCGCCTCGGCCCCGTATCCGAGGACGTCGCGGGCCATGCTCTGGTAGCGCAGGGACAGGGCGCGGGCGTGCACGTCGGTGTACTCGGCGGCCAACTGGCCGATGCCCCAAGCGCGGTCCTGTTCGGTCCGGATGGCCTCGGTGGCGGAGACGGATGCCTGCGAGTTCCGGGCGATGGTGTCCAGGACGTCGCGCATCGTCATGCCCTCATCGAGCACGACGTAGAGACGGTTCTCCTGGCGTCCGCGGGTGGTCTGGACGTACGCGGATTCCCGGGCGGTGCGGTGGGTGAGGAGACCGCTGCCGGTGTCGACGGTGGCGCCCTGGCCGCGGTGGCCGGTACTGGCGTAGCCCAGCTCGACGTGCTTGGCAACGTACTCGGCGGGCAGCACGGTCCGGCCGCCGTGGTCGGTGTGCCGGACCTCGACGTCACCGTTGTCCATGACCCGGAGCAACTGCCACTGGTCACCGTTCTTGACGAAGTCTTTCCCCGACCGGAGCACGTTGGTACGGGCGTTCTTACGGGTGACGATCAGGTCGCCTCGGTGCGCTTCGGCGCCTTCGCGGATGGTGACCGTGTGGGTCGTGTCGAGCTGTCCGGAGCCCATCCGGTACGCCTGGGCGAGCTGGTTGAGTTCGGCGACGCTGGTGTTGTCGTCGGCCATCATCAGGGCCGTACGGCCGGCCTCGATGTCGCTCTGCCAGTCGGCGAAGATCCGGTGGATCATCTGCTCCCGGGTGCCGGCGACCACCCGGGAGTTGTTCAGGTACCAGGACCATGCGGTGTCGGGCTCGCCGTTGCGCAGGGCGAGCGACGCGGCCGCCTCGCCGGGTGTGCGGAAACGGTGCACGCTCTCCAGCTCGACGACCTCGGTGACGTTCGCCAGCAGGCGCAGCGCGCCGCCGCTTTCCACGGCGCTGAGCTGGAAGGGATCGCCGATCAGGCGCACGACGGCGCCCGCCCGTTCGGCCTCGGCGACGACTGCGGCCAGGCGCTTGCTGCCTGCCATCCCGGCTTCGTCGACGATGATGAGGTCCCCCGCACCCAGGGCGTACTCGGGGCGGAGCGGCTTGCCTTCCAGTGCGCGTTCGCGCGCACCAAGCCAGTCGTGCAGGACGAAAGCCGGTGCGTCCAGACCGTTGGAGAGTTCGGCGGCCGCGCGTGCTGACGGGCCGAGTCCGATCACTCGTCCGCCGTCGGCACGGACCGCGTCGGCGGCTACCTTCATCGCCGTCGTCTTGCCCGCACCGGCAGGTCCGATCCCGGCGGCCACGAGCTGCTCGGAGGTGGCGAAGGTCCGGGCGAGGGCGCGCTGTCCGGCGTCCAGGCGGCGGTTCGGATTGGCCTCCTGGTAGGCGGCTTCGATCCGGTCGTAGACCTGGCCGGAGGCGGCGGGGATGACGCGGGTACGCGCGGCCGCCACGATGCGGTCTTCGGCGGCGAGGACGGCGGCGCTGGTGTAGAGCTCGCTCTCACGGCGCCGGTAGATGCTACTTCCGTCGTCGCGGGTGAGGGGCTTGAAGGCGGGGTTCAGGTCCGGCGGCGTGATGTCGATCGTGTGCCCGTTGAGGGCCCGGTCGGTGATCCGGGCGGCCAGATCGCGGCCCGGTGCGGCACCCGTGGTGGCCTGGAGGACCCATCGCCTCGCCTCGGCCAAGACCTGTCGCCGGCCCCACACGCTGCGGTGGTCCGAGACGGTGTCCAGGACCTCGCGGGCGGCCTTGTCGATGTCGAGGTGAGCCACGGCTTCGGGGCCGGGGTGGGCCTGTCCGGCAGCGTGGCGGGCCGCTTCGAGCAGGCCGTCGACGCGCTCGATGCCGAACGTGTCGATGGCCGCTCGGCGCCAGTCGGAGCGCAGTTCGGAGAGGGGTCGAGCGGTCTTCTTGTCCGGCCGGGTCTCCAGCGTGGCCTGCTGCATGAGCGCCGTCAGGGTCTTGCTCGACGGCTCGTATCCATGCCGCTCACGGTAGTCCGCGACCAGCTCGGCCGTACGCTCTTTGATGCTCTTCGAGCGGGTCGAGTGGACTTCGATCATGTCCGTTCCGACGCCCGCGATCTCCATGACAGGCCGCTTTCCGGGGGTCACCTCCCGGGCCTCGGCGCGCAGGCCCAGCTCGCTACAGACCTCCTCGACCACCCGCTGGTTGTAGAGCTCGCTGGCGGCGACCCCTTGCATGTAGAGGAGCTGGCCGTCGAGAGAGCGCCACTTGCCGTCGCGCCCCTGCACCTTGTTGGCGACCACGACGTGGTCGTGGAGCAGGGGGTCACCCGTGCGGCTGTCGTAGTGCCGGAAGCGGGTGGCGATGAGCCCGCCGGAGACCTCTTCCTGGGCGATCCCGTTGACCCCGGTGCGGGTCATCGTGGCCTTCTGCTCCAGCCACTCCAGCGTCTCCGTCATGGCCCGCACATGGGCCCGCTCGACCGCCGTGCGCACGTCGTTGTCACCCAGGCCCCAGAGCACGGAGACGGACTTGGGGGCACGGAAGACGAGGTCGAATCCGGCGACCGCATTGCGCTGCTTGCCGCCCTCCTGTTCCTTGATGAACCGCCCCAGCTCCTCCTTCGACTCCGGGCCGCGCCCGTGCTCTGCACGGAACTGCACGGCGCCGACCTTGCCCCGGATCTCGGTGCGCTCTTTCGCGTCCGGTTCGCGGCGGTGCAGCCGCTCGAAGGTCTCCAGCTCCTCGGCGAGTCGGCGCCCGAACGGCGTGTTCTTGTCGGCGAAGGTCATGTACTTGCGGCCCAGCTTGGCCGCCCGCATCGCCTTCTTCGCGCTGTCGCCGACGGCGATGCGCTCGGCGATGATGCGGTCTGCATCCGGGTGGAGGCCCTCGCCGTACAAGGCCTTCATCTGGGCTTCGGTCACAGTTCCCGAGACGCCCAGGGCGTCGATGCCGGAGCCCATCCACAAGCCCGGAGGGTTTCCGCTCGCGGTGTAGTAGTCGCCCAACTCCTGACCGCGTTCGCGCTGCTGATCGGCGCTCACGGTCTCGTTGATGTAGTAGGCATACCCGTCCCCAGCGCTCAGCTTGTGGACGGTCATCATGCGGTGGATCTTACCCGGCCCGACCCCGTTTAGGGCCTAATACAAACCCTAGTACATTCATAATGCAAGAGCTGTGACCGTATTGATCTTGAAGCGCGTTGCGCGTTCAGTCGAGCCGTGGAGGAGCTTGCGACGATCACGGTGAGACTGAACGGCGGCGTGCTGAGAGAGCGATACGGTCACAGACTTCGTCTGGCGGCTTTCCATAGTCAGGTCCTCCGGACATGGCTGTGGAAAGGCGCATCTGCGCGTCACCTGTGGACGCGTCTGGTGCTGAGCCGCGATGACGTGGCGTATCACTGCCGCAGCGCCTCGTCGATCGCGGCCTTCGCGGTGGTGCGTCACAGGTGCACTACCGGCGGTCGGACCGATGCGCTCGCTTCGTGCACTGCACTGTGGTCGCACCGGCGATGCCGGTGCGACCACAGTGCAGTTGCTCCGCATCGGCCCGGCCTCCTTCACATGCGGTACCTCCAGCCTCGCTGGTGCACCCGCCCGCCGCACCCCGGCGCCGCCGCCCGGCTCTGCCGGTGCGGCGGCGCGTGCACCCGCCCGCATCAGTACCGGGCATCGACACGAGCGATGCTGCCGCACGGCTCGCTGCACCGCGCCGGCGTACGCGGCCAGCGCCACAACGACCCTCGCGCCTACGGCGCGCCGTGCACCCTTCCGCCAGGATCGGCGCACGACCACGTGCGGTGTCATCAGGTTCGCTCCAGACCACGGCCTCGCATCCGCCTGGCTCGTCACCTGAAGTGCAGATGCACCTCCGGCCGCACCGTCCCACAACGACCCTGGGCTCCGCCACGCCGAGGGCACCCGGGCGGGCGACCACAGGGGCTGGACCACAGCAGGCAGAATGAGCGGGGCAGTCACACGACACGGAGGTTCAGCAGCACATGGCAGAGAAGCCACAGCGCAAGTCGATGGCCGTGCTGGCGAAGGAGACCGCACGGCAGAAGGCTGCACGGTTCCTAGAGCAGGAGAAGGATCGTCTTCGCATCGCCGAGGAAGCGATCCTGGTCCAGACGGAGATCGACGACTTCGACAAGGAGACGGAGCGTCGCGTCGCCAAGCTCCGTCAGGAGCGGAACAGCCAACTGGTCGAGAAGCGGCAGAAGCTCGACGCGCTCGTGGTGGAGATGCTCGACACCGAGATTTCCGCGCAGGAGGCTTCCGAGCGGCTGGGCATGTTGGTCGGTCAGGTACGCGCGGCGAAGAAGTCGTTCGAGCGGACCGTGGCGGCACTCGCCGAAAAGCCTGCTGACGCCGCCGCCGCGGCGGCCTCCGCTCCTACCGCAGACGCGTCGGCGGACGACGTGACAGCTTCGCCAGAGCCGCCCACCGATGAGACAGGCACGGAGACCTCCGCGGCACAGCCGAGTCCGGCAGCGGAAACCTACGACTTCCCGCCGCCCGGCGGATCACCCGCGGTGCCGGCTCAGGAAGGTTCGCCGGAGAATCTTCAGGACGCAACCCTTCCGCCAGGACCGACGGGCTGAAGACACGTCAACGCGCGCGTAGGGCCCCGGCCCGGAGACAGGAAACCGTCTCCGGGCCGGGGCCCTACGCGTTGGTCGTACCGGCCCGGTCAGAACAACGACATCTGTCCGCCGTCCTCGGCGGCCGGAGCGGCCAAGCCGTGCTCTGCGGAGAACAGCGGCACCATCGCGGCGCTCGGGTCGGACGCGCGAACCGCGGCGAGATACGCCTTCGCGTCGTACCCTCCGGCCAGCGCCTTGCGGACGAGCGGACGTGCCTCGCCCTCCCGCATGGCGGCGGCCAGCGCCTCCAGGTCGAGCCCGTCGCGGAGGGCGGCCTGGAGAGCCTGTGCGCGGCCCAGTGAACCGCGGGTGTCGGCGTATCCGAGGTGGGCCCGGCCGGCGGCACGGCCCTGGTCCGCCATCTGCCTCATGTTCGTACGCTGGGTCGCACTCGACAGATGATCGATGTGCACGCACAGCGTTTCGTTACAGCTGTGCGCGATGACCGCCCGTACGGGAAGCGGACCGTGCACCTGCTCCATCAGCCACCGGTGCACCCGTACGGTCCGTTCCCGTCCGGCCTCGGTGACGACAGCCTTCGCGTAGCCGTCCGTGGTGAGGCTTCGGGCCCACAGTCGGCAGCCGTGCGGCACAAGGATGCCGCGTTTGGCGACGTAGTCCAGTGCTCGCTCGGCGTCCTTGCCCACGCTGCCGCTCCCCCGCTCGTCCTGCTCCGGCGATCTTCATCCTGCCAGGGCTGGACGGGCGGGGTTCACTGCGCGTCGGCGCTGGCCTGGCGGGCCTTGTAGAGCAGCTTCTTGGCGTGGGTGTGCACGTCGAGGCCGAGGGTTTCCCGCACCTCCTCGACGAGCAGGTCCGGGTTGCCGTCGAGCATCTCCCTGACCTTGTCCAGACGGGCCGCGCGCAGGATGCGCTCGGCGTGGACCGGATGCACTCCGAGGTGCTCGCCGAGCATCTTCGCGGTGAGGACGGTGGGGATCTCGTCGAGCAACAGGCGGGCCCGCTTACGGCGCTCTTCGGCCTGCGGGTTCGACGGACGGGCCTGCGATTCCTTCCGTCCGACCGGCCGTCCCTTGGGGTTGCCGCGACCACGGCGGTTGGCCGCCCAGTCGAGGATGGTCCGCCGGCGCCAGAAGTCCTCACCGCCGACGACTTCGCCGTCCACCTCTTTGCCGCCGAGGTTGAAGTCGGGGGCAGGAAGGCGGGTCTTAGTGCCGTACCGGTAGGTCTTCCACGTGGACAGCGTGACGCGCTTGTCCTCGGGGAGGGCGTAGAGGGACTCCTCCAGGTCGAGCAAGTCGTCGGGGTGCTCGCCGGCCGGCACCTGAGGGAGGTCGTACCGCGGCGTCTCGTTGACGGCCTTGGCACGCTCCTCCTCCGCGCGGGCGGCCAGGAGCTGCTCCTTGGAGTAGACGCGCCGCCGGCTCCCGGGGCGGTTGAGCAGCTTCAGGCCGCGGATCTTCTCCCAGTGCTTGGTGTCCTGCCAGTAGCCGACGCTGAGGCCGAAGATGTCGGCTGCGGTCTGGTCGCCGGCAGGGGTGACGCCGTTGGGGATCATGAGTGTGGTGCTCCTGTAGGTAAGGGTTTCGAGGTGCTCGGTTGATGCCGGCCAGGTGCCACCCTAACCAACATTGAAAAAAATACCGCACTTAGGCCATGCGTGGGAAGTCGAGTGCCGGAAAAGCGTTCAGGGCCCGGAGGGGGCGCCCTCCGGGCCCTGAACGCCGTGCAGGTCAGAACAAGGTCTCCTGCTCCCAGCCAGCACTCGTTCCGCGAGCACGTCGGGGGGCGGCGCTGGCCGTCGTCCTGCTCCGCGGGCAGTCCCTGGGACGCGCCCGTGCCGAGGTGACTTCGTTCCGCTTCGGCGATGTCGCTCCGGCAGCGTTCTGCGGCGTGCGGCCGGCGCCCGGGGTGAACGGCCACCGCGGGGTCTGGCCATGCGGTGACTCCGGGGGCAGGCTCACGGGGGCCGCCGCCGCGCGGGCGGGTGCCAGGTACACGCCGGCCGCTGGGCGGGGCGTCTCGACGCCGGGGCAGTAGCCGCCCTCGTCCTCCCACTGCTCGGTGGCCGCGCGCTCGGCGCGGGCCTCCTGCTCGACGAGCGTCACCGGACGTCGGTAGCGACCGACCACGCCGTACTCCAGGGCGGGCAGGCGACGGGCGGCCGCCTTCTTGTCGTCCATGCGCCGATGCCGCTTCGCGACGCGGGCGTAGCGGGCCTCGTACGCTGCCTTGTCGCTCTCGTACAGGCCCGCCGGGTACAGCCGCGCGAGCTCCAGGGCGACCTGGCCCATCGGGGTGAGCGCGAGCGTGCGGGCGTCGTCGGCGGCCGCGCCGACGACGAGGAACCCGGCAGCGCCCAGGTCCTGTGTCCGCTCCCGGCTCACCCGGCGGCCGCCGCTCCACACACCGTGTTCGGCGGCCTGCCGGATCTCTCCGCCGCGCTGGTAGAGGCGTCCGGTCTCGGCGGCATCCAGAACGCGTACGTGCCCGGCGGTCCACCCGAGCATGGGGACCGTGCTCTCGGCGAGGTAGGTGTTCATCCGGGCCAGGTGGCGGTTGTCGCTGTCCATGCCGGTGGCGGTCCGCTCGATGGCCTCCTGCTCGGCCTCGGCGCGGCGCCGCTCGCTCTCCCGCTCGGCGTACTCCTCGGGCGTGAGCCTGCGCTCCAGCTCGGTGCGCAGCGCGGCGGCCGTCGCCTCGACCCCGGCCGCTTCCTGGGCGCGCACGGCGTGGTCGACGGCGCTGCGGGCGCAGTGGCGCAGCGACCTGTCCGGCATCTCCGGATCGGCCGCCCACTGCTCCGCCAGGACGGCGTACCGCTCGGCTTCAACGGCCTCCGCGTGGACCGCGTGCATGACCTTCTCCAGGCGGGCGGCGTTGCCGGAGCTGCTGCGGCACACGGCGTTCAGCGCCTGGTCGTCAGCGGCGGCGGCGAGGGCGCCGGCCTCGCGCGCCACTTGGAGGCAGGTCTGTGGAGTCGGCTCCCCCGGTTCGGTATCGGTCATCGGTCAGTCCTTGTCGTCGAGATCAGTTGGTTGCCTTGCTTCGAGGGGGTCCGGCGCACGGGGAGGGATCGCCGCGCGCCGGGGGAGGGACATCGGGTGCGGCCGTCGCCAGCGGCCCGCGGGACGCCGGGCGGTCGTACGGCGGTGAGCGACCTGCCGGGCGTCGGCGCGGCCGCCGGTTACCGCCCGGCGGTCTGGGTGGCGTAGGCCAGGGCGGTGGCCCGCGGATCGTGGGCCTCGGCGATACGGGTGAGTCGCTGGAGCTGGATGCCGATGCCGGCCCCGGCAAGGGGGCGCAGGAGGTGGGGCCAGACGGCCGCCGCGGCGTCGGCGTAGTCCTTGCCGGCGAGCGCGATCACTTCGGGGGCGTAGCGCAGGGCGCGGCCCATGGTGTCCGCCTGGGCGCGGTGTTTGGCGTGGTCGACGGTGCGCGGGTCCAGTCGCTTCTCGTACGGGCGGATCGGGGTGTACGGGGTGATCAGCCCGTACTCGGCGCTGACGATGACGACCCTTCCGCCAGGAATGGCCTGGGCGGCCGCGAGGCACTTCGTGAAATACGAACCGGTGTAGAGGTGGGCGGCGGGGAGCTCCTCGACTCCCTCGGGCAGGAGCCTCTTGCGGGCACTGCACGGGATGACCACCACGGGACGGCCGACGGCGGGCGGTGCGAGGACCTCGTGCACATCGGTGCGGGGCTGGGTGAGGTCGAATTGGATGACGCCCTCCTTCTGCGCGGTGGCCAGTTGCTCGGGGGTGGGCCGGGGAAGCAGGTGGTCGGGGATCGCGAACGGGTTGGCGCCCGGCCGGAAGTGCACGACCACCCACTTCGCATCCGTGCCGAGGAGCTCCGCCGGGGTGCGGCGCTGCCGCCGGGCCTGGCGCTCGGGCCGCTCTGCGGGTCGGACGGCGGCGGTCCGGTCGAAGAGGCTGAGCTGCTGGTCGCACGACGCGTGGATGGCGGCGATGGTGCGGGCGGCGACGTCCTGCGCGTCACGGGCCTCGGGTTTCGGCGGTGCCGGGGTGAGCTCCGGCGGGGCCGGCGGGTGGTGGGCGTCGGCTTCCGCGTTCGGCTGGAGGGCTCCGCGGGTCAGCCCCCAGGGGCGGGCGCCGCTGCCGGGGCAGTCGTCGGTCGCGGTGCGGGTGGGGCGGTGGTCGGTCGCGGTGCGGGTGGGGCGGTGGTCGACGACGGCGCCGGAGACGATCGGCTTGGGCAGCCCGCAGCAGGGGCATCGAACGGTGCGGTTCTCCTCCGCCGGATTCGCGGCGGGCGGGGTACTGGTGGGCATGGCCGGGTTCTTCTCCTGATGGGTTCGGGTTTCGAGCGGGCCCGGGGCGGCGGTGCCAACCGCCGCCCCGGGCGGGGCCTTCAGAACAGACGGTGCGCGGCGTCGGCGAGCTCGGCCGCTTCGCGGAGCGCGGCGGCCGCCTCCTGGGCGGTGCGGCCGGGTGCCAGGCTCCACAGGTGCACGACCCTTCGGCGCCACTGCGTCGGATCGGTGCCGTCGGGGATCTGGACGGGGGCGCCGTTCAGGTGGTCGGCCAGGACTCGGTACGCCTCTTCGAGGACGGTGCCGATGGCGTCCAGGTCGTACGTGCGGCCGGGGGCCATGCGGTCGCGGCCGGCGGCGACGTCGACGGCGCCGCCGACGGAGCACCGTCGGTTGATCAGTCGGCCGGGGCCGGAGTACAGGCTGTATCGGCTCTGGTAGAGCCCCACGCGCGTGATGTGCGCGGCGGCCCACTCCAGGAGGGCCCCGGGGGTGGTGGGGATCAGGACGCTGTCGGGCGCGTAGCGGGTGCCGTTCACGGTTCCTCCTCGTGCGGTCGGGGTTCGAGCGGGCCGGGGGCGGCGGTGCCAACCGCCGCCCCCGGAGGGCGGATCAGGTGCGCAGGACGTGGTGGAGCTGGAGGGTGCGGCCGCCGGGGAGACGGCGGCTCAGGCACTCGGTGTTGTCCAGCGGTGCCGGGGTCTGGTCCAGGGCGGAGGTGTAGAGGGCGGCGCCGCAGTGGCCGCAGTACCCGCGCAGGTGGGCGGCCTCGGCGTCCTCGCCTCCGCAGGCGTGGGTCAGGTAGGCGACCAGGAACGCCAGGTCCTCGGGCGCGCGGGCGATCAGCTCGGCGTTGGCCCGGGAGGCGATGATGTCCTCCTCGGGGGTCTGCGTGTCCTCGGGTCCGTCGTGGTTGACGGCGATCTCGGCCACCTTGAAGCCGTCGGCGTCCGAGACGACGAAGTCGGTGTGTACGGCCTCGGGGTCACCGGCGCTGACGAGTCCGCCGTTGCGGTCGTAGACGAACTCCTCGCTGGTCCAGGGCCTGCGGGTCGAGGAGGTCAGCCGGTCGCGGATCTCGGCGAGGCGGTCGCTGTTCTGGATCTCGGCGGGGAGGGCGGCGGCCTGGGCGAGGTCGAGCCGGTAGCGCTTCAAGCCGTCTTCCCTGCCGTCGTCCTGGCACAGGGGCTCCCACACGTCGCGGTTGTGGCCGTCGAGCTCGGAGACCCACTCGCCCAGGCCGAAGAGGTCGAGGTGGTCGGTGATGCGGCGCTCCTCGCCGGACGCGGTCCAGTAGGTGCCATCGGTGACCACCCGCCGGTACGGGTTCACCGTGAGCCGGAAGGCCACGGCGTCGAACGGTGCGGCGGGGTCCGGGTCGTAGTCGGTGAGGATGTCCCGGACCGATGCGGCGATCAGGGCGCAGGCGACGCGGGTCATACGCGCCTCGGCGCGGCGGACTCGGTCGCGGGCCTCGTCGACGGCCTGGATCAGGGCGCTGGAGTCGAGAATGTACGGAGCGGTGTGGGTCATGGGGTGGTGTCCTCCTCGTTCGGGTTCGGGTTTCGAGCCGGGTCGGGGGCGGCGGTGCCAACCGCCGCCCCCGGAGGGGTGGTCTACGGGGCGTGGGTGTTCGCCTGGGCGGCCAGGGCGCGGTGCTGGTCCAGGTCGGCGTTGGCGTCCTGGACGTACTCGGTGCCGCCGTAGCCTTCCCATGCGGTGATCTGGGCGAAGTAGCGGCCGCTGGAGTCGATTTCGACGTAGTAGGTGTCACTGCCGTGGGACACGCGGACCTGCTGGCCTCGGTTGGTGCGCCGCCAGTCGGTGCTGGTGGCTGCGGCGGCGAAGACGGCGGCGGCGGTCTGGGAGTCGAGGGTGGGCACGGGTTCCCTTCGTTCGGGTTCGGGTTTCGAGCCGGGTCGGGGGCGGCGGTGCCAACCGCCGCCCCCGGGCGGGCGGGTCAGTTCTTCGCGCGGTCCTTGCGGACGATGGCGGCCGGGTCGGGGCCGAGGAAGCGGAACAGGTTGATCACGACATCGGCGAATCGCTGTGCGATGCCGGTGGGGCGGTCGGTCGTCTGCTCGGTCGAGGTGCTCACGGATGCCTCCGGTGGGTGACGGGTTTCGAGTGGTGGTGCCGGTCGGGGTGCCACCCCCTTCCAACAAGCTCTATATTACCAGCTCTGAGCCTGATCCCCAAGGGTTGAGGGGTCTGGGTCTGGACGGATTGCCGGGCTCCGGCCGCCGGTTTCGGCGGCTGGGGCCCGTCCGTGTCCGCTACGTCGTGGCGGTGGCCACGGCCTCCCGGGTCACGGTCCACTCGCGGCGCGGGGTGATGCCGAGGTCTTCGAGGACCGGGTTGAGACTCCCGTTGTCCGGCACCCACTCCCAGGCGGTGCCCTCGTCGCCGGGATGGTCGGACCAGGTGAGCATGTAGGAGCGGCCCGACGTGCGGGGGTCCCCGCACACGGCTTGCGCTTCCCTCCGGGTCATCGCCCACAGGGCCCGCTTGCGCGCCCTGCGGGTGTTCTTCGAGACGATGAACACCATGGCCATACCTTCCCGCCAGTCCTGCGCGGCCGGGGCGGGGACCGGCGCGGGTGCCGGCGTCGCCGTCGGGTTGTGGTGGCAGTGCCCGCAGACGCGGGCCTGCGGGTCCCACTGGCCGGAGTGGCACATCGGGCACGTCTCCACCGCGACGGGCCGGTCTTCGATGGCCGGGGCCTGCTCCTCCGGCTTCTCGTCCTCGGCGGCTTCGGGCTCGGAGTCGGCCGCCGGGATCTCCTCGATGGCACGGCTGGCGCCCTGGATCGACCCGCCGCCGTACCCCGACTCCCGGAGCCGGAAGCCGCGCCCGGCCAGGTACTCGACCGCCGCGGTCCGCAGGGTGTTCTTCCAGATGGTCTCAGCGAACTTCTCACCCTCCGGGGGCGTGAGGGTCACCGGCTCGAAGTCCTTGTGCGGCTGGCTGCGGCCGGTCAGGAAGGTCAGGGTGGCCGTGGTGCGGTCCGGGGCGCACTCGACCCTGACGCGCTTGGGGATCTTCGGGTCGCTGCGCTTCTTCGCCTTCGGCTTCGCGGCCTCGGCCGCCCGGACTGCGCTCGCCGGCAGCCGCTCGGACGCCTCGTGCGCGGTCTTGGTGCCGGGGACCTTCCCGTCGGCGAGATAGGCGCGCATCACCTCGCCGGGGCAGCGGGCCCGCACGTTCGTGTAGTCGATGGTGAAGGTGCCGAGGCGGTAGCCGGGCGGGGTGGCGTCCTCCCGGGTCATCACCGGCTTCGGGGCCAGGCGCAGGTTCCACGCGATCGACAGGGTCTTGGGGTTGACGCGGATCACCTCGTGCCAGGAGCCGCGCATTCGGACGAAGTCGCCCGGGGCGAAGTCGTCCGGCGTCCAGACCTTCACGCCTTCAGCCTTGGCCTTCTCGACGATGCCCTCCCAGTGGGTGATCTCGTCGGTGATGTCCTCGATGAGCCGGGCGTGCCGCGCTCCGTCCCGGCCCGCTGCGTTCTCGGCCGCGAGGTGCCGCTTCTGGGCGCGCAGGTCGGCGCCCAGCTTCTCCAGGCGTCGCAGCGTGCGGTAGGGGTCTTTCCGGTGCTGGGCGTAGTTCTCCGCCGCCTGGGCCCGGTTGGACCAGTGCCCCGCGCGGTCCCGGTCCTTGAAGGAGGCCCGCATGTTGTTGTCGATCCGGGCGGCGTCGCGGCGGGCGCGGCCCTCGCTGTGGTGGCCGATCAGGATCGGCTGTCCGAACTCGAACCGCTTCGAGAGCTGGTCGGCGGTCGCCCGCCGGGTGTCCGCCGAGGCGATGGCCCGGTCCGCGCGGTCGTTGAACCGCTCGGCCCGCTCCGCCGCGCGTTCCTCGCGCTCGGCCTCGGCCTCGCCGAAGGACCGCCGGGTGTCCTCGTCGATCGTGACGGTCACCTCCCAGCCAGCCGCGCGGAGAGCGTCGACCGCCGCGTTGATCCGCCAGGTCTGGGCTTCCTTGTCGCGGGAGTGCTTGAGGAACAGGCCGTCGACGTTCCGGGAGAACCAGAAGTTGTGGTGCCGGACGATCTCGAAGATGCCGTCACCCTTGCTGGAGCCGGTGAGGATCGTGCCCTCCGCCCGGGTGTGGGTGATGGTGATGGGACCCTTCGCAGGGGTTTCGGTCACGGGGTAACGCCTTTCGTTCGTACGGGTTTCGAGTGGTGGTGCCGGTCGGGGTGCCATCCCCTTCCAACGCATTCAATATTACCAGCCTTGCACCTGATCACCTAGTGGAATGGGGCCTGTGAGCAGGGGTTTTAGCTGTGGCTTCTCCTCCGGTACGGGGTCGCGTCCGTCGGTACCGGGAGCGGAGGGGGCCGGGCCGGCGCCGGGTGCGGCGCGGGCCCGGCCCGGGGGTTCAGAACAGGGCGGACTGCCCGGCGTCCTCGGCGGCCTGTTCGCTCTGCTGACGCCGGAGCTGGGCGACGAGCGGGGCCTGGCGGACGGCCGCGGCCCGCTTGCGGACCCGGAGCTCCTCGCCGGTGGCCCAGCGGACGAGCTGCTCGTGGGCGGCCAGGCCGGGGGCGTCGTCGATCACGGTGTACCGGATGTAGGGCCGTTCGAGCCGGTAACGGATCTGGGCCCGGGTCATCACCCAGTCCGGCCCGTAGGCGCCGGCCACCGTGAGCAGGGTGCCGTCCGGCGTGTAGTAGCTGCGGACGGAAAACCCGTCCTCGCGGTAGAGGCCGGGACGGTCCTTCTTCTGCGCGGCCTCGGTGAGCTTCAGGTCGGTGAAGCCGCCTTGGACCAGGTGGTGGGCGACGGTGTGCTGGCGGGTGACGCGCGGCATCGCGCTCCTCTCCGTGGGGCGGCGTTTCGCCGCCCCACCGGGTGGGTTTCGAGTGGTGCCGGGGCGGCGGTGCCGTCCGCCGCCCCGGCCGGATCAGGGCTGCGTCGCGGTCAGCGGGCGGCGGGCTCGAACCTGAGCCAGTGGGGGCCGCCTTCGATCGGGCCGCTGCCCAGCGCGGCGCGCAGTACCGCGTCCGCTTCTCCGAGCGTCTCCGTGTCGTACGGGCCGCCCTCGCCAAGGTCCAGCTCGGTGGCGCCGTCGACCACCGTGACGATCCGGGGCGCGGTGGTGGTCTCGAAGAGAGCTGCGGTGGCCCCGGGGGCGTCCCTGCGGAGGATCGCGCCGACCCGGGGCGCGGCCTCCTTGAGAGCCAGTGCCTGGCCCCGGGTGACGCCGCAGAGGCAGTCGAGCACGTGCCAGTCCTGGTCGGAGCCGCACAGGCACCACCAACTCGCGAAGTGCCACGTCCACTCCCAGCCGCCGATCGAGTAGAGCCCCTCGTCGTCGGGCGCCACGATGCTGGCGGCCGTGTCGCTGCCCTCGTCGAGGTACATCCACCGGATGTGGACGATGACCACGCGGCGGGCTCCGCGACCGCCGGGCTTACGTCGCCGGGCCGCCTTCCGGGCCTGCGGGGTGGCCTCGGTGACCGTGGCGGCGCGGCCCGCGTCCCGGTCGACGTGCCGCCAGTTGACGCGTACGGCGACCGCCAGGACCTCGTCCTCTTCACCGTGTCGGCTGGGGCCGCCCTCGATGATGTGCACCGTGTCGGGGCTGTCCTCGCGGCCCTCGATCACGTGGATGGTGTCGGTGCAGTCGTAGCCGTACTCCTCGGCCATGCGGAGCGTCTGCGCGGAGAGCCGCCGTGCGGAGTCGAGCGGGAAGTGGGGGCTCAGCCAGCCGTTCCACCGGTTGGCCGGGTCGAGCTTGCAGTCGAACGGGCCGAGCGTGTCGTCGATGCAGACTCGGGTTTCGATCATCGAGCGGGTAGGGATCGGGTCCTCCTGGGGTGGTGTCGGGTTTCGAGTGGTGCCGGGGCGGCGGTGCCATCCGCCGCCCCGGCGGGAGTGCTGTCTACCAGCCGGGCGGTACCGGCTCCTCGTACTGTGAGGGGGCTTCGATCTCGCGGGTGTACCCGTCGTGGAGCTCCTCGTCGTAGTGCTCGCACTCGGGGTCGCAGGGCTCCCCCTCGTCCGCGCCGCATTCGATGCAGGACTCTTCGAGATCACCGATGTACGCAGGCATGTCAGGCCTTCCGGTCCAGGTTCCGAGTGGTGGTGCCGGTCGGGGTGCCACCCCCTTCCAACAAGCTCTATATTACCAGTTTCGAGCCGGACCGCCTAGCAAAAAGGGGGGCTGAGCAGGGGTTTCAGTCGATGGCGGCGGGGAGGCTGAGCCGCTTCCACTGGTCGCCGGTCCAGAACTCCCAGACAGCCACGTCGGGATCGCTTGCCCTCAAGCCGCGGGCGATCCGGGGCAGGAACGGGGAGTCGGCACGGTCCAGCCAGACCGGCGGGGCGCTCACGGAGGTGATGACGGCGGGCAGGCCGTCCTCGTCGAGGCCGCGGAGCAGGCTTGCGCGGTGCCGCGCGCACTTCGCGACGTCCCGGGCGGTCTCGTGCTCAGTGATGAGGTGGTCCAGCACCTCCTCCTCGGACAGCGGTTCCCCGTCCATGCGGCAAGCGGCCGCGAACTCGTGAACGGCGTGGTGGTCGGCGGCGGTGGCCGGGAAGAACCAGGTGCCCCCGCCATTGCCCTCGTTCTCGATGACGCCCACGCAGCGCTCTCCCTCGTGGACGGTGGCGTTGTAGGCGATGCCGCAGCGCGTCGTCATCTGCTGGAGGCCGGCGAGGGTGTAGCGGTCGTGGGGGACGTGAAGTCCGGTGTGGGGCAGCTTGATCAAGTCGGTCATGGGGTCCTCTCTCAGGGTGGGGCACCACCGGCGGGTGGTACCGGGACGTGGCGGCGCACGGGGCCGGCCACAGGGCGACCGGTCGTCGCCCGTGGTGGTTGGTGACCACCGTGGGGCGCGGCCGCGCCGGGGCCGGGGCCCGTCGGCGCGGCCGCGCTCCGCGCTGGTCAGTTCGGAGCGGGCCGCAGCACCCCGGGGGGCGGGGCGCTGCGGTCACTGCCGTGCATCAGGCGGCCGCGCGCGATGCGGAGCAGGGTGTCCACGACGGTCACCGGCTCGTCGAAGAGCGTGACGGTGACGCGATCGAACGCCAGGCGGGCGCGGCCACGCTCGTCCTCGTCGGCGCGGCGGTAGTCGATCCGGCATTCCTCGGTGGACGTGGAGAGGAAGGCGAGCGTGGGCCACGGGTCCTCAAGGCAGACGCAGCCGTAATCGTGGTCGCAGTCGTCACGATCCTCGGCCCAGGTCCGCATCCGCTCGTACGCGGCCGGGGTGATGCCGGTCAGCGTGACGTGCGCGCGGTCGCCGTGCGACTCGGAGAGGATGTGCGCGGTGAAGTGCGCGGAGGTGACCACGCACCAGGCGTCGGCGGGGCCTTCTCCTCGCCACGCTTGGTGGATGCGGCCCTGACCGCCGTCCGCCTCGATCAGGATCAGGGCGGCAGTGTGTGCGGCGGCCTTGGCGGCCGCGCGCGCGGCCTCGACGGCCATGCGCAGGCTGGTGGAACTGGCTTCGGACATGGTGGTGTTCATCGGGTTCCTCGTCGTGGAGAAGGTGGGATGCCGCTGCGGGCTTGGCCCGGGGCAGGCGCCGGAGTGCGGGATGCGCGCCGGAGGGCGGTCAAGACGTGCGGCCGTCGCCCGGCGGCCGACTGGTGGACGGACGGGCGCGCGGCGGGGCCGGTCGGGGGGAGGTCGGCGCGGCCGCCGCTCTCATCACGTGCGGTGAGTTCGTCGGCCAGGAACGGCCCGGTTCTGCGCGGCGGGGAGGCGGGGCGTCCAAAGACCCCCGCCGCCCCCTTCCGCTTACGCGGTGTAGCGGTAGACCGGTCGCCGTTCATCGGCGGGCACCGCGAACGACTCGGGCACCACACGCAGGGTGGTGAACCCGTCGTTCGGCTCGACAGGGAATCCACGGGTGGCGGCCCAGTACCTGGCGGCATTGGCGGCGGCGCTCCTGTCGCCCTCCTCGCAGACGATCGCCATACGGACGCCGGGACCGTAGAACAGGCTGGCGTCATGCCAGACCCCATCCAGGACAGCGCAGAGCTGGCGGGCGTTGGCGCTGGCGTCGGGCTCAACGGCCACGCGCTGGATCGGCACCGTGTGCGGCCCCGGCTCCACGTCGCAGTTGCACTTGTAGAAGTGGCGGGTGCGCGTCGCAGTCGCGGTCATGTCGTCTGCCTCCGGTGTGGTGCGGGTTTCGAGTGGTGCCGGTCGGGGTGCCACCCCCTTCCAACAAGCTCTATATTACCAGCACTGGGCCGGATCGCATAGCCGGAAAGGGCATCTGACCAGGGTTTTTCCCGGAAGTTCCATGATCTTTTAGCGGGCGTCCGGGCCCCCGCCGACCCCCCTCCTTGCCAGCCGCTTTTCCCTCCCGGGCCCCCGGCCGGCCCGCACTCGGACTCCGGCGTCCAGCTCCTCCAGGCCCTCCTCGACCTCAGCCCCTCTCCCCCGCCACGACGGCGCCGGCGGACGACGACGGCGCTCTGCCCCCGCCTCGGCCACGACGGACTCCAGCCCGTCCCCCGGTCCCCGGGGGGCGGGCGTCCGGAGGAGCCCCCCGGGGCCCCGCGCAAGGGAGCGAAGCGACCGCAGCCCGCAGGGAGCGAAGCGACCGGAGGGCCGCAAAAAGGAGGGCGGCCACGCCCGACGACTGCGGCGCACGGCCGGATCGGCCCGAAGGGACGATGAGACCCTCCACCGACGGTCACGCCGCGGTCGGCCGCCCGCACCTTCTCCACCGACCCGCAGGCCGCGGGATGACCCCGCGATGCCCGGGGCCTGTCGCCTTTTCACCTGGGCGGTCCAGCGCGCCCTGGGCGCTGGCGGGGGGCCTGGGGGCGAGGAGCCCCCAGTACCCGGCCGGAGGACGGGTGCCGTACGGGAGGAGCTGCGCGCCGGCCACACGTCCAGCGGCGGGGCCGGCGCCCACGACCGGGCACCACCACGGCGTTCCGCGTCCGGCCCGGCCGTCCACGGCCAGCCGTCGCCCACCGCGCACGCGGTCACGCTCCGGCGGTGTGCCTCCCAGCGTGCGCACTGGGCCGCTGAACCGTGGGCGCGGCCGTCGCCCGGTGGAATGGGCGGTGCGGCCGTCGTCGACCGCCGCACCACGATGGCCGGTCGGCGCGTCCCCGCCGTGCCGGTGGGGGGAGGGTTTCCCCTCCCCCCACCTCGCGTCACCCCTGAGCGGGTGCCGTGGCGATATCGAGCGGCTGGAGCTGCTCGCGCTGCTGGGCGGTCTCGATCATCTCGGCGCGCGCCTCCTGGTAGGCGGCGTGGGCGGCTTCCTCCACCACGCGCTCCGCCTCGTCCGTCTCCGTCACTTCATCCGGCGTGGCCGTGGTGGTGGCCAGGATCGCGCGGGCGGCGCGGACGACCGTTGCGCTTGCGGCTGCGAGCGTCTCGCGGACCTCCTCGGCGGTCTGGCCTGCCCAGTTCGCGATGTACGGGACGGACGTAAGGGCGGCGTCCAGACCGGCCACCCCGGCGACGATGTACGCGACGGATTCGGCTTCGCACTCCATGCGTCCCCGGTGACGGCGGTACTCGTTCAGGTCTGCGACGTGGCCGCACTCGATGTGCGCGGCTTCGTGGGCGAGCGTGATCACGCGGTGCGCCTCGGGGTCGCTGGCCTGGATGCCGACTACGCGGGTCTTGGGGTCGGTGTACCCGTCCGCGCGGCCGGTGGACTCCAGCCGCACCGCGTACCCGTGGCCCTCGATGTGGGCCGTAAGGGAGTCCCAGAGTTCGGCCGGGGCATCGCCCTCCACCTTTCCGCCGAGCGCGTAGGCGGGCTCCGTGGACTCTTCGGGGGTGGTCTCCTGCTCGATGGGGTCGGTCTGGCTGATGTCGAACACGGCGACGGTCTTGAAAAGAACCCGCTTCTTCTCCTGGCCGTTCTCGTCCAGGACCGGCGCGCCGGTCTCGTCCTTCTTCTTAACCGTCATGGGGGCGAAGATCCGCAGTCCCTTTTCCCCCTTGCGGACGGAACGGCCGTTCTCCTTCCACTGCTTGAAGCTGCGCACCTGGGTGGCGTGTGGGCACTGGGCCAGGATCAGCAGCATGTTGTTGGCGGAGTAGCGGCCGAGGTTCGCGACGGTCGCGCGAAGCATCGCCTTCCATCCGTCGGCGGAGATCAGGGACGCAATCGCGCTGTTGAGCTGCTCGTGGAGAGCGTCTACCTCCGCCGCGCGCTCCTCGGTGGTCTTGGTGGAGCGGCGGCGCGTGGTCTTGGTAGCCATCTCGGCGGGTGCCTCTCGTTGAAGTGGTGCGGGTTTCGAGCGGTGCCGGGAGGAGTGCCACCCCCTCCCAACAAGCTCTATATTACCAGTTTTAGCCCAGATTCAGAAGGGCGGAAGGGGGTCTGATCAGGCTTTTTCTACTCCGGCCCCTACTGTGGCCGGGGCGCTCACCACGCCCCGGCCACTCCGGTTACGCCTCGGCGGCGACCTTCGCCGTGCGCTTCGCCTTGACCTTGCGCAGCTTCAGCGGGCGGCCGGGCTCGGCGTCCTCGACCAGTCCGCGAACGTCGTACGCGCAGAGGGTGAGCACGTCGCCCAGGTCGGCCATGAGGCGGCGGCCGCCGGGCTGCCGGTTCCCGAAGCCTCGGGAGAAGTGAACGCGACCGTTGCGCTCGGTCATGGCGTCGATGTGCCACTCACCCTCACCGATAAGGCGGCTGGCCATGACGGTCACGGGGCGCTGCCCCGGGCCCGCCTGGATCGTGAGGCGAGCGGCCAGCCCAACCGAGACCCCCGCCTCGCTGATCACCTCGGCGCGCTCCACGGTGCCCACGGTGACGCGGTAGCTGATCGACAGGCCGGACTTCGGGTGACGGGTGTCAACGACGGTGACGACCGGCTGCGGAGCCTTGGCGGTCTTCTTGACGGCGGGGCGCGGGGTGCGGGTCTTGACGGTCATGTCGTCTGCCTCCGGTGTGGTGCGGGTTTCGAGTGGTGCCGGTCGGGGTGCCACCCCCTTCCAACAAGCTCTATATTACCAGTGTTGGGCCGGATCACATAGCCGGAAAGGGCATCTGACCAGGGTTTTTTCCCGGAAGTTCCATGATCTTTTAGAGGACGTCCGGACCTCCGCCGACCCCCCTCCTTGCCAGCCGCTTTTCCCTCCCGGGCCCCCGGCCGGCCCGCACTCGAACTTCGGCGTCCGGCTCCTCCAGGCCCTCCTCGACCTCAACCCCTCGCGGTCACCACGATGCCGCCCGCAGTCGACGATGAGACCGTTCTCCTGGCCCGGCCCACCACCGGCATCAGCCCGTCCCCCGGTCCCCGGGGGGCGGGCGTCCGGAGGAGCCCCCCGGGGCCCCGCGCAAGGGAGCGAAGCGACCGCAGCCCGCAGGGAGCGA